>CAYYHU010000004.1:44855-99015 GCA_964471865.1 uncultured Ilumatobacteraceae bacterium | reverse complement strand
TCAGCGCGGCACGTTCGACGGGGTCAGAGTTCGGGCGACGGCGATCATCTCGAGCGCGCCCAGGGCTGCTTCGGCCCCTTTGTTCGGCCCGCCCTCACCGGCGCGAACCATTGCTTGTTCGACGGTTTCGACGGTGAGAATCGCGTTCGTGATGACCGCACCCGTGTCGAGAGCGAGCCGCATCAGACCGGCCGCGCTCTGATCCGCCACGATCTCGAAGTGGTACGTGTCGCCTCGGATGATCGTTCCGAGTGCGACCACGGCGTCGAAACGACCTGCGCTCACCGCCCAGGACGCCGCCGAAGGAATCTCCAAGGCTCCCGGAACCCAGATCGTCTCGATATCGGAGTCGAGTACGCCGTGATCGATCAGCGCAGTGCGGGCTCCCGATTCGAGGCGATCGACGATCACGTCGTTGAACCGGGCACACACAAGGGCGATGTTCGCTCGGCTGCCATCGAGAGCGGGTCCGGGCCGCGCGGTGAGGTTGGTACTCATGCCGGTCGGGTCGCTCCCAGGCGGGCATCACGGACCGGAACATCGTTCGGAAGAAGGTGTCCGAGCCGGTCGCGCTTGGTGGCGAGATAGGCAACGGCCTCGGGATGGACGGGCACATGAAGAGGTTCGCGACCCTCGATCACCAGACCGAACCCCTCGAGTCCGCCGTACTTGGCGGGGTTGTTGGTCAGAAGTCGCAGGCGGCGGACGCCGAGATCCGCGAGGATCTGCGCGCCCACCCCGTATTCACGGTTGTCCACCGGTAACCCGAGCTCGACATTGGCGTCCACGGTGTCATAGCCGGCATCTTGAAGCTCGTAGGCCCGCAGTTTGTGGCTGATTCCGATTCCACGACCTTCATGCCCGCGCAGGTAGACCACGACGCCCCGGCCGGCGGCGTCGATACGCCGCATGGCTTCACGCAGTTGAGGTCCACAGTCACACTTGACGCTCGAGAACACGTCACCGGTGAGGCATTCGCTGTGGACTCGAACCAGGACGGGTTCGTCACCCTCATGAACCTCGCCTTTGACGAAGGCCAGGTGGGTCTGGCCGTCCACGGCGCTGTCGTAGGCGATGCAGCGGAAGTCACCGAACTCGGTGGGGAGCCGTGCCTCGCCGGATCGTTCGACGAGCTTCTCGCTGCGGCGGCGGTAGCGGATCAGATCGGCGATCGAGATGAAGACCAGACCGTGGCGATCGGCGAACTCGCGCAACTCCGGACCGCGCATCATCGATCCGTCCTCGCATGCCAGTTCGCACAACACCCCCGCAGGTGCCCGTCCGGCGAGACGAGCCAGATCCAACGCCGCTTCGGTGTGGCCCGCTCGCTTGAGCACCCCGCCTGGTCGGGCCTGGAGCGGAAAGATGTGACCAGGTCGGTTGAAGGCTTCGGCGGTGACGTCGTCATCGGCGAGAGCTCGCAAGGTCGCACTGCGATCCGCGGCGGAGATGCCCGTCGTGGTGCCCTCGCGCAAGTCCACGGTCACGGTGAACGCCGTTCCCTGAGCTTCGTTGTTAGCGATCGGGGGGACCATGAGTGGGAGACGCAGATCGTTGCAACGTTCGGGGGTCAACGCCACGCAGATGACACCCGAGGTGTGGCGCACGAAGAAGGTGATCGCCTCGGGGGTGGCAGCGTCGGCCGCCATGATCAGATCGCCTTCGTTCTCACGATCCTCGTCATCCGCGACGACGACGATCTCACCTCGGGCGATCGCAGCGATCGCATCCTCGACGGGATCGAGTCGCACGGGGGTGGTGTCGGTGTTCATCATGCTCCCGAGAGTTGGTCGACCCCGGAGCGGTACGGGGTGACGAGGCGTTCGACGTACTTGGCGATGACATCGACTTCGAGATTCACGCGGTCTCCGACTCGACGCGTTCCGAGGTTGGTCACCTCCGCAGTGTGAGGGATCACCGCGACCGAGAATGTGGCATCGGTGACGTCGACGATGGTGAGACTCACCCCGTCGACGGTCACCGAACCCTTCTCCACGAGATAGCGCTCGAGGGTCTCGGGAATCCGGACGCGGAGATCGGGAACCTCAGCCACGATCTCGCCCACAGCGTCGACATGGCCTTGAACGAGGTGGCCTCCCATGCGCTGGTCGGCCCGAACAGCGCGCTCGAGATTCACGGGATCTCCAGGACCCAGACCCACGAAGGCAGTACGACGCACGGTTTCGGGTGACAGATCGGCCTCCCAGACCTCATCATCATGAGCCACGACCGTGAGGCAACATCCGTTCACGGCGATCGAGTCACCGATCGTCACGTCCTCGAGCACCCGCGAGGCTCGGATGGCGAGACGGCCACCATCGAAGCGTTCGATCCGACCGAGTTCTTCGACGATGCCGGTGAACACACCAACCTCCTGCACATGCGGATCCCGGGGGGAGGAACCCGCGCTCGGGACCCTAGGCAGAACCGTGTTCTCATGCCCCATCGTGCTGGGGGATGTGCCCGATCACGCTCGGGCGTGAGCGGCGTCGAGAGATTCGTGGCTATATCGGGCGTCCCGCCACGACTGCGTTTGCCAGGTACTCGTAGAATTATCTCACCGATCAATTCCTGGCCGACCCCAGGTCGCCTTCAGGAGGGAGAAGCCGTGACCGACCTTCGTGACTCGTCGATGGCCCACAGCCCGGGACCCACCGTGCAGGAACTTCTCGCGGCAGACACTCGCACCGTCCCGGTCTCGCTACGCGATCACAGCACCGTGGATCAGGGTCGCGCACCCGTCCCCCGGTCGCGCTACACCTCCGCCGAATTCGCCGCGCTCGAGAACGAGTATCTGTGGACTCGGACCTGGCAGATGGCCTGTACCGAGGATCAGTTGCGTCAGCCCGGGGACCATGTCGTCTACGACGTGGCGGATCAGTCGCTGATCGTCATGCGCGATCGGCAGGGAGCCATTCGTGCGTACCACAACTCGTGTCTGCACCGAGGTACGTCGCTGCGCGTCGAAGACGGTCGCGTGGCGTCATTGCGCTGTCCGTTCCACGGATGGCGTTGGGACCTCGAAGGGAACCTCGCCGAGGTTCCGGCGGGGTGGGATTTCCCTCAGGTGACCGAGGATCTCGACGCGTTCCGGCTGCCCGAGGCGACGGTGGCGACCTGGTGCGGGTTCGTCTTCGTGAACCTCGACCCGGATCCGATTCCGTTCGAACAGTACGCCGACAAACTCATCGAGCATTTCGGAGCCGATTTCGCAATGAGTGACCGGTACGTCGCGTTCCACGCGGTCAAGGAGGTTCCGGCGAACTGGAAGGTCTGTATGGAGGCCTTCGGTGAGGCGTATCACGTCATCGCCACCCATCCTCAGATCCTCGAGTTCTGTGCCGATACGAACTCGGAGTATTCGATCTGGCCGGATTCGCCCTTCGTCACCCGATTCTTCAATGCGTTCGGCGTGGGCTCACCTCATATGAGTGATCTCACCGAACAACAGGTCGCCGATGCGCAACTCGGCTTCTCCTCGCGAGCTCCCAAGGGCACGCTCGAGGTTCCTGATGGTGGGGCCGCTCGGCCGCTCGTCGCCGAGGCGATGCGGTCGGCTTTGGGTCCGCGACTCGGAGTGGATCTCGAGTCGACATCGGATGCCGAGATCCTCGACGCCGTGCTCTACCACCTGTTCCCGGCGTTCGCCCCCTGGGCCGGCATCGGTCAAGCCCTCGTCTACCGGTGGCGGCCGGGTTCGACCCCGGACACCTGCTTCATGGATGTCATCCGGATGGCCCCAGTTCCCGCCGGGGCCGAGAGACCTCCCCGCGCCGAGATGCAACGCCTCACCCTCGAGCAGTCCTGGAAGGAGGCCCAGGGTATGGGTGGCCTCGCGGACGTGTTCGAACAGGACATGGCGAACCTGCCTCGTGTCCAAGCGGGCCTGAAGAGCCGGGGCGCTTCCGGTGTCGTGTTCGGTATCTACCAAGAGGGGCGGATGCGGCTGCTGCATCGTCTGATTGACCGATTCATTGCCGAAGGCCTCGCTGCCGACGCCCGAGACACCTCCGCGTTCGAGCCCTTCAGGATGGCTCCGGTCTGATCGAGCGCCTCCGGTAAGGCGGTGCCCAACCCGACAGGGGGAGCGCAATGAGACCCAGGTTGCGGCGTATGCCTCTCGTGTGCGCTCTGGTCGTGGGTCTGATCGGTGCTGTGGCGTTGGTGACGTTCGGCCTAAACCCTCGGGCGGGAGCCCATTCTGACTTTCTGGGTTCCGATCCTGCCGATGGGACCGTGCTTGATGGCGACCTATCAGCAATGACGATGACCTTCGCCGTCGAGGTTCGAGACCCTGGCTCCGGGTTCGTTCTGCGCATTGACGAAGGAGCGTCTCGGGTACTCCCGGCGACATCCCTCGACGGTCGCTCATGGATTCTCACGGTCGATCCAGCCGTGTCGGGCGGTCCGGTAACGATCACCTACGACGTTTTCGCCCTCGATGGTCACCGGGTCGATGGCTCAGTGACTGTGGTGACACCTGTGACCGACTCCGGTGCGGGGACCGCTCCCTCTTCGGTCATCGCCGCGGAGAGGGATGTCGAGACCGTAGAGCGGGTTGATCCCGGGTTAGCCAGGGGGGTGCCCGATATCGGTGACAACGACTCGGACCGGAATGTTGCCGCGACGGTGGAGCATCTCGGTCGGCTGTTCGTCATGGCGGGAACCCTGGTCGGCGTGGGGTTGATGGTGTTCGGCTGGGGACCAGCGCGACATCGTGATGTGATCATGCATTCCGATCTTGTGACAGGTGCCTTCATTGCGGTTGGGATGGGAGCTCTTGCAGAGATGATCGGTGTGGCGGACCGGATCGGTGTGTCACTCGTTTCGATGGTGACGGACCCTCTCGGTCGTGCCTCGGTGATGCGAGTCCTGGCCGCCACCGTGCTCGTCGGTGTTGCCGTTGCGTGCCGGACGGGCGCGTGGACACTGCCACGTCATGTGGCCCGTCGCATCCTGGCGGTCGGGGCTCTCGTGATGGTTCTCGCCGGTGGATTCGACGGACATGCCGTCACCCAAGGCCCCAGGTCTGTCCACCTTGTGGCATCGGGGATCCACGTTGGAGCGACAGCACTCTGGGTGGGGGCGGTGATCGGTCTGTTCCTGATGCGTCGCAGTTCTCGAGGCCCCGATGATGGCGTCGCTCAGCGCGTGGCGACTCTCTTGGTAGTCACGGTGGCAGCACTTGCGGTGACCGGAGTAGCCATGGCTGCGCTGATCCTCGATGGTCCTGATGGTCTGGGATCGCCCTGGGGGCGGATTCTGATGACCAAACTCGTGGCCGTCACGGTTGCGGGTGTCTGGGGGTGGCGCCATCATCGGGCGTTGTTGCGGGACGGGGCTGAAGGACTCAGAGTCGGAAGTCTGAGTGTCGAAGTCTGCGCATTGGCCGGAGCGGTCCTGTCGACGACCTGGCTCGTGGCATCGATGCCGTCCTGATGTCCTGGATCGCATGGCGCCACTGATCCGACCCCTTCTGCCGGGGGTGTGCCTCGTGGAAGCGGCGATGGCCGAGGTGATCAGATGGTCAGGAGAACAATGCAACCAGAGAGCTATCGGTGACCGTGATGAAACCTCGATCGGGCCCGTCCAGATCCAGAAAGGTCACGAGGATCAGCACCACGACCGTCCCGGCCGCCGCTGAGGAGAGCACCTCTCGCCCCATCATGGTGAGATGCATCGACAGCGCACCGAGGGACAGCACCACCACGAGGACCTAGAGCCCCATCACCTCGCTGGGAGCCCAGTTCGATAGCGACTCGATCCTCTCGGTGTGGGCGCTGCTGGCATCGCCGAGAGTTTCCATAAACGACCGAGGCATGGGGTCCTGGGGTAGCTCTGCGAAGCGCGCATTTCCCTCATGTCCAAGCCGCTCTCAAGATCGCGGGTGCCTCCGGCGTTTACCCGACAGGACGGATGCGGTTCTCGTATCGTCTGATCGACGGCTTCATCATCGAGAGGCTCGAACGAGATCGTCGCAATGTCGTCGAACTCCACCCTGATCAGGTGTCCGTGGTCTAACTCTCGGTGATAGGAAAGGGTGCGGATCGAAGTCGGTCACCGAACTCGATCCGCACCGACATCAACCGAAAATGGCCTCGAGGGCCTCGGGAACCGTCATCTCGTCACGGGCCACCTCGAGGATCGGACCGCTTATCGCCACGATGATGTCGACGAGATCGCCCACTCGAGCAGCGATGAGCGTAGGTCCGGCATCTCCGACTTGATCGGCGATCGATTCACGAACGATCAGGTCTCCGGCATCGATCATCGTGGTGCTGAACGGAACCGCAGCGTTGATCCCGTTGATCAGTTGGAACGTCGCCAGTGCGACGTCGTCACCCATCGGCAGTGCCATCACCGCTTGGGCTTGGGTCACCGCCGCGACCTCGTTGCGGCGAAACTCGACCGAGATGTCGTCGCTGGCCCGGCGCACGGTCGTGGCGCTGGGGAGCCCGTCATAAGGAACGAAGCCGAGGTCAGCAAGCACGTCGACCGCTAGAGACCACGGCTTGGGGTCGGTGAAGGCCACTCCCTCCCAGACCTCGCCCTCGAGGCCGGCTGCGGCCACGTCGGCGGGATCAACCTGATGCATCGCGTCGGTAATGACGAAATCCTCAGCCATCAGTCGTTCGACGTCGTCAGGTAGGTCGTGGCTCGTGAAGACACTCAGTCGCAGATCGGTGTCGTCGGGAAGCGGACCCGTTTGGCGGGTGCGCGAACGCGCTCCGAAGATGTCCTGCTCACGGATTCGTTGCCAGGTCGTGACGTCGACCATGCCCCGGATCTCTATTCCGTCGTTTCGGGAACGAGCACTGGGATTGGCGAGCACCACCGATCCCTGGGGGTGGCTGAACTCGACTCGTGCGACCTGGTCATCGACATCATCAGAGCGCCAACGCCACCTCACGCTGGACCAACTCCGATCACGCCCGTGGCCGAATCACTGGTGTCATGCAGCGCGGTCATGCCTGGCTCCCGACGCCGACGCCCTTTTTAGAGGTCTTCTTCATCGAAGCCTCGATGCCGGGCAGCGTGATCTTCTTCTCCTCGGTCTGCAGGATTGCCACCTTGACACCGAAGGACTTGAGATCGACGGTGAGGCCGATCGCCATCTTCTCTTCGTCCTTGTACCCGATGCCGAGTTTGTCCCCCGCCGACTTGGCGGCATCCTTCACGGCGTCGCCGACAGCCTTGCCGGTTTCGGTCTCCATGACGGCTTCCTTCATCTGGTCGGTGGCCAACTCTTTGGCCTTGTCGACCTGAGCCTGCACCCAGATACCTGCCTTTTCCTTCTTCGTCTTGCCCTTGGCAGACGCTTCTTTGGAATTGACGAAGTGGAAGATCGTGTCGACGAGAGGCTTGACCTTCTCGGCTGCTTTCTCGGGGACCGTGACCTGGACGCCGAATTCCCGGGTGTCGAGTTGACTGACGTTGCCTTCTTCCTCGATCCACTTGGCCTCGTAGCTCAGCTCGGCCTCGAGTGGCGAGGAGAACTCGGCTTTGAACTCCAGACCGGAGGTGCCGCGACCGATGCTCTTTTCAGCACCACGAGCGCCGCCCGTGGCCCAGCCGATGCCCTTGTTGAGCATGCCGCCGCCCTTGGCCTTGTTGCCGCCGACCTCGGTACCTGACATCTCGAGGGACTTGCGGTCTGTACGGGTTCCGGTTGTCGCTCCACCAGAGACCTTGACGCCGGCAGCGCCGATGTCGGCCTCGAGTGCCGCACTCGCGCCGGACTCGGCGTACCACTCGCTGTCCTCGTCGCCGAAGGCTTCCTTTTCGAGAGCGCTCATATTGGCGTCAGCAGCCTTCTTGTCGCCGCCGCCAAACATGTAGGCCTGGACCTCGGCCGGAACCGCATTCGATTCGGCGAGGCGGCGATAGAGCGAGTACCCGAGCAGGTTTCCAGCCATCTTGCCGTCGGCACCCTTGGCCTCGAGGTAGCCTCCGAGGGCAGCTTTGAGATCGACACCGGGGACGCTGACACCTCCTGTGATGGCCATCGCCACCTTGGCCTGGACGCCACCATCCTTCTCGGCCTCGACACCAAGTGTGGCGCCGACGCTGTAGCCCGCGACCGGAATCGAGATCTCGAGGCCGAACTCAATGGAGTCGCCCTCGTTCTCGAGGTACTCCTCGAGGGATTCGCCGATTTTCTGGAACACAGTGGTTCCGTCCTTGGGCGAGTGCTTCTCGACGGGCGGTGGCTTCTTGTCGCCGCCTCCACCGCCGAACCATCCGCGGCGGATCGACCGCTTCGGTGCACCGCCGCCACCTTCGGTGGCGACGTGAGCGAGCTCGTGACCGATGAGGTGGTCACCCGACGAGGTCCCGGGCTGATACGTCCCTTTGCGGAAAAAGATGTCGCTTCCCGTAGTGAACGCATTGGCCTGAAGCGAACGGCTCAACTTGTCAGCTGTCGAATCGGTGTGCACCCGTACACCGGACAGGTCGGTGCCGTAGGCGTTCGAGAAGTGTTCGGACTCACGCTTACGCAGAGCCGACCCAGAACCGCGACGCGAGTTGATCGTCCGCTGAACGTCATCGTCGACCCGGGTACCACCCAGAGGATCGTTGGCATTCGCTGCGTCACGACGGACCGAAGACGGGGCGCGATCAGAGCTACGCAGCAGAGCCACCGCTGAATCGGCCATCTTGTCCGCAAGTCGTTCCGCAGGGTCATCGGCCCGTCCCACGGTAAGACGACGGATCGACTGGCCGGGCGGCGAGCCTGCCGAACCGGTCGCTTTGCTCCGTTTGAGGAACTCGGACTCCCGTTCGTCCTGCTCGCGGGTAGGAGTGACGACGTCTTCGGCCATCGTCATAGATTATTACTCTGAGGTCGGAGATGTAAACCGTCTACGCGAATTTCCTTGTCCCTGATCATGAGGACAGGTTCCGCGCTGCTTCTGTGGACCGGTCCGCTCGGCGGGGTTCGGTGACCGCGGTGTACTCATCCACGTCACCGTGAGCCCGACGCCGAATGAAGCTGAGAACTCAACTCGACGAGGGTCGTATCAGGCACGGTGATCAGCCCACGGTGAGGACGGTCGAGGTCAATCACCACGAAAAGGATGAGCACCACGACGGTCGCTGCCGCGAGCGATGATACGAGTCCTCGACCCATGACGGTGAGGTGCACGCCGAGCACGCCCAGTGACAGCATCACTGCGATCACGAGAAGGGCCATCACCTCGTCGGGGACGCGATTCGTAAGCGCTGCCGTTCGGACGCCGTGGGCATCGCTCATGGCGTTGAGCGCCTCGAGCTGGAGTCGAGGAACCGTCCCGATCGGATCAGCCGCGACGACGGTTGAGGCGGTGGTCCAGAGTTCAGTGAAGATCGTCGCCAAGTCGGCGTCGGCCGAGCGAAATTGCGCAGATCCGGGAATGGTTTCACTGAATTGCACTGCGGCGGCGGAATAGTCGGCGAGGTGCTCGAGAGTGGTACTGCGGTGTGGTTCGGCGAGCAACGCGGAGCGCAGAGCGACCGTGCTGATGGCATTCGCCTCGTCTACGGTCAGCGCACGACGGTGTTCGTATCGCCCCACTGCCATCGATAAGCCAAAGGCCAGCAACAACCCGATGAGGCCGAACAGAGCACCTTGCACCACTCCGATCGATCCGTGGAGTTGAGGTGCGTGTTCTCGGAGCCATCGGCCCAACGCGACCCCGCCGGTGACTGCGACACCAACAGCCGCAGCGATGATTACCGCAACCGTAGGAGTCGAGAGCGAAAAGAATAGGGCGATCACCCTCCCATTGTCATCGAACGTGATTGGACCTGTCATGCGGGTCCAACACGCAGATCACCGGCATCCCGCACGTATTCTGGGATCCGTGATCGTGGCCGCGGCGGGTGCAGGCAGCGACCGAGAGCGAGCGGTCCGAGAGCCATGAAAGTCTGCACCGACAAACCCGAGGCCGTGGGGTGGCCTCGACGACGAAGGGAACACCATGCTCGGTGACCGTTGGATCTGTGACCGTCAGCCCACCACCCGATTTCCGGGCTACACCCGGGGAAATGCCGGTGAGGTACTGGCCGAACCCGTGAGTCCGCTCGCCTGGACCTTTTGTTGGGAGCCAGGTGTCGTCCAGGGCTGTGTCGATGGCTTTGAGCAGATGGGCGTATTCGATCGGATGGAGTACGCCGATCCGCCCGAAGCTTTTGGTCTCTTCGGCGGCTACTTCTACAACTCTCTCACCCAGTCTCGTCTGTTCGGAGTGCGTTCGGGTGTGGGTTGGGAGGCCATCGACAACGCTTTCTTCGATGCTTCCAGCCAGCAGATTCCGCCCTACGAGGCCCAGGACTGGCACGAGGCACCCTGCAAGACCGAGAAGTTGAACACGACGATGGCCTGGATGACCACCACGGATCGCTTCCCCGAGGCCGACAAGCAGAAGCGGGAAGCCAAGGCACTGCGCGACAGCCGGCCCGATTTCGCAGCTCAATCCGATGAACAGGTTCTCGCTCGGGCCCTGATGATCCAGCGTCATCTGCGGGTTCAGTTCACATCAGTGGTGTGGGCCTCGCTGGCGGCTTCGGTGGGACCGGGAATTCTCACCAGCCTGCTCGGTGAGAGCGATCCCGGAGCCGTGTCCACCTTGATGACCGGCATCGGTGACGTGGACTCGGCCGATATCGCCGGTCAGATCTTCATCTTGTCGCGGCGGGTGCGGGCGTCAGCGGAACTCTCAGCAGCCTTCGACGGTGATCTCGAGGGACTTCTCGATCGACTGCGGACATCGAGCAGCCCCGATGTGGTGGAGTTCCTCGCTGCGGTCGATCAGTTCCTCTATGTCCACGGCTCCCGGGGCCCCAACGAATGGGACGTCTACCAGTGGAGTTACGAGGTTCGCCCCTTGTTGTTGCTTCAGGCGGTAGAACGGGCCCGTCACGCCGCGGAGGAACACGACCCGGTGCGCTCGCTCGAGCGCGGCATGGCCGAGCGTCGTCGGATCATCGAGAAGTACGAGACGGCATTCGCTGACAACGCCGAAGCGTTGGGTGCGTTCCAGATGGCGGTGAAGAGCATCGGCGTCTGGATGGCGGCGCGTGAGCGGATCAAATCCTCCAACATCCGCTGCCACCACGAGGTCCGGATGTGTTTCTTGGAACTCGGTCGCCGCATGGTCGAACGGGGCCATCTCGCCCACGCTCGTCAGATCTTCATGCTCCTCGCCAGCGAACTCGACGCGTTCATGACCGATCCCGGTTCATTCTCGGCCGTGTTGGCAGAACGCGAGACCGACTACCTGTCGTTGTATGACCTCGAGCCGCCCTACATCGTGAACGGCTCCGCTCCGCCGCTGTCGGAGTGGAAGCGTCGCGGCGAGAGCGAGGTCTCAGGCGTCGATGTCGGCGACGTGCTCACCGGGGTCGCGGGTTCGCCTGGGACGGTCACGGGCACCGCTCGAATTCTGTTGGATCTTTCGGATCCGACCCGTCTCGAACCCGGTGACATCTTGATCGCTCCTTCGACGGATCCGTCCTGGACGCCGTTGTTCCTCGTGGCTGATGCTGTGATCACCGATATCGGGGCCGTGGGTACTCACGCGGTGATCGTCAGTCGGGAACTGGGTATTCCTTGTGTTCCGTCGGTGGCTGACGCGACCCGGCGGATCCCCGATGGAGCCACGATCACCGTCGATGGGAACCTCGGCACCGTCACGATCGTCGCGTTGCCCTAGGTGCGGCTCAGACAGCGTGCCCGCCTGACGGGTTAGGGCCTCTCGAGAGCTCAGTGCGTTGGCGGCGCGGGACGCGAGCTCGTGCGACTCACGAGACCGAGTTCCCCGGCGCGCGTCGCGGCTTCCGCGCGGCCCCGAACCCCGAGCTTGCGGTAGATCGACATGGTGTCGTTGCGAACGGTCGAAGGGCTGAGAGCCAATTCAGCCGCGATCTCGAGATTCGTCGCGCCGGCACACATCCGGGTGAGGGTGTGGAGTTCGCGTTCGGTCAGCCGAGGCCCAGCTGGCAACGATGCCCACTGTCGGCGGAGCGCGTCGAGACGTCGCCGACCCCGGACGTCGTTGATCGCCTCGATGGTCGCGTGGGCGTGATCCAACAACGCGGGAACAGGATCGCTGTCTCCGAGCGCCAGATGGAGTCCCACGAGCCACAGCGATACCGGTCCGTCACACCACCATCCGTTGGAGTCGATCGCCACCCGATCCGACCACGGTTCGAGCACCGCGACCAGCTCGCGACGCAGATCGTCATCAGGGACCAGGGTTCCGGCGGCTGCGAGACGTGAGGCCAACATCAACATGCTGGCCTCTTCATCGATTTGGCGCAGGGCCCGACGAACCTGGCGGCCCGCTTCCTCGAAGCGGTCGTTGCGAGCGTAGAAATACGCGACTCCGGCCCGAGCGAGCGGACTGAGCATGCCGATGAAGGACTCGTCGTAGCAATGTGGCGCCATCAGCACCGGGTCGTCGAGATCGACGAGCACCTGCCCGGCGAACATCAACTCCGAACTCCACGCTCCCGGCGAGTTCGCCTGTCGAGCGAATTCGGATGCCGTCTTCGCCAGGCGTTGGGCTTCGGCGAGATCACCGTCGAGGTGGGCTCCACCTGCAGCCAACGTCATCGAACGCCAACGCAACCTCGGGTTGCCGTTGCCTTCAGCAACCCAGGTCGCAACGGCCAGCGACCGGTCGAACGCGGCTCGATCGGCGGCCTCGAGGGCATCCACCGCGGCAAAGATCGCCAGATCGACCTGCAACGCAGCGTCACGGAGCCGTTGGGCCAATTCGAGAGCTTCAGCAGACACCTGTCGCCGTTCATCGAGGTATCTCGGAGAGCGATGCGTGGACCGCCAGGCCATGAGGGCGAACAGCCGGGCTTCGTCTCCTGCGCCCCGGGACCGGTCGCGGGCATCAGCGGCGAGAGGTTGGGCCACCTCGGGCCGGGTCACCCAGGCGAACTGCCGGTCCTCGTCAGGATGAATCGGGATCCGCATCTCCGCGATCGCTCGGGCCGCGGTCACGAGGATCGCATCGTCGGTACTGAGCGGTAGGGCTTCGGCCCGGTGGAGAAGCCCCACCGAGCGGGTGTCGCCGGCATGCCAGTCCGCTGGGAGGGTGTGGCGCGCTGCAGCTCGTGCCACCAGGTGATGGTCCCCGGCGAGTTCCGCCAACGACACTGCACTGGCAAGCGCGGCGCGTGCCGGCGCAACATCGCCGAGGCCATCGAGCGCCGAGGCCAGATCGATGAGGCGCAGAGCTCGGCGGCGGTGATCGTCGCTGACGTCGATGTCGTCGGCATATCCGAGAAGTCCCGCGGCGGTGTCGTAGTCGCCCAGAGACAGACACAACCGTCCGCCGTGTTCGGTGAGTCCGATCATCTCCGCGGAGGCTGCCGCGGCGCCGCTCGCTCGCAGATGGATGACAGCATCGGCCATGGCGTCAGGCCCACGAGTGAGAAGTCGATGCGCGAGTCGAGCGTGGACGAGAGCCCGTCGATGCGGGTCGAGTTCGTCGAGAACCTCATCGGCGATGTCGGCAGTGACGTGGCCGTCGTCATCGATGGCATGGGCGGATCGGGCCGTGGCCAGTGCCCCATCGATCATGTCGAGGCCCCACCCCGTCACCCGGGCGATACCGGCCGGGGAGAGATCTTCGGCCAGGATGCCGACCGCCAGGACTTCTCTCCAGCCCGGTACTGAGTCGTCTGGCTCGACCGCCACTGCGTAAATCTACCTGTCGGGATGCTCGTGACGACCTCGGTCCTTCGAGGGCGAGGCCTCAGTGGCCGAAGGTCTCGGGCACCTGTACGGCGCGGTCGGGTTCGACGGCGATCATCGGATCGACCGGAGAGATCGTGACGGTTGCTGTCGCGGCGCTCACCTCGGTGGCGAGGTCACCGATACGGCCATCGAAGGACGCATCACTACCCGGTTCGATCTCGACGATGTCGGTCGCAAGGCCCATCGGCTCGAGCAGGTCGAGGAAGGGTTCCGGATCGAGTTCTTCGACATTCACCATCGTCCCGGTGTCCCAGGTGCCCTCGGCGATGAGGACCGCAGCCGCCACCGGAGGCACCCCGGCGGTGTAGCTGATCGCTTGAGCCCCGAGTTCGGTGAAGGCATCGGCGTGCTGCGAGATCTGATGCATGAAGATCTCGCGTTCGCGCCCGTCCTTGATGCCCTTGACGACCGATCCGATACAGGTCCGCCCCTCATAACCCGGCGCGAGTGAGGCGGGATCGGGGAGGAGGGCTTTGACGAGTTTGAGAGGTACCGCCACGCTGCCGTCGTCGAGGGACACCGGATCACTCGACAGCAGTCCCAGGGTGCGCAAGACGGTGAACACGTTGAGGTAGTGGTCACCGAATCCCATCCAGAAACGAACGCTATTGGCATCGAGATGTCGTTGGAGGGAATGGATCTCGTCATGGCCGGTCAAGTACACGGCCTGGGGTCCGACTCCGGGAACATCCCAGATCCGCTTCACCGCGTGGGTGGGGAGATTGAGCCACTGTCGATCCTGGTAGGTCCACACGTCGACGAACTCTCGGAAGTTGATCTCGGGGTCGAAGTTCGTGGCGAAGTACCGCTCGTGGCGACCGGCGTTGACGTCCACGATGTCGATCGTGTCGATTTCGTCGAACAGATGTCGGGCGGCGTAGGAGCAGTAGGCGTTGACGACACCGGGGTCGAAACCACATCCCAGAATGGCGGTCACGTCTCGATCGGCGCAGTCGCCCGCACGGGGCCATTCGTAGTTGGCGTACCAGGGTGGCGGCTCCAGGACTCGATCGGGCTCTTCGTGCACCGCGGTGTCGAGATAGGCCGCACCGGTGTCGAGGCAGGCGTCGAGCACCGACATGTTGACGTAGGGCTGAGCGAGGTTGAGCACGATCTCGGATCGGGTATCGCGGATCAGCGCCGCGACCGAGGCCGTATCGAGGGCATCGAGAGATCTCGCTCTCACCGAGTGGGACCGGTCGCGACGATGTCCTCGGGATTCGATGTCATCGATGATGGCGGCCGCTTTGGATTCGGTGCGTGACGCCACACAGACATCTCCGAGACGGTCGTTGTGCATGGCCGCCTTGTGGGCAGCGACATGCGCGACACCTCCGGCGCCGATGATCAACACGTTCCGCTTCATCGATTCGGTTCCACCTGCTCTCGTCGGGTCATCGGGTTCTGGGTCCTCGCGACGTCATGACAGTGACGACTCGTAGTCGTCGTAACCGAATCGACGGACCGTCTCGACGGTTCCGTCGAGGCGTCGAAGAACAATCGACGGTCGAGAGATGCCGTTGAACCAGGTCGCTTTGACCATCGAATAGCCCGCCACATCGTCGATGCGCACTTCGTCACCCACCGTCAGGGGTCGTTCGAAGGACCAGTCGCCAAAGACGTCACCGGCCAAACACGTCCGGCCCGCAAGGATCATGTGATGGGGTCCTGGCCCGGGAGATGCCACCGGGGACGGCGAGTCATAGAGGAGATCGTCGAGGAGGTGGGCCTCCACCGAAGCGTCGAGAACCGCTATGGGAACCTCGTTGTGCACGACGTCGAGTACCGAGGTGACGAGTTGGCCAGCGCCGGTGACCACGGCTTCGCCGGGTTCGAGGACGACTCGAAGATCGAAGCGGTCTCCAAAGGTTCGTAAGGCATCGGCGAGGTCATCGAGGGGATACCCCTCATCGGTGAACGCGATACCTCCACCGAGGCTGACCCAGTCCAGGCTTTGCAGGAACCATCCGAAACGATCAGTGATCGTGTCGAGGGATCTGATCAGGCCTGAGGCATCGGCGTTGTCACAGTTGAAATGGAACATCGCTCCCGAGACCCGTCCCATGGCGGCGCGCAGATCATCGGGTTCGCGAACACCGAGTCGCGAAAAGCGGCGGGCCGGATCGGCGAGGTCGTAGTGCGAATGGCTGAGGCCGGGATTCACCCGAATACCCAGAGCGGTTCCCTCGGCTCGATCGGCGAAACGGTTCAACTGCGAGATCGAGTTGAAGATGATGGTGTCGGCGAGATCGACGACCTCGTCGATCTCGTGATCGGCGAAGCCCACGCTGTAGGCATGGGTTTCGCCTCCGAAGTGGTCATGGCCCAGACGGGTTTCGAACAGCGAACTCGAGGTCGTTCCATCGAGGCAGGGTCGCAGCACATCGAACGCGGCCGGAACCGCAAAGCATTTGAGAGCCAACAACGCCGTGACCCCGCTGCGTTCGCGTAAGCGGTCCACGATCTCGCCGTTACGCCTCAGGCGCGCTTCGTCGATCAAGTAATAGGGGGTTCGCTCGGACGCCATGGCAGCCCCAGGGTTCGGCGGATGACCCCATTGACCCTAACGCAGCCCGGTGTGAGCAGTTCGGGAACCCAGGGGAGACGCGGCCGTTACGCTTGGTCTATGGACGCGCTCGTACTCGCCGACCGGGTGGCGGAACTCGTGAAGATCCCGAGTGTGAATCCGCTGCAAAGCGATGACCCCGCGCTCGCTGGGGAGCGTCGACTCGCTGAGCATGTCGCCGAACGCGCAGCCGCGTTGGGTGCCGAGGTGGAACTCGACATGGTCGAGCCCGATCGCCCCAACGTCTATGCGCGTTTTCAGGGGTCGAGCGATGAGGTCCTCGTCGTGGACGTTCACCTCGACACCGTTGCGGTATCGCATATGACCGTGGATCCCTTCGATGGGCGTATCGAAGACGGTCGCGTCTACGGGCGGGGAGCTGTGGACACCAAGGCGACCTTCGCCATCGTGTTGAGCGTTCTCGAAGACATCATCGCAGCGGGGCATCGTCCCGGCCCCACGGTGTATCTCGTGGGCACCATCGCCGAGGAATTCGGTGGCCTCGCGGGGGCCCGGGCGTTTTCGCGTTGGGTTGCACAGCGCGATCTGGCAATCGACCGACTGGTGATCGGCGAGCCGACCATGTGTGCCCCGGTTCACGGCCACAAGGGCGGTCTCGGTGTCGAGTTCACCATTCGAGGTCATGCCTGCCATGCCGCTCATCCCGAACAGGGACGTAACGCCGTCACGGCCGCTGCTCGCATCGTGGCTGCGATGGAACGCGAACAGGAACGCTTGGCGGCCTCCGCTGCGTCTCCGATCGGTCACGGGGTCGTGGCCGTCACCGAGATCCATGGTGGTCTGGCCCGCAACATCATTCCGGACTACTGCGAAGTGTTCGCTGGTCGCCGTTTGGTTCCGGGCGAAGATCCCACCACGGTCTTTTCCGGCCTCGTCGCTCTCGCTCAGGAGGTGGTGGCGCCATGCGATCTCGAGGCGGTGATCTCCCAGGGCATGGCGTTCCCCGCGTTCTACACCGATCCCGACGATCCTCTCGTGCGTCATCTCGCCGAGTTGGCAGGGAGCTCACCCGACACCGCGGGATACGGAACCAATGCCATGGCCTATGACTCGGTGCCGGGATCCAAGGTGGTGTTCGGTCCGGGTTCGATCGATCAGGCGCACCAAGCGGTGGAATGGGTCACCATCGACGAGTTGGTGAGGGCGGCCGATGTCTACCGGGCGGTGCTGTCGTGACCCTGACGACGTCGGAGGTGGACCTGAGCCGTCTCGACGGTCTGGACGCAGCGCTCTTCGAGGCTGTGGAACGCAACCGGGTGATCCATGAGATCGAGGCGCTCAATCTCGACCCGGCGAGCAATGTGATGAATCCACGGGCCGAGGCGTTGTTGGCATCTGGACTCGGTACCCGGCCGTCTTTGGGGGATCCGGGAGCGAAGTACGAGACCGGTCTCGAAGCCATCGAGGACATCGAACGGCTCACCACCTCGGTGCTGATGGAGTTGTTCAGAGCCCGTCACGTCGAGTTCCGCGTCGCGTCGGGGGCGATGGCGAACCTGTACGTGTTCTTTGCCACCACCCGCCCCGGAGACACCATCGTGGTGCCCCCGGCCACGATGGGTGGCCATGTCACCCACCATCGCGCCGGCGCTGCGGGTCTCGCGGGTCTGCGCATCGTCGAAGCTCCGACGCATCCGCGGCTGCCGATGCTCGATCTGGACGCCCTCGCGGAACTCGTCGAGGTCGAGCGGCCGCGGCTCATCACTCTGGGTGGAAGCCTCAACCTGAGCGCCCCGCCCGTCGCTGAGGTGAGAGAGATCGCTGACCGGGTCGGGGCCCGCGTGCTCGTGGACGCCGCCCACTTGAGCGGGATGATCGCTGGTGGAGTGATCCCCGCACCTTTACGAAACGGCGCGGATCTGGTCACGATGAGCACCTACAAGAGCCTCGGCGGTCCGCCTTCGGGTCTGGTGCTCACCGACGACGACGAACTCGCTGAACGTATCCGCGCGATCGCCCATCCTGGTCTCACCGCGAACTTCGACGCGGCGAAGACAGCTGCTCTCGCGCTCACGACCTTGGACTGGATCCATCTGGGTCGCGACTACGCCGAGACGATGGTCGCGACGGCGCGGTCTCTGGGAGAGGGTCTGGCTCGGCGAGGACTCGAGGTCGTCGAGATCGCATCGGGTCATCACACCGATACGCATCATCTCGCCGTCGATGTCGTCGACCGGGGCGGTGGCCAAACGGTGGCGCGTCGACTGCGGCGAGGGAATCTGTTGGCCTGCGGTATCGGGTTACCCGGACGTGATCCGACCCGGCTGAATCCGGGTGATGTCCCGGGCCTGCGGTTGGGGACACCGGAGATGGTCCGGTGGGGGATGGGTCCCACCGATGCCGACCGGGTTGCTGAGTTTCTCGCCGCGGCACTCGAGGGAGAACCCGAGCGCGTCGGTCGAGAGGTTGCCGAGTGGAGGCGAGGCTTTGATCGCATCCACTTCGTCCGGGGCGGCCCGGCCTCCCCGCTGCCCTCATCGTGACGACCCCGAAGGTCCCGATGTGGTGACCCCCTCGTGCTACAACCGGAGGGTGTTTCGAGTTCTCGCAGTGGTGATGGTGTCGGTGTCGCTGCTCGTCGCGTGCGGTGACGACACCGATACGAACTCGACGACGACCGTGGTGTCGACCACATCGACCACGCCCACCCCGGTCACGTCGCTGCCGTCGGTGACCACGACCACTGTGGCGCCGCGAGACCGCCTGACCGAGATCGTGGAGGCGGTGGCCTCGGGTGATCCGGACCGCATCGTCGCCCAGTCGGCGTTCGTCCCCGCGGGCTCTCCCGCCGCGGGATACCTCGCCCATCAACTCGATGTCGCCCGGTTGGCTCCGGCGGTGACGACCTCGGCGACGAGTTCGCTCACCAGCATCGCAGGCACCGTGATTCTGTGTCGGGTTGCTGGTGTGTGCACCCGTTTCGATGCTCCCGTCGCCGAGGACGGTCAGCTCGTCTCTTTCGATGTCGACGGGGTGGCGGTACGAGAGCGGGTGGCGGGACCCGGAGCCGAGACCATCGTCGATGGGGTCGCGGCCCGAGTGCTGTCGGCGTATCGCTCACCCTCGGGCGGCGTGTCGGTGATCCTCGTGCTCACCAACTCGACTGAGGCCGAGGTCATTCCGTTCGGCTTCGCGGCGGTCCATCGACCGCGTAGCACCTCGAGCGGGGTCCGACCCGTGGGTGAGGTCGTATCGGTCTTTGGTCCTGAGGTGATCGAGCCGGGACGGGCGGGGCGGATGCTGCTCGTGTTTCCTGACGCCCCCGTCGACGGTGACATCGTCATGAACGTGGTCGTGGCCCCGGATCGTGACCTCACCATCGTTGCGGGGCTCGTTACTCCGTGAACCGATGGCCGCCCGGCGCTCGGCGAGCGCTCGGGATCAGTCGAGAATCGGCACGGCCATGACGTCATCGCTTGGAGCGGTCACCTCGAGGGGAAGGACTCGAACGGTCACCGATACGGTGCCTCCGAGCGCCTGAGCGAGAACGCGTTCTAGGCTCACCAACCCGACAGGGTTGCCTTGGGCTCCCAGATCCACGAGCACGAAACGGCCGGTTTCAGAGGTTCCCGTCACCGCAGTGGCGACGACTCGGACGCTGGTGCGGGGGCCGACCCAGGCATTCACGAGTCGCGCGACGATCTGGTCGGGGGTCTCGACGGTTCCGTTCGGGTCGACGGTCTGGATCCAGCGCAGGGCGAGAGTCACCTCGCCGCCGATCGCCTCGGCGAGTTCCTGAGGAAGGGTGGGCGCAGGGGGTGGAGCATCGGGGCCACTGACCACGACATCGACGCGGCCATCACGCACCGACACATCGAGGAGCTCGAGTGCGATGCCGTCGGCTGCGAGACGTTCGATGAAGCCCTCCAGGACGGCGACCGCGGCGGGCGTCGGATCCTCGACGGGGGGTCGATCGGCGGTGGCAGTTCCTTGGGCCCGCGAGTCCCAGCGCACGACCACCTCGGCCCCGGCCCCCAAGACGGGGACCAACCGCGTCGCCAAGTCGTATGCCGAGGGGGGCTCGTCCAGACCCGTCAGCTCCACGATCACTCGGCTGCCCTCGATCGTGAGTCCGGTGACGTCGAGGTCGATGGGACCGAGCCACGCGTCCACTTCGACGCGAACCGTGTTGAGTTCTCGTGACGACGACGCAGCATCCAGTGACCGCGACGTCAAGGGCACTGCGACGATGGCGGTGGCCGCGACGATCGCGACCGCAGTCGCACCGATTCGCGAGTTCTGCACGAAGAAGCGCACCGTGGGGATCACGCGAGTTGCGACCAGGGTGATCAGAGCTGCCAACGCGATGGCGAACAGGTTGGTGACGAACAACAGCGCTGACCCCTCGGCCAGCACCCGTTCGCCGCGTTCGATGAGAATGCCCGTGGTCGCCAGCGGTGGAACGAGTGCCACGGCAACCGCGACACCGGGCAGGGCTGCTGAGACCTCCTCGCGCGCCACTCCGTATGCGCCGGCGGCGCCGGCGCATACCGCGACGACGAGGTCCTTCACATCGGGCGAGGTGCGCGACAAGATTTCGGATCCGAGGCCGGTGTCGGGGACCACTCGGGTGACGAGAGCCGCGAGAATCACCGACCACAACGATCCGCCCACGACCATCAGTCCGGCTCGTGACGCTCGCTTTCCCAGCCCCAGACCCACCGCTCCGGCGAAACTGACGATCGGGGTCATCAGCGGGGCGATGAGCATGGCGCCGATCACGACGGCAGCCGAGTTCGCCACGAGACCCATCACGGCGATCAGCACCGACAAGGTGAGCAGCATCCCGAAGCGCCAGATCGCGGCCCGATCCTGATCCGGGAGCATCTTGCGCAGCACTTCCATGCGCTCGGCCCGGTCGAAGGTGCCGTCATCCGCGAGCATCTTGGCGAAGCTGACCAGGGAACCCGAGGAGCGTTCACGGTCGGTCATGGGGTCACAGTACGCGGTCGAGGTGGGGCCGGGGCGGGGATTTCGCTTCGAATCCGTGCACCCGTCCACCCGGTCGCAGGCTTCTACGAGATCTGGGGGCTGGTGTGTTCGCATGATCGACTGATCGACCGAGACGGCCGTTGTACCGGGTCGCAATGGTCCATGTGGCGGATCCTTCACCTGAGGATGGCGGTCGTAGCGTGGCGTCGTGGGGCGACGACAGTTCACGACTGCGTCCCTGTTCGCGGTGATGCTCGGAGCTGTGGTTCTCAGCTCCACGCTGGCAATCGGTTACGCGCTCGGACGTGGGGATCGCCCGTCAACCGTCGAGATCGAAGTGGCGGGCGAACCGGGTCCTCCCGGTGAATGTGGGCCTCAGGGCGAGCCGGGTCCGGCTGGTGTTGCGGGTCCTACGGGTCCTGAGGGTGAGACGGGTCCTCGCGGTGAGCCCGGCGCGCAGGGCCCGGCGGGACCTCCGGGCGAGCCTGGCGCCTCGGCACCGTTGATGGCGTATGGGGCGTTCATCGACACCACCGACCAGACGAATCCGACACCGAACATCGCTCGACCCATCCGCTTCGACACCACGGTGTTCGCCTCCGGAGTCACCATTGTCGATGGAACTCGGATCGCCGTCGACTCGGCGGGGATCTGCGACATCCAGTTCTCCGCTCAGATCATCAAGGCCGCGGCGGGAGTCGACACCGTGGACATCTGGTTCTCTCGCAACGGGGTCTTCGAGCCCTTCAGCACCACCAGGATCACCATGGACGAGCGCAACAACGCCAATGTGGCGGCCTGGAACACCTTCCTCGAGCTGGGAGCCGGCGAGTACGCCGAGCTCTACTGGTCCTCCCCGGATACGACGTTGTCCTTCCCGACGATCACGGCTGTGACAGGTCCTGATCGTCCGGCGATCCCGTCACTCATCCTCACTGTCGAACGGGTGCGTCGAGTCTTCCTTGGGGATCGGCCTACCGACGTGGCGTCCGCCGTCTTCCTAAACTATGAAGATGTCGAAATTGCCAACGGTTCGCGGGATGGCGACCCGTCAGGCGCATGTCCGTCGCTTCCTGGCGCTCATGGCGGTCGCGGCCATTGTCGCCGCGTGTTCCGGAGGCGGTGAGGCCGATGAGCCGACCCGAAATCTCTCTGTTTCAGGGATCTCGTCACCGATCACGCGGCCCGGCGTTGCCACACCGGTGACGACTCTGCCTCCCGAACCCGGGGGCATCATCGGCTCATTGATGTCGAGGGTCGTCGAGACGGTGCGCCCGGTTGTCCCGGACGTTTCGGCCTACGACGTACCGAGGGGTTCGGTCTGGGAACGGGCCTCGCTCGAGAAGTTTCGGGCCGCCGAGAAGGTCGCGGGGTACCTGCCCGTGATCGTTCAACTGCCCGTGCCCTTCGACCCTCGGATCGCCGCCGAGGCGATCAAGGCGGGAGCGTCTGCCGGTAACGACGCGCTGTGGCCTGAAGGTGTGCCTCATTCCGCTGTCGATCCTGAGATCGCCCGGGCCACCGGACAACTCGTGGCAGCCATGAGCGAACTACCGCGTTGGTCGGACCGCTCCGTGTCGTTGAGGGCGATGTACGAGGCCGCAGACATCGTCTACCCGCCAGCGAATGGGGCAGGTGACGACGTCAACACACCTGATTCGGGCACTGTTCTGATCAAGCCCGAGGATCGTTCGATAACGATCACCGACTATGTCGGCCAGATCGGTTTCGGACCTCATATTCGCACCCTGTTGACCGTGGACGAGATCGATCAGCTCGCTGCGAAGGGTCTCATCGTCGGGGTTTCTCACGACCGCTACGCCTCGACGACGCTCGACGACTCCACCGAGATCATCGGATCGTTGGAACTGTCTCGGTTCCATGGGTTCGATGGATCGGGAACAGCGATTGCGATCCTCGATACCGGCGTGCTCTCGGCCCACGACGCCTTCAGCGGCAAGATCGTCGACGAGGGTTGCTGGGCTCTGGATTCGACGTGCCCGGGAGGTCGCACCCAGACGATGGCCGCGGGAGGCGGAGAGCCCTGTGGGTTCCACACCCAGTGTGATCACGGGACCCATGTCGCCGGGATCGCGGTGGGGGCGGCACGCTCGGGACCCTCGGTCGATCATCAGGGTGTGGCCCCGGCTGCGGATCTGATCGCGTACCGGGTCTTTGGCCAGAATCCTGAGACCGGTAAGCCCGGGACCTGGGCGACGGATTTCACCGCCGCCCTCGCTGCGGTTGCTGCTCAGACCGGCAACCATCAGATCGTTGCCGCCAACATGAGCCTGGGAGGTGGCGACTACACCTCGGCCTGTGACGTCGATTACCTCTACACGACGATGATGATCGACGTTCTGACACTCCTCGATGTCGCCGTGGTCATTTCATCGGGTAACGACGGATGGACCGATCGGATCGGAGCGCCAGGGTGCATCACGAAGGCGGTCACCGTGGGTGCCACCCAGTACGACGACCAGGTCACGAGTTATTCGAACATGGCTGCGGGCATGATCGACCTGATGGCCCCGGGCGGGTCGGGATCGGGGAGTTGGCAGATCGACGCGCCGTCGGTGGCCTCAGACATGCGCACTGCGAATGATGAGGGCAAACAAGGAACGTCGATGGCTGCTCCCCATGTCGCTGGTGCACTAGCTCTGCTCAAAGAGGCAGACCCGACTGCGACGACGTACTCGTTGGTGGAGCATCTGATGCGAACCGGCATCGTCGTCACCGATGGTCGCATCCCGGGAGGGGTGCAGGCACCTCGTATCGATCTCGCTCGCGCCGTGAGCGTGCCGACAGCGCGGGGACTGACCACGGTCGAGGAGTTCTCCGGAGCTCGTCAGACCTATTCCACCGGAGGAGTCGCTCGGCAACTCGCACCCACCGAGTGGTTCGGCTCGATCACCGTGAACCCCGACCCAGGATCCGGTTTCGATACCACGTCCGCAGATGTCGCCATCGCGTATGTCGAGGTTCGTGGTGGAGAACTCGAGTGGATGCGTACCGCCTCGATGGGGGCGGTGGTGATCCCAGCCGAGGAGATCGGATACTCCGCGACCGCCTGCCGGGCCACCGGACCGGCGCGGGCGTATCGGATGGAGTTCGACCCGCGCTACTTCTCTCTGGGTCGTAATCAGCTCGAGCTCAGGGTGAGTGAGGGCACGATCGTCGACGGTGTATCCGTGCTGTTCATCTCAGACCCGGTCGCCGGCGGAGGACCTGGGGCACGCGTGATCCTGGCCGAGGGCCTCGGCGTCCTCAACGACGACAACTCGGTCGTGGGGATTCCTCTCACCTCATCGGTGGCTCTCGACTCCCGGGATCTGACCCTGCACGTCGGTGTCGCCGATGGACAGACGGCCGGCGAGTCAGGGCTGTTGCTGAAGACGTCCACCGATGCGATCCTCGGCTCATACATCACCCCAGCAGACGACTTCGCAGGGGTCGACGGCCGGATCTGGGACGACCGCACCTATGACCTGTCGGGTCTGGGCATCACGGGCACCCCCGGAATCCTCATGATCTCCCATGATGGTGTGAACCCCGCCTTGTCGGACCGGGACTGTCTGGCGGTGGTCTACGCGGCGCTCAACGTCGGCCGCCGACCGATCACCCTGAGCGAGGCACCGGTCCTCGAGCGACTCACGGCTGCCACCTCGGAGATCCTCATCACCGAGGACTGAGTCCTTCGCTCGAGCAACTGCACTCGGGGATGTTTGCGATCGCATCCGGT
Source organism: uncultured Ilumatobacteraceae bacterium (assembly GCA_964471865.1). Lineage (GTDB taxonomy): Bacteria > Actinomycetota > Acidimicrobiia > Acidimicrobiales > Ilumatobacteraceae > CAYMUC01. Next base: position 74,001 of record CAYYHU010000004.1, on the reverse strand, counting down.
GGCCCCTGCTGAGCATCTCGGTCGCTCAGGAGGATCGAGGCCATTGGCTACGCTCGCTCGCGGACGGAGGTGGATCGTGACTCGGACGTTGATCAGCGGTGGCACGATCGTGTCGGCACAGGGATCGAGCCCGGGGGACGTCCTCATCGAGGGCGAGACCATCGTCGCCGTTCTGGCTCCGGGTCAGGCCGATGCTCTCGGTGTCACTGCTGACACCAGGGTGGACGCAACCGGGAAGTACGTGATTCCCGGCGGGGTCGACGTCCACACGCATATGCAGGTGCCGTTCGGGCCGGTGGAGTCCTCGGACACCTTCGAAACCGGAACGATCGCCGCGGCCTGGGGTGGGGTGACCACCATCGTCGATTTCGCGGTGCAGCGGGTCGGAGAAGACGTGGAGGAGTCTTTGGCCGCGTGGCATGCCAAGGCGGCAGGCACCTGCGCGATCGACTACGGCTTCCATCAGATCATCGGTGATGTGGACGCCGACTCACTTGCCGCAATGCGTCGTCTCGTCGACGCCGAAGGCATCACGAGTTTCAAGTTGTTCATGGCCTATCCCGGCGTCTACTACGCGAACGACGGTGAGATCCTCCAAGCCATGCAGACCGCTGCCGATCTCGGAGCGGTGACGATGATGCATGCCGAGAACGGGATCGCGATCGACGTTCTCGTCGCTCAGGCTCTGGCTCGCGGCGACACCGATCCCCGCTATCACTCCCTGACTCGGCCCGCCGTGCTCGAAGGCGAGGCCACGAACCGAGCGATCCAATTGGCCCGGGTCGCAGGTGACGCCCCGCTCTACATCGTGCATCTGTCGGCATCCGAAGCTCTCGAAGAAGTGGCCGAAGCCCGCCATCGCGGTCAGAACGTGTTCGCGGAGACCTGTCCGCAATACCTGTATCTGTCCCTCGAGGACCATCTGTCACGCCCCGGATTCGAAGGAGCCAAATGGGTGTGCTCGACCCCGTTGCGGTCCCGCCACGAGCACCATCATCGGGACCTGTGGAAGGGGCTGCGCATGAACGAACTCGCGGTCGTCTCCACCGATCACTGTCCGTTCTGCATGAAGGATCAGAAAGAACTCGGACTCGGTGACTTCTCCGCGATCCCCAACGGCATCGGGGGAGTCGAGCACCGTCTCGAACTGCTCTATCAAGGGGTCGTGACCGGGGAGATCTCCCTGGAACGATGGGTCGAAACCTGTTGTACGACCCCGGCACGAATGTTTGGTCTCTACCCCCGCAAAGGCACGATCACGCCGGGATCGGATGCTGATGTCGTGGTGTGGGATCCCCACGGTCACACCACCATCGGGATCGACCACAAGCATCACATGAACATGGACCATTCGGCCTTCGAGGGCTTCGAGATCGACGGCGCGGTCGACACCGTGATCAGCCGTGGGAGCATCGTGGTCGCCAACAACCAGTTCCTGGGACGGCCCGGCCACGGTCGATACGTCCGTCGAGGGCTGTCGCAGTATCTCGTCTGAGTTCCAACCCACTGTTCCCATCGCCGAGCCGAGGCCCCTATGGACACCATCGATCACTGGATCTCCGGAACCCGAACCCCAGGTCACTCGACGCGGCGGTCCCCGGTCTATGACCCCGCGAGTGGCGATGTCGTGGCCGAGGTCCGACTCGGTGACGACACCGATGTCGATCTGGCCGTCAGCGTCGCTCGAGAGGCGTTTGCGACCTGGCGTACCACGAGCCTCGCTCGCCGGTCCGAGATCATGTTCCGGTTCCGCGAACTCGTCGACCACCATCGCAACGACCTCGCGGCGGCCGTGACCCGTGAGCACGGCAAGGTGCTCAGCGATGCCGCCGGAGAAGTCGCACGCGGGCTCGAAAACGTCGAGTTCGCCTGCGGGATCCCTCAGCTGCTCAAGGGCGGCTACAGCGAACAGGCCGCCGGAGGCGTCGACGTCTACTCCATTCGTCAGCCCCTCGGGGTGGTCGCTGGGATCACGCCGTTCAACTTCCCGGCGATGGTGCCGATGTGGATGTTCGCCAACGCGCTCGCCTGTGGCAACACCTTCGTGCTGAAGCCCTCCGAGAAGGATCCCTCGGTGTCGATGCTGCTCGCGGAACTGCTCGCTGAGGCCGGTCTTCCCGACGGAGTGTTCAACGTGGTGCATGGCGATGCGGTGGCCGTGGACCGGCTCTTGGCCCATCCCGATATCGCGGCGGTGTCCTTTGTCGGATCCACTCCGATCGCCCGCTATGTCCATCACACCGCCACGGCGAATGGCAAACGAGTCCAAGCCTTGGGCGGAGCGAAGAATCACATGCTCGTCCTGCCCGATGCCGATCTCGACATGGCCGCTGACGCCGCTGTGAGCGCGGCCTATGGGTCGGCGGGCGAACGCTGCATGGCGATCAGCGTGGTCGTGGCGGTCGAGTCGATCGCCGACGACCTCGTGGAGCGCATCGCTCGACGTATCCCTGAGGTTCGTATCGGTCCTGGCACGGTGGCTGGTAACGAGATGGGGCCGCTCATCTCTGCTGAGCACCGGGACCGCGTCGCAGGCTATGTGGACCGAGCGGCTGGTCAGGGAGCGACCGTGGTCGTCGATGGTCGAGCGGATCTCCCCGACACCGGCTTCTTCCTGCGTCCCAGCCTGGTCGATCGAGTGCAGCCCGGAATGGACTGCTACGACGACGAGGTCTTCGGTCCGGTGCTCTCGGTGGTGCGAGTCGCCGGCTATGACGAGGGACTCGATGTGATCAACGCGAACCCGTACGGCAACGGGACCGCGATCTTCACTCGCGATGGCGGTGCCGCGCGGCGCTTCCAGAACGAGGTCGAAGTCGGCATGGTCGGGATCAACGTTCCGATCCCGGTTCCTGTGAGCTATTACAGCTTCGGGGGATGGAAGGCGAGTTTGTTCGGCGACACCCATATGTATGGGCCCGAGGGCATCGCCTTCTACACCCGGGGCAAGGTGGTCACGAGTCGCTGGCCAGATCCATCCACGTCAACCGTGGATCTGGGTTTCCCTCGTAACCGCTGACAGCGCGAGCCCGTCAGCGCCCGACGTACTCGTCAGCGACGCCCAGGGCCTCATCGATGATCGCCAAGCCTTCGCGCAGATCGGCCGCAGTGATGGTGCAGGGCGGCACGACATGCATCCGGTTGAAATGGGTGAAGGGCCAGAGCCCTCGCTCTTTGCAGGCCTTGGCGAGCGCCATCATCGGAGCCGCATCGGCCCCAGAGGCGTTATAGGGAACCAGAGGCTCGCGCGTCACAGGATCCTTGACGAGTTCGATCGCCCAGAACACCCCGAGGCCTCGAACCTCGCCCACGCTGGGGTGGCGTTCGGCAATCGCGGCGAGTTCGGGTGCGAGGATCTCGGTCTCGAGTCGACGGACGTGATCCAGGATCCCTTCGTCCTCGAAGATCTGGATGCTCGCTACCGCTGAAGCACACGCCAGCGGATGCCCCGAATAGGTGAGACCCCCCTGATAGGAGCGCTCGGCGAAGGTCTCTGCGATCCTCTGGCTGATCACCACACCCCCGAGGGGGACGTACCCCGAGTTGACACCTTTGGCGAAACAGATCAGATCAGGAACGACATCCCAGCGGTCGACAGCGAACCATTCGCCACACCGACCGAATCCACACATGACCTCATCACAGATCATGACGATGCCGTGGCGGTCGCACAGTTCGCGCACTCCGGCGAGGTATCCCTCCGGAGGAACCAGGATTCCGTTGGTTCCCACCACGGTCTCGAGAGCGATGGCGGCGATCGTATGGGGACCTTCCACCATGATGACGTCCGCGAGATGAGCCAAGGCGCGTTCGCATTCCTCCGCTGGCGACGTCGAGTGGAACGCCGATCGATACGGATAGGGCCCCCAGAACTTCACCGCCCCCGTCATCCCCGGTTCACTGGCCCAGCGCCGCGGCTCTCCCGTCAAAGCGATCGCCCCTGCAGTCGCGCCGTGGTAACTGCGATACGTGGTGAGCACCTTGTGACGTCCGGTATGCAACCGGGCCATGCGCACCGCGTTCTCTGCGGCTTCAGCGCCTCCGTTGGTGAAGAACACCATGTCGAGATCGCCGGGGGCTCGTTCTGAAATGAGCCGAGCAGCCTCGCTACGAACGTCATTGGCGAAACTCGGTGCCACCGAACACAACCGGTCCGCTTGCTCTTTGATCGCGGCGATCATGCGCGGATGCTGATGGCCGATGTTCATGTTGACGAGTTGGCTCGTGAAATCCAGATACGTACGTCCGGCTGGATCCCAGAACCGTGACCCCTCGGCGCCGGCGATGACGACGGGATCGATCAGGCGCTGTGCCGACCAGGAATGGAACACATGCCGGCGGTCATGGACGTAAGCGTCATCGAGAAGCGAATCGAAGAACGTCTCGGTGGAGGTCATGGACCCGAGCGTATGCCATGAGGATTCCTCGGTTCGGCTGTGGCGACGGGTGGGTCCACCCGTAGGTGACGAGGTGGTGACAGAGCCTTGGTCAGGGGTTGACCACCAGCGTCGAGCCGCGACCATCAGGGAGGCGACGTACCTCGATCCCCACAGGTAGGCGCTCCTTCATGGCCTCTACATGAGTGATGGCCCCGACCATGCGCCCAGCGGCCTGGAGTTGATGCAGGGTGTCGATCGCATCGTCGAGAGCATCGGGGTCGAGTGCTCCGAATCCTTCATCCACGAACAGCGCTTCGAAGCGGTGACCCGAAGCGGTTCCTCCCAGGCTCACGACATCGGCGAGTCCGAGAGCCAGAGCGAGCGAGGCTTGGAACTGTTCACCGCCCGAGAGTGAACTCGGGGACCGGGGTCGACCGGTATGAGAGTCGAGGACCTCGAGATCGAGCCCCGCGGCTTGGCGCCCATCGCGTCGCCCGGCGAGGCGGCGCAGACCGTAACGACCAGCCGACATCGCGTGGAGATGACTCGACGCGACCGCGACCACCCGGTCGAGTTCTTGAGCGAGCACCCATCGGCGCAGACTGAGGCCTTGGGCGTTGCGGCCCTGGCAGACTCGGTGGGCCCGCCGGGCGGCGTCGTAGCGGTCGCGCAGCGCCTTGGTTCCCGCGGTCACCGCATCGTGATCGGTGAGCGCCCGATGAGCTGTCGTGGCGCGATCCTGAATCCGAGCGTTGAGGATCGTGAGCTCTTCAGCGATGCTCGCCGCCTCGGCGGCTGCGTGTCGTGACATCTCGAGATCGGGTTGTTCATCTGGGAGTCCTTGGGCGATGAGAGCTGAGAGTTCGATGCCGATCTCACGTCGACGTTCGCGACGGTCATGGGCCGTCGCGAGAGCTCGCTGCTCGACGTCGGGATCCACGAGGGCCTCGTACGCTCGATCAACAGTGTCCAGTTCGGCCGCGGCCAGAGCCGTCTCGGCCTGTTCGTGGGCGCTGCGGGAACGTTGTTCGGTCTGGACCACCGCGTCGACCATCTCGGCGAGCTCGGCGCTGAGTGCATCCAGAGTGTCGACGACTGCCAGAGCCGATGTGACCACATCGGCGTCGAGGTGGGCCGCCGCAGTGCGCGCCTGTTCGGCTTTGGTTTCGGCCTCGACCTGAGCGCCGAGGGCCGTGGTTACGCGTTCACCGGCTACAACGGTCCGGGTGCGGGCGGCTTCGAGCGCCCCTTGCGCGTCTGTGACCGATACGCGATGGCGTTCGAGAGCCGACACGTTGGCCACCGTCTCGGTCACCCGCATGCGGGCGTGTTCGAGGAGTTCGGTGATCTCGGTCTCGTCGAGAGAGGCCAGTTCTGCGAGTTCACGGGTGAGATCGGCCAGGGCCCGGCGCTGTTCCTCTGCGCGTTCTCGGGTCCGCTGAGTTGCGCGGCGGGCCTCGTCCACTTCATCGAAGGACACCATTCGATCGTCATCGGCGCGAGCGGGATCCGGATGCTCACATGATCCGCAGACCGGACAGGGTTCCGACTCGAGCAGGGACGCGGCGAGTCGAGGGGCCTGGGTCGCAACGAAGCGGTTCCAGAGTTCCTTCTCGTCGGCCTGTGCCGTTGCCAGTGCGGTCTCGAGGGCGGCGAGGTCCTTGGCGACAGTCGTCGACCGGGCGAGATCGACGAGCGCGCGTTCGAGCCGGTCCACCTCGGCGTGGGCGGCGTCGACGTCACGAGGTTGCGCTTCGAGCTCAGCGGTGCGCTCGATGAGAGCCGCGAGTTCGCTGCTGAGCCGACGGCTCTCGTCCTCGGAGCGGGTCAATTCCTCGGATGCGGTCTGATGGAGACCGATCTTGGTGTCGAGATCCTCACTCGTCGCGGTGACGGCGTCGAGAAGTGAACGATCCCGCATGAGGTCGAGTCGGATCCGGTGAAGATCTCGGGTGACGCTGATCCCCGAGGTCACATCGAGTTCGATCCCGGCATCATTCGCCATCCGACGAAGTTCCTCTCGCCGGTTCTCGAGGGCCTGTGTGGCGTGGTGGTGCTCCTGTTCACAGCGGCGGGCCGTCTCGGCCGCGATCGCAACCGGACGGGCTCGTTGCGACGCGAGGGCGACGCGCTCGGATTCGTCCACCTCGGACTGTGTGAGGTCGAGTTCGTCGAACTCGCCGCGCAGACGTGCGGCGCGCCCGAAACGCTCCGCGGCCTGCTCGGCCGCAGAATGAGCGGCCTGGAGGGTTTCGGTTCGCTCTCGGGCTGCGAGTGCTCTTGCGGTCAGCGCGGTCTGGGATGCCTCGGTCGCGACGAGGCGGTGGCGCAGCGCATCGGAGTCGAGTTCGTCAACGTCATCGCTATCGGATCCATCAGGGGTCGTCGGGTGGGAGTCCTCAGCGGGGTCGGCGACGAGGTCGACTTCGCTGGAAGGCTCAGAACCCTCGCGTCCGATGGCCGTGAGATCACGTTCGAGTTCGATGATGCTGGACCGAGCGGTTCGGAGATGGTGCCGGGCCTCCTCATCGGTCGCAGCGACCTGGGATTCGAGGTGGCGTTCCTCGGTGGCAAGACGTTCCACGACCCGGTCGTAGACCTCGCCACCGAACAAGGTCGCGAGGAGCTTCTCACGGTCGGCTGAAGAGTCGAGGAGAAAACGCGACACCTCACCTTGGGGGAGCAGCATCACGCGCTGGAACTGGTTCTGATCGAGGCCGAGAAGATCCAGAATCGTCGTCGAGGTCTGACGGGTTCCGGTGGCGAGAACTTCGCTCGCACCGTCACCGTCGAGGCGCGTCAGTGTCGCCGTCGCCCCTTGGACGACCGTTCCTCCACCTCGGCGGGCCGGTCGTGTCTGTTCCGGAGATCGCTCGACCAGATACTCCTCGTTCCCCAGGGCAAAACCGAAGCGCACCCAGGTCGGATCCTCGAGCGCGGCGTGATGAGAGCGAGCTTCTCCGCCTTCTTTAAGAGGCATGGATCCGTAGAGCGCGAAGCACATCGCGTCGAAGATGGTCGTCTTTCCTGACCCTGTCGGACCGGTCACCACGAACAGGCCTCGCGACGCAAGGCTCGTGAAGTCCACCGTGACCGACCCGGGATAGGACCCGAAGGCCTGCCACTGGAGACGAAGCGGCCTCATCCCCGATCCTCCTTCGTCGAGGATGCGACCGCGGCGGTGAGGATCTCGGCAATCAATCCATCGGGTGCTGAGCCTTCGAGATCGGTCCAGAAGCCGACGGTCGCGTCCAGAGGAGACACGTCTGCTGTCGGCTGGGATGCCACTGGAATCGTCTCGGGACCCCCGACGGGTTGGAGACGAACTTCGACCACCCAGGGGTAGACGGCTTCGAGACGGGCTTTGGCATCGAGCACGGTCCCCCGGTCGGTGACGATCGCGCGGACGAAACGGTCGGGTGCATGGGGATGAGCGCCGGGGGTCACCAAGTCCTCGAGGTTCCCGGTCACGGTGGTGACGCGTCGACCCACCGGGATCGCCACGGTGTCGAGACTGACGCTGCCCGTCGGATTCATGGTCCCCACGACAACCGACTTGTCGTGGTCCTCGGAGAACGAATACGCCAGAGGCGTACCGCTGTAGCGAATACGTTCACCGATGCTTTGGGGTCGATGGAGATGGCCGAGAGCGGTGTAGTCGAAGCCCTCGAAGATCGATGCATCCACAGCTCCCGTTCCCCCGACTTCGAGTTGGCGTTCGGAATCCGATGTGGTGGCGCCAATGACGAATGCATGAGCGACGGCCAGGGACCGCGGAGCTCGTCGCTGGGCGCGAGCCCGGTCGAACGCCGCCTCGAGCACCGACTGGTGGGTGGCTCGCCGACGGCGATCGAGACGCTCCTCGACGGTCACGGTCGTGTCGGCGGGGCCGTTGCCAGCGGTGGCGATGACCTCATCGGGGGCCGCCAGAGGATCGAGAAACGGCACCATGACCAGATCGAGCGGCCCGTCGGTGAACTCGTGGGTGATCACATCGCCCGCACCCGTATACCCGCCCCGGAGATACAGCCCTCCGAGATCCAAGAGATCGTGGTACGCCGCGACGCGATCGGCACCGTCATGGTTTCCGGTGATCGCCGCGACCACCGTTCCTTGTGAGCGCAGGCGTCGCATCGTGTCCCGGAACAACTCGATCGACTCGTTCGGAGCGATCGCCCGGTCATAGAGATCTCCAGCGATCACGACCAGTTCGATCGCCTCGGAACGCACCAGTTCGACGAGCCAATCACAAAACGCCTCCTGGTCGCGTCGTAGCGACAGCGATCCGAAGGATCGTCCCAGGTGCCAGTCGCTCGTATGGACGAATCGCATGTCTTCACGCTCCCACATCGTCACGCCGTCAGGGACAACGCGCGATCGGTGTCGGCGCGTGACGGCGTCACATCGAGGGACTCATCGTGCGTTACCGAAGCGATCCCGACATCGTCCACATCACGGACACGAGATCTGTCACTTCTCACCCCCAGGAGTTCCATGGCCCCCACGGACACCCCGATCCCCGCTGACCCCACGGCGATCCCAAGTCACCCGACGAACAGTTCCTCATCCCAGGTCGCTCCCGCCCCCACTACCGACCCGGTGGCCGCCCTTCGTGCCGAGATCGAGACGACGCGACAGCACATACGCGGTCAGGTCGATGAACAGGCGCGTCGTCACGGTGAATCCCTCGTCGAGCGGGCCCGTGACACCGCCGATGTGGTCACGATGGCCGAGGCGTTGTGGTTACTCGCTCATATCGAGGACGAACTCTCACGATTCGACGTCGCCATCGGGCATCTCGAGGAGGCCCAGGGGCTGCTGCGCGATATCGGCTATCCCGAACTCGAGGCCCAGGTCCTGTTAGATCTCGGGGAACTCGAGGTTCTGCGAGGTGAACGCTCTCAGGCTCGAGACGTGTTCGAGCGAGCTCGGATCGTGGCGCGTTCGGCCGGACTCGTGCGTCTCGTGGCACGCTGTGATGACCGCCTCGCAGCAGCACACTGGGAGCTCGGCCGACTCGATCTCGCCGAGGAACATCTGCGATCAGCGCTGGCGTTATGGCAGGCCACCGACGACGTCGAGGGTCTCGCCCGAGCGCGCTACCGCCTCGGGTCGTGCCTCATCGAAGACCTCTCCAATGAGGAGCGAGGTGTCGAAGCACTCGAACTTCTCGAAAAGGCTCGCTCAGTAGCGGTCGAGTACGAGGTGATGGGATTGATCGCGGCCTGTGATGACAAGGCCGCCACGGTGTTGGCCCATCGAGGCGACATGAGCCGAGCGATCATGGTGCTTCGGTCAGCGGCATCGATCTTCGATGCTCTCGGAGATGACGAGCAGCGATCCCTGGTCCGCACCCATCTCGCTTCGCTCCTGGCGCGATCGGGATCGGGCCCAGAGGCCGAAGGCATATGGCGATCGATCCTCGAAGAGTCCGAGAATGCCTCGGCTCGGACCCGGGCCAGTGTTGCTGCTCGCCTGGCGCGTTATCTCAGCGAATGCGGTCGCGCCGAAGAGGCTCTCGACGTCCTCGAGCGGTTCGCGTCCGGTCTCGACGATGATGACCGAACCGAAGGTCCGACCTTCGAAGTCGCTCGCGCTGCGGCTTACCACGGCCTCGGCATGCATCAGGCGACCATCGAGGCTGCTGATCGAGCCCTCGATCTCCTCGACAGTGCGTTGCTCCCCGGAATCCACGCCGCCGCTCTCGAATACAAGGGCCGAGCGGTATTGGCATCAGGGCAGCAACGTGACGGCGAAGCCCTCCTCGGTCAGGCGATCGCGCTCTATCTCATCGACAACGATCGCGAGCGCGCCGAACGCGTTGCGGGCGAGATCCTTCCCGAACCTCCTCGCCGCGATCGGGCACGACCGACTCCACGACTCTCCACCGGTCTCTATCTCTGAGCCCCCACTGATGCGGGTCGATATCGAGCCCTTCGTGACGACGAAGCGCCGTCGGTGGCCTCAGCGAAACAGGCGGCCGAGACCGCGACCGGTCACCCGGCCTGCGACTCGTCGACCTATACGGCGTCCGACACGTCCGCGTTTCACAGCATTGACGTCACCGAGGAACTTGGCGAGTCCGTAGAGAAAGCCTCGGGTCTTGTTGATACTCATCCTTCGAGCGTCCTTTCTCACGCAGTCGGCCTGCGACCAGCATCGGCGGCATCCACGAGACCCGGTCGCGCCGTGGTCGAGCAGGGGTCCCGGCCAGCCTACCGACATCCCGTAGACGGCTCATCGACGCAATCGTCTCTGAGTGACAAGCAGCTACCGGCGACTGTGTCACCGGGTTGGTCATCGTCGGCCACCGGCATCGCGACGATGAGCGATGAAAATGCGCACGAGCGGATGGGGGTCATCTGCGAGCATCCGCACCATCTCGTCCTCGAGGTCGATGCGGCGGGCGATCACGGCGCGCACCAGGTAGGACTCGTCGTGTGCGAGACGGTGTACCACCTCGGCGGGAAGAGAACGGCCGGCGATCACTTCGCGAACCGATGCACAGGGATCTTCCGCGAGTCGCAGTCGTACCGGTTCCGAAGTGTTGAGGTGTCGAGCGACACCTCGACGAACGACCCGTGATCGATCTCGGGCGAGGACCTCGAGGATCTCTGATGGGGTGCGAGGGTGGGTCGCAACCGCGGCGCGTACCGGGGCTCGACGATCTGTACTCGCGCATCGGAGGAATTCCGGGTCGTTGTCGTAGCGAGCGGTGAGGCGGCGTCGAATACTCGGATCAGGATGGCGAAGTCCCGCCATCCGGGCGCCGCGTGTCGCCGCTGGCGCCAAGGCGGCGCGGGCAATCGCGGTCCAGTCGGTCACAGCGCCGAGGATGTCGTCACCAGTGAGCCCCCTCGACGTCATCATGAGGCCGGGGGAATCTCGATGCACTGCGCCCACATCGGCGGTCGACTCGATCCGAGACCCTGCAGGGTCGAGCCGACCAGTCCAACGATGACCGAACTGGCGCGGGGCCGTCGATCGGGCCAGGGGGTGTATCCGTCGGTCAGCACGATGATCACATCGGGACGAGGTCTCGAGTCCACAGCGCGCTCGATGCCCACGCGGAGATCGGTTCCACCGCGGGCCATCGTGGTGACCTGGCGGGCATCGACGACGCGACCCGAGAAAGCAACCCGGGTGTCGACGGTGAGCACTCTGACGCTGTCCTCAGCGACCGCCGCCGACCGAAGAATCCCCTGCACCTCTCCGAGGGCTCGTGAGACGTCGTCATCAGACATCGACGCGGATGTATCGATGATGACTGCGACCTCGGGAACGTGATGAATTCGCCCGGGGAAACGGATGTCCTCCGAGGTGGCTGAGCGGCGTGAGAAGCGGGTGTAGGTGTGATCGCCGTTCTCCGATGCGGCACCGATCGCTCGTCGGATGCATCCCGAGAGGACCCGGCGCCAATCCACGACGGGATCCAGAACCTCGCGGGCCCACCGCACAAGCCCTCCTGGGGCTGAGCCGCGCGTTCGGACATGGGTCGTGACGGCCTGGGCGACATCGCGTCGGACCACATCCTGTTCATAGGGTCCCAGTCCGGGAGCGAACTCATCGTCGGGTGCGAGTTCGCCCGGGACCGATCCGGCTCCGGCGCCCGATCCACACGGTGGCGGTTCGACGACGGGAATGGTCGCCGACTTGATCTGGGCGTAATACCACTCGGCCAGACGATCCTCGGGCAGCTCGAGAGTCGAAGGGAAAATCCAGGAGTCCCCATCGACATCGAGTCGGTCCCGACGAAGATCGTCGTTGATCTCGGCATCACCGGCGAGATTCCAGCGAATTCGGTCCCCGCGATCATGGACTGGGGACCGACGCGCTCGTCCAGCGTGGTCTCGAAGACCATGGTTGAGTTCGTGGATGAGGGCCGCGGCGAGACGAGAGGGCGAGAGTTCGTTGACGAAGGCGGGGTTCAGATAGATCCGCCAACGCCGGTCGATCGCCAGCGTGTCGACGCGACCTGTCACCACGAGTGCGCATCGGTAGAGGGCAGATGCGTAGTAGGGCCGGTGATGACCGATCCACAGCCGAGCCGCTTGGACCAGAACGTCATCGAGCGATGGTCCGTCATACCCTGGAACGGTCACTGCGGTACCGGAGCGTCGAGAGGCGATCACCTTGGTCATGCGCTTCGGCGAAGGTTTTCCGATCGAACCTTTCCGGTCCGATCGATCAGCCCGGCGGCAATGAGGATGTCACCAAAGACCGTCAAACGATCGGGAACCTCTCCGCCTTCGGGTCGCAACGTCGCCAGCGTTCGCACACCCGATGCTGCGATATCGATATTGCCCTGCTCGGCGATGGTGCACAGCACCTGGAGACCTTTGGTCCAACGAGCCGGCGTGATGCGTCCGACCACGGCTGCGGTCACGGCCGCAACGATCGCATGGACCTGATCATCGCGATCGGGGCGCTGGTACGACCCAGGGGAGCGCAACAGCGCCTCGGGGTTCGGGAGGTCGAGATCACGGCGGTACCGCGTGAACTCGATCGCCGCACCATCACCCACCAATCCGGCGATCAAGGCGATCACGATCTCCTCGTCGATGTCGCCGGAATCGGTCACGGCCAGAATCCGGCTCACCATCTCCCAGGTACGTGGTGATGGCCATGCGCGTCCCGCCTGCTCGGCCTCGACAGGACGCCGATGCACGAGGTCGGGGCGGGCCGAGAGGAAGCCGGCAACGACGGCGGCGCTGGAACCCAACGGGGAGGTCCAGTCGGCATCCAGGGTGAGGGTCCGGGCCCGAGGCCATCGCCCGAGTAGGCCGGCAGTCACGATCTCGGGTTCGATCGTCCAGTCGAGATGAAGAAAGCGGTTGGCGAGAGGAGCGGTGAGATCCCATCCTCCCGTGGCGATATCAGCGGGATTGGCCGCCGCGATCATCCTGACGTCGGGGCCCAGCACGAGGTCACCCACCACACGTTCGTGAACCACCCGCAACAGAGCCTTTTGGGTGGCAGGACCTGCAGTGGTGATCTCGTCGAAGAAACAGATCGATGGATGATGCTCACTCAACCGTTGGGCCCAGTCTGGGGCTGCGAAGCGGACCGATCCATCAGCGATGATCGGCAGACCCGTGAAATCCGAGGGTTCTCGCAGTGATGCCAGAACGGTTTCGATCGGCCAGCCCAGATCAGCGGCGAGAGCATTGATGGCAGCGGACTTACCCACACCGGGTTCGCCCCATACGAGCACGGGAATGTTCGCGATGAGCGCGATCTGGATGGCCTGGAGACAGGCGGCCTGCTGCATGGTGGTCCTCCTCGGAATCTGTCGGCCAGACGCGCGTTCACCGACCGAACGTGATCGGTGGAGCGATTCCTGTCAGGCGAAGAGTCGCCGGTTGCTGAGCGCCCAGCGCGCGGTGGCTCCGACCCATTCGCAGCGGTCGGAACGCAGACGTCGAAGGGTTCGCTGGGGGCAGGACCAATGTCGAGCGACAGCGGCGCGGATTTCGGCCTTGGGGTCGCGCGATGCCGTGTCGAGGACCTCCACAGGAACGTCAGGATGCGTCAACACCACGAGACGAGTCACCAGATCGGCCTCGCGTCGTTGGATGATGTGCACGACATGCTCGATCGGGCATCCTGCGTCGACGGCCGCGAGAACGGCCTGTCGATCGCAGTGATCGATCGGGGCGGTCGATGGGACGGGGGTCGGTCCCAGTCCGGCGAGACGCGTTTCGGTGCGGACGTACTGGCGATGGTCGCACAGCAGTTCCTGAGTCAATATCGACGCGAGAGCCGGGTCGATGTCATCACGACGTGCGAGCACGAGTCGCATCCGCCACGACCGGGCAGAAGCCAGTTCGGCTAGCAACCTCGACGGCGTCGCAGGATTCTCGGCAACGGCGAGTCGAACATCGAGAGCGGCGTCGTGGGCGAGGGTTTCCAGAACGTCGCCATCGGTCGTCGCCCGAGCGAGATCTCGTCGGGTCACCGCATCGGGGTGACGCGCCAGTTCGGCCGCGATCTCCGAGGTCATCGAGGGATTCGTCATCGTCGAGCGACGGACCTCGCGGTCGGGGCTTCGAGCGGTGATCGCCAACGCTGGCGCTGGTGAGCAGATGTTGAGAGCCACTTGGTGTTGGACCTCGGCGACGGGGTCTGACGCCAGGATGGTCAAGAGTTCCGGGGACGTACAGCGTCGGGCGATGCCGTAGCGGACCCATCTCGAGTCGTCGTGGGCCAAACGGCGCTCGAGGTCCTCGTCGAGAGATCCATACGAGGCGGTCGAAATTCGGACCGCCTCGCAGGAATGTTCAGGAATCTGCTGTCGGACATCGTGGGGAAGCTCACCCCGGGCGGCCATTCGTCGAACGTCGACACAGGGATCCTCGAGCATGGTGGCGCGGTGCTGGGGCGCCAGTCGCGGATTGGCGGCGGCTGCCACTCGAGGTGAGATCGCCCGATCCTGGGTGAAGTTCGCCAGTTCGCTGGCGCGGAGACCCGTTGATGCCGCTGCGACCTCGCGCACCTCGAAGCGCGGATCCGATGCTGCCAGTCGCATCATGTCGCTGCGGTCTTGGAGTTGGTGGGCGGCTTGGGCGCGGATCAGGGGGTTGGGATGTGTCATGGCGAGTTCCAACATCTCGGTGGTGGCGCTGCGGGAACGCACACAGCGAGCGATGTGGTCCCAGTCGGTGAAGGCGATGAGGATCGTCGAGACGTCGGGCGCGCAGATGCCAGTTGGTGACTCAGGAGATGTGACGGGCATACCGGTTCAACGCGCCGCGACCCCGCCGACGTGACGGGTGCATTCCGAGTGGGCCGGCGCGTCCTGGGTGTTGCTCTCATCTCGAGGTCACAGGGGTTCACGGTGACAGGCAACAATGAGACATGTTTTCCGCCGAATCGTCATCGGTTCGCTGCGTCGTCGGCGAAGCCCTCGAGGTGCATCGCGAGGATCTGAGTCAGATCGACATCGTCATCACCGAGGTACCTGATCTCGCCGAGGGCGAGGTCCTCGTCAGCGTCGATTCCTTTGCCGTGACGGCGAACAACGTCACCTATGCCGCCATGGGCACGGCGATGAAGTACTTCGATTTCTTTCCCGCGTCGCAACCCGATCGTGGTGTGGTGCCGGTCTGGGGATTCGGCACGGTCGTGGACTCCAGCCGGGACGAACTCGAGGCCGGTGAGCGTCTCTATGGCTACTTCCCGATGGCCTCGCATGTGATCCTGCGACCCGGGCGGATCGATGCGACCGGATGCAGCGATGGTGCGCTGCACCGTCGACCCATGTCGGGGGTCTACAACCGCTACCAGTTCGTCGATGCCGAATCGAGTTCACGGACCGAAGCGATCGAGATGTTGTTGCAGCCCCTGCACACGACGGGATACTTGCTTGCCGATGCCGCCGCGCAACGATGCAGCGGCGTTCCCGGGAGCATCGTGGTATCGAGTGCATCCTCCAAGACGGCGTTCGCCACGGCGCACGCGGCCCGGGCACACGGGATGGCGACGATCGGGCTGACGTCTCGAGTCAACCTCGACGCAGTGCGCTCCACCGGGCTGTGGGACGAGGTGATCGACTACGACCAACTCGCAGAGTGGACCCCGTCGGCTACGGCCGGTGTCTATGTCGATCTCGCTGGCACCCCGAGTATCACTGCGGCGATCCATCGTCGGATGGGAGACGCGCTTCGAGCCTCGCTGATCGTGGGTGCCACTCACCACGATCGCCTCGCTGACCCGCCTGAAGCATTGGTCGGCCCTGACCGCGAGTTCTTCTTTGCGCCCGACCGCATCGTGCAACGGCATCGGGATTGGGGTCGCGACGACTACGAAGCGAGGCGCGCCGATGCATGGGCCGATTTCGCCCAGTGGGCCGAGGCGACCATGGAGCTGCACTCCCATATCGGGCCTTCGGCGATCGCGCATCTGTGGAGTCGCGTGCTTCGAGGTTCGGTGGATCCCCGTGAGGGCCATATCGCTCGGTGGAGGGATCAGGTGACGATGCGATGAGTACGAGCGGCGCCACGAGGGCGACCACCATGTCGGTGTTCGGAACGATGACGGTGGCGATCGTCGGCGGGGGAGTCCTCGCCCTTCCGACCGGCCTCGCCGCATTGGGACCCCTCGGCGCGCTGATCGTGATCTTCGTCGGAGGACTGTTGAACATGGTGACGATCCATGCGCTCGCATGGTGTGTCAGCGCCTCCACCACCGTGGTGGCCGGGCGCGGATCGTTGGGAGTGTTGACCAACGAGCATCTGGGGTCTCGGGTCGCGTCGCTCACGACGGGGATGGCATCGCTCAAGTCGTTCAGTTCCCTCGTCGTCTATGGCGTGGGGATCTCGGTGACCCTCGGTGGGATCGCTGGCAGCCCCCTGGTGTGGACCGTCGTGGTCTTCGCGGTCGTCACGGTGGTGATCGCCCTCGGTGCTCGACAGGCCTTCGTGTCCTCGGCGATCGCCGTGGGCGCGAGCAACCTGGTCCTGTTGGTCGTCATGGTGATCCTGGTCGCGGTGCATGCCCGCGCCGATCTGTGGGGAGGTCCGGGATCGGGAGTCGCAGGCGAGGGAGCCGAGGTTCTCGAACTGGTGGTGGGCACGGTGTTGTTCACGTTCTTTGGTCATCTCGCACTCTTCACAGTGGCCCCCACCGCGTTGCGTCGTGATCCAACGGGTCGCTCCCTACGCCTCGGAGCGGTCACAGCCATGGGCGCCGCCACCCTGGTGAACGGGGCCTGGACCGTGGCGTGCCTGATGACGGTGCCTCCTGAACGATTCCTTGCGGCCACGGGAACCGGTCTCGATCTTCTCATCGAGGTCGCTGGAACACCTCTCAAGATCGTGTCGGGGATCTTCGTCGTGGCCGCGATGGGATTCGCGCTCACGAACGCGGCGTTCCAGGTCGGCGATGTGATCGATGAGAGATTGCCCGTTCTGCGACGTCGCTCGACCGTTCTCGGTCCGGGCTCGCTTCTGGAACTGATCGACGCCTCCACGTTCGCATCGGTGACGATGACGATCTCGGGTCGCGGTGAGGATGCAGTCCTCGTCGTGCGTGGTCGCAGGGGCCGTCGTGACGAGCGCGTCACGATCACTGCCGAGACGTGGGATGGCCGCGAGTTCCTCGCGGCGCTCGGGGTCCATCGTCGCGGGGCTCGCCTGACGGTGTATCTCGAGGGCGTCACCGCAGCAGGAATCGTGGTCACCGTCGAAACCACCCTTCCGGTGAGTGAATCCCACCCGCGGGTGAGAGCACTCGGCTGGTCCGACGAGGGTGATGACGGCTTCGCAGCCGCGGCGATCGCGGAAGTCGTGAGGAACCCGGCTCCGTTGCCCAGCGTCGCCCAGGCGTTGGCTTCTCGTCGATCGATGGGGCTCGACCAGGCCCGGGAGCGTCTGGATGAACTCGTCGACGCTCGGCGCATCCGCATCAGCTCCGATGGTATGGCTCGGGCCGTTCTGGGCAGTCGCCACCGAGCCAAGAGCGCGCTCGTGGCCTCGCTGTATGCCGAGTTGGCTGGAGAGTCTTCGACCCCGGTTCAGGCTCCTCGAGCATCCGCTCACGAATTGCTCATGGCGGGGAGATGGCGGACCTTGGCCGTGGCCGCCCCCGCTCCGGTGGCGGCATTGACCGCTGGCACCCTCATGGCCGCTGATATCGGTTTCGGCACGCTGGTCTCGCTCGGGGCGATGGCGACGATCATCTATCTCGGTGGCGCCCTCCCGGTGCTTTTGGCCCTGTCATTGCGACGCCGACGGGAACGCCTCATAGCTCCTTCGGGCGTTGTCGCGACCCCGGTGCTCGCAGGGGGACTGTTCGCGGTCTTTGCGCTGTTGTGTGTCGTCTACGCCGGGGTCATTTTCCAAGGCGTGCCGTCGAGACTCCTGGCAGCAGCTGTGTTGATCGTGTTGGTGTGGGCGCTGTGGCGAGCCCGAACCGATGGCGCTTTCGTCCCGCGTAGCGTCATGATCCTCGAGGTGAACGACGCCATGTGGGGGGTCACGAGCTTGGACCAGGGTCGACAGGTCCGCCATGAGATCACCGCTGACTCCGACCGCGGTTCGTTGCAG
This sequence comes from uncultured Ilumatobacteraceae bacterium, assembly GCA_964471865.1. GTDB lineage: Bacteria > Actinomycetota > Acidimicrobiia > Acidimicrobiales > Ilumatobacteraceae > CAYMUC01. The sequence goes on along the minus strand of CAYYHU010000004.1, from coordinate 55,577 downwards.
GTGCGGGTCCCTGAGGGATTGATCCCACCGGTGGTGGTCGCCGCCCTCGACGGAGGAGGCGTTCCCGCAATGCTGGGGGACTACCGGATCGTCATCGGCGGAACCGATGTTGCGGCCGGGCATCTCGACACCACAGCCGGAGACGTCATCACCTGGGATCCCGAACTTCACGGCCCCTTCGTCTTTCACGCCGAGGTGCGTGCTGGCGCGGTCTCGGTGCCGTCACCCAACTGACCGAGTGCTGCACCCCTGGGGTGACAGATCGGGATTCATCGCAGGAGTTGGCTGACCGCAAGAACGGCGTCGGCATGCCGACGAGCCTCGCCCGGTGCGAGTTCCGGGCCGAGTTCGACCACGAAGGCGATTCCACCCACGGTTCGTCGCTGCCACGTCGCCGCCACGCCGGTGTAGGTGCCTCCGGTGATGGACACGATCGGAAGGCCCGTCATCGTGGCGTAGGCCTCGCGGATCTCACCTTCGAGACCTGAGGCCGGAGAGATCCGATACAGATCCTGGTGGTACCACAGGGTCAGATCCGGGCGCAGGTTCCGGGCGAACTCGACGAACGCTTCGGTTTCGGGTTCGCTCGCGGGGCCCTCACCTGCGTACTGCCAGTTGCCGGGCTCGGCGATCGGTCCCCAGTTGTGGGGAAAGTTACGGTTGAGGTCCACACCTGCGGCGTTCCCGCGCTCATCGGCGGCGAGACCATCAGGATTGATGGTTGGGAGAAGCCAGAGCTGTACCCCATCGGGCGGTTCGAGTTCTCGCAGTTCATCGACGATGTCGAGACCGGCGTTCTCGTTGCCGTGGATGACGCCCACCACCAACACCGTCACCTCACCCGGATCACCAATGGCCACCGCCTCGATCGGGCGACCCAACCGCGACATTCCCACGATGATCGATTCCGGTTCCGGGATGGTCGTGGTGGTGGTGCTGGTCGGTGGTGGGGTGGTCGTGGGCGCTGCCGTCGTGGAAGAGACCGCCGATAACGATGACGGTGGCTGATTCAGGGTGGTAGGGGTCCCGAGATCGCTCGAGGATGGTGCTGATACGGCACCTGGGGAGTCGCTGGTGTCGGAGCCGCACGCACTCATCACGGCGAGAACGATGAGACCCAGACCACGGCGACGACCACGACTCACACCATCACGCTACGCCGTAGGGGAGTTCGTGTTCGGGCGTCGAGATGTCTCCGACGGCACCGCCACCCCCTCGAGGACGACGTCGATGAGACGGTGAAACGCTGTCGATGGGGTCGAGTTCATGAGACCTCAGGACGTGTTCACCAGGCATTTTTATGTTCTGTTAACCGATTAAGGTGCCGAAATCTGGTAACCAAGCGTTCATGTATCGGGAACCTGAGAGGCGGCGATGCTGGAAAGATGGATCCCCGTGAGGGTCGCACATCACCACCGGACCGACTCGACGGTCGGGCGAGGACGTCGATGACGGCGATCGAGGAGGCAGTCGACGAGTCCGGTCCCGAGTCCCAGGAGCCCACCGGCAACCCACGAGCACTTCGTCGTCGTATCGCCGGAATGAGTGGTGTGGCGGTCCCTCTCGGAGCAGTGCTCGTGGCATTGGTGATCGGTGCGGTCATCATCATGTCGTTGGGTGCGAACCCGATCACCGGATACGGCGCCCTTCTCGACGGTGCCTTTGGCGGCTGGGAGGCTTTGGCCGATACTGCGCTCAAGGCGATGCCGTTACTGCTCGTGGGCGTCGGGATCTGTATTGCGTTTCGCACCGGGGTCATCAACATCGGGGGCGAGGGTCAGATCATCGCAGGAGCGATCCTGTCCACGGTCGTGTCTCTGGCCGTTCCGGGTACTCCCCGGATCCTGCTCGTCCCCCTCGTCTTGGTGGCCGGGGCTCTCGGCGGAGCGGCATGGGGTGCGGTTCCGGGAGCTCTCAAGGCCTATCTCGGGGTCAACGAGATTCTCTCGACGATCATGATGAACATCATCGCGGCGCAGTTCCTGAGCTTTTTGCTGCAGGACCTGCTCATCGAAGACGGCCCCATCAAGATCCAACAGACCAAACGGTTGACCGAGAACGCCGATCTGCCCCTGCTGCCCGGAGGCACCCGCTTGCATCTGGGGGTCCTCGTCGCAGTGGCTGTCGCCATTGCGGGTTACGTGTTGTTGTTCCGCAGTGCGCTCGGCATGAGATTGCGGGGAGTCGGCCACAACCCTCATGCATCGCGCTACGCCGGCATGGCAGTCCAGCGATCGGTGGTTCAAGCCCTTGCCTTCTCCGGTGCGTGTGCAGGGGTCGCAGGAGCGGTGCTGGTGTTCGGTTCTCAATCACACCGTCTCATCGGCGAAGGGGGAGCGGCGGCGTTCACTCAGAACGCCGGCTTCAACGGAATCGTGGCGGCCCTCTTCGGGGGGCTGCATCCGCTGACGACGATTCCAGCCTCGTTCTTGTTCGGAGGTCTGCTCAACGGCGGAATCTCGCTTCAACGTGAGCTTCAGGTTCCCGCAGCGCTGATCGTGGCGTTGAACGGAATCGTCGTGGTGTTCGTGGTCTCGAGTCTGAAGCTTCAGACTCGCTTGCGGCGATGGGCCGATGACACGTCGACTGCGGGGGATGCGTCATGAGCGAGTTCTTCACCGTCTCGGTGATCGTGGCGACGTTGGCCTCAGGGATCCGTTTGGCCACGCCGTTCCTGCTCGCGGCGCTCGGGGAGACGATCGGACAGCGAGCCGGCGTTCTCAATCTCGGGGTCGAAGGCGTCATGCTCATCGGCGCCTTCGCGGCGTACTACACGACCCTCGAGACCGGCAGCCGACTCGCTGGTGTCGGCGCCGCACTCGCTGTGGGTGTGGTGATGGGAATGGTCTATGCGTTCATCACCGTCATCACTCACGCCGTGCAGGGCATCAGCGGTATCGGGATCTTCTTGTTCGGCCTGGGCATCACCGACTTGTTGTTCCAACGGTGGGTTGGGACGCCGCGTCCCATCACCGGTCTCGGCGACATCGACATCCCATTCCTCTCCGACATCACCCATCTCGGTGAGCTGTTGTTCAGCCATAACCCGCTCGTCTACGCCGCGTTCATCGCAGTGCCGTTGGTGGCGTTCATGATCAACAAGACGACGTTCGGGTTGAACATCCGCGCCGTGGGCGAGACCCCTGAGGCCGCTGACACTCTCGGGGTCAGCGTCGAATGGACCCGTACGTTCGCGATCCTGATCGGCAACGCCTTCGCCGGTCTCGCGGGCGGTGCGCTGGCACTCGAGGTGGGCATCTTCCAACAGAACCTGACTGCGGGTCAGGGATTCATCGCCATTGCTCTGGTCTACTTCGGAGCCTGGCGTCCCGCCCGGGTGGTGGGCGGTGCCTTGTTGTTCGGCATCGTCTCGGCGACGGTGCTGCAGTGGAAGACGCTCGGCATCGTCAGTGGTGCCACCTCCAGCCTCGCGGCCATGGCTCCGGCTGTGGCCACGATCGTCGTTCTGGTGCTCGTGAGCCGCCGGAGCGACGCCCCCGCCGCGTTGACTCGACCCTTCGATCGCACGGCATGACCACCATCGACCCGATCGGGTCACCTACTTCAGGGGAGACGTGAATATGACCACCCGAACCATCTCGAAACGTTCACTACGTTTCGCCGTCGCCGCCGTGGGTGCTGTGGCACTACTCGGCGCGTGCGGTAACGACGATGGCGGATCCGCCGACACCACGGCGGCTCCCACGACGGCGGCGCCGTCAGGCGGCGAGCCCTTCCGCATCGCCATCGTGGCGCCGAGCGCGAGCAACGACCTGGCCTTTAGTCAGAGCATCGTCGACAGCGTTACCCGGGTCGCTGAGACCCGCGATATCGATGTGGACATCACCGATGGAACCTTCATCGTCGAGGACGCGGCCACAGCGCTTCGGGGCTATGCCGGTGACGGGTATGACCTGGTGATCGCTCACGGTTCGCAGTACGGCGCGCCGCTGCAAGAGATCGCTCCGGACTTCCCCGATGTCGCCTTCGCGTGGGGCACCGCCGTGGACACCTTCGGCCTTCCCAATGTGTCGGCGTATACCGTGCGCTCCGATGAGGGTGGCTACGTCAACGGGTATGTGGCGGGCCAGCTCACCGAATCGGATGTCCTCGGTGTCGTGGGACCCGTGGCCGTGGGCGATGCGAAGCTCTACGTCGACGGCTTCGTGGCTGGCGTCGCCGCATCAAATCCCGATGCTCGTGTCAATGTGAACTACATCGAGTCCTTCTCCGATGTCGCTCTTGCGGCTGAGGCTGCCAACGCCCACGTCTCTGCGGGCGCCGACATCCTCACCGGTACCGCTCAGATGGTCGTGGGCGCAACGGGTGTGGCGCTCGAAGAGTCGATCCCCTGGTTCGGCACCCAGTCGAACCAGTCGCCGCTTGGTGAGGCCATCGTGGTGGCCTCGCAGGTGTATCACTGGGAGATCGTGCTCGAGCAGATCATCGACGACATCGCCAGTGGCAAACTCGGTGGCGAGGTCTATGTCGCGACCCTCGCCAACGGCGGTCTCGAAATGGAATTCAACGAGGCCTTCGGTCTCGACGCCGAACTTCTCGCCGAGGCCGAGGAACTTGCCGCGTCCATCGCGTCGGGTGAACTGAGCACCGGTATCGACTGACACAGGAATCGATGATGGATACTGACCCGGTAGTACCGATGCTCGAGATGCGGGGAATCACCAAGCGGTTCCCGGGCGTCCTCGCGAACGACGACGTCGATCTCGCGGTGCTGCCGGGTCAGGTCCATACCATCCTCGGTGAGAACGGTGCTGGCAAGAGCACCCTGATGAAGATTCTCTACGGCCAGTACCGCCCCGATGAGGGCGAGATACTTCTCGATGGTCGTCCCGTGGAGATCACCTCACCCTCGGTCGCGATCGCGAACGGGATCGGCATGATCCACCAGCACTTCATGCTCGTGCCGACCTTGACCGTTGCCGAGAATGTCGCTTTGGGTTTGCCGGGTCGTCGGGGTCTCGCCGATATGGGACCGGTGCGCAAGCGCCTCAGCGAGGTCTCCGACCGCTACGGACTGCGCATCGATCCCGACGCCTACATCTGGCAGTTGGCCGTGGGGGAACGTCAACGCGCCGAGATCCTCAAGGCTCTGTATCGAGACGCGCGGATCCTGGTCCTCGACGAGCCGACCGCCGTACTGACACCGCCCGAGGTCGACGAGTTGTTCGCCACTTTGGGCCAGTTGACCGACGACGGTCGGGGGTTGGTGTTCATCTCGCACAAGTTGCACGAGGTGATGGCCATCTCCGATGAGATCACCGTGCTGCGCGATGGTCGTGTCTCGGGCCATACCCGGCCCTCGGAGGCGACCCGAGAGTCGCTTGCCGAACTGATGGTGGGCCGACCCGTCCAGTTGACCCGGACTCTGGCTCCCCGAGACGTCGGAGAGGTTCGATTGTCGATCGACGACCTCTGTGTGCTCGGGGACCGGGGAACGATGGCGGTCAAACATCTCCACCTTCAGGTCCGTTCCGGAGAGATCGTGGGGATCGCCGGGGTGTCGGGAAACGGACAACGAGAACTCGCCGAGGCCTTGTTCGGTCTGCGATCCATCGAGTCCGGCTCGGTGACGATCGCCGGAAACCCGGTCACCGCGCCCGCTCCGAAGTCGGTGCGCAAACTGGGTTTGGCCTTTGTGCCCGAGGAACGCATGAAGGACGGAGCCATCGGGGACTTCACAGTGGCGGAGAACCTGATGCTCGTGGACTACCACCGGGCACCCTTCACCAAACGAGGTCTTCTCAACCGCTCCGCGATCCTCGAGCGATGTCGCAATCTGGTGAAGCGCTATCGGGTGAAGACACCCACCGTCGACACGCCCACGAGGCATCTCTCAGGGGGCAACATCCAAAAAGTCGTCATTGCGCGCGAGTTCAGCGCCGGAGCCGATGTCCTCGTCGTCGCTCAGCCCACTCGCGGGGTCGACATCGGCGCAGCCGAATACATCCATGAACAACTCCTCGACCAACGGATGCAGGGCGCCGCGATCCTGTTGATCTCTGAGGATCTCGACGAAGTCGTGCAGATGTCGGATCGCATCGTGGTGATCCTCGAAGGCGAGATCATGGGCGAGGTCGCCGGTGCCGATGCCGACGTCAAGGAGATCGGTTTGTTGATGTCAGGTGTGGTCGCGACCGAGGCCTGAATCCCGCCGCGTCCCCTGCGGGCGAGGCGTCACCGACGAAGCGTTAGGGTCGAGTCATGGCCGCTTCACCGACCCCGGTGCGTGCAGCGGTATGTCGCCGTCACGACGAACCGATGAGCATCGAGACGTTGCTGCTCGCACCGCCCGGTCCGGGTCAGGTGCGGGTCCGTCTCGAGGCCACCGCGATTTGTCACAGTGACATCGCGCTGGCTCGAGGTGACTGGGGAGGAGATCTCCCCGCGGTCTTTGGGCATGAAGCGATCGGTCGAGTCGTCGACACCACCGGTCCCGGACCTGCACTGGGTGCTCGGGTTCTGGTGACCCTCATCCGCTCCTGTGGAACCTGTCGGGCGTGTCGTCGTGGTCATGAGGTCGCATGCCGGACCCCGGCCGCCGCCCCTCGTCGGTCGCCGTTGAGTACTCCCGACGGTGAGGTCGTGGCGCAAGGGCTCGGCACCGCGGCCTTCGCTGACGAGGTTGTGGTCGATGTGTCCCAGGTGATCGAAGTCGGAGACGACCTCGATCCGATCGCGGGTTCCCTGCTCGCATGCGGGGTGATCACCGGTGTCGGTTCGGTCCTCAACACCGCCCAAGTCGATCGAGGTGACACCGTCGTGGTCGTGGGATGCGGAGGGGTGGGGCTCAACGTGGTGCAAGGAGCGGTCCTCGCTGGCGCCGAGGTGATCATCGCGGTGGATCCGGTTCCATCGAAACTCGAGGTCGCCCAGCGGCTCGGAGCCACTCATGGTGCCAGTCCCCACGACGCTTACGACCTGGTGACCCACGTGACCCACGGGGTGGGAGCAGATCACGTGTTCGTGGCCACGGGTGCTCTGGCCGCGTTCGAATCCTCGCGACGGCTCCTCGCCGTCGGCGGGGCGCTGATCGTGGTCGGGATGCCGCCGACGGGAGCGTTTCTTGGGGTGGATCTCGGCGAGCTGGCGGGTTCCCATCAACGGATTCTCGGTTCGAAGATGGGTGACACCCGGTTGGCGCGCGACATCCCGACACTTCTGGATCATCATCGAGCGGGCCGATTGGATCTCGCCGGTCTCGTGAGTGGCACCTTTGCTCTCAGCGAGATCGAGACCGCCATGGCCGAGGTCCGAGCCGGAGCGGTGTGTCGACATGTGATCCGATTCGGCGACACATCGAGCGGGGTCGCAGGATGAGAGTCGCCGACGTCGAGGCGCTCGTGGTCGCCAACCCCCCGCCGTCGTTTGGCGGCGCGTATTTCGTTTTCGTCAAGGTGACCACCACGAACGGGGTCGTGGGCTGGGGTGAGGCCTATGCCGCTACATTTCGCCCCACGGTCATAGCCGCCGCGATCGAAGACCTCGCACAGCACTTCCTCATCGGTGAGGACCCGTTCCGAATCGAACGATTCTGGAGGCGGGGCTACAGCCGAGGGTTCACCCAGCGGCCCGATCTGACCCTCCAAGCAGCGATGAGCGCGCTGGAGATGGCCTGTGTCGACATCATGGGCAAGACCGTGGGTCGACCGGCCACGGATCTGCTCGGTGGACGTGTCCACGATTCCTTGCGTCTGTACACCTACCTGTATCCCGAGCCCGGCGACGAGGCCGACGTGTATCTCGATCCGACCACAGCTGCCCGACGGGCTCAGGACGAAGTCGATCGAGGCTTCACCGCCATCAAGTTCGATCCCGCCGGGCCCTATACGGCCATGGGCGGGCATCAACCCAGCTTGGAGCGACTCGAGTTGTCGGAACGCTTCGTCGCTGAGATCCGAACCGCTGTCGGGCGGCGGGCCGATCTGTTGTTCGGGACCCACGGCCAGTTCACGCCCTCGGGGGCCATCCGCTTGGCTCGCCGTCTCGAGGCCTATGACCCGCTGTGGTTCGAAGAACCCGTTCCACCCGACGACGTCGCCGGATTGGCCCAGGTGGCGGCGGCCACCAGCATCCCCGTGGCGACGGGGGAACGCCTCACCACGAAGTACGAGTTCGCTCGCGTACTCGAAGCCCGAGCCGCTGGGATCCTGCAGTTGAACGTGGCCCGCTGCGGAGGTGTTTTCGAAGCCAAGAAGATCGCGGGGATGGCTGAGGCCTTCGGAGCTCAGATCGCTCCTCACTGCTACAACGGTCCCATCGGCTTTGCTGCCAATGCTGCGGTGGCGGCGAGTTCAGCGAACTTCTTGGTCCTCGAATCGATTCAGGAGATGACCGGCTTTCATGGCCAGCTGCTCGTCGAACCCTTCGACATCCGTGAGGGGCGACTGCATCTCTCGGATCGACCGGGGCTCGGAGTCGAGATCGACGAGGACGTGGCTCGCTCCCATCCCTACACCGCAGACGGCCTCCACCTGTCGATGGCCGACGATCCCATCGATGTCGCCGATCCGCTCGGGCATCGGGATGTCTAGGCGGGGACGATGACGACGACGATCGTGCAGGTCTCCGACCCCCACATCGTGGAATCAGGTCGTGAACTCATGCCGGGAGTCGACACCTCCCGAGCGTTGGAACACGCTGTCGAGCGAATCCTCGCTCTGGCGATTCCTCCTGATGCGGTGGTCGTCACTGGGGATCTCGTGAACAGTGGCCGTGTCGAGCAGTATCGCAACCTCCGTCGCATTCTCGACCCCTTGGGGGAGCGGGTGGTGTTGGTGCCGGGAAACCATGACGATCGTGACGCGATGAGAGCCGTATTCGGTGATCATCCCGAACTCGGAGTGGTGGGACCGTGCCGTGGGGTGGTCAACCTGGGGGAACTCGATCTCGTCGTGCTCGACAGCGTTGTGGATGGAGAAGCCGGCGGATCCGTGGGCCCCGAGCAGATCGACTGGTTGCGTGAGGTGCTCGCCGATCCTGACCGCCCCCGCATGGTGGCTGTGCATCATCCGCCCTTCGCCACCGGCATCGCCCATATGGACGCCATGGGTCTCGATGCAACGAGTGTCGCGGCTCTCGGCGAGGTCATCGCCTCGGCCCGGGTTCTGGCCGTCGTCGCGGGACATCTCCATCGGTTCATCGCGACGTCATGGGCTGGGACCACCGCGATGACCGCACCGGGGACGGCTCATGCGATAGCACTGGACCTCGACGAGTACGGCACGGGAGCCTGGACCGACGAGGCCCCAGGGATGCTTCTTCATCGCTTTCACGAAGGTCGCTTGGTCACGCATCTTCAGACTCTGGGGCCATTCACCGTGCATCCCTTTGCCTGAGAATCAGTTCGCGGCCGTCCCGGATATCGGACCGATGATCCGGCCACCTGCGGTCTCGAGAGCCGTCGACACCTCGTGGGCGCGACCATGGCCCATCACCACCACGAGGACCTGTCCCGGGTCGAGGCGGAGGGATCGAAACTCTTCATGCTGGCCCCAGGAACGGGCCTCGCTGGAGGTTCCCGCATATCCGCCTGCAAGCAAGCCCCATAGGGCGCCGGCACCGCCGAAGGCCGCGAGGCCACCGATGGCGAGCCCTGGTATGACGACGGCCGCGAGACCGATTCCTGCGAGAGCCCCGACGGGTCCCCCCACGGCCAATCCTTCGATCACGCGTCGAAGCAGTGAGTGTTCGTCATCGTGTTCGAACACGATCGACTCGCCCTCGTTCAACGCCACGCCGATGTGGTCGTCATCGACCCCGAGCGCTCTCAGACCACTGAGTGCCGCGCCGGCTTGGTCTCGATCATCGAAGACCGCGGCGACGTGCTCCCGGACCGATTCGGTCGGAGGTGGTGATCCCTCGAGCCATCGATCCAGAAGTTGAGCGGCCTCGATCCGCGACATGGGGTGCTGCAATGTCTGGTCGGGGCCGAGCAGATCGCCATCGATGAGGATCTGAAGCCGTTCCCCATCATCGTCGACGATTTCGGCGACATCGACATGATGAGGACCGAAGGAGTGGCGGGCGATGACTCGTTGCATGAGCCGCGATCATCGGTGCGGTGGACGCGATGGGCCACCTTCACCGGTCGTGACCGAGTTGGGCCATCGGTCCCCGGCCCAGTAGGGCCATGGGTTTTCCAGGCGGATGTGAGCCTCGCCGTAACCGGATCGAAGGGGTTTCGAATAGCGCTATTGTCGGCGATCACAGACGAGCAGGGAGCATGTGATGGACGTCGTTGGTGCACTCAGAGATCTGTTGGCGAAGATCTTCGGAGATGAGAACGAAGCTGCAGCGTATGCGGCCGATCCCGAGGGCTACCTAGCTGGCGAAGGCATCATGGATTACGACCTCGGATCGTGCAATCTCGCCGAGATCGTCGAAACGGTCGTCGTCGAGACCGTTGCCGAACCCGAGAGATGTGCAGCGGTGGTCGAATCGTTGACCGAATGCGCTCCGCTGTCGCTGCCCTACGCCCCCGAGCCGGTTCCCAGCGATGAGGGACCCGAGTTCGCCGGAGAGCCTCAGCAGCCTACGGAGGCGCAACCAACTGTCTTTCCCGCTCCTGATACCGAGGCAGTTCCCGATGTCGAGGTGCTCCAGCAGTACATCAACTATGTGACCGTTCAGGTGTACCAAGAGAACACCATGATCGTGAACAACATGATCGCCTGCTGCTGTGAACCGGCGGGCGATGACCCC
>CAYYHU010000004.1:35195-44755 GCA_964471865.1 uncultured Ilumatobacteraceae bacterium | reverse complement strand
GACGGAGATGTATGAGGAGACTCAGCCTCCGGTGGATGAGGGGTACGAGCCGCCGATGACGCCGGTGGAGGAGTACGCGGAGCCGGAGACCCCGGTGGAGGAGTACGCGGAACCCGAGGCGCCGACGGAGGACTCTCCGGTGGATGAGGGCTACGGGCCCAAGCCCGGGGACGAGGGCTTCGGTGAGCCGATGGAGCCAGGTCGTGAGGAGCCACCGCTGACGCCCGAGGAAAAGGCTGCTCAAGACAAAGTCGAGGCCGAACTCGCACGGATCGAAGAGGCGCGTCGGGCTGCTGAGCGAGCCGCCCAAGAGGAGAAGGAAGCTCGCCAATACCTCGAGAAGGAATCCGAGGACATGGGGTTCGGGACAGGATCGGCCTTGAAAGCGGCGGTCGAGACTGCTCCCACAGAGCGGCAGCGACCCGCAGAGGACGCGGCTGCGACCGAGACGGAGGCCCCGCTCGTCTATGAGCGTGGTTCGACTTTCGAAGACGACACCCTTGAGCGTCTGGGGAACATTCCGGTCATGGGTTTCGAACGGTCGATGCCCAGCGATGACGCCGACGATGACGATCTCATGGACGACTGAACCGCCACCATGACGTCGTCAGATCGCGTGGGGCCTGGGGTCCGCAACTCGAGCCCGATGTCATCTACCGTGCTCGAGTGATGGAGCAGGATCGAGCCGGCGGAGCGCCCACGGGAACCACACCACAGCCGGACTCGGGCCCCGATCGGCATCAGCGATCTGGAGCCATCCTCCGAACTGCGGTGACGGCCTGTAGGGCCTATGGCCGCGAGGACATGGCGGAGCGGCTCGACGTTCTCGGCGGGAGACTCGACGCGAGCGAGGTTCGAGTCGTCGTCGTCGGGGAGTTCAAGAAGGGGAAGAGTTCCCTCGTCAATGCGCTACTCAACGCCGACGTCTGTGCTGTCGATGACGACATTGCCACCGCGCTGCCGACAGTGATCCGATACGGGACCACACCCTCAGCACATGTCGTTCGTGCCGGTAGTGACGGAGTCCCGATCCAAGAGGCCGTCGCTCTCTCAGCGGTCTCGGAGTACGTCACGGAGAGTTCCGATGGCCAGCAGCGACAATCCGATATCGGAGGAGTCGAAGTGGACATCGATCGTCGGATACTGGCCGACGGCTTGGTACTCGTCGACACGCCCGGCGTCGGGGGACTGGGTGCCGCTCACGCCACGGCCACCCTCGGTGCGATATCGCTCGCGGACGTGGCGATCTTCGTCACCGATGCATCCCAAGAGTTCACCGCTACCGAGATCGAGTTCCTCCGACGCGCCGCTGAACTATGTCCTCGAGTGGTCTGTGCCCTCACGAAGACCGATCTGTCGCCAGCGTGGCGAACGGTCTGGGAACGGGATCGCGCCCACCTCGAGCAGATCGGTCTCGACTGTGAGGTCATGGCGGTCTCAGCACCGCTGCGACGGGAGGCGATGCGTCGCTCGGATCGGGTGATGAACGAGGAGTCGGGGTACGGGCGTCTCGTGGCGTACCTCGCTGGGGGTGTCCTGAGTGAGACCCGCTGCGGCCATCAGGATCGGGTCCTGGCGGACGTGGTTGCGGTCTGTGACCAGTTCATCGACGGCTTCGAACGGGATCTGGCGTTGCTGCGTGATCCTGATAAAGCGACCGAGGTGACCGCTCGTCTCGAGGCCGATAAGGCCGCCGCTGAGCAGCGCCGCAGTCAGGCTGCTCGATGGTCGACGGCTCTCAGCGATGGCATCGCCGATCTCACCTCTGACGTCGATCACGACTTTCGCTCGAGAATTCGGGCGTTGATCAGCGAGATCGACGATGCGATCGACGCTGGAGATCCAGCTGATCTCTGGGCTGAGTTCGAGCCATGGCTGACCAATCGGATGTCGAGTGAGGTCGTGGCCAACCACACGCTGATGACCGAACGTGCCGTGGAGTTGAGCGCTCGGGTCGGCGAACTCTTCGGATCCGACTCTCAAGACACCGTCCGGGCCGCCTTGGGTGCCCACGGAACGGCATCGATGGCTGACATGGGGTCCCGGCTCGATGTGAAGGATCCCGCCAAAATCGGTCTCGAGGCGGGTCTGTTGGCTCTGCGCGGTGGCTACGGCGGCGTGATGATGTTCACGATGCTGGGGTCGATGGTGGGACTGGCTCTGGGGCCGATTGCTCTCGGCATCGGCTTGGTCATGGGTCGTAAGGGGATCAAAGACGAGAGAAAGCGTCGCATCGGCCAGCGCCGTCAGGAGGCGAAGTCGGCGGCGCGCAAGTACTGCGATGAGGTGAGCTTTCATGTCACCAAGGACACACGGGATGCGTTGCGCACGATTCAGCGACATCTCCGGGATCACTTTTCGGCACGCGCCGACGAGGCGCTCCGGTCTGCGAACGAGGCATTACGTACTGCGACGGAAGCGATCCGAAGTGAGGCCGAGAGCCGTCCTCAGCGGATTGCCGACCTGACGGCCGAGATCGAACGAGTGAGCGCCCTGCGGCGTCGGGCCGAGGAGCTCCTATGAGCGCCTCATTGATCGATCAGGTTCGCCGGCTCCTCGATACCGCCCTTGAGGTCTTCGAGGATCCCTCGGTTCGCGAATCGATTCTCGCGGCGCAACGGCGTCTGGATGAGCCGCTGCGCGTGGCGATCGCCGGAAGGGTCAAAGCGGGTAAGTCCACATTGCTGAACGCGCTCGTGCGCGAGCGCCTCGCCCCTACCGATACGAGCGAATGCACGCGCATCGTCACGTGGTATCGCGATGGGTTGACCTATCGAGTGACCGGGCATCTGCGTGACGAAGCGACTCCGGTGTCGTTGCGATTTCGTCGCGACGATGCCCACATCGACATCGACCTCGCCGGTCGCGATCCCGCCGAGTTCGAATCTCTCGATGTCGAGTGGCCATCACCGGGGCTGCGGCGGGTGACCCTGATCGACACGCCAGGGGTGGGGTCGCTCAGCGCCGACGTTGCGCAATCGACGTTCGAGTTTCTCGATCCCGACGAGGGAGATTCAGCAGCTGATGCCGTCGTCTACCTCATGAAACATGTCCATCGATCGGATCTCGATCTCCTCGAATCCTTCCATGACACATCGATGGCACTCCCTAACGCTGTGAACGCGATCGCCGTGCTGTCCCGAGCCGACGAAATCGGAGCTGGGCGACTCGATGCCATGGGTTCGGCGCGTCGAATCGCTCAGCGCTACGCCGATGATCCCAAGATCCGCCGGCTCGTTCAGGTCGTGGTTCCTGTAGCGGGATTGCTCGCCGAGACGGCCGCAACGTTGACCGAGACGGAATTTCGTCAACTCCAGACCCTCTCGGGCGTGGACCGCGCCGCGATGGATCTGCATCTGTTGTCCGTGGATCGCTTCATCGAGGCAGACCCGGCAACCCCGTTCACCTCGATCGAGCGGTCGGCCCTCGTCGGCAGGCTCGGCCTCTATGGCATCCGGGTGGCGCTGACGGTTCTTCGTCGTCGTCCAGAGATGACCAGTCGGGGACTCGCCGAGGAACTACGGCGGCGATCCGGCATCGTCGATCTCCACGAGCTGCTCGAGACTCTGTTCCTTCAGCGCACCGAAGTCCTCAAGGCTCGAACGGCTCTGCTGACCGTGGAGCGGCTGTGCGCTGAGGCGGGAGCCATCAACGGTGTGGCGGAACTCGCCGGTGCCGTCGAAGAGGTCACCTCAGCGGCTCATCCCTTCAACGAGTTGTCCACCTTGGCCGCTCTTCGCAGCGGTTGGATCGAAGCTCGACCTACCGTGACCGCCGATCTCGAACGCACCTTGGGTGTCGGTGGTGTCCAGGCCTCGGCTCGCCTCGGACTCGAGGCCTCCGAGCCGGCCACTATTCGTTCCGAGGCCTTCAGCCAGGTCGCCCGGTGGCAGCGATTGGCCGAGAACCCGTTGACCTCGCGCGATCTCGCAGTCGCCATCGGTGTCGCCATCCGCAGTCTCGAGGGAATCATCGCCAACCTCGCTGATGACGACGCCTCGAAGCGGTCTGATGGCGCTTCGTGACCATCGATGCCGTAAGCGCCTGACAAACTGAAGCCTGGTCACTGCACCAATGGGTGCCCCAGAGGAAGAGGAAACACCGACGGTGTCGTACTACGTGGGAATCGATCTCGGAACGACGTTCAGCGGCGCGGCCGTGTCCCGAGACGGCACCGTGACGATGTTCAATCTCGGATCGCGCAGCGCGGCGGTCCCGTCGGTCGTGCTGCTGCGTGCCGATGAGCAGGTCCTGACCGGTGAAGCGGCGGTGCGACGAGCCCTCACCGAACCCGAACGGGTTGCGCGTGAGTTCAAACGGCGTCTCGGTGACACCACACCTATCCTCGTCGGGGGCTCCCCGTATTCGGCCGAAGCGTTGTCCGCTCGTCTGCTTCGCAGCGTGCTCGATGAGATCCGGACGCGAGAGGGCGGCGATCCCGAAGCCGTCGCAGTCACCCACCCGGCCAACTGGGGCCCCTACAAGGTGGATCTTTTGCGCCAGGCCCTGCGGTTGGCTGATCTCGATCCCGAACGGGTGATCCTGGTGAGCGAACCCGAAGCGGCGGCGATCTCGTACGCGTCGACCGAACGAGTCGAGCCGGGCCAGATCGTGGCGGTCTACGACCTCGGCGGTGGAACCTTCGACGCTGCGGTTCTGCGTCGGACCGATACTGGTTTCGAGATCTTGGGGCGACCCGAGGGCATCGAACGACTCGGTGGCATCGACTTCGATATGGCGGTCTTTGGCCATGTGCAGCGAGCACTCGGGGGGGCACTCGAAGAACTCGATCCCGAGGACTCGGCGGTTCAGGCCGCTGTCGCTCGCTTGAGACAGGACTGCGTGGAGGCCAAGGAGGCGCTGTCGTCGGATACCGATGCGGCGATCCCGGTGATGTTGCCCACGGTTCAGACCGAGGTACGAATCACTCGGGCCGAGTTCGAGGCACTCATTCGACCCTCGCTCGCTGATTCGCTCGATGCGATGCGTCGAGCGTTCCGGTCAGCGGGAGTCGAGGTCGAGGACGTGGACCGAATCCTTCTCGTGGGCGGGTCGAGTCGCATTCCTCTCGTGGCCCAACTCGTCGCCTCAGAGCTCGGCCGTCCGGTGGCGCTCGACAGCCATCCCAAGCATGCTGTCGCGCTCGGAGCGGCAGTGGTGGCCGCCCAGAAGGCTTCGTTCCCGAGCGGGACCACACCTGGGCCGGAGGTCGTTGTGCCGGCCGCACCCGAACCGGCACCCGCTGCGGTCCCCGCAGCACCACCCGTGGCTGCAGTTTCCCCGACCAGTGGCGGCTCGGGAGGCTCCTCGGGTGGCGGCCAGGATCGCAGCGTGTCCTCCTCAGGTGGTGGCCGGTGGCGCGTTGCGTTGATCGGTGGAGTTGCAGCCGCAGCCATTGCGGCGATCGTGATCGGCGTGGTGGCGTTGGGTGGAGGCTCGAACGACTCGACGAGTGATGTCACCACCACCGTGGCGACGGCGTCCCCTGATACTGCTGCGGCCGCTCAGGTCTCGACGACCGTGGCGACCACCCTGGCCCCGACCATTGCGCCGAGCACGACCACCACACGACCGCCTATCACCACGGCACCGACAACCACCACGACGATCGATCCTGAATCCGAATGCGACGAAATGCAGCCGCAACGGGCCTGTCTCACCGATGCCAGGCTCGTCGACGGAGGCACTCGAATCGAGGCGGTCTATGACTGGTCGGGCTTCACCCCCAACGTCTCGGGCGGATACCACTTCCACTTCTACGGCAACTCGATCGACGAAGCCGAAGCCGGATTGCCGGCAGATCCCACTGGCTGGGTCGTGTGGGATCTCGAGACCTTCGAGGCCTCGCTCAGTGATGCCTCATCGTTTGCGGGGTCGAGTCACTTGTGTGTTCTCGTGGCCACCCCCGAGCATTCGATCCTGCCCGGGACGGGGAACTGTCTACGCCTCGAACGCGCCTGAGGGTTGCTCGGCGCCCACGGGGAGAGGGCGCTGAGCGCGGATGTCGTCGATATCGGCACAGACATGGCGAATCAGACGAGCGACGTAGTCGCGCTGGATATGGCGCGACGACTCGACATGCTCTTCGTTCAAGGTGCGGTTGGACGGATGCTGGCCTGTTGCCCACGTCATCACACCGAGAACCGACAACGCCACGAATCCCGTGAGCTCGATCAACTCGGGCACCGCCAGCATCTCGGTTTGGCGCACGGGGCCTCGTCGAGCAACTCCCTCGTAGATGCCGTAGAGGGCAGCGTGCAGGCCGGCCATATCCGAGGCGGTCACCTGACCGATTCGCGATTCCATCGCCTCGTTGATGATGTCGCCGTCGGGGTCCAGGATGAATGCGTAGTTGGTCATCGCTTCGATTCCTGGATGCTTGGATGTCCAGTCCAGGCGAAACTCGACCCGGGTTCGTAACTGGGTCACCGGATCATCGGTCACTGCATAGGTGATCCGATTCATCTCGGCGACACATTCCTCCATCTCGTGCACCACTGATTCGGCGAGGAGCCGATCGCGGTTCCCGAAGTGATAGTTGACCAAACTCGGCGATAGCCCGAGTTGATTGCAGAGTTCCCCGATCAGGACTGCATTCGGCCCGTACTTCGAAAGAGTCTCTCCCGTGGCGGTCAGGATGGCTTCGCGGGCGTCTCCGTAGCGGAGCGACTGGTTCGACCGGCGCGAGGTCTCACCCTCGCGCGCAGTATCACGGCTCTCGACACCGGACGACGACCTGGTGCGCCCCATATCCCCAACCTATCGACTACGGCGTCGTCTCGGGACTCGCCGAGGAAAGATCCCATGGACGGCCGAGCCGATCGAGGCGCTCACGACGTGGAAGATGATGGTTGCCGTCTCGGCACCGGTGAAAACATCTCGAAGATAGGCCGAGACGGTGGAACCTGCGGCGTACCCGAACTGGCTCGAGGAGAGCGTCGTGGACACCGTCACTCCGTTCATCGTGAACGGGTGAGGGTACTCCAGCGCGCCGTCGAGGTAGAGGTTCGCGTCAGTGTCGTATCCGATGATGGTCGTGCTGAGGGTCACGGTCGATGTCGTCAGGATCCGATACTCGACGGTGGCGGACGTGCTTGGCCCCAACACGATCACGCTGCCATTGGAGATCAACGGGATGGAGGGTTCTATGACGAAGATGATCGAATCCGTCGACCCTCCACTCGATGTGATCTGAGCGGTCACCTCATCGCCCACGGTGTATGAAGGCTCTGTCGGCGAGAAGGTGAAGGTGATCCGGTCGCCTGACGGCGTTCCGCTCACCCCGGACGGTGCACCGTCCAGTTCGAGTTGAGCGTCGCCAACTGAAATGGCATTGGTCGTGATGTCGACACTCGACCCGAGTCGGAGCTTGAGGCGGCCTGTCACCGGCGCAGTCGTTCCCAGCTCGACGACAGCGGGGGCCATTGGAATGTCGGCTGGCGGCATCGTGGTCGTGGTGGTCGTTGTCGTGGTCGTCGTTGTCGTTGTTGGAGGGACGGGTGCTGGTGGAGGACTCGGGGGTACTGAAGTCGTCGTCGTCGGGGGAAGGGTTGTGGTGGTGGTCGTGGTCGTCTCGGGCACCGTGGTCGTGGTCGTGCTCGTCGACGGTGTCGTGGTCGTAGCCGGTGTCGTGGACGTCGGAGCAGGCGTGGATGGCGGTACCGAGGTCGTCGGCGCCACGACCGTGGTGGTCGGTGCCTGGGTCGTAGAACTCGAGCTGGTGGTGGTCGGGGGAACAGTCGAGGTCGAGGTCGTGTCCGGTGTCGTGGTGGGGGGTGGCGTTGTGGTCGTGGTGGTGCTGTCGGATTCGACCGATTGCAGTGATGCCACGAGACCGTCATCGGCATTGTCACGGATTTCGGAGGGGAGCGCGGCCACAGGCAGATCCTCGAGCGTTGCGAAGCCACCGTCACCTGGGACCACGACGCGGATGTCGCGCCTCGAGTCGCCCGCGAGATCGACCTGGAGAGGCTCGGAATCAGCGCTCGGACGCACCGCAACCGACTCCCCGAGCACCCGTACCTCGGCGCCGGCGTCGGCGTCGAGCACCAGACGGCCGGTCTCGGTCGTGGCCACGAGTTCGGCTGCGCCTGCGGTGACGGTCAGGTTCGGTGTGGCATCGGCATCGAGTTCGAACTCGGTCCCCGTCGTGGCGACCGCCTGGATCGACCCCTGATCGGTTTCGAGAGTGACCGCTGCGGGCTCGCTCGTTTCGACGCGCACGCGAGTGTCGGTCGCAGCGGGAAGTGTGGCGACGATGGTGGTGCGTCCGAACGAACCTCGGATGAGTGAGTCGACGATCCCTTCTCCCGGGGCACTCGATGCATCAGCGAGCACGCTGTCCCCATCGTTGATCGACCAGTTGCGTGAGGTCGTGGTGATGGTCAGCACCGTGCGACCGCTTCCCGCGCCATCGAACGCTTCGGGGAAGGGAGCCTCTCGTCCCTCGAGCGTGACGAAGTCGATCAGTTTCCCGGTCCCGAACCAGGCGTCGTCGTCTGCGGTCTGATCCTCGGCGAAGAACGAGTAGCGCCAGGTGTCCGCGGCCACGTCGATTTCGAGATAGCGCTCCTGCCCCGGCCAGTTCGGGTCATACAACGAGACCACGTATCGATTGCCGTCGAGGTCGTCGACGGCGTAGGGGACGAGGGTATGGCCGCCCAGATCCGAGTAGATGCCCATCGTCACTCCCGAATCCCCGCTCAAGCGGTCCGCAAGCCGGGAGACGAACTCGGCCATGGACAGACCTCGGTTGGCGCGGGCCTCGTCACTCACTTGAGGAAGGAACTGCGTGGCGAAGAGTCGAACGATGCGATCGTTGGTGTCAGGGTCGAGGGGAAGTTGAGCCGTTGGCGGTGTCGCCCCAGCCAGGAATCGGTCGAGGCTCCACACCGCCATGCCCTCACAGACTCCGGCCTGGGTGGACAAGGCGACCTTGTCGATCCAGGCCTGAGCGCTCGGACGCACGACGCAGTCACCCTCAGGTGACTCACAGATCGCATCAGCCCCGAACAAAGCGATCGCGTCGTCGGCTCCGAAGGGCTCGTCGGGTTGATAATTCCCGAACGATGGCGCGTCCTGATCGGTGCGCATTCCGAGATCGACCTCGGCGGTATCAGCGAGGGGACCCGTGGTTCCGGAGGGAATGAAGGCCGCGAAGGTCGATACCGGGGCACTGTCGGATCCGCCACCACCACATGCAGCGATCAGGCTGAACGCACCAGTCACCGCAACCCGTCGAAGAGATCGTCGACGGCTGTGGGCCTGAGCGCGGTGGCGAGAAAACGACATACGAAAAACAGAGTTCACTTCGAACTGGCTTCAATGGTAGCGCTCAGCGTTTCGGCCATGTCGCTCGTAGATTCCAGCGCTCGTCATTTGAGAAGCCATCGAGACCAGCATCGATGGATGGCAGGCTGACCTCCTCGCGGTCGTTCAGGGCTGATGGGCTCGCCCGGATCAGGCTGAGGTCGCGTCGTGAACTCTGATGAGGGGGCCGGTATGACACAGATCGAAGGCGGTGCGACTGGGAGGATCCATGAGACCATCGCGCCCGGGAC
>CAYYHU010000004.1:0-35095 GCA_964471865.1 uncultured Ilumatobacteraceae bacterium | reverse complement strand
CACAGATCGAAGGCGGTGCGACTGGGAGGATCCATGAGACCATCGCGCCCGGGACCCTTCGGAATCGATCGGTGACTGGAGTGTGGTGGAGACGACTCGTTGCCGGTGTTCTCGGTCTGCTGGCGTTCATCGTCGTTCCCGTGGCCGTGGTGGGTCAATGGGTCGAGTCGATCGTTCTCGATTCAGACGAGATCGCCGAGGTGACGGTCGAAACGGTCACCTCGCCGGAAGTATCGGGCGCTTTGGGTGATCGACTCGCCGAGGTATCCGTCGAGATCATCGCGTCGATCGGGTCGGTTCCCTCGGGATCAGGCCTCGAGGAACTTCTCTCTCGAGAACTGACCGCATTGATCCGCAGCGGCGCCCTGGACGATCGGCTCACCACGGTGATCATCGAGGCTCACGAGTTGGCGCTGGCGGTGATCGAGCACGACGGTGAGACGACTCGTGTCGATGTCGCGGATGGCGATGTCGCCATCAATCTTCTCCCTCTGGTCGAACCGGCGCTCGATGTCGCCACTCGGAGCGGGTTCTTGGGCGAGGTCGACGTTCCTCGACTCGATCCATCCGGGCGACATGCTGATCACGTCGCGGCTCTCGAGGACGCGTTCGGGATCGATCTCGACGACGACACCGGGCTCGTGGTGGTCTACTCGAGTTCCACCGTCGCGGAGGCAGGCAGCTGGGTCGATCTGACCCGACGCATTCTCGAGGTGACGCGCCGTGGTGTCGGTCTGGTGACGATGCTGGCGGTCCTTTCCGTTGTCGGAGCGGTGGCGGCGTCCACGAGGCGGTCCGCTCATGTGGCTCGACTCGGTCTCGTCATCGCCGTTCTTGCCGGGGTGGTGGCGGTTCTCATCGGCCGCATCCCCCCAGCCATGGCCGGCCTCATCGAGGACCCGATCTGGTCGGCGGCGCTCGATGCGGGGTGTTCGAGTCTGGTGGCGCGCCTTCGGACCTGGCTCCTCGTCACCGTGGCCGTGGGAGTGGTGGTGGCAGTCCTTGTCATCATCGGTACCCGGTGGCATCGACGGCCCAGGATCGACTCTGATCACGGCTCTGATCGTGACTCTGACCGAGGACTCGGCGAGACCACCTCGGTCTCGGCTAGCGGTACCGACTGATTCGGTACTCGTCACGAGGCCCAGTAGGCTTGACGACGACGGTGGGGCGCTGGGATCCGTGCTACGCGGGTCATCAGGAGGACGCAATGGTGCAGCATCCGAGTGACAATGCTCGTGAGCGAATCGTCACCGCCACGATGGCGGCGATCGACCGTGGCGGTGAGCCTGCGGTCCGTCTCGTCGAGGTCGCTCGCAACGCCGGCGTGACCCAGGGAATGATCTCCTACTACTTCGACAGTCGTGAAGGTCTGATCGTCGAAGCCCAGTTGCGGCGCTTTCTCGGAAGTGTCAACGAGGACACGTCACAACTTGTCGAGCTCGTCACGTCGGCACCGAATGCAGCCGCGCTGCTCGAGGGGTTCAGGGCGGCGACTCAGGCTGTTGTCGACCGATATCGCGCCGGTATTCGCGAGGTTCGCCTCAATGTTCTCGGTTCCGCAGTGGCGCGTCCCGAACTGCATGCTGCCGTCGCCAAGAGGCAGACCGAACTCATCAACTCGTTCACCGAGGTGGTCCTGATCGGGCAGGAGCGTGGTCTGGTGCGCACCGATCGGGATGCCCGAGCGTTGGCCTCGTTCGTCCAGGCGTATGCCTTCGGCCTCGTCCTGGTGGACATGGACATCGAACGTGTCGATGACAACGACCTCGTGGACGTCATCATGGACTGGCTCGAGACCGTCATCGTGGGTGATCAACCGTCTCGGAGTGCCACGTCGCCATGAGCCCGCCCGCTTCCAGCCCCCGAATCGAGGCGGTCGAGGACGATGATTTCGATGTCGTCGTCATCGGGGCTGGGATTTCGGGAATCAGCGCGGCTTATCACCTCAGGACGCGCTGCCCGGATCGTCGGGTGAGGATTCTCGAGGCCCGAGACGATCTCGGCGGCACCTGGGATCTCTTTCGCTATCCGGGGGTCCGTTCCGATTCCGACATGCACACCCTGGGTTTTTCCTTCAAGCCCTGGGAGCACGAGCGTGCCATCGCCGATGGGCCCTCGATCATGGCCTATCTGCGCCAGACCGTCGAGGAGTTCGGGATCTCCGGTCTCATCACCTACCACCGACGAGTCCGTTCCGCGTCCTGGTCGAGCGAGACCGCTCGGTGGACGCTCACCGTCGACCACACCGATACCGGCGAGGTGTCCACGGTCGAGTGTCGGTTCGTGATGATGTGCGCGGGTTACTACCGCTACGACCGTGGACACGAACCCGAGTTCCCAGGTCGAGACGAGTTCCTCGGTCAGATCGTGCATCCCCAACACTGGCCCGAAGATCTAGATGTGAGCGGGCGTCGAGTGGTAGTCGTGGGGTCAGGGGCCACGGCCATGACCGTGGTCCCCTCGATTGCGCCGGTGGCCAACGGGGTGACGATGCTTCAACGGTCACCCACCTATGTGGTGGCGCGTCCCGGTGTCGACCGGATCGCCAACCGGTTACGTGAGATCCTCCCGGGCCGATGGGCGTATGCCCTGACTCGGTTGAAAAACACCAGCCTGCAACAGTTCTTCTATCGTCGAACCCGCACGCATCCCTCAGGGGTTCGTCGCCGCCTTCTCGATGCCGTGCGGGCCGAGATCGGGGATCATGTCGATATCGATCGGGACTTCACCCCCGACTACGACCCCTGGGACCAGCGGCTGTGTCTGTTGCCCGACGGCGATCTGTTCCGGGAGATCCGGGCGGGCCGCGTCGAGGTCGTAACCGACACCATCGACCGCTTCACCCCGACGGGAATCCGGCTCGGGTCAGGCCGTGAACTGCCCGCCGATGTGATCGTGACGGCCACCGGACTCGAGATCCAGATGTTGGGCGGGATCGAACTCATGGTGGACGGAGAGGCTGTGGATCCAGCTTCCACCGTGACGTACAAAGGAGTCGCCTACAGCGGGGTTCCGAACCTGGTGTCGGTCTTCGGGTATGTCAATGCATCCTGGACGCTACGTGCGGATCTGATCAGCACCTTCGCGTGTCGAATCCTGAACCATCTGTGGGCCACGGGTACTGATATCGCCGTGGCCGAGTTGCGATCCAGTGACCGTGACATGACGCTGGGACCATGGATCCAGGAGTTCTCCCCGGGATATCTCGCTCGGGTGATGGGTGATCTGCCTCGCCAGGGGGATCGCGAACCGTGGATCAATGCCCAGGACCTCGCCACTGATCGGCGGCTGATGGCTCACAGCCCCGTCGATGACGGAGTGTTGCGCTTCAGGTGGGCGTCGACGCCGTCGCTGCTCGCCGGTCGCTGAGCCGGGTCGCTTTCACGATCAGCGCTGCTGCCAGGGTCACGAACACCAGGATCGAGACTGCGAGCGGTCGGACCGTGCCGTCGTAGAGGGCGGTCACGATGGAGCCCAGGATCGCACCCCCCGCCATCGTGGCGGTGGAGATCAGTGCCGAGGCCGTACCAGCCACCTCGGGAACCGGAAGCATCGCCGCAGCATTGCCGGTGGGGAGAAGACCCTGAACCACAGGCAGTACGAATGCGAGGACCACCACGAGGATCGCCAGAGACGGAACGCCGTCTCCGATCATGGAGACCCCGACGAAGAGCGCTGCCGTGGCGATCGTGGCTCCTGCGAGTCGCCGCATCCAGCGGGTCAGGCCGTACCGGCCGACGAACCGACCGCTCAGGTAGATGCCGATGGCCATCGCGATTCCGAGCAACCCGAAAAGCACGGGGAATGCGTCGGTCGCGTCGTACGCGTCGTGGAGCACCACTTCGAAACCGGCGAGGTAGCTGGTCATCACTCCGAACAGGAACATCACACCGAAGGTGTAGAGCATCGTCTCGCGGTTCGCAGCCGCCCGCATCGCCAGGCGCAGGCCGTTGCGGTCCATCGTCTGGCGGCGCTCCGCGGCCAGGGTTTCGGGAAGTCGACGAGTCCACAGGAGCAGGATCACGGCGAGAACTGCGGGCGTGGCGAACACGAACTGCCATGGCAAGACCGCATTGATGGCAGCGCCGAGACTCGGAGCCAGGATCGGTACGAACATGAACACCGACAGGATCATCGACATCAGGCGTGCCATCGCTTCACCCGAATACCGATCCCGGATGATCGCCATGGCGATCGCTCTGGGGCCCGACGCCACGATTCCCCAGATGAAGCGGATCAGCACCATGGTCGCGAACGTCGGCGCAAAGGCCGAAGCGACGGCGCACAGGGCGTAGAGCACGAGTCCCACGAGCAGCGGAGTCCGACGTCCGTGACGGTCCGAGGCAGGTCCGAACAGCCATGGGCCCACCGAAAGCCCGAGGAAGAACACGGTGATGATCCAACCCACCTCGGAGGAATCCGGATTCATTCCATAGGTGGCGCGCACATCGGCGAAGGTCGGCATCATGAGGTCGATCGCCAAAGCGGTCAATGCCATGACCGTGGTGATCATCGCCACGAGTTCACGGCGCCCAGCGAGTGGTCGTCGCGTAGGCGAGGCGTCGATCGTGGCGGTCACGTTCCGACACGCTACGCCGCTGCGACCCGGAAAAGTCACGTTCCGGCAAGGTCTGGTCAAGGTGTCGTTCAACTGCGGGGCGTCGAGCCCCCGAGCCTCGGGCCGAAATCGGGCCGTCGATCAGGTTCGAAGTTCCTACCGGATCGGTGCGAGACCGTATGAATTCGAGCTGGCCCGCCCCTCACCTTCTGGCGTCAGAGGGGCCCACCATCGACGTCGAGGATGGCACCGGTCGTATACGACGACGCTGGGGAGGCGAAATACAAAGCGGCACCGACGATCTCGTGGGGCTCGCCGCCGCGACGCAACGCGATGGTTCGCTGAGCTCGAGCCGAGAACTCCTCGAGGTCCCAGGCTTTGGCGATATCGGTCAGGAAGGGACCGGGGGCGATGCAGTTCACTCTGACCTGGGGTCCGAAGGTTGCAGCGAGCCCTTTGGTCAGGTTGTTGATCCCCGCCTTGGCGGTGCCATACACGATTTCTTGGGGGCCCGGCCGCGTCGACGCGATCGAGGACACCATGATGATCGACCCTCCACCTTCGGCGGCCATACGAGTGCCGACCAGGGCCGACAAGCGGAACGGTCCTTTGAGGTTGACCCCCATCACCTTGTCGTAGAGCTCCTCCGAGATCGCATCCACGCTCGGATAGAGCGGTGACATACCGGCATTGTTGACCAGCACATCCACACGGCCCATCTCGGCATACGAGGTTTCATAGAGCCGCTCCGCGTCCTGCCAACTGGCCGCGTGATACCCGACTGCCAGAGCGCGGCGGCCCCGCTGGCGGATCTCTTCCGCAACCGCTTCACAGGCCTCGATCTTGCGACTCGCCACCACGACATCGGCACCGTGATCCGCGAAGGCCAATGCCATCTCTCGGCCCAGACCTCGACTTCCACCGGTGATGACAGCCACTTTTCCGGAGAGATCGAAAGGATCGGTGTTCATCGCGACAGTGTCGTTCAGATGCGGCGGTCTTTCGACATCCAAGACTCTGTGAAGCGTTCGGTATCGGGAGTCGACGTTCAGGTGTGGGCGATCACATCCACGGCGACGTCGAGTTCTTGATCGGCGACCGGACCGATGACCACACCGCGTACCGGAGTGACGTCGAAGTAATCGCGTCCCCAACCCACGGTCACATGACGTCGGGGCGGTACCTGGTCATTCGTCGGATCGGCGTCGATCCAGCCGTAGCCGGGCACCCAGACCCCGCACCAGGCATGGGATGCGTCACTTCCCATCATCTTGGGTTGCCCCGATGGGGGATCGGTCTCGAGGTAGCCGCTCACGTAGCGCACGGCCAGCCCGCGAGAACGCAATGCCGCCACCATCAGATGGGCGAAGTCCTGGCAGACACCTCGTCGGTGGTCGATCACCATGGCCAGAGGGGTCGTGACATCGCTGAAGCCGGGATCGAACTCGAAGGTCGTGTAGATCAACGAGGTGAGTGCCCTGATGGTGTCGAGGATGTCCCGGCCGGGGGTGAATACCGCAGCAATGAGTTGGTCGAGGGCATCGAGGTTCGGTGTCGCGGGTGTCGCTGCGAGAAAGGGTCCGACCTCGCGGGCCTCGGCTCCGCGCAGCCGGGTGGCTGCGGCCGCGACCTCATCCCAGCTGAGCCCGGCGACCTCGGGAATGCTCGGCGTGTCGACCTCGACTCGCGAGGTGCTCGTGATGGTGATGGCGTCATGTCGATGGTGGATTCCCAGCCGCACGACTCGATTACCGAAGACATCGACGTGGTCTTCGCGCTCGTCGGGCGCCGGTTCGATCCTCAAGTCGACGTCGAGAACCCGCTGTGCGGGGGTGTCGCGGGCCAACAGATGCGCCACGGTGTAGCCGTCGGTCATGGCGGCGCCATAGCGATGAGTCGTGGTGTGGCGGACCTCGAAAACGGTCATCGCCGTCGCATCCGCATCGGATTCACCGGATCGGAGAACCACCGTTGGACCACGGCCTCACCCAGATCGAGAAGGTGGCCGCGCACCGCGAGGACGAACGGTCCGATATCGGAATTCGCTGTGGTGCCGACCTGACTCATCGCGGTCGACATGGCGGCTCGACTAGCGAGATCGACGAGCCCGGAACCCTCGGGCCAGGACAGTGCCGCCACGTGTTCACGCAGTCGATCCACTTGGAACGCCAGTGATCGAGGGTTGGCATCGTCGTGGAGTACCAATGCCAACAGGGTGGGAAGTTCGACATCGGAACGGTGACGGCGCCGATACGCGATCAGGCTTTCGTTCGCGGCGAGTACCGATTCGGCGATGGTCTGAAGAACCACCGGATCGACCCCGTGGCCCAGGGCGGCTTCGACCGATCCCAAAACGGCGAGGCCTCGTTCGAGTCGGCGGCCGAGATCCATCATCCGCCACGCCGGCGATCGCAACATGCTCTCGGTCGCGAGACCGCTGAATGCCGCGAGATCCGACAACACGACATCGAGTTCGTCGACATCGGGATGGACATCGGTGAATTCGGCCGAATCGGCTGCCAGTCGGGCGAGCACTCGCGCCGTGGTGGACGAGAGATACTCCCTCACCGCATCGGCCTCTTGAACCAGCGTCATGATCTGGGTCCCGACGAAGGCCGGAGTGGCTTCGAGTTCGCGCCGTAACCGAATGTCGATTGCGGATTCGGAGTCCTCGTCGGTGCCGTGGGGGAGAGAACGAGCCGCGCGCAGCAGCGCGATGGCCCCCCGAGCCCACGCTCCGTCGGCCAGCACGGCGAGTTCGGGATCCTGGTCGAGTTGGGCGCCGATGACCCGGGCGGCCCGGGCTGCCACCTCGGCGCGCTCCGCCCCCCGACCCAGCCAGTACAAAGCGTCAGCGGAACGCTTTGGTAGCGACGCGACGAGATCCACCTGAGGTTGCGTGACGCGCAGAGATCGGTGTCGCCGCGGGGCGGCCCCACCGAGAACCCAGAGGTCCTTGAGGACCACGGGTCCCGAGGCCGATGTCGACAGAACCCGGGCGGTACCCCCGGGCATCACCACGGATCCGTCGGGGCTGGACACGACATGAAGTCGCACCACCACCCGTCCGGGAACCACCCGATCCGACTCGGGGTCGTGTACCGGGGTGGTAGCCAATGTTTCGCCCGGTGCCAGTGGTTCGAGGCGGAGATCCTCGCCGAGGAGATGCCGAGCGGCTGCTGCCATCCAGGGCGCCAGAGCCGGTTCTTGGGCCAGTCGCGAGCCTCGACTGTTGGCGAGGGTGACGCCACCGCCATGGGCTGCCCATGAAATCGCCGGTACCCCGGCGGTGCCTGTGGCCCGAGCGGCCAACGGATCGAGGCCTGGGTCGGGAACCCGCCGGAGCACGACGTCTACGGGTTCGAGCGCGTCGAGGGATCGCAACCAGACCCGACCTTGACGAACGACGAGATCACCACCCTCGACGAGGTGGTATCCGAGTCGGGTCGCGAGATACGAGGATTCGAGATGGCCCGGGTGATCCACACCCGCTGACAACACCACGGTGCGCGGAGTCGTGGCATGGCCGGGGGCGCAATGGGCCAGTGCGGCTCGCAGATCGTCGACGATGTCGCCTGGGGGAGTCACCGCGGCGAGGCGAACCCCATCGGGCAGGACGCGAGCCATCGCCGCCCGATTGACCAAAGCGGCGGCCAGACCACTGGGGACATCGGTGTGATCGGCGACGAGACGCCAGGACCCCGAGGCCGTGCGGGCCAGATCGAACGCCGTATGGACCAGCCACCGGGGGCGCACCCCACCCGCGAGAGTCGTGACCGCCGATGCGGTTCCATAGACGACGCCCGGAGGGATCACCCCCGCGGTCAGTAACGAAGCCTCAGAATCGAGGTCGGTGAGAACCGCCTCGAGGAGACGGACTCGTTGGGTGACCGCCGCGGCCAAAGCCTCGAATTCGGCTCCGGTGATCACCAGGGGCAGCGGGTCGAGCAGCCATGGCCGTCCGGCTCCCTCGCGGGACTGAGGGTCGGTGTCGTCGGGATCGACGCGACGCAGGCTGTGATGCAACAAATGGCCGGCACCTTCGGCCTCGAGGAGGCGGTCGAGCATCGTGCGCCGATGGGCGAGCACTCCGGGTCGCGTGTCGAGAACTCCAGGCGCGACCAGTGACCACGAGGGCCGGACCCGGCCGTCAGGGTCGAGCGCCTCGTCGAAGATATGGCGCTCGGGTTGGTAGCCGAGGATGTCGCTCGTCACGTTTGGCCCACCACGAAGGTGGAGTGCACGACGGAGTCGAGATCTGCGAGGGCTCGTTGGACCCGCTCCATCGCGGCGTCGAGCGCCTCTCCGTCGGTGGCCGTGTCGGCGATCCCGATCAGGGTGTCCGCCAACGCGTCCACGACCGGATCGGTCAGGTCGCGATGAGGAAGGTGAGCGAGGGATTGGCGGATTCGGGCGATACCAGCGGCGACCGAACGGGGGAAGCGTTCTTCGAGGACGAGGAACTCGATCGCACTCGTCGCGTCGATCGTGCCGCGGCGCGCCCGTTGATACATCTGCAAAGCCGACACCGACCGCAACAACCCCATCCACTGGACGTCGTCGTGGGCGGTGATCTCGGGGCCGTCGTCGCGCCGGGACTCACTCAGAAGTGCTGCAGCACGAACGCCCACCACTCGAGTCGTCATATCGGCGCGTTCGATGGCCTCTCCGAGTTGCCACATCTCATGAGCCTCGTCGCGCAGCATCACCGTGGCCAAGACACCGTCGAGTTGTTGACAGTCGGCGATGACCCGGTTGAGGAATCGGGCTCGGTTGGCGCGGGCGCATCCGGTGGGAGCGTTCGCCATCACGTAGTGATGGAGATCGTTGATGCGTTGCCAGGCTTCTCGAGGGATGATCTCCCGGGTCACCCGGACGTTTTCGCGGGCTTGGGTGACCGAGCAGGCGAGACTCGACGGATTGTCCAAATCCGCGAGCAGGAACGTGATGATCGACATCTCGTCTTCGACTCCACCGGCCCGAGCCTCATAGGCGACCTCGCTGCCGGCCACGACGAGCAGGGGTTCCCAGGAGTCGAGCACGCTCGAGGGGAGATCGACC
Organism: uncultured Ilumatobacteraceae bacterium; assembly: GCA_964471865.1. Classification (GTDB taxonomy): domain Bacteria; phylum Actinomycetota; class Acidimicrobiia; order Acidimicrobiales; family Ilumatobacteraceae; genus CAYMUC01. The sequence continues at coordinate 25,473 of CAYYHU010000004.1, read as the reverse complement.
ATCAACTCGGTGTAGGTCCGCACCAGACGCGCCGTGCATTGGGCTCGTTCCGCGTAGCGGGCACCCCAATAGAGATGATCCGCGACCCGCGACAGCAGCATCAGTCTGTCTCCACGATCCAGGTGTCTTTGGAACCGCCTCCCTGAGACGAGTTGACCACGAGTGACCCTTCGACCAGAGCGACTCGGGTGAGGCCACCTGCGGTGACGTAGGTCGAGGCCCCCGACAACACGAAAGGTCGCAGGTCGACATGGCGAGGAGCGACACCGTCATCGGTCAGTGTGGGAACCGTGGACAACGACAGGATCGGCTGCGCGATCCAGTTGCGCGGATCGGCCTCGATTCGCCGGGCGGCCTCATGCAATTGCTCCGTGGTCGCTCGGTCACCGATGACCAGTCCGTAGCCGCCGCTTTCGTTGGCGGGTTTGATCACCAACTCCTCGAGATGCGCAAGCACATGGGCCCGTTCCTCGGCAATGGCGCAACGGTAGGTGGGAACGTTCGCAAGGAGGGGTTCTTCACCGGTGTAGTAGCGGATGATGTCTGGGACCCAGGCATAGACGACCTTGTCATCGGCCACACCCGATCCGGGAGCATTGGCGATCGCGACGTTTCCGGCTCGCCAGGCTCTCATGAGACCGGGAACACCCAGAGCCGAATCGGGTCGGAACACCTCGGGATCGAGGAACGCGTCGTCGATGCGTCGGTAGATGACATGGACTCGCTCGGGTCCCGCGATGGTGCGCATATAGACGCAGTCGTCCTCGACCACGAGATCTGAGCCCTCCACGAGCGCTGCGCCGAGGCGTTGGGCGAGGAAGGAGTGTTCGAAATAGGCCGAGTTGTAGATGCCGGGGGTCAACACGACCACATTCGGGGACGCGACGCCATCGGGCGCGAGCGATGCGAGCATGCGGGCGAGTTCGTCGGTGTAGCGATCCACCGGCTCGATGCTTTGGCGTTCGAACAGATCAGCGAAAACCCGTTTGGCGACCATCCGGTTCTCGAGCAGGTAACTCACCCCTGACGGCACTCTCAGGTTGTCTTCGAGCACGTACATGGTGCCGTCGCGGTCCCGCACGAGATCCGAACCACAGATGTGGGCCCAGACCCCGAACCGGGTGTCCACCCCTCGACATTCGGGTCGGAAACCTTTGGATCCCGCCAGGATCTCGGCGGGGAAGACGCCATCGGTGACGATCTGCTGGTCGTGATAAAGGTCGTCGATGAAGGCATTGAGAGCGCGCAGACGTTGGCGCAGGCCGGCTTCGGTGCGGCGCCATTCCTGTGCCGAGATGATCCGGGGGATGACGTCAAAGGGCCAGGACCGGTCGATTCCTCGGCCGTCATGGGACACCGTGAAGGTGATCCCCGACAACATGATGTCGAGGTCCGCAAGCGTCTGGCGCTCGAGCAACTCGCTCAACTCCATCGAGTTGATCAACTCCACGAGGGCCTCGCCTCCGGGCCGGGCGCGTCCATCGGGATGGACCAGTTCATCCCAGTGGGTCGGTGTCGTCGCCACGTTGACCATGTTCATCTCGTCGAGGATGGACCCGTCGCGTGTCGCCGCCGTCTCGGCTGTGTTGCCGATTCGTGAAGCGATGCGAGCCGATGGGGTCGGATCAGGCGAGCATGGCTGCGAGTTCGGTCCCGATGGTCTCGGGAGTGACGACGGGTTGGAACCGCTTCACGACCTCACCGGAGGGGGAGACGAGGAACTTGGTGAAGTTCCAGCGGATGCCATCGGCCTCGGCAAAGGCTTCGGGGAAACGCTCTTTGAGAATGCCTGCGAGATGCTCACCGCCGGGGACGTCTTCGAGAGCGTCACCGACCTGCTCGGCCCGCATGTACTTGTACAGGGGATGGGCGTCGGGGCCGTTGACCTCGATCTTGGAAAACATCGGGAACGACACGCCGTAGTTGGTCGAACAGAACTCGACGATTTCTTCCTCGGTGCCGGGCTCTTGATGTCCGAACTGGTCACACGGGAATCCGAGGATCTCGAGACCTTGATCCCGATGAGCGCGGTAGAGGGCCTCGAGGCCTTCGTACTGCGGAGTGAGTCCGCATTTGGAGGCGACGTTCACGATCAGCAGGACCTTGCCCGCGTAGTCGCCGAGGGAGATCTCGCGTCCGTCGATGGTGGTGGCGTGGAAATCGTGAACCGACATGCGCGGCACCCTACCCGGTGGCATCGACCTCGTCAGTAGCGAGATCGGACCGTTTCGAGAACCTGCGCCCACTCGTCGAGGAGGGCCAGGACCGTGTCGGGACCCGCTGGCGGCAAGGTCAACACCGCCCGATTCACACCCTCGCCGAAGAGTGCGCACAGCCCCTCGGGATCGGTGGTCGCTCCAAAGACACTCACCTCGATCGCTTCGGGATCTCGACCCACCCGGGCGCAGGCGTCATGGAGTTTCTCGAGACGGTTGGCGAGCGAGGTACGAGCCGAGATCGGGAGCCAACCATCTGCCCACGTGGCCACCTCACCCAAAAGACGAGGTCCGACGCCACCTCCGATGTGTATCCGCGGACCGGTGGTTCGTGCAGGCTTGGGCCACTGCCATGAGGGCGCCACGTGCACCTGGTTGCCGTGGTACTCCGCGACCTCATGACGCCACAGGGCTCGCATCGCCTCGGCGACTTCTCGGGTGCGCTCCCATCGGCTCGGAAAATCGAAGCCGTGGCCGGCCATCTCTTCGCGGTTCCAGCCGATTCCGACTCCGATCTCGGTGCGGCCACCACTGAGGTGGTCGAGGCTTGCGATTTGTTTCGCCGTCCAGATGGCGTCGCGCTGGCCCAGTAGCAACACACTGGTACCAAGTCGGATCCGTGAGGTGACCGCGGCCGCCATCGACAACGCTACGAACGCGTCGTAGAGATGCGAATACTCCTCAGGTAGCGGCGCGCCATCGAGGCTTCCGGGCCATGGAGTCTCGCGACTCACGGGGATATGGGAGTGCTCAGGTACCCACATCGACTCGAAACCGCGGGCCTCTATCTCTCGGGCCAGTTCGTCGGGACGCATCGCGAAATCTGCCGTCATCATCGTGATGCCGATGCGCACGGTCTCTGCGGGTCGGCGTGTCGTCATCGCAACGCGACCAGGAGGTCGGGGTGCTCGAGAAGCTCGGCGCGCAGATGTCGTTTGAGGATCTTGCCCGACATCCCCCGGGGGAGGGGTTCGTCGCGGACCACGAGATAGCGGGGCCGTTTGAAATCCGCGAGCGCTTCCCGACAGGTGTCGACGAGTCCCGAGGTATCGAGATCCTGGCCGCCGGTGAACGCCACGATCGCTGGGGTCTCGCCCCATTTGTCGTCGGGCACTCCGACCACGGCGATCTCGACGATGCCCGGAAACCCTGTGAGGAGGCGTTCGATCTCAGCGGGGTAGACGTTGAGACCTCCCGAGATCAACATGTCCTTGACGCGATCCACGACGTACAGGTAGCCCTCAGCGTCGAGGTATCCGAGGTCCCCGGTATGCAACCATCCGCCTCGAAGCGCTGCGGCGGTGGCTTCGGGTTGGTTCCAGTATCCCGACATCACTTGGGGCCCGGCCACGAGGATCTCCCCGACCTCGCCGGTGGGGACGTCGTTGTCGTCTTCGTCAGCGATACGGATCCGGGCGTGAAGGGTGGCGAGCCCCGCCGAGCCGACCTTGTCCAACGCGGCCGAGTTCGGCAGGATCGCTGCTGCCGCGGAGGCTTCGGTGAGGCTGAAGGCTTGCAGCATCGGGATGCCTCGTTGTTGGACCGCCCGCAGCAGCGACGGCGGTACCGGTGCGCCACCGGAACACGCGATTCGCCAGGACGAGAGATCAGCTCCGTCCCAGCGCGGATGATCGACGAGTTGTTGGATGATCACCGGAACCGACAGCAACGCGGTCGCGCCCTCGTGTTCGAAGAGGTCCAAGAGACGATCGGGGTCGACGCTGGGTTCCAACAGCAACGTCGAGCCCGCCCAGTAGGTGAACAAGAACACGGCCAGACCACCGGTGAAGGCCAAGGGGAATGGAAGGATCACCTTGTCGGAGGGACCGAGTTCGAGGGCCTGGGCCCAGCCTTGAGAGGCCACATCGAAGGAGCCATGGGTCAGCACAGCCCCCTTGGGGTCGCCGGTGGTTCCCGAGGTGTAACAGATGAAGGCGGGATCTCGGTCGTTGGTTTCGCACCAGGGTGGGGTGAGGTCGTCGCGGCGCAGAGCGTCGAGTTCGTCCATGCGCCGCACGCCGCATGCTCCATCGATGGTGGCGGTAGCACCGAGAAGGTCATCGTCGGCAAAAAGCAGCGAAGCCCCCGAATCCGCCGCGACGAAAGCCACTTCACCGGCGGTGAAGCGCGTGTTGACCGGAACGATCACGGCCCCGAGCTTCCAGGCCGCGATCGTGAGTTCGCACCAACCCAGAGAGTTGCCAGCGAGGACGGCGATCCGGTCGCCTTGGGAGATGCCTTCGGCGCGCAATCCGGCAGCCAGGGCGCCGGTACGCGCATCGAGTTGTGACCAGGTCGTATCTCGTTGTGCGAACCGGATGGCGGTCTGTTCGGGTTTCCACCGCGCCCAGAAGCGCCCGATACCTGCCAGGTTCATGTCCTCGGCCCCCTCCGTGTCACCGACGACGACGACGCTAGTGCCCAACGTCGGCACCGGGCAGAGGCACAGACATTCACCGGTGACTACGGTGAGCATGGGGATCCAGCACGGGGAGGTTCGGGGATGGCGCAGCTCGTGAATGGCGACAAGAGTGACGAGGGCACGCATCAGACCGATGTCGACGTGATCGTGATCGGATCCGGAGCCGCGGGTCTGTGTGCGGCATTGACAGCTGTCGACCGGGGAGCGACCCGGGTTCTGATCGCTGAAGCCGAAGGAATCGTGGGTGGCTCATCACGCTTGTCGGGCGGGCTGGTCATGGGCGCGGGAACGCGTTATCAAGCGGCTCTGGGGATCGAGGACGATGCCGATTCCCTCTTTCACGACTACCTGACGGTCAATCGATGGAATGTGGACGCCGGTGTGGTCCGACGGTTGGCTGATCTCGCGGGCCCGACCGTGGACTGGCTCGGTGACCTCGGCGTCGAGTTCGCCGAACAACTCGTCTTTGGTGGTGATGAGCGGGTGCCGCGGGTCCATGTTCCGGTGGGTCGCGGCGCCGGCGTCGTCGAGGTGCTCACCCGCCATGTGCGCGAGGCCGGTGTGGACATCGCGCTGGGTCAACGGGTCGATCGCCTGGTCATGCGCGACGGCGCTGTCGTGGGGGTCGCGGTCGGTGAGGACGAGATCACCGCAGATGCCGTGGTGATCGCCTCGGGGGGATTCGCGAACGCTCCCGAGTTGTTGGAGCGACACTTTCCGTCCGCAGCTCAGACCGGTAACGCCTGGTACATCGGAGCGGACGGATCCCGTGGGGATGCGTTGGGTCTCGCTGAGCAGGTCGACGCTCAACTGATCGGTCACGACCGAGGCCTCCGGCTGCTCCACACCGGGTTCGCTCAGATCTATGAGGCGTACCTTCCCGGATGGCTGGTTCTGCTCAACGGGTCTGGTCACCGCTTCTGCGACGAGACCGCGCCCTACGGGATGATGGACTTCCTCGTGCGGGAACAAGGCAATGCCGTCTACGCGATCCTCGATCATGCGGTTCTCGAACAGACCGCCACCGGGCAGGCTCGGTACAAGCAGTTGATTCCGGGGGCCAAGAACAAGAGTCCGCACTGGAATCTCGACGTCATCGAGCAGATGTCCAAAGACGGCAAGGTCGTACGGGGTGACAGTCTCGAGGAAGTCGCGCAGGGTCTCGGGCTGCCGACTCGAGCGATGGTGGGAGCGATCGCCCGATACAACTCCCATGTCGCTGCGGGGCGTGACACCGATTTCGCCAAGGCTGCCAAGTTCCTCGAACCCGTCGAGACCCCGCCGTTCTACGGTGTCGTGATGAAGCCCTCCACCGTGTGCTTCACGGCGTATGGGCTTCGTATCGATGCCGACGCCCGCGTGCTCGACACTGCCGGATCCCCGATTCCCGGGTTGTTCGCGGCCGGGGAATGCACCGGAGGGGTGGTGGGCGCCCAATACGTGGGGAGTGGAAACTCCTACGCTAATTGCACCGTCTTTGGACGCATCGCCGGAGCCGCCGCAGCCGGCAAGCCGCTCGACTGATCACGACGACTCCCACGTCTCGGGGCGTCACCAACGTCGTGGTCGGGTACCCCCTGAACGCGCCTCGGGTCCGGACACCGCCATGACAGCGGCATCCGGACCCGAGGCCGGGGGGCTGAAGAGATCAGGCCGTGACGGTGCTGCGACGACGCAGACCCACCACGATGAGACCGCCCATCGCCACGGATGCGAGCGCGATTCCGAGGAGGGCGTTCGAGTCCGATCCGGTGTCGGGGAGGGGAGCGATCACGGTGTCAGCCGGGGGCAACAGCACGCCGTCGATCACATGGATCACACCGTTACAGGCCTCGATGTCGGTGCCGGTCACGTTCACCGAGTCGTTGAGCACGACCGTCGAACCCTCGACGGCGATCATGATGTCGCCGCCCTGCAGGGTGGTCGCCGAATCGAGAGTCACGACGTCGGCAGCGAGGACCTCGCCTGACACCACGTGGTAGAGCAGGATGTCGGTCAGGGTCTCGGTGTCGGCGAGAAGCTGTTCAGCGGTGAGGCCCAAGGCGGTGAGCGCCGCGGCGAACGCGTCGTTGGTCGGCGCGAAGACGGTGAAGGGACCAGCGGAGCAGTCGGCGACGGTGTCGGCGAGATCGGCAGCACCGAGGGCGGCGACGAGGGTGTCGAAGGTGCCCTCGCTGTCACCTGCTGCGATTTCGGCGATCGATGGTTCGGTCTGAGCCGAGGCGGGACCGGCTACGAGGCCGAGGGTGGCGAGGCCGGCGGCCGCACCGATGATGATCTTGCGCATTTCGTGTCCTTTCGAAAGACCCGGACCGTGTCCGCACGGGCCCGGTTGAGGGGATCCGGGGAGAGTGTCGCGGTTGTCGCTGATGAAAGCAGAGTCGTGCTCCCAATTAGCACTAAGAATTTCGTCACGGGTGTGTCGGCCGGGTGAACACCATGTCCAACGCCTCCGGTTCGCCCAGAGAATCGGTCTCGATCGCTAGGGTCGAGCGCTGTGCTGATCAGTCCTCACGAACAGGAACGTCTGCTGATCCACGTGGCCTCAGAACTCGCGTGGAAGCGCCGACAGCGGGGCCTGCGCCTCAATCACCCCGAGACCGTGGCCATCTTGTCGTCCTGGGTCTTCGAAGCCGCTCGGGACGGGATGACCGTGGTCGAGGTGATGGAGCAGGGCTGTCGGGTCCTCACCACCGAGGACGTCATGGACGGTGTGGATGCGCTCGTGGACGAGGTCCAGGTCGAAGCGACGTTCCCCGACGGAACCAAACTCGTCACCTTGCATCATCCGATCCGGCCCCCCAGTTCGAGTACTGAAACGGAGAGGTCATGATCCCGGGTGAGGTGACCGGACCCGAGGGAACGATCCAGCTCAACTCCGGTCGAGCGACGATCGAACTCGTCGTGGTCAACACCGGGGACCGCCCGGTGCAGGTCGGCTCGCACTTCCATTTCGCCGAATCGAATGCGGCTCTCGACTTCGACCGGGGTGCGGCTCATGGGTTCCGACTCGACATCCCTGCGGGGACGTCGGTGCGTTTTGAACCCGGTCTCGACAAGAGGGTCGCTCTCGTCGCGATGGCGGGGGATCGCCGCGTTCCTGGACTCCGCGGTCTCGTAGGAGGTGCTCTCGATGGCTGAGATCTCTCGCGAGCGCTATCGCCAGCTATTCGGTCCGACCGCGGGTGACCGGATCCGCCTCGCTGACACCGATCTGTGGATCGAAGTCGAGTCCGACGCCTGTGTCGGTGGCGACGAAGCCGTGTTCGGTGGTGGGAAGGTGATTCGTGAATCGATGGGTCAGTCGGTGCGGACGCGCGCCGACGGTGCTCCCGATCTCGTGATCACCGGAGCGGTGATCGTCGATCACGACCGGATCGTCAAGGCCGATGTGGGTATTCGTGACGGCCGTATCGTGGGAATCGGTCGAGCGGGAAATCCCGACATCACCGACGGCGTCGATCCGGCACTCGTCATCGGTCCGTCGACGGAGATCATGGCTGGCAACGGTCGAATCCTGACCGCGGGTGCCATCGACAGCCATGTCCACCTGATCTGTCCGGAACTGCTGACCGAGGCCCTGGGGTCGGGAATCACCACGATCATCGGCGGTGGTACCGGTCCGGCGGAGGGCACCAAGGCCACCACGGTGACTCCTGGTTCGTGGAATCTCGCACGAATGTTCGAAGCCTTGGATCACTGGCCGATCAACGTGGTGCTCCTCGGCAAGGGCAACACGATGTCGAGTGAGGGTCTGTGGGAGCAACTACGAGGCGGAGCGGGCGGCTTCAAGCTCCACGAGGATTGGGGTACGACCCCCGCAGCGATCGATGCCTGTCTGAGGGTCGCAGATTCCTCAGGTGTGCAAGTCGCGATCCATACCGACACTCTCAACGAAGCCGGGTTCGTGGAAACGACGCTCGCCGCGATCGCCGGACGCAGTATCCACACGTATCACACCGAGGGTGCAGGGGGCGGCCACGCTCCCGACATCATCACGGTGGCATCGCAGTCCAACGTGTTGCCCTCGAGCACCAACCCGACTCGGCCTCATACCGTCAACACCTTGGCTGAGCATCTCGACATGTTGATGGTGTGTCACCACCTCAATCCGACCGTCCCTGAGGATCTCGCGTTCGCGGAAAGCCGGATCCGTCCCTCGACGATGGCGGCTGAGGACGTCTTGCACGATCTCGGTGCGATTTCGATGATCGGCAGTGATTCACAGGCCATGGGGCGTATCGGCGAGGTGATCCTGCGAACTTGGCAGACAGCCCATGTCATGAAGTCCCGGCGGGGTTCACTTCCCGGCGATGGTCCTGCGGACAATCACCGGGTGCGGCGCTACATCGCCAAGTACACGATTGCTCCAGCTGTGGCTCATGGACTCGGCCACGAGATCGGATCTGTCGAGGTCGGCAAACTCGCCGATCTCGTCGTATGGGATCCCCGATTCTTCGGGGTGCGACCTCATGCCGTCATCAAGGGCGGCATGATCGCTTGGGCGGCCATGGGTGATGCCAACGCCTCCATCCCGACACCCCAGCCCGTCCTGCCTCGACCGATGTTCGGCGCCGCTGGGGGAGTGGCACCCCAGTTGTCGCTGGCCTTCGTGGCGCCGGTCGCGCTCGAGGACGGATTGGATGAGCGTCTCGACGTGCGTCGACGCCTGGTACCGGTGGCCGACACCCGCAGCATCGGCAAGGCCTCGCTGCCGGAGAACTCCGCGACCCCTCGCATCGAGGTGGATGCCGATACGTTCGCGGTGCGCATCGACGGGGAACTCGTCGAAGAGCAACCCGCAGTCGAGTTGCCCATGGCGCAGCGCTACTTCTTGTTCTGAGCGGACACTCGAGTTCATGCATCCTGCGGTCTTGATCCTTGCTGATGGTCGGTTTCCGACCGGAGGACACGTCCATTCCGCCGGCGTGGAGGCCGCCTGCGCGCTCGGCGATATTCACGATGTCGACAGTCTCGAAACGTTCGTGCACGGCCGGATCGCCACCCAAGGCCGAGTGGACGCGTCGGTGGCGGCCTGGGTGTGTCGCGCCGGGACCGAGGCCGCAGCGACGAAGGGGGCGATGCCCTGGGCGGTGGTGGACGCCGAGGTCGAAGCCCGGATCGCATCGCCGGCTCTGCGACGCGCGTCGCGGACCCAAGGGCGTCAACTCCTCCGAGCGGCCCGGCGAATCTGGGATCTCGACAGCCTCGAGGAGGTGAGCGCCGTCCATCCCGATGGGGTGTTCCAGCCTCTGGCGCTGGGAGCCGTGGCCGCCGGGGTCGGTCTGAGTCCCGAGGACGCGGCGCGTGTGACTCTGCATCACCTCGTAGCGGGCCTCGTGACCGCGGCAGTGCGGCTCTTGGGTCTCGACCCCTTCGCCATTGCAGCGCTCCAGACTCGGATCGCGGCCTCGACCGAGCCGATTCTCGCCGACGTGATTGCTGGGCTTCCTGACGACCCCTGCGACCTACCGGCCACGACCAGCCTGCTCGCCGATGTGTACGCCGAGCACCACACCACCTGGGAGGTGAGGCTCTTTGCCTCCTGATCACGACCCCACCACATCACGTGTTCATCACGGACACGAACGTCATGAACATCGGTCGTCCCCGGGCGCGCGCCCGTTGCGGATCGGCATCGGAGGGCCTGTCGGCAGCGGTAAGACCGCGCTCGTCGCGGCATTGTGTCGCCTCATGGCGCCCACCGTTCCCATGGTGGTGATCACCAATGACATTTTCACCACCGAGGATGCCGAGGCGCTTCGGCGTATGGCCGTCCTGCCCGATGAGCGGATCGCCGCGGTCGAAACGGGATGTTGCCCTCACACCGCCATTCGTGACGACATCTCGGCGAACCTCGATGCCGCCGAAGCCCTCGAAGCTCGTCATCCCGAGGCCCGCCTGACACTCATCGAAAGTGGTGGTGACAACCTCACGGCGGTGTTCTCTCGCGCCTTGGTTGACCGCCAGATCTTCGTCGTCGACGTCGCCGGTGGTGACAAGGTTCCCCGCAAGGGCGGCCCCGGGGTCACCACGGCGGATCTGCTGGTGATCAACAAGACCGATCTCGCACCTCTGGTCGGAGCCGATCTCGCCGTGATGGACCGCGATGCCCGGGCGCGACGCGGGGACCTTCCCATCGTGTTCAGCTCGCTCGTGGGTTCCGATGGGGCCAGCGATGTCGCAACCTGGGTCCATCGCCAACTCGAGGACTGGTTCGGACCCACCGAGGTCTGACCCCCCGCCGATGGATTCCCGCGCCGTTCTTCGCACGGCCCGCACCGGCGCGGGTGAGACTGCCGTGACCGAACTGCGTAGTCAGGCCCCCCAGATCCTGCGCACCACCGGACACGACGAGTCGGGGATCGAGGTCCATCTCATGGGTGGAGCCGCCGGCCCCCTGGGAGGGGACGATTGGGATCTGCGCATCGATGTCGGTGATGGCAGCGCGGTCAGGCTTCGTTCGGTAGCCGCCACTTTGGCCCAGCCCGATCCCCGCTACCGCGAATCTCGATCACGGGTCCAGGTGACCGTCGGGGCCGGAGCGCAACTGGATGCTTGGTGTGAACCGGTCATCTCGGTCGGTCGCAGTCGCCATCGACTCGAGGTCGCCATCGATGTCGCCATGGACGCGAGGTTTCGCTGGGTCGATGAGATCCGCTGGGGTCGCCATGACGAGGAGGGCGGAGAGATCACCCTCGCGCAGCGGGTCACCGTGGCCGGGGCGGTTCTTGCGATGCAACGAGTCGAGATCGGCCCCGATGCGCCCCGTCGCGGTTTCGGCGCTCAGGGTGACGGCCGGCTCGTGGTCACCGCGGTGGGGGATCACGGGGGCGGATCGGACTCGATCGTGGACACCGGAGTGCGCGCCGTGCGCTGTGACCTCGGCAACGGGTGGGCGTCGTGGTCGGCACTGGGTTCGGATCGCGAACGTCTCCATCACGCGTTGAGGGATCTGGGCCTCGGCGAACCCACCCGTCACGGATGGGTGCCGCCGAGGTCTCGAGAACTCGTTCGCTGAGTTCTTGCAGACGGGAAACCTCCCTGAAACGAGCGCTCCCTACCGTCACGGGACATGTCTTTGGATCTCTCGTCCTGTTTGGGCGCCCCGGGCGCCACCCACGAATTGCGAGCCACACCCGACACGGTGTTTTGGGGTTACATCGATCGTTCCCAGGCTCCAGTGTTGAGTGTCGACCCCGGTGATGTGGTCGTGGTCGAAGGCATCACCCACCATTCCGGTGATGCTCCGGACCTGCTCATGGACGAGGGCATCACCGCCATCTGGGAGGCGATCGACCCAGCTGATCGAGGTCCGGGAGTCCACATCCTCACCGGTCCCATCGAGGTGCGCGGAGCCGAACCCGGAGATGCGGTCGTGGTGCGCATCCTCGACATGGTCCCGAGACTCACCCATGGCGCGAACTGCGCCGCCAACTGGGGACTGCTCTATGACGTCTTCGGCAAAGAACGCATCACGATCTACGAACTCGATGGCGCCACGCCGGGTGAGTCCTTTGGCATGGTGGCTCGCCCCCGGTTCGGCTTCGACTTCACCGAACGGCCTCTCTATGACCTGCCCGGGGTGATCTCGCCGGCTGATCCCGATCGTCGGCAACCCTTCGGTCGCGAGATCGCGGTTCCGGTACGTCCCCACTTCGGGGTCATCGGGGTGGCGCCGCAGGGATCTGAGCGTCAATCCTCCATTCCTCCGGGGGTGTTCGGGGGCAACGTCGACAACTGGCGCTTCGGCCCGGGAGCGACCATCGCCTACCCCGTGTTCGCGCCGGGCGCGAACGTGTATTTCGGTGATCCTCACTTTGGTCAGGGTGATGGTGAGATGTGTGGGACGGCCATCGAAGCCTCGTTGACCGCGCGGGTGCAGTTCGGACTCATCAAGGGTCTGGGACTGCGGGCGCCGGTTCTCGAGACGGAGGATTCCTGGCTCACACATGGATTCGGGGACGACCTCGATGCAGCGATGCGCATGGCGGCCGAGGAGGCCCTGTGGTTGATGACCGAGCATGAGGGCCTCAGCCGCGATGACGCGTACTCGCTCGCCTCGGTGGCCGTGGACCTGGGCATCACCCAGGTGGTCGACGGCGTCCTGGGGTGCCACGCGGCGATTCGCCGCGATCTGTTCTCGGCCTGAGCTGGTCTCATCGCAGGGTCGAAGCCAGCCATGATGATGTTCTCGCAGCCCGAGCGGTCTTCATCTTGCGGGTCACGATGACCATGGGTAGCGTGTGGTCTGACAATTAGACCGAGTGGCGGGTGGCCGGGACCTCATGGGTAGCGGTTGACAGGTCCTCGCGAATCGTCATGGCCGTCGGGCCGGTCAGGAGTCGGTGATGATGAATCTCACGAATCAGTACTGCTACTTCTTCGACGAGGAGGAGTTCCGAGAGACGAGTCGCGAGGGTTTCCGCGTCCGTGTCATCGAGGGCGAACTTCTGCAGTTGTGGTTTTGGCGTATCAAGGGCGGGGCCGAAGGCTCCTTCATGCATCACCACACCGACAACGAGCAACTCGGGATCATCATGCGGGGTCAACTCGATTTCCGAATCGGGGACCGCGAGGACGAGACCCGAGTGGTGCTTGGACCGGGTGAGAGTTACCTCGCCCCCCGGTCGATCTGGCACGGCGACAGCGTGTTCATCGGCGATGACGAACTGAACGAGGTCTGGATCCTCGACGTCTTCGCACCCCCTCGAAAGGATCTCCCCTATGCCTGAGCCGTCGGCTCCGGACTGGCGTCTCGCTGTCGACATCGGCGGGACCTTCACCGATGTCGTTCTCGTCGATGCCGCATCTGGTCGAGTGGTGGTCGACAAGACGTTGACCACTCCGTCGGCTCCCCTCGACGGAGTGCGTACCGGCGTGCGCCAGCTTCTGGCCAAGGCCGGAGTGCAGCCCGCCGAGATCGTGGCTCCGATCGTGCATGCCACGACGCTGATCACGAACGCGCTCATCGAAGGCAAGATCGGTCGTGCCGGCATGGTGACCACCACGGGCTTCGGTGACACGCTGCTGATTCGCGATGAACATCGCTACGACATGTACGACCTGCAGATCGAGTTCCCCGAACCTCCGGTGCCGCGAGACCGGATCGTGGAATTGTCCGAGCGGACCGACCCCCAGGGCCGCGTCGTGGAGACCCCTTCGCCCGAGGCGCTGGCGGAGATCACCGAGGACCTGCGCGCCCAAGGCGTCGAGGCCGTCGGTATCTGTCTGATCAACGCCTACGCCAATCCGGCCAATGAGCGACTGGTTGCGGATCATCTGCGTCGTGAACTGGGTGTGCCGGTGTGTTGTTCCGCTGAGATCTCGCCTCAGATCCGCGAGTATCCGCGGATGATCACCACGGCCTGTAACGCGGCGACGATGCCCGTCATCGGTCCCTACCTCGACGAGCTGCAGAAGTGGTTGGCGAGCGAGGGATTCGGTTCCTCCGTGCTGATGATGCTCTCCAACGGTGGCGTGGTCTCTGCTGACGATGCGGCTCGGGCGCCGATCCGTCTGGTCGAGAGCGGTCCCGCTGCGGGCGCGCTCGCCGGGAGTTGGTTCGCCCGCCGACTCGGTGAGGACCGGTTGATGTGTTTCGACATGGGAGGCACGACTGCGAAGTCCTGTCTCATCGTCGATGGCGAACCCGAATTGACCAACACCTTTGAGGTGGCACGGATCTATCGGTTCAAGAAGGGTTCGGGCTTTCCCGTGTCGGTGCCCTCGGTGGATCTCGTCGAGATCGGCGCCGGCGGTGGTTCCTTGGCTCGGGTCGACGAACTCGGTCTCATGAAGGTCGGACCCGAAAGCGCAGGTGCCGACCCCGGACCCGCGTGTTACGGGCGTGGCGGCACTCGCCCCGCCGTCACCGATGCCGATCTGGCGCTCGGGATGCTCGACGCCGAATACTTCCTCGGCGGTGATATGCATCTGGACCTCGCCGCGAACGAGGCGGCATTGGCGGCGGTCGCAGAGCGTCTCGGTCTGACCGTTTCCGATACCGCGGCGGGTGTTCACGAACTCGTGAACCAGAACATGGCTGCGGCATCGCGCATGCATGCCGTGGAACAAGGCGCCGACTTGCGAGGGGTGACGCTGCTCGCCTTCGGCGGAGCCGGTCCGATCCATGCCTGCGGTGTCGCTGAGATGCTCGAGGCCCCGCGGGTCGTATATCCGGTGAACGCCTCGGTGCTGTCGGCCTTTGGCACCTTGGTCACACCGGTGCGTATCGATCTCGCCCGCTCGATGGTGCGGCCCCTGGCATCGCTCGATCCGACCGAGCGCGATCGCCTCCTCGACGAACTGCGCGAGGAAGGCCGCAGGGTGCTCGCGGCCGCCGGAGTGCCCGCAGAGCGAATCCGCTTCCGCTACGGCATCGACTCTCGCTACGTGGGCCAGGGCAACGAGATCACGGTCTGGGTGGGCGAGGGCGAGTCCTGGCCGGCGACCGACGACGAGGTCACCACCCGCTTCGAGGCCGACTATCGCCGCATCTACGGCCTGACCATTCCCGATGTCGGAGTGGAGGCCGTGACCTGGCGTCTGTCGGCGTATGCCGATGCCGATCCGGTGGAGCCGGTCGCGGTGGTCGCTTCCACGCCGGGATCTCCCCGCACCCATCGGTCGGTGCGGTTCAGTCGGAACCAAGACGCCATCGACACCCCCGTGTACCGGCGCGAGGATTTGGGAGTTGGCCAACAGATCGACGGCCCCGTCATCGTGGAAGAACGCGAAACCACGGCAGTGATCCGGCCCGGATGGGTGGTCACCGTCGCTCACGACGGATCGTTGATCGCACAAAGGAGCGCGTCATGACCTTCGACCCGATCCAACTCGAGGTGCTGTGGCAGAGCCTGATCGCCACGGTGAACGAACAGGCCAAGGCGCTCCAGCGCGCCGCCTTCTCGCCGATCGTGCGCGAAGCCGGCGACCTGGCGAACGCCGTGTTCGACCGTCGCGGTCGCATGGTGGCCCAAGCGGTGACGGGCACGCCCGGACACATCAACTCCCTGGCGCGTGCGGCCTCGGCTGTTCTCGAGGAGTACCCGCCTGACACCCTCGTTCCCGGTGACGTGTTGATCACCAATGACCCGTACAAGACCGCGGGACAGTTGCTCGACGTCACCGTGCTGTACCCGGTGTTTCGTCAGGGTCGAGTGGTGGCCTTCTTCGGATCCACCATCCACCACACCGATGTGGGCGGCTATGGCATCGGCGCCGGAGCCCGCGATGTGTTCGAAGAAGGCTTGTGGATCCCGATCTGCAAGTTGATGCGAGCCGGGGAACGAAACGACGACGTTTGGAAGTTCATCCTCTCCAACGTTCGCCAGCCCGATCACATGGCTGGTGACCTCCATGCCCAGATGGCCTCGGGCGAAGTCGGGGCCCAGCGTCTCTTGGCCCTGTGTGATCAAAACGGCCTCGACGACATCGAAGCCCTCGCCGATGAGATCATCGACCGGTCCGAGGCGGCGACTCGGGCGAGCATTCGTGAACTGCCCTCGGGCACCTATCACGCCACCGCGGAGTTGGACCTCGCCGACGGCAGCCGTATCGACATCGTGTGTGCCGTGATCGTGGACGCCGACGCCGGTGAAATCATCGTGGACTACGCAGGTAGTTCAGGAGCCAGCCCCTACGGCATCAACGTGGTGAAGAACTACACCCACGCCTATACGACCTTCGCGGTTCGGGCCGTGCTGAATCCTGATCTTCCCAACAACCACGGCAGCTTGGCTCCCATCCGGGTCGAGGCCCCTGAGGGATCGATCGTGAATGCGGTTTCGCCCCAACCCTGCACGGCTCGCCATGTCGTGGGGATGTTCCTGCCGAATGCGTTGTTGAAGGCTCTCGCTCAGATCAAGCCGGAACAGTCGATGGCTGAGGGGTCAGGAGCGGTCTGGACGATGCAGGTGAGTGGTAACCACGATGACGGCCGACCCTTCATCACGGCGATGTTCACCTATGCCGGCGGAGTCGGTGCTCGCCATGCCAAGCCCGGCCTCTCCGCATGCTCCTATCCGACTGGTGTGTCCGCCGTTCCCGTCGAGGTCGTCGAAGCCTCGGCTCCGATCCGGTTCCGGCGCAAGGAATTGCGTCCGGGTAGCGGAGGACGGGGACGTCAGATCGGCGGACTCGGCCAGACCATCGAGTTCACCGTGGACACCGAGCGCCCCTGGCAGCTCAACGCCGTGACATCACGCCTCGCGGTGGCCCCTGAGGGCATCTTCGGAGGCCAACCCGGAGAGCCGGGAGCCTTCACCGTCAATGGCGACGCCGTGCGGACGCAGCAGCGCATCACGCTGGCCCCCGGAGACGTCGTGCGTTTGGATCTGCCCGGTGGTGGTGGATACGGCGAGATCCCCGAGGCGGTGGCGGGATCGTGAACATCACTCGACTCAACCATGCGGTGCTGTATGTGCGGTCGGCTGCTCGTATCGCGGCGTTCTATCGCGATGTTCTCGGGTTCTCGGTGGTGATCGAGGACCCGGCGGACCGGTTCGCGTTCTTGCGGGCCGCCCGCTCCGAGAATCATCACGATCTCGCTCTGTTCAGCGTCGGGTCACAAGCTGGTCCGCCCTCGGGAGGCCGCAACGTCGGGCTCTATCACATTGCGTGGGAGGTCCCCACCATGGCCGATCTCGAGGCCGCCCGCGAGAAGCTTCAGGCGGTCGGTGCCCTCGTCGGAGCCAGCGATCATGGAGTGAACAAGAGCCTGTATTCCGTCGATCCCGATGGCAACGAGTTCGAGGTCATGTTCCTCGTTCCTCCCGATCAATGGGGTGACGAAGAGCATCAGGCCATCGTGAGGCCTCTCGACATGACCGGCGACCTGTCCCGTTACGGCGATCGTCGTATGGAGTGGCATCTCGAGGCCCAGTCCCAGGCCTGAGCGTTCCCGACCCCACGCGGTGGGTGCTTGACATGTGGAAGACGACTGGAGACACTCCGGGTTCGTGATAGGGCGATCACGGATACTTCCGGGTCGGAATCGACAGTTTCGGGCTCGGGTGCGATCGATCAGCCGAGCGACATGTCAGGCGTCGGACCCGCTGTGGCACACACCGGAGATGTGGTAGGTGCCCACAGCGTTGTTCGATCGGGCCCGGTTCAGGTTCGTCGAAGTCAACGCGGCGGTGGAGGAGCTCACCGGCCGCAGCCGTGAGGAGTTGATCGGTCTCGACCCCACCGTCCTTGCGGTGGGTGCGGATGGTGCCACAGCGGCCCTACCAGGTTGGGTCGAACGGCGACGAGGACCCTGGAGTCTGTACGAGATCGCCAACGTTCACATCGCGGGAGATCGCCGTCATGTCGAACTCGCAGTGCGGGACATTCCGAGCATCTAACTTGAACTCTGGCAGTTGATCGATCTGACCGAGGTCCGAACTCGCTCCCGATCCCGCGCCGAGATGCGAGTCGCTCGGGAACGCGACCGCTAGTGGCCGAGCTTGCGGCTGATCTCCATGACGGTCCCCTCCAGATCCTCATCGGTCTCCAACTACTCCGTGAGGCACGGGCCTCACCAGGGGCGGTTGTCACCTCGACGGATCTCAAGGAACTCGCTGGCCATCTGAACGAGGCCGCTGGTTCGTTGAGGCGGCTCATCACCGAACGCGATGCCGCCGCGAGCATGGGGAGGAACCTCGGCGAATCCATGCAGCGGGTCTCCCACGAAGCCTCGCGGTATCTCGGCTTCGTGCCCGAGACTCGTTTCGATGCTGCGGTGATCGAGCTGAGTGATCCGAGCTCGGTACGAGCGGCGGCGTTCATCGTCTACGAACTGCCCGCCAACGTGGCAAGACACGCTCACGCCACCCGCGTGATGATCGCTGCACAACTCTGTGAGGGATTGTTGCTGATCACCGTCACCGACGATGACTGCGGAGTGTCAGCCGGTCCGGGCTCGGCGGGGATTACGAACCTCAACGGGTGAGGGTCAACTCATTGATCCCGTCATGCGGCATTCCACATCGTCGAGATGGGCCTGCATCTCGTGTTCGGCTCGGATCACATCTCCAGCGACGATCGCGTCCGCAAGTCGTTGATGGGCGAGCACCGACGCCGCGATCACGTCGCTCACCGCAGCATTGTTGGCCTCGGCGTAGAGCAATTCGCTGAACTCGCCCGACGCGAACAGGCTGTCGAGGACTTTGGCACCGAGTTCGGCGAGGAGATCGTTGCCGCACGACGACGCCATGACCCAGTGGAACTCGCGATCGAGCCGACGAAAATCTTCCAGATTCATGCTCGGATCGAACGAGGCTGCGAGCTCGGCGATCCGGGCCCGCTGTTCAGTCACCGCGTTCTCGGCGGCGAGTCGAGCAATGGGCAGCTCGAGGATCTGGCGAACCGCGAACAACTCACGAACCCGGACCTTGCGTCGGTCGCCGGAATCGAGCCGGACCTCAGGGAGGTGCTCCACGACATAGGAGCGGTTACCGCGCTTGTGGATCAGCCCCAGGGTCAACAGTCCTTGAACGGCCTCGCGAACCGAGGTCCGAGCGACATCGAACTGTTCGGACAACTCTCGTTCAGCAGGCAGGGGAGCGCCTGGTGGTATCGCTCCGGATCTGATCTCGCGTTCGATCGCGTCGCGCACGGCCGAGGCGACGGTCTGGCGTGGGATCGGAGTGAAGCGAGCGGTCACGGCGGGGTCAAGTCTGCCATGCTTCGCGGGGACAGTCGGAGTTCACTTGACCCTGGTCTGACCATCGGTCAAACTGTCCGTTCGGGATTCGTGGCGAAGGACGAGGTATGCGCGCTCGATCGACGGTGACGTTCGCCCAACGGTGGGACGAGGCCGTGGCTGGTCGGCGCGATCATGACTTTCTGCTCTGGTTGGGGTCCGACGACCAGAGCACTCGGTGGACCTACGGTGAGTTCGATGCTCTGGTCACCTCCGTCGCCCACGGGTTGCAGGCTCGTGGGGTCGGACCCGGATCGCCGGTTCATCTCGCTCTCAAGTCGTGTCCCGCTTTCGTGGCGCTGTGGTTGGCGGTGACGCGCTTGGGAGCCTGGATGGTCCCATCGGACCCCCAGGCGAGTGCCACCGAACTCACCGGTCACATCGCACGAACCCGAGCGGTCGTGGGGGTCTGCGCCCGCGATCGTGCCGATGTGTATCGCGCCGCGGTCGCGGCGGTGGACAGCGCTCAACGCCCAACGGTGATCGAGGTCGACGAAACCGACGTCGATCTCGATGTGCTGCGTTCACCTGGGTCCTCGATCGAGGTGGCGAGCCCTGAACCCCTCGATCGACTGGCCGTGATGTTCACCTCGGGGACGACCTCGGCACCCAAGGGTGTCGTGTTGACCCAAGCGGGGTACGCGTTCGCCGGTGATGTGATGGCCGCGGCCTGCGCCCTGGGGCCCGATGATCGGCAACTGGTGGTCTTGCCGTTGTTTCACGCCAACGCCCAGTACTACTCGTTCGCATCGGCGATTTCGGTGGGGGCGAGTGTGGCCCTGGTCGCAACGTTCTCGGCCAGCGGATTTCGGTCCCAGGCCGCACGGCTCGCCGCGACACATGCCAGCCTTTTCGCCGCACCGATGCGCATGATCCTGGCTCGCGATCCCGGAGATGACATCGAAGGGCTGGCGCTGCGCCATGTCTGGTTCGCTCAGAACCTGACCTCGGAGCAGTACGAACGGTTTGCCGAACTCGTGGGCTGTCGTCCTCGACAGTTGTATGGCATGACCGAAACCTTGCCCGCCGTGGTGACCCATCGGTTCCTGGGAGCCCGCTGCGATGTCATGGGCCAGACCACTCTCGGATGCGCTGTCGAAGTGGTCGACCCCGACACCCTCACGCCAGCGCCCGATGGTGTGGTGGGAGATCTCCTCGTGGGCGGCTATCCGGGAACGACGTTATTTTCGGGCTACCTCGACGACGAGGCCACGACCGAGGCCGCCATCGCGTACCGCCGTGAGGATGGTTTCGTCTGGTTCCGAACTGGTGATCGGGCCACGCGTGACCCCGACGGTTCGTTCCGCTTCGCCGGTCGAGGCGGCGACGTCCTCAAGGTGGCCGGGGAGAACGTCTCGGTGGTCGAGGTCGAGGCGGTCGTGGCTGAGCATCCTGACGTCTTCGAAGTCGCCGTGGTCGGTGAACCCGATCCGGTTCGTGACGAAGTCCCCGTGGCGTATGTGGTCGCTTCACCGGGCGCCACGCTGGACACCGAAGCGATCAAGGCCTGGGCGGCGGAGCGTCTCGCCCCCTCCAAACGCCCTCGGGCCGTCTACCAGGTCGAGGAGTTGCCGCGGACCTCGGTGGGCAAGATCCGAAAGTTCATGCTCACGAGCCCCCCGAGCAGGGATGACGCGACGTGACGAAAGATGGCTGCCGACTAAGGTCTGACATCCAGTCCGATCACCGACGCAGATGCGGACACTCCACGGGGGGTCGACTCGCCGCCAGGCCCTCCATAGCGGGCTTGCGAACGCCGCAACTCGTGCGATTCGGCCAGACATCTCACGTTGTCGAAACACCACCGAGACACACCGTCGCTAGACCCATTACGAAAGGACGGACACAGCGATGACGACCCCCACCCCCTCGGACACGATCATGACCGACGCGTTGCTCGCGTCCTTCGACGACTCGATCACCGATGTCGCCACCGCATGCACCCTCCCCGCCGAGTGCTACACGACCCAGGAGTTCCTCGACTTCGAACGGCGGGCTCTTTTCGACCACGACTGGTTGTGTGTCGGACGGGCCAGTCGGATTCCGAACAATGGTGATTACCTCACGACTCGCGTCAATGATGAAGGAATCATCGTCGCCCGCGGGAAGGACGGCGAGGTCCGGGCCTTTTCATCGGTGTGCCAACACCGGGGAATGGAGATCGTGGAGGGGTGTGGCAACGCCGGAACCCTCACCTGCCCGTATCACCAGTGGATCTACGGTCTCGACGGCCGACTCCTGGGTGCTCCGGCGATGGAACGCACCGACAACTTCGACAAGAAGGACTACGGACTTCCCACCTTGGGCGTGGAGCTGTGGCAGGGATTCATCTTCGTCAACCTGGACCGCAACGCCGCACCTCTCGCTCCGACGCTCGCTCGCTACGAGCCCTTCCTGGCGAACTACGAACTCGAAGATGCCGTGTGTCCGGGGACGTTCACTCTCACCGACCTGCCCTGGAACTGGAAGGTGATGTTCGAGAACTTCAACGACGGCTACCACGCCAACCGGCTCCACCACACGATCCAGGACTTCTGCCCGAGCAATCTGGCGGCCTTTCCCGTGGCATGGGACGACGCGTCGAATGTGATCTTCCGCACCAACGGCTACACCCATATCGACGGCGGGTTCAATGCCACGACCAAAGCCCTCATGCCGGTGTTTCCCAAGTTGACCGAGGAGGAGCGTTGGAGATCGACCTTTGCGTTGATGCCGCCGACGATGTGCTTTGGGACCGCCCCGGATCAGGCCTTCTTCTTCATCGTCACCCCCAAGACGCCCGACACGATCGACGTCGAGATCGGGTATCTGTTCCACCCCAGCGCGCTCGAGCACCCGATGTTCGATCATCTCCTCGCGATGAGCGATGCCGGGGTGCAGGTGTTCGTTCAGCAGGATCAGGACGCCACCACGAAGGTGCAGCGCGGCCTGCACTCGCGCTTCATCCCTCGAGGCCGGTACTCGTGGCAAGAAGAGAGTCACGTGCAGTTCAACCGCTGGTTGGTCCAGCGCTATCAGCGGCACTGGCCCGGCGCGTCCACCAGCGGAACCCGCCGTTTGAAGGTTGCCGGTGCCTGAAACCCCCGCGGTGTCAGCGGTCGCCGATGTCGAAGCTCTCTGGGGTCTCGACGGTTGGATGACTCCGCCACTTGAACCCGTGGTCGCGCCTGCGCAGCCACGGTCGGGTCGGGCGCGCACGGTGCAGTTGGCGGTACTCGACCGGGGCCCAGGGATGCAGGCGGCTTTCGATCTGCTCTCAGGAGACCTCAGTGGACAGGTTCTGGTCTGGGCTGGAGTCTCTGAGGTTCCCGGAGCCACATGGGGCGGCATTCTCGCCCGCTCCGCGCAGGGCCAAGGCGCGGTGGCGGTTCTCGTGGATGGTGCGGTGCGCGATGTCACCGAGATGACCGAGATTGGGCTCGCCGTCTATGCCAGCCGACGTGGCGTCGTGGGCCCCAACGGAACGGTGCACGCCGTGGGAATCGATGTTCCGGTCTCGATCGGTGACGTACGGATCGATCCGGGCGACACCATCGTGGTCGATGATTCCGGCTGTGTACGGATCGCGGCCAGCCATGCCGATGACGTCATGGCGGCGGCCTCGACATACGCCGGTGGTGAGGATCATCTGGTGGCCGATCTGGTCGCCGGGAAGACCCTCATCGAGGCGTATCCCCATAAGAAGCGGGCCGTTGAGGCCCTCAGGAGGTGAGCCGACGGCGACGTGGACGTTTTCGACTCATCGATGGGATCGCGCGGCGTGCGCCGGAGTGATTCCCTTTCAGTCCAGTGTGCAGACAACCATCAGCGGATCCCGATCCGAACCGACAGAAAGTGCAGGGGGAGATGACCTCACGATTCCGAGCCACCCTGGCGGCAGTAGCCGCCCTGAGCCTCGTGGCCGCAGCATGCGGCAACGACGATTCGAGCAGCGACACCACCGCGGCACCGGCGACCACCGCCGCCCCCGCGACCACCGCTGCTCCTGACACCACCGCTGCCCCGGCGACCACCGCGGCTCCGGTGAGTTCACTCGACTTCAACGGCGACGGTGTCGTGCGCTTCGGCGTGGCCGTTCCCGGCCCCCGTGACGACGGCGCCTACTACCAGGCTCTCGTCGACAAGGTGGAGTCCTATTCGGCCGAGAATGGTTACGAGGCTCCTTTGGTGGTGGACAACATCGCCAGCGAGCAGGCGGCGACCGAACTGGCGAACATCGCTGAGCAGGGTGTCGACATCATCGCGGTGGGCGCCAGCGAAATTGCTGATCCGTTGGCCGATCTGACCGAGCAGTACAGCGACATCTTCTGGTACTGCAACTGCGGAGCCGGTTATCCCGAGACTCCTGGTCTCGCCCAGAGCGGTGACGACTCCTCGGAGATCAGTTACACCGCCGGCTATGCCACCGGTCTGTTGTTGCAGGCCACAGGCGGCACGTCCACGGCGTTCCTGGGATGTTGCGACCTGAACTTCGAAAAGGAGGCCTACCTCGCGTATGAGATGGGCCTGAAGGCGGTCGATCCTTCCTTCACGATGACCTACATCCCCACGGGCGGATTCCCCTATGACTTCGACAACACCTCAGGCGCCACCGAAGCCTTCAATGCTGCGGTCGCCGAGGGTGTGGACGCCGTCTACCCGTACCTGGGCGGAGCGCTCGAGCCGGTGGTTCGTCTCGCCAATGAGCAGGGCATCATCACCATGACGGCGGGCTCGTCGAAGGGCTGCGCCAACCCCGACCTCGACTATCAGATCCAGGTTCGCTTCGACGCTGGTGACTACCTCGACACGATCCTCGCCGAGATCGCCGGCGGCGAGTTCGCCGAGGGCCAGACCCGAGTGTTCAAGGTCGGTATCGACTCCGAGCCCGGCGCCGAGATCTGCGACGCCACTGCGGAGCAGCAGGCCGTGATGGATGAGATCTACGCCACGATCGCCTCGGGCGCCCTTGCGGGTGATTTCGGAGCCATCAAGGGCCAGGCCTACGCCGCAGGCTGATCCCTGCGATTTCAGGTGATGTCGGACGACACTGGAAACACCACGAACGGGGTGGGGGCAACGTCCCCCACCCCCCTCGTGGCACTGACTGGGGTGACGAAGCGCTACGGCGCCGTCGTGGCCTGTAGGGATGTCGATCTCGCGTTGCGCGCCGGTGAAGTCCACGGCGTCCTCGGTGAGAATGGCGCCGGTAAATCGACTCTGATGAAGATGCTGATCGGTCTCGTGCAGCCCGATAGCGGCGAGATCACCGTCGAGGGCCAGCCCTGTCGCATCCATGATCCCCAGGTGGCGTCCGCACTCGGCGTGGGCATGGTGCATCAGCACCTCAGCCTCGTCGAACCGCTCACGGTATGGGAGAACGTTCTGCTGGGTGAGCGGGCCCGACTCGATCGGGCCCGCGCCCGGCGTCTCGTCGCTGAGATCGGCGAGCATTACGGCCTCAAGGTCGATCCCGACGCGCGGATCGCCGATCTGTCAGCCGGACTTCGCCAGCGCGTCGAATTGATCAAATGTCTCCGTCGGGATCCCCGCATCGTGATCCTCGACGAACCCACCTCGGTTCTGACTCCTGCCGAGAGTGAGCAACTCTTCATCACCTTGCGTGATGTCGTGGCTCGCGAGGGCCGCGCGGTTGCGTTGGTCAGTCACAAACTCGCCGAGATCCTGCACGCAACCGACGTCGTCACGATCATGCGTCAAGGGCGGGTCGTCGATCGCCATCCCACCTCTGGGGCCGATGCATCCACACTGGCTCGGGCCATGGTGGGTCGGACGGTATCGCTTCGCGGTGAGGCCGCAGCGCTGGGAGCCACCGACGATCTCGGTGACGATCATCCCGAGGCCAACGCGCCGACCCCTGATTCCACGGGCCAGGTCGTGTTGAAACTCTCGGGCGTCACAGTGCGCAGCCAGGGAGTGGCGCGCCTCGACGATCTCAGCCTCGAGGTCAGAGCCGGAGAGATCGTCGGTGTCGCCGGGGTGGAGGGAAATGGTCAGCGTGAACTCGGCGACTTGTTGTCGAGTCTGTTGACTGTCGATTCCGGAACCGTCGAGGTGGACGGACGCACGGTGCGGTGTGGTCGAGCCGGCTCGATGGCGCGGGCTGGTGTGGCCATCATTCCCGAGGACCGACATGACTCAGG
>CAYYHU010000003.1:52671-129858 GCA_964471865.1 uncultured Ilumatobacteraceae bacterium | reverse complement strand
GTCGGGTTCCGGCCCATCACCGCGGTTCTCGACGATTCCAAGAACCTCCCGAACCGCCAGACCCGTCGCGTTCGCCACGGCCACGGCGTCATCGAACTCGACTTTGATGCGTCGAGACGATCGCTTGACTCGAACCGGATGTCCGTGAACGTCGACGGTGATCTCGTCGCGAGCCTGGGGCCATCGCTGAACCTCATGAGCTCGGATCCCGAGCGTTCCCGTCTCGGTCACGATCACCGTCATCAACGCCGATGCCGATTCCAGCGATCCCAGGGCATGCAGGGTGAAGGCGGGGCGGCCCTTTTTCATCACGATGGGTGTTATCCACGCGTCATGCGCGCCGCTATCGAGAAGGCGGGCGACGGTGTGAGCGAGTACCTCGGGTGTCGCATCATCGATATTGGCCTCGATCTCGATCGCGGGGCGACCAGGACCTGAGAACTCCGATGACGAAGCGGGGGTTCCCACCACGACCTGGATCACGTTGGGCCGAGCGGTGGTGTCGCGGGTGCCAGCGCCGTGACCCACCGCCGTCACGGTCATCTCGGGGATGGCCCCAGTGGAGGACGCCAAGGCGGCCATGAGTGCAACCCCGGTGGGGGTCGCCAGTTCGAGAGCCTCATCGACACCGGTGAGGACGAGTCCCGATCGCGCTGCCAGCTCGAGTACCGCCGGGACCGGATGGGGCAGTCGACCATGCGCGGTCAGTACCGTGCCCCGCCCCACGGTGATCGGTGAACACACGATGGTGTCCACGCCGAGATCCTCGAGCGCAGCGCACACACCGACGATGTCCACGATGGCGTCGAGGGATCCCACCTCGTGGAACTCGACCTCCTCAGGTGGACAACCGTGGATCCGTCCTTCGACCTCGGCGAGGGCGGCAAAGACGGCGAGGGCTCGATCTCTCACCCCGGTGGTGAGATCAGCAGCCGCGATGAGATCGCGTATCTCGCCGTAGCGACGATGTCCTCCATGGGTATGGGCAGCGTCGCCGTCGCCAGGATGGTTCTGGTGTTCAGGGTGGTGATGGTGATCCTGTTCGGTCAACACGGCGACCACGGCATGAGTCGCTCGCAGACCGCCGCGCTGCACCTCTTCGAAACTCAGCGCCCAGTCCTCGAGACCGAGACCGGCCACCGAGGCGACGATCGCATCAGGAGAGGCTCCGGCGTCCACGAGGGCCCCCAACACCATGTCTCCGGCGATGCCTGCATGACAGTGGAACCATGCGGTCCGGTTCTGGCCGCCGGGTTCGTGCGATGACGGTCCCATGCGGCGAGACTAGGGCGGTGACCTGCGCGACCGGAACCGATCCGTCCCCGCCCGAGGTCCTCGTCGATGCCGTGAGTCGAGTTCTCGAACCCTGGCTCGTCTCGGCGGTGGTCGCCACCGCTCGATCCCATATCGGTCACTGTCCCGAGGATCTGGTCGCGACTGCCCGTAGCGAGGTCCAGCAACAGACGCCGGCGGTTCTGGCCGATCTCCACGCACTCCTCGCCACCGATGTCGACGAGCAGCGTGACACACCTTTGGGGGTGTTGCGGCGTGCCGTGGCGATTCCGACCCAGGTCCTCGTAGCCGCCGGGATACCCGCCCTGCGTCGCGACACGTTCGCACGGGAGGCCTTTCCCGATGACGTCTACGGTCTGACGCCTGCGACATGGTCCGATGTCGATTCGTCACTGCACGAACCCGGACTCATCTGGGGGGCATGGAAGGCCAAGACGGTGCTCGATCGCCGCCGTCATGAGGGGCGACGCTGATGGCGCCGCCCTCCACGACCGTGGCCACTGCGTTCCCGCGCCGGGAACGTCTCATGGCGGACACCTCCACCACGGGGACGCGGTGGTGCCGACGGATGTCGGATGCCACCGACACGTGGTTGCGCGAGCGGTTCGATGCGGCGCTCGCCTCGGCCCCGCCTGGCATGCCACTCGCGTTGCTGGCCGTCGGGGGATATGGCCGGGGGGAATTGGCACCCTTCAGCGATCTCGATCTTCTGCTCATCCAGGGCAAACGAGGATCGGTCGCCGAGACCGCGTCGGCTCTGTGGTATCCGATCTGGGATGCCGGGCTGAAGTTGGGTCATGCCGTGAGGACGGTGCGTCAAGCATTGGCGCTCGCTGAGGACGAGATCGACGTGGCGACCTCGTTGCTGACCGCTCGGCACCTCGCCGGCGACGAAGAGTTGTCGAAACGGGTGATCGAAGGAGCTCAACGCGCCTGGCGGCGTCGGGGTGAGAGGCGACTCGCTCAACTTCGCGATGGCATCGAACGACGTCATCGCAGTGCGGGCGATGTCGGGTTTCTGCTCGAACCCGATCTCAAAGAGGGTCGGGGCGGACTACGTGACGTGCATGCCCTCGGGTGGGCGGCTGAGGCTGGATTGCTCGTGGCCGATGAGGATCGACGGGCACTGGAGCGGGCCCACGACGTCCTCACCACCGTGCGTGTCGAGTTGCATCGCCATGCGCGACGCGCTGGTGAAGTGCTGCATCTCCAAGATCAAGATGCCGTGGCCGAGGCCGCGGGATACACCGACGCCGACGCGATGATGGCGTCGGTGGCCGCCGCTGCGCGCAGCGTGGCCTGGATCGCCGATGAGGTGTGGGGTCGACTCGGTCGGCTCGGTCTCGATCCCGAACGTCCGACTCCGGGCCCACCTCGTCCCGTGGCGACCGGGGTGATCATGCGCGATGGAGCGATCCACCTCGAACCCGATGCCGACCCCGGTGTCGATGCGACGTTGGCTCTGCGTGTCGCGACCGCAGCGGCGCGTCACGGGGTGCCGATCGATCGGGAGTCCTTGGAGCGTCTCAACCAGGAAACCGGACGCTTTCCCGAACCCTGGCCTCCAGGGGCCGTGGACGATCTGGTGGCGTTGTTGCTGACCGGGCACGACAGCTTGTACGCGTTCGACGCCCTCGACCAGATGAACCTGTTGGTGCGCATCCTGCCCGAATGGGGTCCGGTGCGCTCCAAACCCCAACGCAACGCCTATCACCGTTTCACCGTGGATCGACATCTGTGGGAAACGGCTGCGAATGCCGCCGACTTGGCCGATCGGGTGAGCCGTCCCGATCTCTTGGTGCTCGGTGCTCTGCTCCACGACATCGGCAAGGGGTATCGGGGTGATCACACCGAGGTCGGAATCGATATGGTGAACCGCATCGGTCCTCGCCTTGGTCTGGCTCCGGGGGATGTCGAGGTGCTCGTGGCCATGGTGCGTCATCACCTGTTGCTCCCCGATGTGGCGACGCGACGCGATCTGTCCGATGACGCCACGATCACCGGGGTCGCCGAGGCCGTGGGGTCCGAACGGGTTCTCGACCTCTTGCACGCGCTCACCGAGGCCGATTCCCTGGCCACCGGCTCTGCGGCCTGGGGGGATTGGAAGGCCTCGTTGGTGCGTGCGCTGGTGGAACGGGTTCGCCATGTTCTCGGCGGCGGCGACGTGCGTGAGGTGGCATGGCGGTTGTTCCCGTCGGCTGGGGTTCTCGAGGCGATGGGACGAGGTGAGACCGAGATCCTCGTCAATGAGGATCGGGTCACCGTGGTGTCGCCTGATACCCCAGGCACGTTCAGTCGGGTGGCGGGCGTGTTGAGTCTGCATCGCCTCGCCGTGCTCGGGGCCGAAGCCCATTCGGATGAGCAGGGGATGGCGGCTTCGGAGTTCATGGTCGTGCCCCCGGCCACGGGCGTCGATCCTGATGCTCCCTTTGATTGGGGTCCTGTCGTGGCCGATCTGGAGCGGGCGCTGGCGGGACAACTCGCGATCGAGGCACGGATCGCAGAACGGGCCGAACACCAGCGGAAGCGACGTCGCACCCGGGCCCGAACCGTGGCCACCACCGTGACCTTCGACGATGCCGCCTCGAACGCGACGGTCATCGAGGTTCGAGCACTCAACGTTGCGGGACTTCTCTACCGGGTGACGAGAGCCCTGGCGGACCTTTCCCTCGACATCCGCCACGCCCGGGTTCAGACCATGGGTGACGAGGTGGTGGACGCGTTCTACGTGCGTACCTCCGCGCGGGGACCGATTACCGATAGTGCGCATCGGGCCGAGGTCGAACGGGCCGTGGTCCATGCCGTACATTCGCTGTCGTGACGAGTGACGCGGGCGGTCTCGGACCCCAGGATTTCACCCGGGATCTTCTGCGGTGGAGTGAGACGCTGTCGGCCATTGCTCGTACGGGTCTGGGTTTCAGCGACAACCTCTACGAACGGGAACGCTTCGAGGAAGTGCTCCATGTGGCCGGCGATATCAAAGCGGCAGCCGATGAAGCCCTCGAGGTACGTCGCGAACAGGATCACTTCGTCCAAGAGTGGATGGAGAACGTGGGGGAGGGCGTTCCGGGATATGTGACGCCCAAGGTCGCGGTCGGAGCGATCGTCGGAGACGACGAGGGCCGAATCCTGCTGGTGCGTCGGGCCGATTCGGGAATCTGGCTCTACCCCACCGGATGGGCCGACGTGGGGTACTCACCCGCCGAGGTCGCCATCAAGGAAGTGGCCGAAGAGACCGGCATCGAATGCGAACCGGTACGGCTGCTGTCGGTGATCGACGGTCTTCGTATGGGGTTCACCCGCTTCGGCATGTACATGCTGTTGTTCCACTGTCGAGCCACGGGTGGTGAACTCGCCGGTCATCCCCTCGAGACCTCCGGCGTGGGTTGGTTCGGTCCCGATGAACTCCCCGACCCCGTCGCCGGTATCCAATGGTGGGGGCCGCTCGCGTTCGCTGCGATCCGCGGCGAGACCTTCGATACCAGTTTCGACGCTCCGCGCTCGCCGATCTGGCGCGAGCCCTGATCTCGAGCGTCGGGATGATTCAGTCGCCGCGCTGATCACGCAGGAACTGTTCGAGTTCCTCCACGAGGGTTTCACCGTCCTCTGACGGGTCGATCGTGGCGGCGTCCCCGTCGAACAGGCTCGGCTGGTTCGGGTCGGGTTCGGAGACCTCATCGAGGTCCTCGTCCTCGTCGTCGAAGTCCATACCGGCGTCACTGAGACGTTCGAGGCGATCGATATAGCCCCGTAGATCCTCGTCATCGTCGACTTGGTCATCGATACGCGACTCGTACTCGTGGATCTCGGCGGAGAACTGAGCGCCCGGGGCTGGAGTGCCGATGAGCTCACATGCCCGTTCCATCAAGGCCAGAGCTGCCTTGGGTGACGGCTCTTGGGAGGCATAGGCCGGCACGGCGGCCCACAACGAGATCGCGGAGAGCCCCGATCGTTGAGCCGCATCTTGGAGGACTCCGACGATGCCGGTGGGGCCCTCGTAGCGGGATCTCTGCAGATCGAACCGTTCGATCAGGTTCTGATCCGTCGCCGTGCCGATCACCTGGACGTCACGGCGATGAGGAACATCGGCGAGTAGGGCGCCCACGGTGACCAGCATCGAGGCGTCGAGTTCCTCAGCGACTCCGAGCACCTGGTCGGTGAAGAGCTTCCATCGCAACGAGGGTTCAGGACCGAGAACCAACACGACATCAGCTCCGGGGGTCGAGACATGCCAGAGCCCCACCGTGGGCCACACGATCTGGCGAGAGCGTCCTCGGCTGAGTCGCACATGAGGTCGAACCGTGGAGAAGTCGGTGAACTCCTCGGGATCGATCTCGGCCAATGGGGTGGCGTTCCAGGCTTCCACGAGATGGCGGATCGCCCGGGATGCAGCGTCGCCCGCATCGTTCCAGCCGGTGAACGCTGCCAGGACGACCGGGCGGCGCAAAGTGGGCCGTGAGAGCCAACGGACATTCTGGGTCGAACCCATGATCACCCACGGTAGTCGCCCCAGGAGTTCTCGCCGCATCGGATGATGAGGGTCTCAGCGAATCCGTCCTGTCGGGGACTCCCACCTGGAACCCGAGGTCCCAGTAGCGTGATGCATGTGGCTGACCAGAGCGTGAACAACGATCACCGCGACGTTCGAGTCGAGATCGCCACGAGGGTGGACGCCGACCTCGTGGTGGCGTTCGCCCGTCTCATCCCGCAACTGTCGTCCTCGTCTCCGCCTCCGGGCGCCGATGAACTCGCCGCCATGATCGAGGCGCCCACCAGCGATGTTCTCCTGGCTCGCGATACCGACACCGACGTGATTCTCGGATCTCTCACACTCATCACCTTTCGTATCCCCACCGGCATCAGGGCTTGGATCGAGGACGTGGTCGTGGACGGCGAGGCTCGCGGCAGGGGAGTGGGGGAGCTGCTCAACCGGTTCGCACTCGAGCGTGCCCGAACCTTGGGAGCCAAGACCGTCGATCTGACGAGCCGGCCCAGCAGAGAGGCTGCGAACCGGCTATATCAGCGACTCGGTTTCGAACTTCGCACATCGAATCTCTATCGCTACGACCTCGAATCCTGAAGTTGTCGCACCGGTCTGTGGCTGCGGGCCGACTGAGGCGAGATTCACCTCGTCATGTGATGTGGTCGGTTGCGTCGGGGTGATCTTCGAGCGGCGGGATCGAGACGGTCTCGCGTCCCTCGAGGTGCGTCTACCGTGAGAGCGATGAGGTTCCATCGTGTCCGCAGTGTCCACGATCGACTGTCACCTCGGGGCAGCGTCGGGCTTGGAGATGCGGTCGTTGCCGCGACCAGCATCCCGGGAGAGGTGGGGTGGTGACGACTATCAATCGGGGTCGATACCAGCCGGAGATCGCTCCCGGCCGCGAGCCGGTGCTGTTTTTGGTGGGGATGCGCATCAATCATCCTCTGCGGTTCTGGACCTGGTTGCCCGTGGTGCGAGCGATGACGTCCATGATCTCGGAGTTGATGCGCAACCGGGACCTGGGTTTGTTGCGAGCGCCGCGCACGTTCATATCGGGACGGGTGATCCAGGTGCAGCAGTACTGGGAGTCCTTCGAACATCTCAAACGCTATGCGCGCAATGCCGAACGTCGTCATCTGCCGGCGTGGAGACGTTTCAATGCTCGCGTTCGCGACAACGGTGCGGTGGGGATCTACCACGAGACCTATCGCATCCGACCCGGAGGATGGGAGGCGATCTACGGCAATATGCCCGATTTCGGCTTGGCCGCGGCGACCTCGGTGGTCCCGGTGGCGTCGGGCCGTTCTGCGGCCCAACGCCTCGGGGATCGAGACTCAGATACTCAACCCGTGGAGGGGTACTGACCCGTGTGAGGTCGGGGGTTCATACCTCGGGTTGGGGAACGACTCGCAGATACGACGTGACCGCTGTCCATCCCTGAGGAAACAACTCGCGGGCCCGGTCGTCTGAGACGCCCGCTCCGATGATCACGTCCTCACCGTGTTTCCAGTTGGCGGGAGTCGCGACCTGATGGCGCGCGGTCAACTGCAATGAGTCGATCACCCGCAACAGTTCGTCGAAGTTGCGTCCTGTGGACGCGGGATAGGTCAGAGTCAACCTGATCGTCTTGTCGGGTCCGATCACGAACACCGAGCGAACGGTGAAGGTCTCACTCGCTGCGGGGTGGATCATGTCGTAGAGATCGGCGACTCGGCGATCGGGATCTCCGATCATCGGGAAGTTCACCGGTGCTCCCTGGGTCGCCGCGATATCGGCTTCCCAGTCGACATGACTCTCGACAGAGTCCACCGACAGTCCGATCACTTTGACATTGCGTCGATCGAACTCGGGTTTGATTCGCGCGACGTATCCCAGTTCGGTGGTGCACACGGGGGTGAAGTCCTTGGGATGGCTGAACAACACCCCCCAGGAGTCGCCGAGCCAGTCGTGGAAACTGATCTCGCCGTGGGTTGTGGAGGCGGTGAAATCCGGGGCGGTATCGCCAAGGCGCAAGGTCATGTGAGGTCCTCTTTTCGAAGTTGTGGTCACGAGGGGATGGGTAGGTGTGATCTCGGGTTCAGGAGGGATCGTGTACTTCGCGAAGGCGACCCGTCTCGACTTCGTAGACGAACCCTCGGACCGCGTCGGTGTGGGGGATGAACGGGTTCGACCGGATACGACGCAGGCTCTGGCGGACGTCCTCATGGGCATCAGGGAACGCCTCGAGGGCAAACGAGGGACGCTGGCCAGTGTCGGCCAGGATCTGGTCCTTCACGGCGTCATCACGAAAGGTGGTCATACCGCAGTCGGTGTGATGGATCAGAACGATCTCACGGGTGCCCAGAAGTCGCTGGCTGATCACGAGTGACCTGATCGCATCCTCCGAGGCCACACCGCCTGCGTTGCGGATCACGTGGGCATCTCCTTCCGAGAGTCCCAGGACCCGGGCGGGGTCGAGGCGGGCATCCATGCAGGCGAGAACCGCAGTGCGCCGAGCTGGAGGGAGCGGAAGGTCGCCTTTGTCGAAGGTGGCGGCGTACTGGGCGTTGGCGGTGAGGAACTCGTCGGTGACAGTCATGGTCGTCTTTCTGGTGCGGGGGAGTCGTCGAGATATGACGTCGACTCGGGTCGTCATATGAGGAGGCCGAACCTCGGCCGCACAAAACATGACAAAGACAGTCGGCTTTGTCAAGAAAATGATCGTGGTGGTCCGACTCTGGTTTGAGGACGATCCCGAGCACCTCGCCGTGCTCGCCGTAGGCTCGGAGGCGGTCATGGAATTTTCCCGAGACGATCACCACGCCGATCGCGATGAGCGGCGTCGGGACGGGCGGGGCTGGCGACGGCCCCGCATCGGTCATGGTCACGCCCATGATCATTCCCATCACGTTCATGGGGCCGGTGGCGATACGTCACTCAAGGCGCTCGGGGTCGTCCTGGTCCTGCTCGTGGCGTTCATGGTGGTGCAACTCGGTGGCGGCCTGATCGCTGGGTCCTTGGCGCTGGTATCGGATGCCGGTCACATGGCCACCGACTCCCTCGGTGTCGGGATGGCCCTCGTCGCGATGGTCGTGGCTCGTCGCCACGGGGGATCTCGTCAACACACCTACGGTCTGCACCGGCTCGAAATCCTTGCGGCTTTGGCCAACGCCGTCCTGTTGTGTGGAATCGGGGCCTTCGTGATCCTGGAGTCGCTGCGCCGTTTCGGGAGCGGTCATTCGGTAGAGACCTCGACCGTGTTGGTGGTCGGCGGTCTGGGTCTGGTGGTGAATCTCGTGGCGTTTGCGGTGCTGCGACCACGTGCGGGCGACTCTCTCAATATGCAGGGTGCCTATCTCGAGGTCCTGGCCGATCTCCTCGGATCCGTTGGGGTGATCATCTCGGCGCTGCTCATCGCCGCGACCAGATGGGAGTGGATCGACCCGGTTGCCGCGCTCGTCATCGGCGCGGTCGTGGTGCCCCGGGCGTTGCGACTCGGGGCTCGCGCCGTTCGGGTCCTGCTCGAAGCCGCACCGTCACATCTCGATGTCGCCACCGTCGATGCTGAACTTCGTCGGCTTCCCGGTGTGGTCGATGTTCACGATCTTCATGTGTGGAGCCTCTCGGCCCATCGCGAACTGGTCACTGCGCATCTCGTCGTGGCCGCCGATGCCGAGACCACTCGAGTCTTGGACCTGGCGACGCGCAGCCTCGAAGAGCGTTTCGGTGTGGACCATGCCACTTTGCAGATCGAAAGGACCGATCTCAACCCGTGTCGCCATCCCGGGTGGTGATCCCTGCGCCGGGGTGGGGTTCGTCGGGCGGCTTCGATGTGTCGGGGGTGGCATCGAGGACCCAGTGCTCGAGGAGATCGAGATCGTGATCGATCGGACAGATGACGAGCAATCGGTCGCCAGCCTGCAAGACGGTGTCACCGTCGGGAACGACAGCGGTGGCACCGCGTTGGAGCCAGGCCACGCGTAGCCCCGGGGGCAGGGGGACCGAGGCGAGGCGTTGACCATCGACGCGCGATGTCGAGGGGACGTCGATCTCGATCAAGTCGGCATCGAGGTCGTCGAGGGGGATCACATCGGTTCGGGGCGAGGGCGCTTCACCGTCGAGGCCCAATCGGCGAGCCAGAGGCGCCACCGAGGGTCCTTGGACTGCTACCGAGATCACGACCACGACGAATGCCACATCGAAGACCAGCGAGCCGTCGGGATGCCCGGCGGTCAGGGGGATCGTCGCCATCACCACCGGGACGGCACCGCGCAGGCCGGCCCACGACACGACCACTGCGTCTCGCCACCGGACCCGTACGAGGGGCATCAACAGATGAACAGCCAGCGGTCGAGCCAGAAAGACCAGGACCGCAGTCGCGACCACGGCCTCGTCGAGGTCGTCGAGGAGACGGGATGGAAACACCAAGAGGCCCAGAATCAAGAAGAGCGCGGCCTGAGCCGTGGCGGCCAGGCCCTCGTGGAAGGTGCGAAGACCACCGATTCGGCGAACCAGGGGTGACAGCACCGCTCCGGTCACGAACACCGCCATGAACCCCGAGGCTCCCACCACGGCCGCTGATCCATAGGCGGCTCCGGCCACCGCCAGACTGAGTACGCCCAGAGAGGATCGATGCTCCCCGCTCCAGGAGGTCACCAGGTTGCGTGCGATCAGTCCGATCGCGAGTCCGATCGAGGCCCCTCCGAGGAGTTGCCCACCGAGGAACACCACCCAGTCGCTCACTGAGGGTGAGGACCGCCAGACCTCGACCATGCCGGCGGTCAACAGGATCGCCATGGGGTCGTTGAGGCCCGACTCCAACTGCAGGATCGAGCGAGTACGCGCCGGAAGGGGTCGAGATCGAAGCGCCGCGAAGACCGCAGCGGCATCCGTCGACGAGATCACAGCGCCCAGCAGCGCAGCGGTCGTGGGATCGAGGCCCAACAGACCCCAGGCGGCGAGTCCCACGATGCCCGCTGTCATCGCCACTCCGAAGGTGGCAAGAAGCCCAGCGGGGGCCGCAGCATCGCGCCAAGCCGATCGTGGAGTGGTGAGACCTCCCTCGAACAAGATCACCACGAGCGCTACGACGGCGAGATCGCCAGCCAGGGCGGCGTCATCGAAGCGGACGAGGCCCAAGCCCTCGTCGCCAGCGATCATCCCGAGAGCCAGGAACACCAATAGCCCCGGAACCCGCCACCGTGCGGTGATCCGTGCCGCGACGATCCCCGAGATCAACAACAACGAACCGATGAGCACCGCGGGATCGGCATCGAAACCGACGTTCATGGGTCGCCCCGGTTCTCATCGCACACGATTCAGGCTACCGGTGAGGTGTTGAGGTCTTGGGCTCCGTACCATCGCCCCATGGCTCGTATCCGTTTCACCGTCGATGCCCAGGTTCCTCTCGATGCCGCCGAGACCTATCGACTCCTGTGTGATTGGGAAGACCATGCGCGCTGGGTTCCCTTCACGCGGGTCACGGTGCATGAGCCCGATCGCTTCACAGCCTGGACCGGAGTCTGGAAGCTTCAACTCGAGGACAACATGACGGTCGCCGAACGCGACGATGAAGCGCGACGCGTCCTGGTCGACAAGACCGGTCCCGTTCTCATCGGTACCGCCGAGTTCACCGTCACCCCCCAAGGTTCGACGCGCAGTCGTGTGCACTGGGTCGAAGACGTCGAGATGGCGCGCCTGCCGCGCCTCTTGGCGCCCCTGGCCGCCCTCTCGGGTCGAGTGGGTTTTCGGCTTGCGCTGAGGCGACTCGCTCGCTGAGGCCGCGAGGTTCTCGACGAGGCGATCAGGATCCTCGAGGGCTGAGTGCCTTGACGATCAGATCGAGCATTTCGTCCATCTCGGAAGCACTCAGGGGTTGATCGGCGACGAGTCGTCGCAGCACGAAGGGACCCTCCACGAGATCGAGGGCGACCTCAGCGGAGATCTCGGGGTCTATCTCGCCGCGGTCTTGGGCTCGCGTCAGTACGTGCCACAGCGGGGAGCGGCGTTGCTTCAACAGGGATTCTTGAACGCTGAGGAATTCGGGATCGGCCACGGACCGGTTCAAGACCGCGACGAAGAGACGCCGAAGCAGGGGCTCGTGGGTCATGGCCAAATAGGTCGAGACGACCTCGGCGAGATCGCCGCGAAGCGATCCTGTGTCGGGAGGATTGATGGAGTCGACGAGTTCGTCGATGGCATGCACGATCAGTGCGGTACCGCTGGTGAAGTGGCGGTAGATCGTCGTCTTGGCCACCCCTGATCGGCGGGAGACTTCGTCCACGGTCACGGCGTCGGGGCCGAGGTCGCGCAGGATCTCATGCGTGGCGGCGAGCATCTTGGCTCGGGCGGTATCGCTGAGAGGGCGGCCCATGATGAGGTGGACCGTATCGGGTCGGACCGATGTCACACCCCGAAAGCGGGTGTGACGCTCGCCTGACGTTGCGTCACCCCCGGCACTCCGCTAGAACGCTACGGACCCGTAGCGAAATGCGGGCCGTGTCCCCCATCCCATCGGGAGTCCCCATGTATCGCTCGCTTGCTCGCTGGTGCTTCGAACACGCTCGTCGAGTCCTACTCATCTGGGTCGTCGCACTCGTCGGTCTCAACATTGCGGCCTCGGCGGTCGGCTCGTCGTTCCAAAGTGAGTTCTCCACTCCGACATCCCAGAGCACCCAGGGATTCGACATCGTGGACGAGTACTTCCCCGGGGCCGGCAGTGCATTCGGGGGTTCGATCGTCGTGGCCGCCGAGGGAGGTTTCGATCGCAGCGAGGTCCGTTCCGCTCTCGAGACCTACTTTGCTCAGGTCGACGCCATCGATGACGTCTCGGTGGTCAGTCCGTTCGATCCTCGCGGGGTCGGTCAGATCGCTCCCGACGGCCAGATCGCATTCGCTCAGGTCAATCTCGAACGAGCCATCGATCAGACCGTGGGCTCGGAGATCGGCGACGAGATGCGCCGTCTCGCTCCCGTACTCGACGGGGTTCGCATCGAAGTCGGCGGTCAGATCTTCGCCGAGTTCCACCAGCCCGAATCCGAGTTGATCGGCCTGGCCTTCGCGATCGTGATCCTGATTCTGTCCTTTGGATCGGTTCTGGCGATGGGGCTACCGATCGGTGTCGCCCTCGCCGGAGTCGGAACCGGAGCCTTTGGTGTCGTGGGGCTGTTGTCCAACGGGGTGTCGATTCCCGAATTCGCCCCCCTGATCGGAGTGATGATCGGCCTCGGAGTCGGTATCGACTACGCCTTGTTCATCGTGACTCGCTATCGCGAGATGACACGGCACGGCGCCACGCCGCTCGAGGCGACGATGGGAGCTCTCGACACCGCGGGACGAGCGGTGGTCTTTGCCGGAATCACCGTGGTCGTGTCCCTGCTCGGCATGATCCTGATCGGACTCGAGTTCGTCGCCGGGCTCGGAATCGCGGCGGCCACCACGGTTGCAGTCACCTTGCTCGCCTCCATCACCTTGCTTCCCGCGGCATTGGGTCTGGCCCATGGTCGTATCGAGATCACCCGGTGGCGGGGGTTGATCACCGCCGGCTTCATCGCTTTGGGGCTGTTGGGGGCTGGACTCGGCTTCGGACCGATCGCGGCACTGGGCCTGATCCTCGCGGTGGTGACTTTGCTCGCCAGCTTGGCCCTGCGTCCTCTGCGACGCGAGGTGCCGACGCGAAGTCAGAAACTGCTGCGCGACACCGTTGCGTATCGCTGGAGCCGCCTGATCCAGGCCCGACCCTGGCTGTTTGCATCCTTGGGTACTGGCCTGCTCG
Source organism: uncultured Ilumatobacteraceae bacterium (assembly GCA_964471865.1). GTDB lineage: Bacteria > Actinomycetota > Acidimicrobiia > Acidimicrobiales > Ilumatobacteraceae > CAYMUC01. The sequence continues at coordinate 116,329 of CAYYHU010000003.1, read as the reverse complement.
TCGTGATGCTCTTGCCGGTGTTCAGTTTGCGGCTGGGTTTCTCCGACGAAGGCAACCTCTCCGAGAACACCTCTGCGCGTCAGGCCTATGACCTCTTGGCCGAGGGTTTCGGTCCCGGATACAACGGTCCGCTGCTTGTGGCCGTCGAACTGAACCAGCCTGGCGACGCCGCGGCCCTGACCACGCTGGTCGAGTCCGTGGCTGGCGATCCCGGAATCGACCGAGTCGGGCCTCCGTTCCTGTCGAATCCTGCCGATCCCGCCGCGTCACAGGCGGCGATCATCCGGGTGATCCCGACCACGGCGCCTCAGGACTCCGCAACCGAGGACACGGTGATGCGACTGCGATCCGATGTGGTGCCCACGGCGATTGCCGGCACCAGTATCACGGCGTACGTCACGGGTGCCGTTCCCGCCAACATCGACTTCACCGACTATCTCACCGGCCGAATCCTGATCTTCTTCGGAGCCGTTCTCGGAGTGTCGTTCCTGCTGTTGATGATGGTCTTCCGTTCGATCCTGGTTCCGATCAAGGCGGTGATCATGAACGTCGCCTCGATCGCCTCGGCCTACGGCGTCGTCGTGGCGATTTTCCAATGGGGTTGGCTCTCGGATGTCTTCGGGGTGGAACCGGCCCCGATCGAGCCGTTCGTACCCATGATGCTGTTCGCGATCGTGTTCGGGTTGTCCATGGACTACGAGGTGTTCTTGTTGTCGCGAATCAAAGAGGAATACGACCGCGAACGCGACACCACGAACTCGGTGGCCGACGGCCTCGCCGCTACTGCCCGAGTGATTTCTGCTGCGGCGGCGATCATGGTCGTGGTCTTTGGAGCCTTCTTGTTCGAAGACGACCGCATCGTGAAGTTGTTCGGTGTGGGCCTCGCCGTAGCTGTCCTTCTCGACGCGACCCTGGTGCGCATGCTGATCGTCCCCGCCACGATGGCGCTTCTGGGCGACCGCAACTGGTGGATCCCGAAATGGTTGGACCGAATCCTGCCGCGGCTCAACGTCGAAGGTCCCGCCAGCCATTCCGGATCCGAGGACGACCGGGGTGGGCCCCGGGCGGTGGACCGAGACCTCGAACCCGTCTGAGATCGAGTGGCTCCACGTCCGTCAGCAGTGCCGTTGACGGATCCGATAGGTCACGGTGCTGCGGGGTCCGTAGTCACTAGTCGTCTGAGGCGGCTCAGCTCACGGTGTGAGCATGTCGAGTCGTCGTTCACGGGCTCTCGCTCTCGCCGAGGCACTCGGATACGGGGGTGGGGCTCTGGTCCTGATCGGTGTGGTCCTGGTCGTCACCGGCGCCTGGAACGATCTGGGAACCGCCACCCGCATCGCCCTCACCGGTGGTTGGGCGATCCCCTTGATCCTCGGAGGCTGGATCGCTCGTCCTCGTGACTGGACGGGGCCAGGAGCCGGACCTCGGGAACGACTCACCGATGTCATGTGGGCCACGGCGTCCACGACGGCCGCGCTGGGTGCAGGAGTTGCAGCTCACGAACCCTTCGGTGCCGAGAGTGTGGAGGTGATCGCCCTTGCGGGTGCGAGCGCGACCGTGGTCGTGGGAAGCGCGCTTTGGGCGCTTCGCAGCCTCCTCGTCACCCAGTTTCTCGTCATCGCCGCAGCGCTCACCGTGGCCGGCAGCGCCGGTGCCGTCGCGGGGTCTGAAGGTACCGGGGGAGCCGCAGTCCTGCTCGGAGCCTCCGCGGCGATCATCGCTGGCACTGCGCGTCGCACCGACCCGGTGTGGGTGCCGGTGCTCGCCGGTGCTGGCGCGCTTCCCATCGGGATCTCGATGGTGACCACCCAGTGGGAAGGCGAGGGACTGATCGTGGCTGCGGTCATGGCCATCGTGCTGGTGACGGTCGTCGAAACCCCAGATCTGATCCGCGACCGAGTCACCCGAGGGGTGCTCGTGGTGACCACCATCTGGTTTCTGGCGTTCATGGTTCCACCCGCCATTGGCCACTACAGCGATGAGGCCGGGGTGCTGACGGGGGCTGTGGTGGGGGTGGCTGGGATCTATGCCGTGGTGATCGCCTGGAAATCACCCTTGGTGCGACCGTTTCCCGTGACCGTCATCGGATCGCTGATGGCGATGCTGGCCCCGGCGATCATGGCGAGCCAGTCCCTCATCATCGGGATACCGATCGGTCTGATCATGGCGACGGTGTGCATCGGCATCGCCGCTCGCACGGTGTCGACTCCCCCAGCACTTCTGGGCGGTCTGGGCCTGGCGATCTATGTGCCCTGGGCGGTGACCGAACTGATCGAAGGGGATCTCGCCGCCCCGGTAGCGGTGATCAGCACCGGTGTCGTTCTCATGGTGGTGGCCGTTGGACTCGTCCTGCGGCGCAGTCAGGTCAGGCCAGCAGACTCCTCAGCATCCACGCCGTCTTTTCGTGAACCTGAAGGCGTTGGGTCAAGAGATCGGCGGTCGGCTCGTCGCTGGCCCGATCGGCCACGGGGAAGACCGAGCGTGCCGTTCGCGCCACGGCCTCCTGCCCGGCGACGAGGCGTGTGATCATCTCGATGGCGTCGGGCTGATCCTCGTCTTCGGGGATCGAGGACAGTGCTGCGAACTCTCGGTAACTGCCAGGGGCTTTCGCTCCCAGGGCCCGAATCCGCTCGGCGATCAGATCCACCGCGAGCGCCAACTCGTTGTACTGCGTCTCGAACATCAGATGCAGCGTCTGAAACATCGGACCCGTGACGTTCCAGTGGTACTTATGCGTCTTGAGATACAGGGTGTAGGAATCGGCGAGAAGCCGGGAGAGGCCCTCGGCGATCTCGGCGCGGTCGGTGTCAGAGATTCCGATGTCGATCTGTTCGAGGCTCATACGTATGTGAACGTTAGGCGGCGTCGACGCATTCCCCGAGCGAACGCGTCCGGTCGATCGCCCGGAATCATCGGGTGGGGGAGGTCAGATCCTCGGCGGCTTGTCGAACCTGCCAGTCCCGATCCTCGAGTGCCCGGGCCAGGGCCGCGTCGACGTCGGGACCGTCGAAGGGGGCCAACGACAGAACTGCTCGCCGCCGCACCGCCGGTCGATCCGAGCACCCGGCCAGGATCGCGTCGAGGCCTCGGGGATCTCCGATCGCTCCCAGGGCTGCGACTGCGGCTTCGCGAACCAGGGCATCGTCATGATCCCCAGCGAGCGTGATCAGGCGTTCCAGGACGTCGGCGGACACGATCTCGTGCTCGCCGCAGGCCCACGCGGCGGTCTCGAGAACTGTCGGATCGGGGTCGTCGAGGACCGTCATCAAAGACACCTGAGGGCGATGGGCTGCAGCCAGACAGCCACGGCGCCGGACCTCGGGATCGGGGTCGCTGAGAGCGGCCTGCACCTCGTCATTGCGTGCATCGCCACAACGCATGAGCGCCGCGAGTGCTGAGGCTCGTACCGAACCGGCGGGATCCGTGAGAGCTCGTCGAGCCGTATCGGAGTCCCCTCGATGGCCAGCGATCACGACATCACGACGACGCTGACGCACATCGGCAGCGAATCGGGACTCGAGGTCCATATCAGGTCGTCACCGCAACAGGCCGGTCACCGTGGTGACCACCCATGCCACCCCGGCGGCGATACCGATCGCTCCCACCGCGCCGGCAACGACGGCGATGACCCCCAGCGCCGTGGTCGACCCCATGAGCCTCAAAGGTCCGAGTCGGTTCTCCAAGCGGGTGAGCTGGCGATCCACCGGGACCAACACTCGCCGTCCCCGGCGATCCACAGCCACTGCCAAGGGAGTTGCCTCGGACCCGCGTGGAGCGCGCTGCCAGGGTCTGGCAGGCTTGCGGCGCCCGGCGAGCACGATGGCGATGATCGCCAGGGCGACCAGGAATCCGGCTCGGGTGGAGATCTCAGCGATGGACACGGCGAAATCCAGCGTACCGCCACCCCCGATGCCCACGGTGTCGGGATCTCAGACCTCGGCCAACGCCCGATCGCTGTGGTGGTCGCTGCCTTTGTTGACCCTGGCTGGCGTGATTCTCATCGCCGTCGTAGTCGCAGCGATCGTGCCCATCCAGCGCTGGCAACAAGCGCCGGGATCAGCACTCGAAGTCGCCGACCGTCTCGAGATCACGGGGGTCGAGCGTTTCCCGACCGATGGAGAGATTCACTTCGTCACCGCCACCGGAGCGCAGATGACCATTCTCGGCTCCTTGATCGGCGCGATGGACGACGACGTCGATGTCCTCACCTATGAACAACGCTTCGGACCCCGAACGCCGGTCGAACAGCGACGCATCGGATTCCAGGCGATGTTTGGTTCCAAGCAGGTCGCTGAATACGTGGCGGCTCGCTTGTTGGGTCTCGATGCGTCCTTCGTTCCCGGGCCTGCGGTGGTGGCCGATCTCGTGTGCGAGGGTGACACCATTCCCGAGACCGCCTGCGATGTGCTCGAAGTCGGGGACGTCGTCGAGTCGATCAACGGTGAGCCCACGCCGATCCTGCCCGATGTGCCGCGGATACTTGCCGACGCGCGTCCCGGAGATCGGGTGACGCTCGAAGTGACGCCCTTTGGATCCGAGCGCAGCGAGGAGCGCACCGTGGTGCTCGTGGCCCCCACCGATGGCACGAATCGGGCGATCATCGGCTTTCTTCCCGCCGACACCCGCCGAGTCGAGTTACCTTTCGACGTGGACATCGACACCTCCAGAATCGGCGGGCCTTCAGCCGGACTCGCGTTCACACTGGCATTGATCGACGAACTCAGTCCCGGCTCGTTGACCGGTGGGGTCGATGTGGCGGCAACCGGCACGATCGCTGAGACCGGGGCGGTGGGAGCGATCGGGGCTCTGCGTCAGAAAGCAGTGGCCGTTCGTGACGCCGGTGCCGAGGTGTTCCTGGTGCCCGCAGCTCAGGACCCCGCGGAGCTCGCCGCAGTGCGCGAGGCCATGGGGGAGTCTTTGCAGATCATCGAGGTTGCGACGATCCTCGACGCGCTCGACACCCTCGAAGCCCTCGGTGGCGATATGAGCACGCTGGACCGCGATGGTCTCGAGGTTGCTGCCGGGGCCTGAGGAGGGTGTCGATACGCCCGAAGGTGCCACAGCGGCTGGGTCCCAGGCCCCTACCATGCCGGGTATGGCGCCTGCGGATCTTCCCGATCCGGCTTCCCCCGCCGAGGTGGCCGGAGCATCGTTCCCGACCAAACGTCGGGGGTACGACCCGCGTTCAGTCACAGCCTTCTTGACGGTGGTCGCTGAGCAGTTGACACGGCTGCGGGGGATCGAGACGGACCTGCGTAGCCAACTCGAGGCCGCCACCCGACGTGCTCAGGCCCTGGCTGATCTGGACGAGGCGACGGTGGCCGAGGTCGTGGGTGAGGAATCCACACGGGTTCTCGCAACGGCTCGCGAGGCGGCGCGTCAGATCCGGGAACGGGCCGAACAGGCTGCTGCGAACATGGTCAGCGCGGCCGCTGGGGAGGCCGAACGACTTCGCCACGAGGCCGAACTCGAGGTCGCTCGCCGCCGCGACGAACTGACGCGACAGATCGACGCCGAACTCGATGCCGCCAAAGAACAGGGCCGATCAATGGTGGACGAAGCCCGCGCGTACCGCGAGCGCGTGCTTGCCGACCTCACCAAACGTCGCGAGAACGCCCGTGCTCAGATCGAGATGCTCACCGCGCATCGTGACGAGGTGGCAGCGGCATTCGATGCCGCTCGCCGTTCCGCTACGGATGTGATGGCCCGCCTCGGTGTCGAGCCCGAACTGGTCTCCGACCCCATGTCGGACCTCACCGATCTCGCCGCTGTTCGCGCCGAGGCCACCGTGGTCGATGGCGTTGAAACCGCCCGTCCCGAGGCCCCGCCTGACCCGAGCCGACATGATCTCGACCCCGTGGTGCCAGCGTCCGGTGGTCTCTCCGGAACCGCCGAGCACGACGCGTCAGATCTCGGCGGAGCTGCAGCACCCTCTGAGTTCGAGCCGCCGATCCTGATCGATCACGAGACGATGTTCGTCGAGGAGAACGTCATCGGGACGGGAACCCTCGAGGATCGCGATGGTCGTGTCGGAATCGGGGAGGCACCGACGACGGTCCCCGATGACCCCGCAGTGGCCGAACGTGCACTCGACGAGTCCGCTTTCGAGGTGCCCACGAGTGATGACACCGGAATCCACGATGGAGCCGGAACCGACGTACTCGACGAAGGTGCCTCCGGTGGAGAAGCGCCCGAGGATGACGCGCGTGCGTTCGCCGCACCGGCCTTCGACCTCGGAGAGGATCGGGTGACGCCGTTGCGGAGCCCGATCAGCGAACCAGTGGTGCATCATCCCGACATCGGCGCAGGTGATGAGCGTTCAGCCCCGGTGATCTCTCTGTTCCGCTCCGGATCCGACCGTCGCTACGGCGAGGACGGGCCCCCATCTCAGACTCCCGAAGTCTCGAGTATCGAGGATGATCCCGCCCGCGACCCTCAGGACTTCGACGAGGCCCTCGGCGTCGACATCGAGGAGATCGATGACGGTGGTGATGGTGAGGATGACGGCGAAAAGGGCATCGAGGTGTCCGGGGTGATCGACTCAGGCGGCGATCATCCGGACGCTGATGACGAGACCTTCACCGGTGTCGACACCACCCAAGGCGAGGTCTCGAGTGTGGACTCTCGGGCGCCCGAACCGGCTCGCACCGGACCCTCAGTCGATGACGTCTTCGCCCGTTTACGGGCGGCGTCGACGGCGGATGTGGCCCGTGACGTCGGAGGCGCGGCGGGGTCGGTGAAGCGTCCCGAGATCGATGCCGAATCGAACTCGCAGCCCACTCACATGGGCGGGGACGAGATCTCGACAGACGTCGATCCCGATTCCACGGAGACCTCTCCGCAAGCGCAGTCGCCCACGGGGTCCCCATCGGGAAGCGAACCTGGGTTCCCCCTCGATCGAGAGGAGATTCTGAATCCTCTCGCCGTTTCGGTGGCACGCCGCCTCAAGCGGGTTCTCGCCGACGAGCAAAACGCAGTTCTCGATGCCATCCGCCGAGGCGGAGCCGATCTGGCCGCTGCCCTCTCAGATGGCCGGGCTACGCATCTCGAGCGTTCATTCGAAGCGATTCGCGGGGATCTCCTCGCTGCCGCCGAGGCCGGAGCTCGGTGGGCGACCGAGAACGACAACGCAGCGACCGTCAATGGTTCCGATGTATCCCCGGTGCGAGAGTGGTTGAGCCAAGAAGTGCTCGATCCCTTTCATCGACGACTCGCCGATGCGCTGCAGGCCGCTGACGGAGACCCGGACGGTTTCGCCGCCCGCAGTCGACACGTGTTTCGGGAGTGGAAGAGCCAGCGCATCGACGAACACGTGGAGGACCTCGTGCGTCTTGCGCATGCGCTCGGCGTGCTCGCCGCGGTGACCCCCGGAACGCCGATGTGCTGGCTGGTCGATCCCGATGGTCCACCCTGTGCTGACGCCGAGGACAACGCGCTCGCAGGTGTCGTTCCCGCCGGTGAGGACTTCCCGACGGGACACCGCCACCCACCGGCACATGCCGGTTGCCGGTGCCTCGTGGCCCCAATCGCCGGATAGCCTTCGTAGGCGTGCGGATCCCTTCCGACCTGCCGCCCCAACCGCCTCGTCCTCCACGTCGGCGGAGTCCAGGAGGACGAGGGCGCGGTAACAACCGGGCCCGAATCATCCTGGGGGCCATTCTCGCCGCCGTTGTCGTGGTCTTCTTGTCGGCTCGAAGTCTGGCGTCGTTCTATGTGGACGTCTTGTGGTTCGACGGCCTAGGACGCACCGACGTCTTCTGGGGACTGTTGTGGGCTCGGGTCCAGTTGGCCTTGGGCTTTTCGTTGGTGTTCGCCTTGTTGTGCTTGGCGATGATGACCGTCGCCGATCGGGTGGCACCGCCGCCCCCGCTCGGAAGCACCAATCCCGAAGATCAGGTGACGCTGCGCTATCAGGCGATTCCCGGGCGTCGGCGGGTGCTGTTGCGAGTCGTGGTATCCGCGGTGGTCGGATTGATCGCAGGGTTGCCCGCGGCTGGTCAGTGGGAGAACTGGCTGCTCTTTCGTAACCAACGCGATTTCGGGATCAGCGATCCCCTCTTCGATGCCGATGTCGGCTTTTATGTGTTCCGACTCCCGTTCCTGCAGTTCCTCGTCGGTTGGCTGTTCGCGATCACGATTCTGCTCGTGGTCATCACCACGGCCGTTCACTATCTGAACGGGGCCATCAGGGTTCAGTCGGGATGGCCCAAGGTCGTGACCTCGGCCAAGATCCACCTGAGCGCCATGTTCGCAGCGCTCGCTCTGCTCAACGCCGCGCGGTACTGGCTCAAGCGGTTCGAACTGACGACTTCAAACCGCGGCGTCGTCCAAGGCGCCACCTACACCGACGTCAACGCCCAGCTGCCGGCGCTGAATCTGCTGATCCTGGTGTCGCTGGCGGTCGCAGTGTTGTTCCTTCTCAACCTCCGCCGCCAGGGATGGCGACTGCCCGTTCTCGCTGTTGGTCTGTGGGCCGTCGTGGCGTTGGTGGCCGGAACGATCTATCCCGCTGTCGTTCAGCGCTTCGTCGTTCAGCCCAATGTCTCGACGCGTGAATTGCCTTATATCGGTGACCACCTCGCAGCGACCACCGAAGCCCTCGGCATCACCGAGATCGAGTTCGAAGAGTTGCCCGTTCGCCCGATCTCCACCGTGGAACTCGAAGATGGATCCGAGCCGCTACGGGATGTCCGGTTGCTCGAACCCGTGGAGATGCGGGACCGTTTCGCGTTGGACCAAGGCTTGACCTCGTTCTATTCGATTCGCGACCTCGACGTGGACCGGTATGAGATCGACGGTGAGCTTCGACAGGTCATGGTCGGAGCCCGCGAATTGAACCTCTCGGGTATCCCCAACAACACCTGGGTCTCTCGTCACCTGCTCTACACCCATGGATGTGGGCTGGTCGTCGCCCCGGCGAGCCAGGTCACCGATGACGGCCGTCCGGCGTATCTCGATCTCGGTGTCGAGCGGCCTCAGATCTATGTGGGTGACCGCCTGGGTGGATATTCGGTCGTGGGAACCGATCAGCGTGAACAGCCCTGCCCTGATGTCGAGTCTGCTCCCTACGCAGGCGGGACCGGGGTCAACCTCGGAGGGTTCCTGCGTCGGGTTGCCTTTGCCGTTCATTTCGGCGAGTTCAACCTGTTCGGCTCGAATCTGATCACCGGAGACTCCGAGATCCTGTTCCATCGTGACGTGCGGGACCGGATCGCCAAGCTCGCACCATTCCTGCACCTCGATTCGGATCCGTACCCGGCAGCGATCGACGGTCGCATCGTGTGGATCGTGGATGCGTTCACCACCACGAACCGGTACCCCTACGCGCAGAGCGCGAGCACCGATCAGTTGACCGCCGGTTCGGGTTTGGCCCATGACTTCAACTACGTGCGGAACTCGGTCAAGGCTGTCGTGGACGCCTACACCGGCGACGTGACGCTGTACGTGGTCGACGACAGCGATCCCATCATCGGGGCCTGGAGATCGGCGTTCCCCGGTTTGTTCACCGACGGTTCCCAAGCGCCTGCTGAGTTGGTCGCTCACTTCCGGTACCCCGAAGACCTCTTCCGGGTGCAGACCAACATGTACGGCCGCTACCGCTTCGACAATCCGGAACAGTTCTTCAACCGAGACGCAGCGTGGAGCGTGGCCCAGGCCCCGTCGCGTCGCCCGGAATCCACCACGACACTGGGATTCGGGCCCGGTGTGAACACATCGGGGATCGAGTCCTTGGATGTGGCCGAGGCCAACGTGGTGCGCTTCGAGCCGTATTACACCTTGTTCCATCGTCCTGATGATCCAGGTGCCGAACCGGTGTTCTCACTTCTGCGGCCCTTCGTTCCGTTCTCGGCTGACGACAGTCGTAAAGAACTGCGAGCGTTCATGACGGTGTCGAGTGATCCCGCGGACTACGGACGCTTGACGATCTACACCATTGAGGGAGCATTGCCGCCCGGCCCAGCGACGGTGGCCGCAGAAGTCGACTCCGATCCCGTGATCGCTCCTCGGGTCACCCTGCTCGCCCAGCAGGGTTCACGGGTGGTGTTCGGCGATCTGCAGGTGGTTCCGGTGTCGGAGGGGCTCATCTATGTCCGTCCGCTCTATGTGCGGCCCGACGATTCTGCGGCCCAGCAGGTGTTCTTGCGCCATGTCGTCGTCTCCTACAACAACCGATCGGTGATGGCGGACACACTGACCGAGGCGATCGAAGAGCTGTTCCCGGCCGCCGATCTCGATCTCGGCCAGATCATCGACGACGGCACCGCCCAACCGGACGAAGGCATCACCCCAGAACCCGACGATGGGGGAGGCGAGACGCCCACGACCCCGGTGACGCCCACGGTTCCCGTCACGGGATCGAGCGCGGCTGAACTCTTGGCCCGGGCCGATGTGCTCTTTGCCGAAGCCGAGGCGGCGCTGCCGGATTTCGCGTCGTATCAAGCGAAACTCGATGAGGCCAAGGAACTCGTGCGTCAGGCGCTGCAGTTGCTCGACGATGGTGGCGTCGTCACCGGCTGAGTTCGCCAGCCCCGCCCGTCACCGAGGACGGCGCCGAACCTCATCTGCCAACTCGGCCAATTCGGCACGAAGCGCCAGGTCGTAGCGAACCTGTTCCGCCGCGAGGCGCTCTTGGCCGCTGCGGAGCTGGTCCAAGTGCTCGAGATCGCCCGAGAGCTCCTCGATTTGGCGGGTGAGTTCTGATGCGACGCCGGTGAGGCGCTCATCGAGGTCGGCGAGCGAGGTTCCTGGTGTCGGAGGCGGGGGTGTGGACGCCGATGTGCGGGCTTCGTCAACAGCTCGTTGCGCTTCGATGCGGGCATGATGAAGCGCCTCGGCTCGAGCGTGATCGAGGAGCGCCTTGAGATGATCGACCTCCTGACGTAGAGCTTCGATCTGGGCCTGAGCAGCCTGCGCTTCAGCGGCTCGACGGCGGCGCCTCCCGGCCATGATCATCCTCCCAGTCAGCGATGCGATCGCATAGCGGTCTCTGGTCTCGAGGGTAGACCCGAGTCGGGGTGATACACGATGATCCTCAGGGGATCAGCTGTGAGATCGGGTTCTCGGTGTCATGTGGATCGTGGCACGATCCGGTCATGGAGACCACTGACGGTTTTCCGCCCGGATTTTTCGATCGAGCTGATCCGAGTGACGATGCGCTCTTCTACGCGCCAACGCGCTTGGTCACTCACATCGACGACCGAGCGATCTCAGCGGTGACGGCGCTGTATCGGGAACTCCGGGTCGGTGGGCGAGTACTCGATCTGATGTCGTCATGGGTGTCGCATCTCGATCCGGTTCCTGACCATCTCACGGTGTTGGGGATGAACGAGGCCGAACTCGCAGCGAATCCGGTGGCCTCCGAGCGAGTCGTCCACGATCTCAACCGCGAGCCGCAGTTGCCACTCGCCGACGAGAGCTGTGACGCAGTTCTGTGTTGCGTCTCCGTCGACTATCTCATTCGGCCTGTGGAGGTCTTCGACGAGGTCCATCGCGTTTTGAAACCCGGCGGAGCCTTCGTGTGCACATTCTCGAATCGATGCTTTCCCACCAAGGTGATTCGGGCCTGGCTCGCGCTTGACGAGCCCGGACGGGTGAATCTGGTACGGGAGTACTTCGCGCGCACCGGACCATGGTCGAGCGTGGAGTCCAGGACCTGTCTGACAGGGATTGGGGGTGACCCCCTGTACGCGGTGTGGGGTCGACGGTGAGCCGACTCGGGATGTCGGTTGTGAGACTGCGTGAGCGGCGTTAGTCTCATCAACGCTTCGCCGCGGGGTGGAGCAGTCCGGTAGCTCGTCGGGCTCATAACCCGAAGGTCGCAGGTTCAAATCCTGCCCCCGCCACCACGTCGAAGGTCCGGAAGTTCTTGCTTCCGGGCCTTCTGTGTTTTTCGGTAGGTGCGCGCAGGGCCACCTTCTGCCGGCAACTCCACTGGGCACCAGGCGTTGGACGCGGAGGGCGACCGGCTTCTCGGTCGGCCATGGATCGAGCGGGCGCGAGCTGAGGTCGAGGAGGAGTTGTGTCTGGCTGAGTTACGTCACGCCGAAGTGTTGAGTCAGGTCGAGGTCGCTGGCTGTCTGGAGATCACCCAGCGCGCTGGGTCCAAGTTGGAGCACTTCGAGGGCTCGCGGGTGTCGACCCTACGCCAGCACATCGAAGCGCTCGGTGCCTGCTTGGCGTTTGTGGCCGTATTCGACGACGAGGATCATCGTGTCCGATCCACCTCGCCCGCGACGACGCAGCCGGATCGGACACGAACCCGTTGACAAACCTGGTGTGGTGCAGGGGGCCAGTGCGCTCCGAGTTGACGGTGATGACACGTCGGCTGCACCAGGCGCCAGGGCGAGGGACCGGCGACGGTAGGTGATACAGCTCTTCGTTTTCTCAAATAGTTGGTGTGGGAGCTTCCCGAAGAGTTGTCGAGGGCTGATAAGGCTGCGGTGTTGCGTGTGTCGCCGGAGCATGTACGTCTGTTGGTGGTGGCTGGTGATCTTCCGGGTGAGCGGTTCGGGAATTCCTGGGTGGCACCCAAGGCGGCGGTGAGATTTCGCTCTCCCCCCAGGGGTCCCGCTTCTGTCGAAGCGCTTCGCTCACGCCCACTCCTTGAGTGACCAAGCCGAGAATACCTCCAGAGGTCAGCGGCTACAGGGGTGGCTGCGCCTGGTTGCCGACAGCTCATCAGCCAACGCTCTATCAGCCAAAGTGAGAGGAGCTAAGGCGCGCGTTGCAAGGTCAGAGGAGTCGTTGTTTTCTTCGAATTCGACGGGCGGTTTCCAGAGGCGATGTGATGCGTCAGCGCGAGTGATCGCCTGATACCCGACTCCGGATCTCGTTCGACAGCGACGATGCGCGTCGCTTCGTCGGTGTTCTCACTGGATGGAGGAAGCGAGATGCTCGAGCCCTTGATCGAGGGTGACTCGAGGTCGCCATTGGAGGTCTCGCCAGGTGGCGCGTAGATCGAACCAGTGGGCGGTGGACAGTTGTTCGGCCACGAAACGGGTGAGCGGCGCCTCGTCCTTGCGCAGATGGGGCCAGATGCGTTCGATCACCGATCCCGCCAGTCGTGCGGTACCCGTCGGGATGTTCACCTCGCGAGGGGCGAGACCCGCCGCGGCGCAGATCGCGACGAGGAGATCGCGAATCGGGCGAGGTTCGCCGTTGGCGACCAGGTAGGCGTGTGACGACACGGTCGAATCGGGATGAACTGCGTCGAGTGCGGCGATGAGCGCGTCCACGGCGTTGTCGACGTAGGTGGTGTCCACCAACGCTCGACCGCCACCGATGAGAGGGAGACGACCACGCTGGGCGGTGGCGTGGATGCGCCCCACGAGTTGAGTATCCCCCGGACCCCAGACCAGATGGGGTCGGATCGCGACCACTCCGAGATCGGCATCTGCGCTCGCCAGGGCCAGGTTCTCAGCCCGGGCCTTGGACTCGGAGTAGTGGGCCCGGCCCCGGCGCCCCGTGTGGGCTGCACGTGCAACGTCGCCCATCAGGGAATGTCCGATATGGGCAACCGATGGTGTCGAGACATGGACGAAGCGTGACACCTGGGCTGTACGCGCAGCCTCGAGAAGGGATCGGGTTCCGTCGATGTTCACCGATGCGAAGTCGTTCCAGGAACCGGTGATGCCAACGCGGGCGGCTCCGTGGACGATCCCCTCACATCCGCGAACGGCCCGAGCCACAACGGCCGCGTCACGGATGTCACCCCGAATCACCTCGACGCCGTCGGGGACCGCGACGTCACGACGCTGCAAGCAGACCACGGAGTCGCCGCGCTCGGTGAGGGCGCGTACGAGGCCGGCCATCATCATGCTGGCGGCGCCGGTGACGAGAACTCGCATCACCGGGCACCCGACAGATAGCGCTCGGCGAGGGTGGCGACTGCGGTCCGATCGATCTTGGCGTTGTGGCGGATATCGACGGGAAGCGCCGACATCTCGAGGACCGCCGCCACCGCAAGGTCATGGCGGTCACGGATCAGGTCTCGCACGGCCTCACACAGTGCTAGCGACGCCAGAGCGATATCGGGCCGGATGCGGTGCCGGATGCGACGTCGACGCGGAGATGACCATCGGGTTCGGGTGCCGGGGGTCGTGGACCGCTCGATGACGATCACGATCTGTTGGATACTCGGCGGTCCGACACCGACCGCTGCTGCGAGACGGACCTGGGCGAGCCCTTGGACGCTGATCTCGAGGGGGACCGGGGTGACGAGTCCACGCGGGGTGGAGATCCCATGCACGACGCGCCCCTCGATCCAGAGCCGACCGTCGGCATCAACATGTCCCAGATCGCCGGATCGGTGCCAGACGACCTCAGCGGGGGTCTCGTTGGAGCCGGTCAGGGTCCTCGGTGCTCGGGGACGCGCGCGCCGTTCGGTATCGGCCAGGAGGTCGTAACCCGAGGAACACCAGGGGGCATGAACGAGCACCTCGCCGGTATCACCGATTCCACACGGGCGAACGGGTCCATCGCCGGGTTCGGCGATCATCACCTCGCAGCCCGGTACAGGATGTCCGACACAGACCCCGCGACCATTTCCTGCTGCGTGGATGCCGTTGCGGTCGATATCGGCGACCGGGAGGACCTCGGTCATTCCATAGGGGGTGTGCAGACTCGCGTGGGGCACCAGAGCACTCATCTGGTCGAGTAGTTCCACCGGAATAGGAGCGCCCGCTGACATGACGGTCCGTACCCGAGCCAGGGCGGGGTGTGCGCGATCTGATCCCGTTGCGACGACGTTGCTGAGAGCGGCCGGTGATGCGAAGACCAGAGTCGCATCGATGGCTGCACAGGCCCGTTCGAGCGCGTCACAGGTCAGACTCGCCGGAGCGGTGACGTCGACATCGGGAAGCGCAGACGCGATTCCCATCGCGGGCCCGTACAACGCGAACGGGGCAAAGGCCGCTACCAATCGGTCCGTGTCGGTGATGCCGTAGGTGGACATCAACGCAGCACATTGGGCCTCGAGTTGGCCATGGGTGTAGCGCACCCCTTTGGCGGGTCCGGTTGCCCCGGAGGTGAACAACACCGCAGCCGGGGAGTCCCGGCCGGGAACCGGAACCGAAACCGTCTCCGAGTCATCGCCTCGGAGACTGGTGCCCTTGGTCATGGGAGTGGTGATGTCGACAGCGAGAGCACTCGGGGCCCATCGCGCCAGTGATGCAATCCGTAGGGTGCGCGCGGTGCCCAGGAGAGCGACGGGTCGAGAACTGCGGATCGCAGCACCCAGTCCGCGTACCCCGAGGCCTCGATCCGCGATCACCGTGATGGCACCGAGTCGCCAACACGCGTAGATGGCCTCGACGAGATCGATACTGGGTGGCACGAGTATTCCAACTCGGTCCCCAGGTCGGACCCCATGTCGCCACAGGTCGTGGACCCGGGATGTCACGCGTTGATGCAGCTCGGCAAAACTGACGCTGGTCGACGTCGCGTCATCGTGGAATGCCACCGCAGTATCAGAGGCGCGGGCCTCGAGGCGGGTCCACGCCCGAGGATCGTCATGAGAACCTGCAAGTTTCGAGGTTGCCCGGCGAGCTGGAGCGACTCGGGGCGTCGTCAGCTCGGCGAGCCACCGATTGACCGAACCGACGAATCCGGGTCCCAGGGGGCTGAGATGACCATCGAGTGGATCCCGATGGATCTCGACTGATGCGAAGCGGTCGAGAAGATCCCGGGCGAAATCGTCGTTGAACACGGGATCGCGAGCCCCCCAGTACAGCAGCACGGGGGCGGGGATCGCTCCCAGGCGGGTCGCCACACGTTCGATCGAGGCGGCACTGGGATGAGAGGTGTCAAAGGGGACGTCGGCGACGAATCCTTCGATCCCGTTGCGGTCACGGCGCTGCGCGTACGGGGCGATGAGGGCTCGGCGGAGCTCGCCCGTCACAGCCCTACCGGGAAGCCGGTAGGTGCCGTGTAGGAAGGTCGACGTGTCACGGGTGATCAGCGATCGCATACCCGGGCGCGCTGCCAAGCGGATCAGCGCGGGAGCGTTACGCCCCGACGGAACCGCGATCCCGGTATTCGCGAGCACCAGTGCGGCGAGCCGCTCAGGATGGTCCACCGCCCAGCCCATCGCCATGGCCCCACCCCAGTCATGGCCGATAAGGACGACGGGACCGGTGACGTCGAGAGCGTCGAGGGCTGCGTCGATGTCGCCGACCCGGGTCGCGTACCGGCGGACCTGACCCTTGGGGGTGACACGTTGTGACCACCCCATATCAACATGGTCTAAGGCGACGACTCGGTAGCGAGAATCAGTGTCGCGCAGTACCTGAGACCACAGCGCTGACCATGTCGGGTTGCCGTGGAGACACACGATCGTGGGGGCCTCGATCCCTGCGTCGGTGGTGGCGGGGCGATCGAGTACATGTATCTCGGGGTCGCCGTCGCGCTCGAGATGAACTCGGCGCGACCAGTTCGGGTCGAGACCCAGAGCCGTCAGATGAGGAGCCAATGCCTCCCAGGCGGGCATGACATCACCAGAGCAGTTCGGTGGCTGCGGTGTTCAAGCCCGACCCGATCCCCATGCACAGGACTCGCTCACCGGGCTGGATGCGATCCTGAATAGCAGCCAAGGCCATCGGAATCGCGGCCGGGCCGACATTGCCTCGGGTCGGAAAGATCATCGGGACCCGAGCGGGATCCACCCCGAGCCGTTCACAGATCAAAGAGGTGTGAACCTGGCTGACCTGGTGCATCACGTAGTGGTCCACGCCCTCGGCCCAGTCGAAGTCCGCCGCCGCGGCACGCCAGGCCTCATCGGACAGATCGAGACCGGCCTGGAGAAGACCTTGGGTGTCGGTGGTCATCCGGTCGAGGGTTCCTTGACACAGACCATGATGTTGGGTGGCGGCACGCGCCACGCCTCCCACGAGCCGGTGAGCCTCAGGGTGAAGTTCTGTCGTCGTCATGATCATTGCAGCGGCACCCGAACCCAAGGTGAGCGACGCGAACTCGGCGAACACATCCGTAGCGGTCGCCTCGGGGCGGCGCAGCCGGTCCAAGGTCTGTTCCTGGGTGTGGCGGCTGCCTTCGCCATCCACGATCAAGACGTAGTCGTAGTGTCCGGCGTCGAGGGCCGTTCCGGCCAGATGCATCGCGTTGACGAACCCCAAACAGGCGTTGGCGACATCGAAGTTGATGCAGTGCGGTCCCAGTCCCAGACGATGATGGACCCCGCAGGCGACCGAGGGTTCGAGATGGTCTCGACACACCGAGGTGGAGATCATCATTCCGATCCGACTCCGATCGATTCCCGATCGTTCGATGACCGCCTCACCCGCCCATGTCGCGGCGTCGACGAACGTGGTGGTGGGCTCCCACCACCGCCGCTCGATGATGCCGGCGACCTCTGCGAGCAGGCCGGCTCGCACCCCGACGCGGTCGTAGGTCTCCGCCAGTTGCTCGTCGATCCAGGCCGATGTGACCACGACCGGCGCGTCGACGCTGGCCACGGCGAGTACAGCCGCCTGGCGGTGTCGTTGAACGGCGTTGGGCTCCATCAGGACTGGCTCCGCATCCCGACACCCTAGGGGGGTTTGACCCTCCCGGGGGCGGTGACCACGGTTTTCCGAACTCCCACACGTCGGGTCGCCGCGGCGGCCCAGAAGCGCCGATATCGGAGCCGGATCATGCCTCGTGGCGCGCCGTGGGCGATCATGCGTTCATGCGATCTGGCCGGGCGATGGACACTCGGGTCACCCCGTTGCGTTCAGCGGTAGTGGCGGATCGTCGATGAGATCCTGGAGAACGATCCTGGCCGCGGTGGTGGGTCTGGCCACTGCGGCGGCGATCATCGTGCATCGTCACGACATCGCTTCGGCGTTCACCACGCTGGGGGGAGTATCGATCACGGGTGTGACGGGTTTGGTGGTCGTCACCATCGTCACCGTGGCCGTCGCCGGATGGTCGGTGGCAGCACTGCATCCCGGATTGACTCTCGCCCAGAGCGTGATGGTGCACCAGGCGACGATGGCCGCCAGCAACACCGTCGTCGCCAGCGGTCCCGTCAGTTTGGCGCTGCGCATTTCGATGTTGCGAAGTTGGTCCCTGAGCGATCATCGGATCGCCACGTCGATCGTTGCGTCGAACATCGCGTCCTCGTTTCGGCTGTGGTTGATGACTCTGTTCGTGGCGATTCTCGGTATGGCCGGAGCCGCCCCCGAGATCCTGAGCGGTTGGTTCGCAGCCCTGATCACCGGGGTGGCCGTCGTGGTGATCACGGTGTCGGCACTGTGGTGGTGGGCAGTTCTTCGGCATCCACGCATGGCTCGCGCCCTGGCCCGTGGGGGTCAACGAGTGCTGTCGTGGCTTCATCGGCGCTGGTCGCGAATCCCCGAGATCGACCTCGATGCCGCTGTCGTGGCCTGCCATGACGAGGCGCGGTCGTTGGTGCGATATCGGGGTCGGGCGATCGCGATGTCGTCGGGTGTGGAGCTGGTCGTCGTCGTGATCACTCCGGTGGTCGTCGCCCGGATCCTGGGCGTGGAGGCATCCGTGGTCTCCACCTCTGAGATCATCGTGGCATTTGCGATGGTGCGCCTGGCCTCGGCCATGAGTCCCCTGCCCGGCGGAATCGGTGTTGCCGAAGTGGGAACGGTGCTGTTGCTCGGGCGCTTGGGTGTGTCAGAGGATCTCGCTCTCGCCACGATGGTGATTCATCGCATGATCACTTTCGTCACCCCACTGATCCTGGGCGGATGCTGCCTGGTGCACTGGCATCGCGTCGTCGCTCGACGAACCCTGAGAGATTCCGATCAGCAACCGAGATCGACGGTGTCGAGGAGCGATGAATCATCTGGATCCACAGCGACACCAGCAGGACTAGGGTCGGCGCCGTGAAGCTTTCCGCTGATGACCGACTCGACATCATCGAACTTCCTGGTCGGTATGCCGACGCCCTGGATCGGCTGCGGCCCGAGGATCTCCGGGAGGTGTTCACCGCTGACGCCATCTGGGAGGTCGTAGGGGGATTTCGCCTCGAGGGACTCGACGCGATCATGGAGTTCATGGGGCGCGAGGACGTGCACCCTGGAGCTCACATCATGACCAACATCTACATTGCGTCGGTCGAGACCGCCGATGATGGTTCCGTGCTCGTACAGCTGTCGTCACGCGGTATCTATCCGGTCGGTCCCTCGGATCGAAAGAATCCGACGGCGGTGTTCTACGGCCGCTACGAGGATGATGTCGTGGCTACGGATGCTGGATGGCGTATTCGCCATCGTCGGTATCAGCACGGGGTCTGACGACGATCCGGGGTGGCGTCATCCGCGAGGCTTGACGCCGTTGGTGCCATCGAGGCGCAACAACCGGCGGGCATTGCCCTCGAGCGTTGCGGTGAAGGGGTCTCGGGCATGTGGTCCTCCGCAGTCCCACCCGCCGAAGTTCGTACCGAACACGACGCGATGGTCGCCCACCGTCGACCGCAACAACTCGAGCGCGGGCGCGGCGTCCATATGTGAGTCGAACCACAGGCGCCGAAGGTGGCTCACAAAGCCGCCATCACGCAGATGGTCAGGAGCCCATGGACGGGTGTCGCAGGCGAACTGGAACTTCTCGGCGAACAGCGCCATCGTTCCACCACCGTGGGACACGCAGATGTCGAGATCGGGATGACGTTGAGTGACGCCACCCAGGATCAACGCCGCCACGGCGAGAGTCTCGTCGAAGGCGTAGCCCACGAGGAGGGAGAGATCGAAACGCTTCAGCCGGGGCGGAATCGATCCGATGCCATCGGTCGACGCGGGATGCACGAACAGGGGGACATCGAGATCCACCACGGCTCGATAGAAGTCGTCGAGACGCGCGTCATCGAGTTCGTAACCGAAATCGGTTCCCGTGTACGGGGCGCACAGTCCGAGTTGGCGGACGCTTCGTTCGAGTTCTGCGATGGCCGCGTCGACATCTTGCATCGGTAAGGCGATGCCACCCAGGAATCGGTCAGGGTGTTGTGCCACGGTGTCGGCCATGGCCTCGTTATGGGCCCGACAGAATCGAATCGCATCGGTTGCAGGTATCCCATGCATCATCGTGAGCGGGTTCGGAGACAACAGTTGGATGGCGATTCCATCCCGATCCATCCGCTCGAGACGCCGATCGAGATCCATGAACACTGAACCCCGATACCGCATCGGCTTCATCGTGTAGCCGCCGATCCGGAAATACGGCACCCCATGGTCGTCCTCGGCCAGTTCCGGGCCGGCCGTTCCTGCCGTGCCAAATGCGGCCTCGAGGACGATGTGGGCGTGAATATCGATGGCGCCCGTGATCGTCATGATCAGTCCTGGGTGAAGAACGAGTCTCGGAACGAACCGTCAGGCCCGTACACAGGTTCATCCCGTTCGACGAGATAGGCGCGGTTAGCGGCTCCGGTGGGTGAGTTCGAGCGAATCAGATCGCGCATCGCCAGATAGTTCGGATGGCGGAAATGAGCCGCGAGGGAGTCGCTGTCGTCCCAGAGTTCATAGACCTGGATCCTTCCGGGAACGCAGGGGTCCACCGCAAAGCAATACGCCCGACATCCCGGTTCGTCATCGCGGGTCGCTTGTTGAATCGGGGCACTCTCCGTCACCACCCGGTCACAGGTGGCCTGGTCGGCGAAGTCGAGAGTCGCAGCGATGACGATCATGGATGGTTCTCCGTTTCTGGGGGAGCGGTTCACGATGGGATGAGGTCGCTCATCCACGCGCCCACATCGGTCACGACATGGGGGTCGCGTCGAGCCAGGTCGCGGTAGGGAACACCGTCTTTCATCACCGTCAGACGGGAATGATCCTGCAGCGCCGTGATATCGGTCGTGGGGTCACCGTCGACGATCACCAAGTCGGCGTACTTGCCTTCCTCGAGGGTCCCGACCATGCCGGTGGGATCCGCGGCTGCCCCGCCATCGCGGGTCGCGCACAACAATGCCTCTGTGGGCGACATCGAGAACAAGTCGACGAAGTATTCGAGGTCCTTGGCATAGGTTCCATGCGGTGTGATGTTGAGGCCGTAGTCGCCGCCCACGAGCACCCGCACGCCGGCATCGCGGAGTCGCCGCACCGCAGCCACCGTTTCAGCGATCTCGTTCTCGTAGCCCCGCTGACGCATCACCGAGCGCGGAACCCCAATCGTTTCGCATTGGGCGACGAACTGGACCTCCCAGGCGATCGCCGGACCGACGAAGAGCCGGTGTCGTTCGCGGCGCAGCAGATCCACGGCTTCGTCGTCGAGATAGTTCGCATGGCCGATCACATCGACTCCGAAACGAACGGCCTGTTTGACCGCAGCCGCCGACCGGGCATGACACACGACTCTCATGTTGCGGCGGTGGGCTTCTTCACAGGCCGCCGCCACTTCCTCGTCGGTGTAGGTGACCTCGCCGGGGGGAGCGTGCTCGGACAGGCTTTCACCATCCAGGAAAATCTTCACGACATCTGCGCCGTTCTTGCGCAGAGTGCGAACGGCCTTGCGGACCTCCCAGGGGCCGTCGACGATCATGCCGAGGCCCTCGAGTTGGGGCTTGGCCCAGTCCTTGTGGAGGTCCGCGTTGCTGGCCGTGCCGCCCAGATCCCGACCAGATGCCTCGAGACGCGGACCGGGAACCAGCCCTCGATCGATCGCGTTGCGCAGGAAGACGTCGATGCGGTGCACCGATCCGAAACTGATCGCGCTCGTGAAGCCCGATGCCAGCATCAGCCGAGCATTGGAGACCGAGTTGACCATCGCCCATTCGACGGGCGTCTTGTCCAGTTCGGTCGGACCGTTGTGGTCATAAGAGAGGTGAGCATGGGACTCTGTCATACCGGGCATGACGAAACGCCCACCGACATCGACCCGCGCAACGTCGGCGGGGATCGAGTCGACAAAGGAGGCAGAACCGACGCCACGCACATGTCGGCCCGAGATCCACACGGCGCCATCAGGAATCACCTCACCATCGACGCCATCGAACACCCGGGCGTTGGTGAGCACCATGTCCATGTCTGACCCCCCTGTGTGCCATGGCGTCGACCCATGCGGATCCGGCCCCTGCTGACGACCCCACAGTACGCGCCATCACGATGGCGACCGGTGGCGGATGACGTCAGGCGGTCCGGGGTCGTCGGGGCGCTGCTGGGGTGTCGGCGCAGCCTTGGGATGGGCATGGGTCCGTACGGTTGAGGCTCGCCCCCCGACTACGGTGGCGTTATGGGGAACCTGGCCACGACCGTGGAGGATCTCGATGTCGATTTCCTCACCGAGGCTCTCGGTGTCGAGGGTCTCGAACGTGTCCATGCGACCCGGATCGGTACCGGTCAGGTGGCGCTCAGTCTGCGACTCGATCTCGAATGGTCAGAGCCCGACGACCATGAACGGCCCGAGGTGCTGATCGCCAAGATTCCCGCCACCGACCCCGAAAGCCGTCAGGCGGCCCGCCTTCACCGCACGTATCACAAAGAGATCGGTTTCTATCGCGATATCGCCGATCGGGTGGCGGTTCCTCGACCCGGCTGCCGCTACGCCGAGATCGATCAGGACTCAGGCGACTTCACCTTGATCATGGATCCGGCCCCGGGAACGGTCGGGGATCAGCTTCGAGGCTGTTCACCTGATGAGGCGATCGCCATCGTCGACGCCGCTGCTGCACTGCACGGGTCCACATGGAATCGGGTCGACGAGTTCGCCGTCGCCACGTGGCTGCCTCAGCCCGACCCTGCGAGCACCGCCGTCATCGTCGGTGCGCTCCAGGGGCTGCTCGGGGGGTTCGTGAGTCGTTACGAACGCCGGCTCGCGTCCGGTGTTCTCGATGCGGCGCGCTGGGCTGGTGCTCACTTCGCCGATGTCTTAGCGGCGTACCGAACGCCATGGTGCATCACCCATAACGACTTCCGCATCGACAACATGCTCTTCGACCATCGCGACGCTCAGGAGGTGGCCGTCACCGTGGTCGACTGGCAGACGACGGCGTTTGGTCGGGGCCCGAGCGATCTCGCATACGGCCTCGGATCGGGGTTGGTGGGAGCCGATCGCAGCACTCACGAACCGGCGCTCGTGGACCGTTATGCCATGTGCCTCAGCGACCATGGCATCGACGTCGAACTCGACGACATCCGACATGACTACCGACTGGGAACGGTCAGTGGACTTGTGATGGCGGTCATCGCTTCCCAACTCGTGACGAGTACCGAACGGGGAGACGAGATGTTCGCGGTGATGGCGGAGCGCCATGGAGCCCAGATGGAGGACAACGACATCTGGGCGTTGGTGAGCTGAGGAGAACCGCAGTGCTGCACCCCTTCGACGACTATCCGGTCCATTCCTCCTCGGCACCGCTTTTGGATCTTCCCACCGATTCGCCAGGGCTCTACGACCGGTACTTCTTCAACGGGTTCGATGCATCCGCGTCGGTGGTGTTCGGACTGGCGTTCGGGGTCTATCCCAACCGGCAGGTGATGGATGCCACGTTCAGCGTGCTGATCGATGGGGTCCAACACAACTGTCGATCCTCGCGCCGCTGTGACGGGGACCGGACCGAGACTCGGGTCGGGGCGATCACTGTCGAGGTCCTCGAGCCGATGCTCACCCATCGCATCGTCGTCACCGACCATCACGGGGTGTCTGGCGATCTCGTGATCCAGGCGGTGTCACCCGTCATCGAGGAACCGCGATTCCTTCATCGAGTCGACGGCCGTCCGCTGATGGACTCGACGCGCATGACCCAGTTCGGAGTCTGGTCGGGATGGATCGAGGTGGATGGTACCCGTATCGAACTCGCCGATCTCGGGGAGGTGTCGGGGTGTCGCGATCGATCCTGGGGTTTGCGTAATGGCCGTCAGGGGCTCAAGGTGCCACCCACGTCACCGCAGTTCTGGTGGCTGTGGGCTCCCACGATGTTCGACGATATCTGCACTCATCTCGCGATGAACGATGACGCTGTGGGTCGAGCCTGGCATCGCAGTGCCGCGGTGGTTCCACGGCATCCTTCCGGTTCGAATGACCTGGCGGGAGTGCTCGATGCGAGTCGGGTACAGCGAGCGGAACGCCTCGATATCGAGATCGGGTGGCGCTCAGGAACCCGATGGGCGGCCTCGATGACCGCGGTCATCGAACCCTGGCGTGGCGAGCCCGTCGAGGTCGTCTACGAACCGATCGCGCGCTTTCAGATGAGTGGTCTGGGGTACCTGCATCCGAGCTGGGGGCACGGCATGTGGCGAGGCGAACTCGATGAGACCCGCGATGCGATCGTGATCGACGAGGTCGATCCGCTCGACCCGACCATGCTGCATGTTCAACAGATCTGTCGAGCGCAGACATCGGATCGCGTGGGTCTGGGAGTGCTCGAGCAACTCGTGATCGGTCCGCACGAACCCAGCGGCCTCAGCGACATACTCGACGGCGCGATCTGAGACCGCTGCGAACGCCGTCAGCCCATCTTGATCGCATACTTCTGGCAGCACGACTCGGTGCAATGGAGCACAGCAGGAGGACTCAAGACGTCCGCATGCTCGGCCAGGTTCGTCGCCCCGGAGCCGACGCCCGCTCGTCCTGAAAGGCGCAGCTGGATCTCGATCAGCGGAGTCGAACTGATGGAGCCGAGTCTGATCCTGTGAGGGTGAAAGGACTGCTTCTAAGCCTCGGGTCCGACTGGACGGTCTCCGAGGAGCGTCACTCGTTCCATTCGTCGACGACCCGTGAAGTCCTGAGTGGCGCGATGCATCGTGTTGCGGTTATCCCACATGGCAAAGGAATCTGGTCGCCACCGGAACCGAACCTGGAAGCTCGGATCGTCGGCGAGGTGCTGCAGGCGACGAAGAAGGTCCGCCCCCGTCTCAGGATCGAGGCCATCGATGGCGGTGACGAAGGGATTCGAGACCAGCAGCGACCGGCGGCCGGTCGCCGGATGGACCCGAACCAAGGGATGATGCTGATCCGGGAACTCTGCAAGGGCAGTTTCGAGTTCGTCCCCGCTCAGGCGCCGTCCGAAGTTGGGACGCAGACTATGCGTCGCAGTGAGATGTTCGATCGTGTCTTTCGTCGTATCGTCGAGGGCGTCGTAAGCCTGTTCCATATCGGACCACAGAGTGTCTCCACCCACCTCGGGAATGATGCGACCTGCGAGCACCGATCCCAGGGGTGGGCATTCGCGAAACGACACATCGGTATGCCATTTGTCTGCTCGTGACGGTCCGTCGCTCGCAGTGTCCAGAACGACGATCTCAGGATGTCCGTTATTGGGGAGGAACGGATGGATCTCGAGATCTCCGAATTCGCGACCGAAGGCGATGTGTTCCTCGGTCGAGACCTGTTGATCGCGAAAGAACAGAACCTTCCAATCGAGAAAGGCAGCGAGTATGGCGTTGCGAGTCTCATCCTCTAGGGGACCGAGGGTGATGCCGTCGACCTCTGCGCCGATACCGCCGGTAACGGGTGAGAGTCTGAGAGGTCCGTAGGAGGTCTTCATGGGCCGGTCTTTCACCGTGTTCATCGGGACTCAGATCGGATTTCTCGGGTCCGGTAGCGAAGCACTTCGATCTCGAGTCCAAGCGATGAAGCGGCCCCGGCACGGTCGAAGTACTCGATCTCTTCGAGTACCAGTCCATCGGCGAACGTGATGTGAGCCATCCCGTCGAATGTAGCCAGCCGGCCCCGGTAGTCGGCTCCGAAGCGGTCGTCAGACACACGTCCTGACATGGTCCACGTGAATGCGATGCTGCCACCGTCAGCGGACCAGAAGCGTGTTGCCCGGGTCGCAAGGTCGTCCCACCGCTCGAGCGACGCCACGTAGAGCGCCCTGATCTCGTTCCACCCTCGGAACCAACCATTCACGCTGTCCCAGAGCGCGGCATCAGGGCGAAAGTGTTCTCCCACCTGATCCGGGTCACCTGAACTCCAGGCGGTGAAAAGTTCGTCGACGAGGTCTGACAAGGGTGGTTGCGTCATGGTGTTCGCCTCACAGGTAGGTGACGTCCAGGTCGACATGATCTGGGCCGCGCAACAAGAAGCCGTCGCCGTAGCGAATGGGCCGGTTGCTGGACACTCGATATTGGATCCGGGCGGATAGCCGAGCGAGGGCCACTTGCATTTCGAGACGGGCCAGCGATGCGCCAAGACAGACATGAAGGCCGCGGCCGAACGCCAGATGATGGCCCAGACCCGCACGGGTGTGGTCGAACGACTCCGGATCGGCGAATACGGCAGGGTCGCGGTTTGCCGAAGCAAACATGATGAACACCTTGTCGCCCGCCTTGACCGGAACTCCTGCGAGATCGTGGTCCCGGGTGACGGTGCGGAGGATCCCTTGAGCCGGACTCGAGAGGCGTAACGACTCCTCGACGACGCGACGACGGAGGTTGCCGTTCGACGCGAGAGCCCCAAAGAGTTCGGGGTCACCGTCGAGGTGAAGAAACGCCTCGGCAAGCGCTTTGGTCGTGGTTTCGGTACCGCCGACGAACACCTGACGAAGAACGGTGAGCGCCTCGGCGATCTCGAGAGGACGGGGCCCCGACGTCGGATCATCGATGCGTGCCCGCCTCAAAGCGCCAAAGACGCTGTCTTCGTCTACATCGGCGGCGTCGAGTCGATCAGCGAGAAAGTGCTGCATCGCCACGACATCGCGTTCGGCGGTAAGGAGGTCATCGTCGCTTCGATTCGCGCCGACCTGGGCCACCGCAGAGTTGCGCCAACGTCCCAGAATCTGGCGCTGGCTCTGAGGGTCGGCAATTCGCAGGTCGAGCACATGCATGATCGACAGCAAGGGGAGCGGTTCGCTGAAGTCCGATACGAAGTCGATCTGGTCACGTGCGCCCCACGCATCGATCAACTCATCGCTGATGGCTTCGACCACTGGTGTGAGGGGTCGCAAACGGGTCGGCGTGAAATAGGGGGCCACCACAGAGCGGAAGAAGTCGTGCCACGGCGGATCCTGGTCGGCGATGGTGGGCACATGGGGCCAACCGCCGGCTCGGATATCGGCGAGAGCGGCTGCGAGTTCGGGTCGGTGGGGAACACCGAGGGCATCGGTCGAGCGCCGATTCGAATAGGTCTCGACGTCAGCGAGTATGGCGGAGACCAGTTCCGCGCTGGTGACGAGATATGCGCCCAATGACGACGACCAGGCCACCGGTGACGTCATTCGAAGCCGGGCCAATGAAGCCGTCTGCTCGAGACGAAACTCGTCGGCGAACGGGTCGATGTCGGCGACAGTCACCGAGAGGCCTCCGAAGGCGTCTCCGCCTCGAGTTCGATGAGTCGGTCGAAGTGTTGTCGTAGTTCCTGGCGGCGACCTCGGTCGTTGGCGAGGTTGACCAACTCACCTGGGTCCTCGACAAGGTCGTACCACTCGTGGTCGTGATCCTCGAAGGCGCTGTCGGGGCCGATCCGCATCATTCCCGGAAGTGCTCGGCCCCGAGTGTCGGCACCTCCGCCGATGCCGTAGTACCGACAGTACTTGTGGCGACCGTCGAACACTCCTGAACTCGCATAACGGGTTTGTTCGACGCCGGGATACCAGGGCCACCGTTGAGCGAACAGGACGTGATCTCGAACTGTGACCGCTGGATCCGCCAGTACCGGCCGCAGAGACCGCCCGGGGAGTCCGTCGACGTCGTCATGGGCTCCGGCCAGGTCAGCGATGGTCGCCGCTAGATCGACCGAGGAGGACAGTGACGATGACACGGACCCGGGGCGTGTGATGCCGGGGACCCGAGCGTAGAGCGGGATCCGCATCGTCTCTTGATAGTTCCACGGACCTTTCGATCGAAGCCCGTGAGAGCCGCACTGGTCGCCATGGTCCGAGGTGAACAGCACCACGGTCTCATCGGCTCGACCGGTACGGTCCAAGGCGTCGAGAACTCGGCCCAGCTGGACGTCGTTGAGTTCATGAAGTGCCACGTAGTAGTCGAGTTGCCGGCGCCAGATGGCGGAATCGTCGCGACGCATTTCGCCAGGCTGCGCCATGCGCTCCATTTCCATCATCCAGCGCCGGTGAACCTCGGGCTTGGTGTGGAGATCGTCGTCGAAGTTGATGGGTAGTTCCGTGAAATGTTCAGGGACGTCCATATCGAACAACGGAAGGTTGTCGACGCGACCCCAGTCCATCTCGTTGGCTTGCCGGCGCCGTTCGGCAAAGAACTCGGGATATGCAGCCGCAAACCATGCCTGATCGACGGGGTACCACATGATGTCGTGGGGGTTGACCATCGCCACGACGAGGAACCACGGATCGGGGCCATCGCCATGCTCGTCGAGCCAACGCGTGGCGCCCTCGGCGATGAAGGGGTCGTATTCGGTCCCACTCCCAGGGAGACCCCAGAATGCTTGATCGTTGCCTTCCCAGTCACCGAACCCGTAGGCGTTCATGTCGGGATGTGCCCCCACCTCGAGGTGCCACTTCCCCTTGTAGGCCGTGCGATACCCCTGTCGTCGCAACATGTGACCGAGGGTGTCGATGTCTTTGCGCAACTCGGTGTTGTCTGGGCCGGTGGAGTTCTCCGTGACGCCGTGATCAGGCATGTAGCGGCCGGTGAACAGTGTCGCCCGTGACGGTGAGCAGGGTGATGTATGGGTGTAGTGCTGGGTGAACTCCATCCCTTCGTTGAGTAGGCGCTGACGATGGGGGAGTCGGGCTGTCGAAGGTAGCCAGTCGCGCTGGCGCTCCTGGTCACTCACGATGAGCAGGATGTTCGGCCGGTCACTCACGACGTTGCTCCGATCATTCGAGAGAACTCCCGATGGCTCTCAACTCGGCGATGCGTTGCTCGGTGGCATCAGGAGCTGGATCGCGCGGGATGTAGGTCACCGAGTGAATCGTTCCCGAGTAGGGAAAGGTCCCATGGCGCTGATACAGCGCCCAGGAGACCGGCGACCTTCGGTCGAGGCCGACGTCGATGCCCTCGAATGGGAGGTAGCTGCTTGTGAACTGGGTGAGGCCTTCACGCGCGAACATCACCTCACCGTCGGCCTTGGCGCGGATGTTCCACACGGCGTTGCCCGGAGCGACGAACTCGAGTTCGATCCGCGACACGGTCGTGGTGAGCTCCGCTGACCCAACCGGCTCCGGGGTGCCGTACCGGTTGATCTCGACATGGAGGCGTCCATCTTCGATCCACAGGACGTAGCCGGAGTCTTGACCGCCGTGAGCGACGAGGATTCCTTGGTCCTCACTGCGGTGGGACAGGTCCACCACGATGTCGAAGCACCGCTGGGCGATCAAGCGACTGGAGCGGAATCGTTCGATGGTCGGGGTCCCGGGACGAATGACGAAAGGCTCCACATCGGGCAGGGCGTAGTCGGGAACGAAGAGCTTGGAGATTCCTGTGCCGTCCTCGAGGGGGAAGACACCATTGGCCCAGGCTGCTTGTTCCCATGCGTTCTTCAACTCCACGACCCGCTCAGGATGTTCGTCCGAGAGGTCGTTGATCTCGTTGATGTCGTTGCGGGCGTCGAAGAGATGCCAGTGATCCTCACTGAAAGCTGTGCGGGGCTCATGGAACGTCACGGCATGCCACCCATCGCGGTGGTAGGCGCGATGTCCGATGCACTCGTAGTACTGATCCCCGTGTAGTTGCTCGGTGTCCGGATCCTCGATGATCGGAGCGAACGAGATCCCGTCGAGTGGATCGGCTTCGAGGCCGTTGCGGCTGGTGGGGATGTGGATTCCAGCAAGTTCAGCGAGGGTCGGAAACAGATCACTGATGTGGGTGTACTGATGGCGGATGATCCCGTCAGGGTTGATTCCTGTGGGCCATGACAGGACCATCGGGGCTGAGTGGCCGCCTCGGAAGGTTGAGATTTTGTAGAGCCGAAACGGGGTGTTACAGGCCATCGCCCACCCTCGCGGGTAGTGAGGCCAGTTGGTGGGGCCTCCGATCTCGTCGAAGCGTTCCAATGCCTCATCGATGTCGGTGGTCGGTCCAGCGAGTCGTCCGGAATCGCGGTAGTAAGCCATCGAACCTTTGTCCCGGCCTTCACGTGAGGCCCCGTTGTCGCTCGTGACGATGATGATCGTGTTGTCGAGTTGGCCCAGGGCATCGAGTTCCTCGCGGATCGCCCCGACGCTGTCATCCACCGTGGAGACCATGGCGGCGTAGCACTCCATATAGCGGGCAAAGACCCGTTGCTCATCGGCGGTCAACTCGTCCCATGCCCGAACGTCTTCCCCGGGTTCGGAGTTGCGAGGGGGCAGAACGGTTCCTGGGGGCACGATGCCAAGGTCGAGCTGTCGCGCGAGTCGAGCCTCGCGGACCGCGTCCCAGCCCGCTTCGTACCGACCACGATGGCGTTCGATGTCGATGGTCTTGGCATGTAGAGGCGCATGAACGGCGCCGTGGGCGTAGTACATGAAGAACGGTTTGTTCGGATCCGCCGTCTTGACCTCGCGGATCATCCTCACTGCTCGAGCCGTGAGATCGTCCGTGAGGTAATAGTCCTCCGGGTATTGATCCGTGTGAACGACTGCATTGCCTTCGTACATCCGGTGGGGATGGTGAAAGTTGGTCAATGCTTCGAGGAATCCGTAGTACTGCTCGAAGCCTCGCTGCAGCGGCCAGGAATGCTTGTCCCCCGCCTCGGAGAGGTCGGCGTTCTTGCACAGGTGCCACTTCCCGAGCGCGAAGGTCGCATATCCGGCGTCGCGAAAGGCTTCAGCGATCGAGGGTTGATTGCGGGGGAGTTCACCTGTGTATCCGGGAAAGCCGGCATCGATGTGGGCCACTTGCCCCATCCCGGCGGCATGAGCGTTGAGTCCGGTCATGAGCGAGGCGCGACTCGGTGAGCACAGCGGCGAGACATGGAAGTTCGTGAACCGAAGTCCTTCGGACGCCGTGGCATCGATATGCGGTGTGGGGATCTCGGACCCGAAGCATCCGAGATCCGAGTACCCCATGTCGTCCACGAGCACGATCACGATGTTGGGCGCACCTTCCGGCGCCGTGGTGCGAGGAGGCCACCATGGCTCCGAGGTCGCAAAGACGCGTCCAACTCGGCCCTCAAAGTTGTCGTAGCGCCGTGCGTGATCCGCTTCTCTGGTCTCCATCAAGTGCTCCCTTGTCGAGGTCGCCCGATGTTCTAATTGATATTGACATCAGCGTCAATAAATGATTTGATCCTCCCGGTTCGAGACCGAACCATGACCATGAGGGGGATATCCGAATGAGACTTACCCGCCGATTCACGGCCGTCCTGGCGGCGGCGACGTTGGCCCTGACGGCCGGCGCATGTGGCAACGACGATTCCGATTCGAGCGGTGACACTCAGGCTCCGACCACCCAGGCGCCGAGCACCGAGGCTCCCGCCACGACCACCGCTCCCGAAACCACAGCAGCTGCTGCCACCACCGAGGCGCCCGCTCCGGCCGAGGTCTACGACATGAACGTTGCGGTCTCGCCAGCCATCACCGTGCTCCCGCAGTACGTGGCGCAGGCGGAAGGCTTCTTCGAAGCGAACGGTGTCAATGCGACCTTCGTGGGTGTTGCGAATGGTCCTGAACTCGGGGCCGCCATGATCTCGGGTGACATCACGACGGCTGGCAACATTCCCAACAACCAGATCGGACTGATTCGGGCGGGGTTCGACGTCGTCGCCATTCATGAGATCGTCAAGGCTCAGTTCTTCGACATCCTCGTGAAGACCGGCACCGACCTTGGTGGAGCGACAGCGTGGGAAGACGTCATGGTCGCTCTCGAGGGCTCCAACGTCGGGGTTGTGGCCAATGGCGCTGCTGCCGAGGACATTGCCCGGACTCTGTTCCGCGAAGCTGGGGTCGATCCCGATGCTCAGACTTACATCGCGACGGGTCTCCCGGACACCACGCTGGCGGCGCTGCAAAACGGCGAGATCGACATGACGATCACGTTCGATCCGGCTTTTGTCATCGCTGAGGCCCAGGGCATCGGCTTCCAGCCGTTCTCGCTGCGTGCTGGCGAGGGTCCTGCGTCGTTGCTCTGGCCGTCGCTGCTGGCGACGACCTCACGGCAGTACGCCGAGGAGAATCCGGGTGCGGTCAAGGCTTACAGCGTGGCGATCGCTCAGGCGACCCAGTTCATCACGGATCCAGCCAACCGTGACCGGGTGATCGAGATCCTGACCGGTGACATGGGGTTCAATCCCGATCTCGCCGGACCGATGCTCGAGGCCAACATCAGCTACTTCAACACCACGGGTGAGTTCTCGGTTGATCAACTCAACTCCGCAGCTGCCTGGGTCTTCGAGATCGGCAAGTCTGACAGCCAGTTGACCGTCGCCGACTTCACCTACGACGTCGGCTGATCGCAGAATCTGGGGGTGGTCGGCGCACTGTGTTGTGACCGGCCGCCCCCGAATTCATTCGACGGCGCGAGCTCGAGTGAGGGGAGTGAGTCATGGGGGGAGCAATTCCGGGACCGGGATCGATGCCGTCGGCGACGCCAGCGGTTGAACTGAACGACGTCAGCCTCGTTTTCGGAGGTGAGACCGAGCAGGACCGAGTGTTGGCGCTCGATTCGGTGAGCCTGTCGATTCCCACTGGCCAGTTCGTGGCCGTCGTAGGCCCCAGTGGTTGCGGCAAGACGACGATCCTGAACATGCTGGCCGGCATCCTCAAGCCAACGGTGGGAACCGTGAAGCGCCACGGGAAGCCGGTGACGGGTCCCAGCACCGATATCGGTTACATGCTGGCGCGCTCCGCACTGGCTCCGTGGAGGACAGCACGACGAAATGTCGAGTTCGGCCTCGAGCTGCGTGGTGTGCCGCGCCAGGAGCGACGGTCCAAAGCCGAGGATCTCCTCGAGCGCGTCGGACTCGGATCGTTCGCCGAGCGCTTTCCATCGCAGCTTTCCCAGGGCATGAGGCAACGCGTTGCGATCGCCCGGACACTGGCGATCGAGCCCGATCTCTGGCTCATGGACGAGCCCTTCGGTGCGCTCGACGCGCAAACACGTCTCTTGGTTCAGATGGAGTTCCTCGAGCTCTGGGCTGCGACTGGAAAGACCGTCATCTTTGTCACTCACGATTTGGAAGAGGCTGTTCTTCTAGCCGATCGGGTGATCGTGATCAGCGCCCGACCAGGGACGATCAAGTCGGACACAATCGTCGACCTGGATCGTCCTCGTCACATCGACGATCTCCGGTTCGATCAACGATTCCGAGATATCGAGCATCAGATCTGGAGGGAGTTGCGCGATGAACTCGTCTGAACCCCGGACACCGACATTCGATATGTCGAGCCTTCCCGCACCGCCGACACCGAGTCGCCGATTGATCCAGCGGCTCGACATTCCCGTGCAGATCGCCCGCGTCCTGTTGCTCATTCTGATCTTGATCGCCTGGCAGGTGATCGTCGAGCGAGAATGGGTCAATCGCATCTTCACTGCGACCCCGCGTGAGGTGTGGGACGGCATCTACAAGATCGTGGGTACTGGACTGTTCTGGGAAGACCTCTGGGTGACCCTCAAAGAGGCACTCGCCGGCTTCGTCATCGGAGGCGGTGCGGGTCTGATCGTTGGATTGATCGCCGGACGCTACGTCCGGTTCGGAAAGGTGATCGGGCCTTTCTTGACTTTCGCGAACGCTCTCCCCAAGATCGCATTGGCACCGATCTTCTTGTTGTGGTTCGGTGTCGGCGAGCAATCCAAGATCGTTCTGGCCGTGGTCGTCGTCTTCTTCATCGTTCAGATCCCGACACAGTCAGCGGTGGGGATGATCGATCCCGACCTCGACCTCGTCGTGACGTCAATGGGTGCAGGGGAGTTCCAGAAGTTTCGCAAGGTCGTGTTGCCCGGAATCCTGGCGCCGGTCTTCGGAGCGCTTCGATTGGCGGTGATCTTTTCACTGCTCTCGGTTGTCTTCGCCGAGATCCTGTCGGCCAAACGTGGACTGGGGTTGCGGCTCATCACCGCCAAGAACAACTTCAATATCGGCGAGATGTTCGCGTACACGGTGGTGCTGGCATTTCTCGCGTTGGCGCTCAATGGATTGGTCGGTCTCATCGAGCGACGGGCTCTACGGTGGCAGGAAGCTGGTGGCGGAGGTCAGGTCCTGTCGATATGACGAATAGCAGTTCGAATTCTCGGGGACGTCGTGGTCGGCCGCCGGGCGGCAGCAGTGATGAGACTCGACAGGCATTGATGGACGTTGCTCGCCGTCTCTTCGCCGAGAGCGGCTATGCGTCGACGTCGCTCGTGGCGGTGGCTCGGGAGGTCGGAATCGCGTCGTCAGCCGTCTACCACTACTTCAGCGGGAAGGACCAGCTCTACAGGGCTGTGTTCGAGGACACCGCACCGATCATCTGGGAACGCATGTACGAATCGATTTTGCCATGCGAGTCAATGATCGAAGGGGTCGAAATCCTTCTGCGAGGTCGCGGCGGCCAGCGGCTGCCGTTTCAGTCGCACTTCCTCGCCAGCATGCCGACAGTGGCACGGCTCCACGCTGAACTTAGCGATCTCCTCGTTCGGAGAACCGAACTCCAATTGCCGGTGTTTCGCCACCTCGCCGAACTGGGTATAGCAACCGGGGAGCTTCCAGGTTTCGACGTCGACACCGGCACCGAACTGCTACGCACCATGGTCATGGGTTGGTTCTTCGAGCGGTTCTGGCAT
This sequence comes from uncultured Ilumatobacteraceae bacterium, assembly GCA_964471865.1. Lineage (GTDB taxonomy): Bacteria > Actinomycetota > Acidimicrobiia > Acidimicrobiales > Ilumatobacteraceae > CAYMUC01. Next base: position 81,779 of record CAYYHU010000003.1, on the reverse strand, counting down.
CTCGAGGATCGAACCGGCGGCATCGATGTGATTCTCGTTGCGCTTCGCGCGATCGCATCGTCTGTCGCCATCGGTGAACCGCAGGGATGACGTATCCGTGATCGCTGGGGCCCCCTTTCCGATTCGTCCAGCAGAGCTGAGTGTCGATTTCGTGTCGAAAGCACTTGGGTTGCGAGTCGACTCGTTCGTCACGGCTCCCATCGGTGCCGAGCGGGGAATGCTCGGCGATCTCGTCCTCCTCACCCCTGACTACGTCGATGAGCCAGGTCCCGAATCGGTGGTGGTCAAGTTCGCCGCCGATCGCGAAGGGAGTCTCGGGAGCGCCCTGCGCAGTGGAAGCCATGCACGAGAATTGCGCTTCTATCACGAACTCGCCCCCACGACACCCGTGCGTGTCCCGGGGGTGTACGCCTCGTGGTACGACCCCGAAACGGCTCGGTTCCTGATCATTCAGGAGGCGATCGACGCCGACACGACAGTCGATCAGGTGATCGGGATCACGTGTCGCGAAGCCGAGTTGGTGCTCTCTGAAGTCGCGCGCCTCCATGCCCGTTGGTGGCGCTCACCTGATCTCGAGCATATGGACTGGCTGCCTCGGCTCGATTCCCAGGCCCGCCGCACGAATCTGGGCTATCTCGCTTCAAATGGTCTGGGACCGCTTCAGGATCTCGTCGGTGACGGAGTCGACGAGTCGCTGTGGTCAGCCGTGGAGAATCTGCCGCGACGCGTTGATGAGGCCTTGTGCGTCTTGGCACAGTTGCCGTCGACTTTGCTGCACTCAGATCTGCGAGCGGACAATCTCTTGTTCAGCCCTCGACGAGATGCCGTCGTTCTCGTCGATTGGCAGGGCGCTGGCATAGGACCTCCGTCCTGGGACCTCGCCTACTTCCTTACTCAATCGCTCACCGTCGAGATGAGACGCGAGAACGAGGAGCAGTTGCTCGACACCTATTGCGAATACCTTCGAGCAGCTGGCGTCGATGCCTGTCGAGACGATGTCCTCGCCGGGTACGGCCTGGCGATGGTGTTCGGCTTGGCCGTGGCGTGCAGCCTCCCGTTGGTGGCCGACCCGAAAGAACCTCGGGTTCGAGACCTCGCCACAGCGATGGCTTCGCGGGCCCTAGCAGGACTTGCCGACCACGCAACCGCCTCCTGACCCCATTCGGCCTCAGTCACTTTCCGCCTTCGTCCGACCAAAGGACCGACAATGAAAAACAACGAGGGGCGACTCGCCGGACGGGTCGCTGCGATCACTGCAGGAACTCGCAGCATCGGACGCGGCATCGCTGAGGCGTTTCTTGCCGAGGGTGCTTGCGTAGTGGTCAACGGCCGAACGGCCGACAAGGGGCATGCGATGCTCAGTGAGCTCGATGCCGGTGACCGCCTCCTGTTCTATCCGGGAAGTGCAGCTGAACGGGAGGTGGTCGAAGGTCTCGTCGACTTCACCGTCGAGCACTACGGCAGCATCGACATCATGGTCGCCAACGCGGGCGGGACCGGGCAGTCGGCCCCGATCATCGAGATGCCCGACGAAGAGTGGCAGTACGAGCTCGACCTGAACCTGAATCACACCTTCTGGGCGACGCGGCGGGCCCTCAAGACGATGGTTCCAGGGGGTTGGGGACGAATCATCGCCATCAGTTCGATCGAGGGAAAGCACGGCAAGCCCAATGTCGCTGGCTACACCGCGAACAAGCATGCGATCAACGGGTTCGTGAAGTCGGTGGCCCGTGAGGTGGGTCGCCATGGCATTACCGTGAATTCGATCTGCCCGGGTCTCGTTCTCACCGACATGGTCTACGAAAAGGCGGGCAAAGCCCTTGGGGTCGGTGGTGTGGAGGGACTAGTGGAGCACTACACGGCCGATACGGCTCTTGGTCGATGCGTCACCGTGGAGGAACTCGCAGCGATGGCGGTTCACCTCGCGTCTCACGCCGGTGCGGGGATCACTGGGGCCAACATCTCCGTTGATGGGGGTGCCGCCTTCTTCTGACCGCCGACGGCATGGCGTTCCGCCACGCTCGTTGTAGATGCGATCGGCGATGCTGGAAGGGCACGACAACTGAGGGGGAACGATGTCTGATTTCGATTATGAAGACCTGGCCGGCATGCAGCTCAGCGATGAGGAGCTCGCGTCGCTCATCGGAACCGTGGGTGAGTGCGTCTTCAACTGGACGACCTCACAGGGCCATCCCGTCGGTGTCGTCGTGGCCTACGTCTACAAAGACGGAACGTTCTGGACGACGTGTGCCGAGCGCCGTAAGCGAGTTCCGGCGCTTCGAAAGCGCCCCCAGTCCGGAATCGTCATCAACACCGGTGGCCGCACCGCCACGTTCAAGGGTGATTCCGCGGTGCATGCTCCAGGCGACGAGGGTTTCGACACCCTCAAGGAGTGGTTCTACTCGGCGTTGTCGCGCGCAGATGAGAACCCTGAGGATCAATACCGTCAGGCGTTCAAGAAGTTTCTCGATTCGCCTCATCGGGTGATCATCGAGACCCCGGCGCAACTCGTGGTGGGCTTCGATGTCGTCAAGTTCCGCGATGCCACGAATCAGGCCATCGCGTCGGGCCTCGCGGACTGAGGTTCCCTACGGGCAGCCGAGCCCGTGGAGTACGGCACAGTCCCGGCACAACATCGCCATGCCCTCAGGGGTGCTCCAACGCGTGGCCTGATCCGAGCCACAGGACATACACGTCGACGGTGTCGTCGGTGTCGCGTGGGGATCCCCGGGGGAGCACTGTGCAGCCATGCCCGGAGCCTGTCACATCTCGCTGAACGCGTCCGGTTCGTCGCTGATGATCCGGCGCGTCGAGATTCACCAACGTGATCATCCGGCATCATCTCGGTATCGAGCGAGTCCCCTCATCAGGTGCGGTCACCCAGCACTGCCAGATGTACGCCAGGCAAACGATCGATGAACGACAGACGAACGGAATCCTCTACGCTGCGTCGACGTGGGGGAGACCGTCATCGCGCCGACATCGCAGAGTTCGCTGCGCGGAACGGGGTTCTGGTGGCTCTGGCTCAATGCCGCAGTCCTCGGACTCGTGGTATCGGCGGATCGCTTCGCGTTCATCTGGCTCGTCGAAGACGTCTTGGGATCACCCACCTGGGCGAGTGGCCTGATCGTGTTCGCGCTCGGTGCTCCGGTGTGCGCCTTCGTGTTGACCGCCGGAGCCATGATCGACCGTCACGATCGTCGCCGCATCATGATGTCGACCCAAGCCCTGGGAACCGCCGTCTTGTCGGTGGCCGCGGTTCTGGTGTGGACCGGGGTCATGAGCCTCGGGGTCGCGGTGATCGTGGCGGTCTCGTTCGGATGTGTCGTCGCGTTCGCTCTGCCCGTTCGATCGGCTCTCGTGCCGGTGCTCGTGGGACCGGCCAACGTGATGCATGCCGTGGTCGTGATGACCGTGGGTGCCAACATCGCCATGATCGCCGGCCCATTGTTGGTCGGTGGTGTGATCGATTCCCATGGCGTCGGCTGGGCGTTCGCCACCCAGGCTGGATGTTTCGCTGTGGGGCTCTTCACGGCGAGCCGGCTCGTCATCCCGCCTCATGAGGTCGTCGAGCGGCGACCGAGCGTGCGGACCGATATCGCTGAAGCCCTGGGCTTCATCTGGCACCATCCCGAGTTGCGCGCCCTGTTCGCATTGTTGTGTGTCGGAGGCGGATTACTCGGCGGCGGCTCGTTCACGTTGTTGCCGCGCATCGCCCGAGATCATTTCGGACAAAGCGCCGATGATGCCGCTCGCCTCTTCGCCCTCGTCGGTCTCGGCATGGTGACGACATCGCTGGTCTTGATTCGCTACCGGAGCCGCCTTCGCAGGCGAGGTCTCATCTTCATGGGTTTCATGGTCGTGGCGACCACCGACCAGATCCTGCAGGGACTGGCCCCAAGTTTCCTCGTTCTTCAGGTGTTGTTGTTCGTCTGGGGGCTCAACGGGGGGCTCTATCTGAATCTCAATCAGAGCCTGATCCAGGAACTCACTCCGCTCGCTCGGATGGGGCGGGTCATGGCACTCAACGCCTTGGTCAACGCCGGCCTCTTGCCTTTGGGAGGATTAGTCGCCGGTGTCCTGGCCTCGTTCATCGGACCCCGCCCCACGTTGTGCGTCTTCGGCGCTGCGGGTCTGGTGTGTGCCGTCGTGGCCCTGCGGCGAGCTCACGGACTGCGCCGGCTCGCCTGAGACGATCTCGACGGATCGCTCTCAGGTCGACACCAGGACACCACGCTGGCTCTCTGGAAACCCATCCTGAGACTGCTCTGACGACGCGGCGTCTCATCGCTGCCCAATCAGGTTTCCTAGGGTGGGGGCATGGCAGTGACGCGACCGCCCCGAGGGGCTCGGACCGATGAACGACTCGAACTCGAGGGGCCGCGCACCCGGCTGCGCGAGCTGCGAACCGTGACCCGTGTCGGGCGCGAGATGGTCAAGGGCTTTCGGAGTCTGCATTTCATTGGGCCCTGCGTGACGGTCTTTGGTTCAGCCCGGACGTCACCAGATCATCCGGACTACGAGTTGGCACGTCATGTCGCGGCGGCCGCAGGGCAGCTCGGCTTCACGATCGTCACCGGTGGAGGTCCGGGCATCATGGAGGCGGCGAATCGAGGAGCGCGCGACGTCGGAGCCTTGAGTGTGGGATGCAACATCACGCTTCCCCATGAGCAGGAGCCGAATCCGTATCTCGATGTCAGCGTGGACTTCGACTACTTCTTCGTACGCAAGTTCATGCTCGTCAAGTACTCCTATGCCTTCATCGTGTTGCCGGGGGGATTCGGAACGATGGATGAGTTGTTCGAATCATTGACACTGATCCAGACCGACAAGATCCATGACTTCCCCGTCATCGTGATGGGTGGAGATGCGTGGAAGGACGTGCGTGCCCATCTCGCACGGATGGTCGAGGGCGGGATGATCTCACCATCGGATCCGGATCTCGTGTGCTTCACCGACGAGGTGGACGAGGCGATGGCCCATCTTCGCCGTTGTGCCGTGGACCGGTTCGAGTTGCATCGACGCCTACGGCCCCTCAAGGTGCTCGGCGAGCCAGTGGCTGCCGGTGAGCCCGCCGCGCTCAGAACGTGATGACGAATCGGCCTCTGGTGCCTCCGGCTTCGAGGCGTCGATGGGATTCGGCTGCTTGAGCAGCGGGGAAGACCTCCGCGACGCGCAGGGTCACGGCGCCGGTTTCGACGAGTCGAGCGAGGGTTTCGAGATGCTCCCAGGACTCGACGTAGTCACGCACCCAGGTTGGACGCACCTCGATTCCACGTTCGACGAGACCCTGCCAACCTCGAACCGAGGTGATCACGCCACCATCACGAACCGCTGGCACGATCTCGTCGTTTTGGACCGAACCGTCAGCGAGTCCGTCGACTCCCTCAGAGACAATCTCGCGGATCCGCGCCGCGACCTCAGGGCCGCGAGGCACCACATGGTCGGCACCGAGCGACCTGACGAGATCGGCGTCGGTTGCTGAGGCATCGGCGATCACCTCGAGCCCATCGGCCTTGGCGAGTTGCACGCAATATCCGCCATAGGCGCCGGCGGCTCCGGTGACCGCGACGGTGGCGCCGGGTTGGAGCCCGAGGAGATCGAGCGACAATCGGGCTGTGAGTCCGTTCATGGGCAACGTGCATGCCTCGACCAGAGTCGAACCGCGAGGGATGCGAGCGACCGATGCGTGGGGCAGCACGATCGATTCGCGGTATCCGCCATGATCGCCTTTCGGGATGACGATCCCCATGACCTCGTCGCCGATCGAGAAGCGGGTCACTCCCTCCCCGGTCTCGTCGATCACCCCGGCCACGTCCATTCCCGGGACGTAGGGAGGTGGATCGACCGACAACATGTCGGCTCGGCGCCCGCAGCGATGGATGGTGTCGGTCGGATTCACTGCGGCGGCCGCCACGCGGATACGAACCTCGCCGGGTCCGGCATGCCGTTCGGGAACCTCTACGACCACGAGAGCCTCGGGCCCTCCGAACTCCAACACGCCAACCGCTCGCATCGTTCCTCCCCGTCATTCGATGGAGGCCCAGTCTCGTCGATCGATACTGCGGGCGCCGGGTCTGGAGACATCGCCCGCGTGGAACACTGAGGGTATGACCCGAATCCAGGAGCGTCGCGAGCGATACCTCGGTGATGGGTACGTGGTGGTTCGCGGACTCGTCGACACCGAGACTCGCAACGCGTGGTCCGAGGATCTCGCAACGCGGACGCTGACACCGCAAGGTCTGGGAGCTCTCGATCCAGATGGGGATCCCGTCGCTCGAGAGATCGCCTCTCATCCGCCGTTGCGCGCGCTGGCAAGCGAACTCTTGGATGGTGAGGTCGCATCGTTCGGGGTTACGTATGTGGTCAAGGCTGCCCGCACGGGGCTGCCGGCGTTATGGCATCAAGACGGTCACCCGTGGAGGTCGATCCTGAAGGGCTGTGACGCCGTGACGTTATGGGTCGCTCTCGACGCCACCACCCGACACAACGGTGCGCTCGTCATGATTCCCCAAAGCCATCGAGGTCCACTCGAGGCGCTCGTGCCCGCTGATGAACCGCCGAATGTCTTCGGGTGGACCAGCCCCGACTCGTTGCATCCTCGGGAGGAAGCCGGAGTCGTGCTCGTCATGGATCCTGGTGACGTCTCGGCTCATGATCCCGCCATGGTGCATGGCTCCGGACCGAATTCGTCACCTGCACCCCGGCGGGCTCTGAGCATTCGGTATCGGCGTGTGACCCAGGTGGAGCCGTAGCCATCGACGAGGCCCGGTGCCGACGCCACACCACGTGTGCTACACACGCCGTCATGACGCCGCGATGCCCATGGTGTGAAGGACATGACGACTACGTCGCGTATCACGACGGGGAATGGGGCCGCGCGGAAACCGACGACCATCGGTTGTTCGACAAACTCTGTCTCGAGGTGTTCCAGTGCGGACTGTCCTGGCTGACGGTCTTGCGTAAGCGCGAACGCTTGCGTTCGGTGTTTTCTGATTTCGATCCGCATGCTCTGGTGGGGTTCACCGCCCGTGAGATCGAGTCGGCGCTCCGTGACCCCGGGATCATCCGGCATCGGGGCAAGATCGATGCCGTCGTGGGCAATGCCCAGGCGCTGCTCGACATGTGGGCGCGGGACGAGACGCTCGCCGACCTCGTCTGGTCGGTTGCGCCGGCTGCGATCGGTGCACCTCGAGATCTCGGTGAGGTACCGGCCTCCACCCCCGAGTCTCAGCGGCTCGCTCAGCAGTTGCGATCCCGCGGATTCCGATTCCTCGGACCGACGACGGTCTATGCGTTCATGCAGGCGATGGGGGTTGTCAACGATCATCTCGAACCGTGTCACGTTCGTTCGGTCTGTGAGGCCGAACGCCAAGCCGTCCTGAGCGCGCGAGTTCGATGAGTGACACAGACCGGACCGATGCCGCGGAGTCGTCGGTGCTCGACGTCATGTACACGTCGTTACGCCGAGCCGGAGCCGAGATCGTGACAACTCCTCAGGCTCAGACCATGACCGGGGTTTCGTCGACAACAGGGACCACGACTCTCGTGTGCTTCGATGTCAGGACTCGATGGGGTGGTTCACGGCCCACCGACGAGGTCTGGTTCGTGATTCCGGGTGCTCGCGACGAGCCAAGGGGGTGTGGGGTCATGCCGACGACCTCGTCGCTGTGGGATCGTCGCAGGTCGTCGTTCCCGATGAGGCCACCCTGTTGGTCGGCGCCACCCCAGGATCGGTGACCACCGAGATCATCGTGCTGTGGCCTGGAGAACCACGCCGGGGACAGGGATTCGACTGCTACTGGCGCTCACCTTGGGATCTTGATGCCTTGGCGATCGGTGATCAGGAGATGGATCTCGGTACCGATCGGGAATCTCGTGGTTCAGTGCACCGCGACCCAGAGCGCGCTGGTCCTTGGATTCGGTCTCTCGACTGGGGTCGAGGCCAGTCGTCACATCGTCGGCCGGGTGATCGGTGCCAGGACGTGGACAGCACCAGGCAGCCTGGTCGGCTTTTTGGGATGGACTCGGGGCCCGGGTCGACGGTGTTCGACAGGGGTGTGAAGGAGGCGCTCCACGAGGTCGAACCAGACGCGACCTCGGTCGCGGGTATGGCGACGGTTGAATCGAAAGGAGAACTCGTCGAGGTAAAGGGGAAGATGTCGGTGGTCGACCGCTCCACCATGGATCTCGCTCAGCCAACTATTGAGTCGCTCAGCCACGGAGTGGCATCTGACCAACGGTCGATGGGTCCACGGATCGGTCAGGCCGAGGCCGTCGGGACGGTGGCTGTAGGGGGAGGTGATGAGAGCTCCCGCCATGCTGCGTGATCGATCGGTGACGACAACGGATCCCGGGGCGACTTGGCGGCGAAGAAAGCGTCCGACCGTCACGGCTGACACCGATGAGACCTTGGCGAGGCGAATCGACCCGATCCGTTGCTGACCGGGGCATCCAACGGCGAGGAGCACCCGGATCCGCTGGGTTCGCAACGAGCTCCGACCTACGGGTTCATGGATTCCTACGGCGACATCGTCGATCTCGACCAGTCCCCGAAGGGGTGGATGCGGCCCCCTCATGGCAACGCGAAGGGTCTGAGCCAAACGTCCAGCCGAGTTCTCGTGAACCCCCAACCACCCTGTGAGCGCTCGCGTGGAGAATCCCACCGGTTCGTGCGCCCACCACCACGCGACCTGCAGGATCGTGGTGAGTGGAAGCCGGTGATGGTCGAGCAAGGTCCCACTAGTGACGGTCACGGCCCGCCGGCAGTCGCCACACCACCATCGGGGCTCCGCCGATGTTCCGTTGGCGCCGAACCGGGGAGAACCGCACCGTGGACACTCCAGACCGTGACGCCAGCGCACGGCGGCGAGGTAGCGCCGGGCGGCCATCTCGGTTCCGAACCACTTCTCGAACATGGCGCCATCGGCGGGATAGTGATCACCGCGTCTCGGCACGGTGTCGTCGAGGATCCACGGTCGAGCCCGCCGAGATCGGGTGTGCGACATCGACTCGGCAGGCATAACGCATTTTTAGCGCAGGTGGGTTCAGACGAAGGTACCGGCTGGTTAGGGTAGAGGGGTCCAAGTCGAGCGGTTCGGCTCAGCGTGTACTGCGGTGTGGGCGCACAGTGACGTGCGCTGCCGATGTGTCCTGAGCCCCGAGGCGGTGTGCCACAAGGCGCATGCCGGCGAGAGCCGTCGACCTTCCACAACCAAAGGAGCATCTATGCTTTCGACCAACCGACGTTGGACGCGTCTTGCCGTACCCCTCGCTGCGATCTCGCTGATTGCCGCCGCTTGCGGCGACGACGATTCGTCGAGCGACACGACCGCCGCCCCGGCCACGACCGCCGCCCCGGGCGCCACCTCGGCCCCGACGGGTCCGCTGTTCGAGCAGTTGGATCTCTCGAGTCTCGACATCTCCGTGGGCTCCAAGGACTTCACCGAACAGCTGGTCCTGGGCGAAATGCTCGTTGCAGCCTTCGAAGCCGCCGGCGCCAGTGTGGAGAATCGCGTCGACCTCGGCGGCACCGTGGTCAATCGCGAAGCCTTGTTGTCAGGCCAGATCAACACCTACGCCGAGTACAACGGCACCGGCTGGAGCGTGCACCTCGGAAACGACGATCCGAGCTTCGATCCCGAGGAACTGACCCGGCTCACTGCCGAGCAGGATCTCGCCGAGAACAACATCCGCTGGATTGGCCGCTCGCCGTTCAACGACACCTACGGATTTGCTTCGAGCCCCGATCTCCTCGATAACGGTCAGCCCTTCACGATGCAGTCGATGGCGGACTATCTCGCCGCCAACCCTGACACCGTGGTGTGCATGGAGTCCGAGTTCCCCGACCGTCCTGACGGTCTGATCCTGTTCGAGACGGCGACTGGATACGAGGTCCCCGACAGCCAGGTCAAGATCCTCGATACGGGCATCATCTACACCGAGACCCGCGACGGTAACTGCGACTTCGGTGAGGTCTTCACCACTGATGGCCGCATCGCCGGACTCGGCCTGAACCTCGTCGACGATCCCGGCATCATGATCCTCTACAACGTGTCGATCACGATGCGCAACGACCTGTACGAGCAGGCTCCGGACGCGTTCGAGACCATCGCCGAGGCGATGTTCGCTCCTCTCGACAACCCGACCATGACTCAGTTGAACTACCTCGTCGACATCGAGGGCCAAGAGGCCTCCGAAGTGGCGCGTAACTTCCTCGTCGAGCAGGGTCTGATCAGCGGCTGATTTCGTCTGATCCGTTCCTCGTGAACGTGAACGACCCCCGCTCCGCCTGTTGGTGGGGCGGGGGTCGTTCGCGCCATGGGATCGGTGCGAACCAGACGACGTCTCTCATCGGGTGCTCAGCGAAGCCTCTCGTGGTCGCTCATGCCCCCGGGAGTCGAGACCACCTACCGGGGTCGGCAGGGCCCGGGTCTGACACGCCGGCTCGCAATCAGGCGTTCGTCATTCGGCGTCGCGGCATCTGCGTCGGTGGACCCGGACTCCCGCTGACGAGCCTGGGGCGTTCAGCCCGTTGTCGTCATCTCGCGGCCCCGAATCCATGGGGTGCACTTCGAACCAGGTGCTGCGTCGTGGAGCGCCCCGATATGTCCTGTAGCGCTCACCCGTGACGTCGTCATCGTGACGATCGAGCCAGTCGACGGACCCCCGGACTCAGGGCGCGGACTTCCAGGCTTCGATGGGCACGATCAGCGACATCGGAGATGCGATGTCGCCGTTCACACGATGAGTGCGGATTCGTTCAGAGACCTCGAGGTCGAAGCACTCGTTCAGCGACCGCCGCGATCCAGTCGACAGTGAGCGCCAACAGCGCCACCATTGCGGCGCCGGTGAAGGTGGTCATATCGCGCTGCAACTTCAAGCCCGAGTTGATCGTTTCGCCCAGACCGCCACCGCCGATGAGGAAAGCGAGCGCAGCCATGCCCACGTTGATCACGAGCGCGGTGCGCACGCCCGCCAGGATCACCGGGACGGCGAGTGGAAGTTCGATCGAGAGCAGGGCTCGTCGCTTGGACATGCCCATCCCTCGTCCGGCCTCGATCACGGATTTGTCGACTTGATCGAGGCCGACCATGGTGTTGCGTAGGACCGGCAAGATGGCGAAGATCGTGAACGCGAGAACCGCGGTGGAAAAGGTCGTTCCCAGCCATGCAGCCAGGAGCACCAACAGGCCATAGGCCGGTATGGCCTGACCACTGTTTGCCACGGTCAGGATCGGCCCGGCGAGGAACCTCAAGGCCGGTCGGGTGAGGGCGATGCCCAAGGGGATGGCCACTACGAGTACCCATAGCGTCGACCAGAAGGTCAGATTGATATGGGTGGACAACTGAGGCCATAACTTGTTGGACCAGTCCAGTGCCGAGGCCTCCGAAAAGTCCTTCTCGGCGCCACCCACCTGGACGGCGATGATCACTGCGACGAGAGCGATCATGAGCGGCGCGATGATGAGTCCGATATTGCCCCTGATGAGTCGGAGGCCCGGAGCGTTCATCGGGCGGCCTCCTCGGCGAGCTGTTCGGCGCTCAGGAGGTGTTCCTCCTCGTAATGCTTCTTGGCGTTGGCGCGCAGGCGGCTGATGACGTCGGTGAGGGTGTCGATTTCGATCACACCCTGCAGGACATCGCTCTTGTCGACGACGCAGGCGCAACTGGCCGATGAGGTCAACATCGCCTCGAGGGTGTCGTGCAGCGTCGCATTGGGTTCGACCTTGGCGCGCACCGGATGGCCGAGTTCGCGCAGTGGCTTGTCGGTGCGATCGAGGTGGCTGTCATTGACCCACCGAAGAGGCCGATCGCGGTCGTCGACCACGAGCAGCCAGCGCTGCGGGGCCGCGTCGAGCACCTGGCGAGCGTGACGATGGCCGGCATCGTGGCGCACGGTCGGGTAGGGAGCCAGTTCGAGATCTCGGGCCCGTTCGAAGTTGAGACCCTTGAGTGTGGATCCCGATCCGATGAAATCGTCGACGAAGTCGTCGATGGGAAAGGCCAGGATGTGCTCAGGCTTGTCGATCTGGGCGATCTGGCTGCGCTCTTTGAGAATCGCGATCCGATCGCCCATCTTGATCGCCTCGTCGATGTCGTGAGTGACGAACACGATGGTCTTTTTCAGTTCGGACTGCAGCCGGAGGAACTCGTTTTGAAGGCGATCTCGAGTGATCGGGTCGATGGCGCCGAAGGGTTCGTCCATCAACAGCACCTCGGGATCAGCCCCGAGTGCCCGGGCGACGCCACAGCGCTGCGCCTGACCGCCCGAGAGTTCTTTGGGGAACCGGTCCCGATAGATCGACGGGTCGAGTCCGACCATGTCGAGGAGTTCATCGACGCGGGTGCGAATGCGATCCTTCTTCCATCCGAGGAGCCTCGGCACGGTGGCCACATTCTCGGCGATGGTCATATGAGGAAAGAGACCGATCTGCTGGATCACGTACCCGATGCGGCGGCGAAGGAGATCGGGGTTGACGGTGGTGACATCTTCACCATCAAAGATGATGCGCCCGCTCGAGGGTTCGATCATCCGGTTCACCAAACGCAGGGTGGTGCTCTTACCGCACCCTGAAGGACCCACGAGGACCAGGACCTCCCCTCGGTCGATATCGAGGCTCAGTTCCTCGACCGCCGGCATTTCCTGGCCGGGGTAGACCTTGGACACACCATCGAGGCGGATCATCGGCTCGGCACTCGGGGAGCCGGGCGGGGTCATGATGGACGACTGCAGGTCGCTCATGGGAGTCTCCTGTGGGTGATGGGGGTGCGCAACGGTTCAGCGCACCCCTTTCGACGTGGTCAGTCGCGCCGTGAGCGCAAGCAGGGCGTCGAGGATCAGGGCGAGAAGAATCGTGAAGACCGTTCCGGTCCACACCGACTCCAACGACAGGGGCAGTCCGAGGCGTCGGAGGCCGTCCTTGATGAACAAGCCGAGCCCGGGACCAGCCACCAGTGTGGCGATGGCCGCAATACCGGTGGTCAACAGCGTCGAGACGCGAATCCCGGCCAAGATCACGGGCCAGGCGAGAGGCAACTGCACTTTGACGAGGCGTTGGCGATGGTTGAGTCCCATACCGCGGGCCGATTCGAGTACCGCAGGATCCACCTCATTGAGGCCGGTGACGGTGTTGCGCAGAATCGGGAGGATCGCATACATGAGCAAGGCGATGAACGAGGGCGCAAAGCCGAGCCCGACGATGGGGATGAAGATCGTGAACAGTGCCAGTGAGGGGATCGTGAGAAAGACGCCCGCAGTCCCCAAGGCGATGTTTCGTAACGTCGGCCGGTTGCGGACCAGGACGCCGAGTCCGATCGAAACCACGGTCGCCACGACCATGACTTGGATCACGAGCATCAGATGGTCCAGCGAGGTCGACCAGATGCGATCCCATCGATCTCCCACGTACTCGAACCAACTGGTGACCCCGCTCATCGGCCTCCACCCAGGGCGATCGCGGGGGTCGCTTCGTTCCTCATGTCGAGCCACCCTAGACCGATAGTCCACAATTGTCTGTATATAGGCGGGATCCGCATATGGTCATCGGTCGGTCCCAGCGGCATCCGCCGAGGCCTCCACCCTGCTCCCGGGTACCGTGGCGCGCCGTGAACACCGGGAGTGGGCGACGCGCAGCCATCTGTGACGCCATCGCCGCCTCTGGTCGGCTTCGGCCGAGCGAGGACCTTCCCATCGCTGAGCACGCCGAGGAGATCATCGGGTTGCTCGAGACCCATCGCGTCGTGATCGTGGCGGGCGAGACCGGTTCCGGGAAGAGCACTCAACTTCCCAAGTTGTGTCTCGCTGCGGGGCGGGGACGTTCCGGGATGATCGCTCATACCCAGCCGCGTCGGGTCGCGGCGCGTTCGATCGCCGATCGGGTGTCGAGCGAACTCGGCACCGAACCCGGCCGCGAGGTCGGGTGCACCGTGCGGTTCCAGGATCGCACCGGCCCCGACACCGTGGTGCGCTTGATGACCGATGGAATCCTGCTCGCCGAGCTGCAACGGGATCCGGAATTGTCTCGCTACGACACCGTCATCGTCGACGAGGCCCATGAGCGCAGCCTCAACGTCGACTTCCTCCTCGGCTACCTGCGCCGCTTGCTCGAACGACGCTCGGATCTCAGCGTCGTGGTCACCTCGGCGACGATCGACACGCATCGATTCGCCGCCCATTTTGCCGGCCCCGACGGGACCCCGGCCCCGATCGTGACGGTGAGCGGTCGGACATTTCCCGTCGAGATCCGATACCGCCCCCCGGAGACCGGAACCGATCCCGTCCAGGCGGTCAGCGAGGCGATGGCCGAGATCGTCGCCGAGGGACCTGGCGACGTCTTGGTGTTCTTGTCGGGTGAACGAGAAATCCATGACACCGTGGCGGCACTTCGCGATCTCGAGATCCCCGGCCTCGAGGTGCTTGCCCTCTATGCCCGGCTCTCGGCGGCTGAACAGCATCGAATCTTTTCTGCACATGCGGGTCGGCGAGTGATCGTCGCGACGAACGTGGCCGAAACCTCCTTGACCGTTCCCGGGATCCGCTACGTGATCGATGCGGGAACGGCTCGGGTTTCGCGGTACAGCCGTCGGCTCAAGGTCCAACGCTTGCCGATCGAAGCCATTTCGCAGGCCTCGGCCGATCAGCGAGCGGGGCGCTGTGGTCGGGTCGGTCCCGGGGTGTGTATCCGTCTCTATGAGGCCGAGGACTACGAGGCGCGCCCCGCGTTCACCGAGCCCGAGATCCTTCGCACCAACCTGGCCTCGGTCATGGTCCAGATGCTCGCGATCGGTCTTGGCGAGGTGGCCTCCTTCCCATTTCTCGAACCACCTGACGCGGCGGCGATTCGCGATGGTGAACAGGTCCTCGCCGAACTCGGGGCGGTCGAGGTGAGCGATACTGCGCCTCGTTTGCGCTTGACTCGTCTGGGTCGCCGTCTCGCCCGCTTGCCGGTGGATCCTCGCCTCGGGCGCATGATCCTCGAGGCGGAGCGACGCGACTGCGTGCGAGAGGTGTTGGTGATCGCAGCAGCCCTGTCGATCCAGGACCCGCGCGAGTACCCCCAGGATCCGGCAGAAGCCGGTCTCGCCCGGGAGTCTCACCGCCGTTTCGAGGTCGCCGGATCGGATCTGTTGGGTCTGGTCGAACTCTGGGATCACCTGCGGCGTGAACAGCGGGAACGCTCGGGTAACCAGTTTCGAAAGATGTGTCGTGCCGAGTACCTGAATTGGATACGGGTCCGAGAATGGCAGGACCTCTACAGCCAACTGCGCCAAGTGGCAGGACAACTCGGAATTCGCCCTGCCACCACCCGAGCGCATCCTGATCACGTGCATCAGGCCGTTCTGGCTGGCCTCGTCACCCAGATCGGCGCCCGCGATGGCGATCGGCGCCAGTTCCGAGGCGTGAGGGCATCGACCTTCGTGATCGGTGGGGGATCGGTGCTCGCGAAGCGTCCACCCCGGTGGGTGATGGCCACCGAACTCGTCGAGACGGACCGGCTCCGAGCCCGACGAGTCGCGACCATCAGACCCGAATGGGTCGAGGCCGCCGCGGGCTCCCTGGTGAAGCGAACCTATGGTGATCCCGTTTGGGATGCCTCCCAGGCTCGAGCCATGGTTCCTGAGACCGTTCAATTGCACGGTTTGGTCTTGGCCTCGGCCCGGCGAATCGGCCTGGACCGAGTCGATCCTCGCGGCGCTCACGAGATGTTCGTTCGCCATGCCCTCGTCGACGGTGACTGGGCATCTCGACATCCGTTTGGCGTTCGCAACGACGAGTTTCGGGATCGCATGATCGAACTCGAGACCCGATCTCGCCGCACTGGACTGTTGCATCCCGACGACGAGTTCGCCTTCTTCTGTGCTCGGGTTCCCTCCGAGGTGGTGTCGGGGCGCCATTTCGACCGCTGGTGGCGAGGTGTGGTCAGCGAGGATCCTCATCGCTTGGATCTCGACGAGTCCGTGGTGAGTAGTGATGAGTACGGAATCCGGTTGCATTCCGAGGACTATCCCGATCACTGGATGCACCGGGGGCTGAGCCTGACGCTGCGGTACCGCTACGAACCCGGACATCCCCTCGACGGCACCTTCGTGGAGATTCCGTTGCTTCTCGTCAACCAGATCGATGCATCGGGATGGGACTGGCATGTCCCTGGTCATCGCCGGGAACTCGTGGCGACCCTGATCCGCACGCTTCCCAAGACGATCCGCCGGGATTTGCAGCCACTCGGGGACACGATCGAAGCCGTTCTCGCAGCCCTGCCCTCGGTGCCCACAGGTCGTCTCGTCGACGCAGTCATCGAGGGTCTCGCTTCCACCTCGGGGGTGAGGGTCGCGGCGAAGGACCTCGACGCGAGCCGGCTTCCACCGCATCTGCGGATGGGTTTCATCGTCGTCGACGACACCGGGGTGCCCGTCGACGCGGGCCGAGATCTCGACGCAGTGGTCGCCCGTGTCGCCATTCCGGCACGATCGGCGGTCGTGGCCCATCTCGCGCGTCATGGCCATGAGGAGCGCGACAGCGTCGAGGACTGGGATGTGGGTGAACTCCCTGCGACCGTGGAGGTTCCGTCTCGCCATGGCGCGGTGCGAGCCTGGCCCCGTTTGGTCGATGAGGGAGACCGGGTCGCCTTGCGCTTCATGCTCGATGACGCCACCGCTCGTCGCGCCCATGGCCGCGCCGTACGCCGCCTGCTCCTTCGCTCGGCGCCCTCGGTGCGACGAGTTCTGTCGGATGCTCCTCGACGGGTTCATCTGGCGCTGGGCGCCGCTGGTGACGATGCTCGAGGTGTGGTCGGGGACTGCATCCTCGTCGCCATCGACGAGATCCGCCGCCGTCACCCTGAACCCCGCGAACCCGAGGCCTTTTCCGTGATTCGTGCCGAAGTCGAACGGGAATGCGGGCCTCGGTCTCGTCAACTCCTCGACCAGGCGGCTGCGGCTCTCACTCTGGCTGTGAGCGTCGACGAACGCCTCGATGGGCTGCGGGCCGCGTCGTTGCGAGAACTCGTCGATGACGCCCGATCGCACCGTCGACGGCTGATCCGTCCGGGCTTCGTCACCAGCACCGGAGCAGATCGCCTCGGGGACCTCAGCCGCTATCTCGCGGGCCTCGAACACCGGTTGGAACGCCTCGACGGCGATATCGACAAAGACGCTCGGCGTCTGAGCGAGATCCATCCACTGGAGCGGCGCTACCGGGCATTGGTGCGAAGTCTTCCCGGCGGGGCCGTTCCCGCTGAGGTGATCGAACTCGGATGGCAGCTCGAGGAGCTGCGCCTGGCCACCTTCGCTCAGGCGCTCGGAGCTCGTCCCGGCACCAGTGTCACCCGTTGTCATCGGGCGTTGCTCGCGCTCGGAGCCTGAGGGGTCGACCTGGGAGACTGCCGACCATGACTGGTTCTGCTGACGCCCCTGTGTTCCATCCCGAACTTCTCGCCGGTCGCCAGGCCCTCGTCACCGGAGGCGGTACCGGTTTGGGCAAAGCGATCGCTTTGGGGTTGTTGCGCGCTGGGGCCGAGGTGACCATTGCGGCTCGGCGTTCCGACGTTCTCGACGAAGCCGCCGCTGAACTGAGCGAACGATCGGGTCGCACAGTGGCGACCGACCTCGTGGACATCCGTAACCGCGAGACCGTCGAGGCGCTGGCTGAACGCCATGGTGACGTGGACATCTTGGTCAACAACGCCGGTGGCCAGTTTCCCCAAAAGGCCCGCGATTTCAGTCCCAATGGTTGGCGTTCGGTCATCGATCTCAACTTGAACGGAACCTGGAACATGACCCAGGTGTTCGGCGATCGGATGCTGGACGGGTCCGGAGGGACGATCTGTCAGATCGTGGCGACCGTCGGACGGGGAATTCCTGGTATCGCCCACTCCGCAGCGGCTCGGGCGGCGGTGGTCGAACTGACTCGCACTCTCGCGTTCGAGTGGGGTCCTCGAGTGCGGTTGAACTGTGTCGCTCCCGGGCAGTTCCGCACCGAAGTGTGGGATACGAAATATGCGCCCGGGGTTGGTGACGATCTGGGATATCAGCCTCTTCCGACCGCTGGACATCCTGATGACATCGCGAACGCCGTGGTGTTTCTCGTGTCGCCCGGTGCCCGTTTCGTCACCGGCGAGACCTTGTTCGTCGATGGTGGTTTGATCCACTCCGGGATCATGTCCGCTCTGCCCGAAGGCGGCTATCCCGAACGGTCGCATCCTCTCACCGGGCTCTAATGCGGCGTCGATTCCGGCCGCGAATCACCGCGGCGCGGGGTGTGAACGAGCCGTGAGCGCGGGCGTTGCGAGATGGTCGAGAAACCACTGGCGTGCCGAATCCGCCGCCTTGCCCAGGGTGCCGGGTTCCTCGAAGAGGTGGCTTGCTCCCGGGATTACCACCATCTCGCTGGGGCCTCGCACCTGCTGTTGAGCCGTGCGGTTCATTTCAGCGACCGCGAGATCGTGACCACCGACGATGAACAGCGTCGGCGTTGTCACCTTGGAGAGATCATGTTCGGCGAGATCGGGACGGCCTCCACGCGACACCACCGCAGAGATCCGATTGGCGGGTCGGGCCGCGACGACGAGCGCAGCGGCGGCCCCCGTGGATGCCCCGAAGAGTCCAATGGGCAGATCTCGGTCACCGAGATCGTGGCGCAGCCAGGCGATGACTGCGCTCAGGCGCCGCTCGAGGAGAACGATGTCGAA
Organism: uncultured Ilumatobacteraceae bacterium; assembly: GCA_964471865.1. GTDB lineage: Bacteria > Actinomycetota > Acidimicrobiia > Acidimicrobiales > Ilumatobacteraceae > CAYMUC01. Next base: position 63,091 of record CAYYHU010000003.1, on the reverse strand, counting down.
CACGTTGGCTCGTTGGCGTTCCTCCGCAGGGGTCAACAGATCGAAGACGAGGGTTCCCAGTCCGGCCTCGTGGAGGACCTCGGCGACATAGCGATTTCGAGGACTGTGACGACTCGACCCGCTGCCATGGACGAACACGACCATTCCCAGGGCATCCACGGGAATGCGCAGATGCCCTCGGACCGTGGCGCCCGCGGCATCGATCGCGACTTCTTCATCGCGTCCCACCGCCACCAGGTCGGTGACAGGGGCTCCCCCCGAGATGCGCGACGGATGCGCCGACCGTTCGAGACAGGCCACCACCTCGTCGTCGGTGACCGGAGAGAAATCGTCGTACCAGTGTCCGACGGCCCAGAATCCCTCCGGTGTCGACAACGACACGAGGAGATCGGCCGCAGCCCCGAAGCGGGACTCCCAATCGATCGGAGCCACCGGAACGGCGAGCACCACTTGCTGCGCGCCGTGCGCCCTCGCGACCTGACATGCAGTCCGGGCTGTAGCTCCTGTGGCGACGCCGTCGTCGATGATGATGGCGCTGCGTCCGGCGAGGGATTCCCGGGTTCGGGCCCGTCGGAAGCGGGCTACCCGGTGCGCGAGTTCGTCCCGGGCGGTGGCTTCGACCACGGCCAGATCCTCGGGTGTCGTTCCCGTGGCCCGCAAGACGTCGTGATTGATGACCCGAGCGCCGTCCTCGCCGACTGCTCCGGCCGCGAGTTCGGGTTGGCCCGGCACGCCGATCTTGCGCACGACGATCACGTCGAGGGGACAGCCCAGGATCCGAGCCACCTCTTCGGCAACGGGAACCCCGCCTCGAGGGAGGCCGAGTACGACCGGATCGGGTCCGAGTTCCTCGCGCTGATCGGCCAGGTGTTCGCCCAGCGTTCGACCGGCATCTCGACGGTGTAGGAAACGCATGCGTCGACTCCACCAGGCGGGCCATCGTGCTGACAGGGCCTCGCGACGGGCGTGCCACGGGATCATCGCGAGGTGCCAGCGGTGACCACGGTGATGCGAGACTGAGGCCGTGAGACTGTTGCTCGTCGAGGACGACGACTCGATTGCTGCGTCGTTGATCGGTCCGTTGACCTCAGCAGGGTTCGATGTCACCCGAACTGCCACGGGTGCTGGTGCTCTCGAGCTGAATGCAGTCCTCAGTCCCGATGTCGTGTTGTTGGATCTGGGGCTTCCCGATACCGACGGCTATGACGTCTGTCGGTCGCTTCGCGCGGTGTCCGGCGTTCCGATCATCGTGGTGACGGCGCGCAGCGACGAGTTCGATCGCGTGTTGGGGCTCGAGTTGGGAGCCGACGACTACATGGTCAAACCCCTCGGGGTGCGAGAGCTCGTGGCGCGGATCCGCGCGGTGCTGCGTCGAAGCGGAGCCGGGGAACCACGGTCGGGCGAGGGCGGGGGCGACGCACACGACAACGGGGACGCGATCAGCGTGGTGGGTCCATTGCGGATCGACCGTCGAGCCCATCGGGTGTTCCTCGACGAGCAGACCCTGGCCCTCACCCCCAAGGAATTCGATCTCTTGGCGTATCTCGCCGAGGACCCCGGAGCCGTACGCACCCGGACTGAGATCCTCGAACACGTCTGGGATGCCAACTGGTTCGGCCCGACCAAAACCGTGGATGCCCATGTCGCAGCGCTGCGTCGAAAACTCGGTGATCCGACCTGGATCGAGTCGGTTCGCGGCGTCGGCTTTCGACTCGAAATCCCGACAGGACGCTCTGGGTGAGACTGCGCCTCGTCGCCGTTCTCGTCGGCGTGGTGCTGTTGGTCCTCGCAGTCCAGGACCTTCCCCTGGTGCGCCATCTGCGCAGTGTGGAACGAGATCGGCTCACCACCCGTCTCGAGCGAGATGCCTTCGTGCTCGCCGGACGGGTCGAAGAGGATCTCGAAAACGACACGGTGGCCGAGAACGCAGTCCTCGGAGGGCTCGTGGAGCGCTACCAGGTCGAAGAGGGTGTCAGCGTGGTCGTGGTGTCCCAGGCCGGTACCGCGGTGCTCGGACCGGATTTCGATCCCGGTGAGGACTTCACGAATCGCCCCGAGATCCTGACAGCGCTCTCGGGGCAACCCGTGACCGGTGAACGCACCTCGGTGACGCTGGGAGGTGAACTGTTCTTCGTGGCGGTTCCGGTCTTGTCAGGTGCTGACACCGTGGGGGCAGTACGCATCACGGCGCCGGCCTCGTTCGTGGACGACGAGGTGAGTTCCCGGCTGTGGGGGTTGGGTCTCGTGGCAGTCATCTCGGTCGGAATCGCCGCTTTTGCCGCGGTGTTGTTGTCGGGAACCGTCACTCGACCGCTGGCGCGTCTCGATGGAGTGACCCGACGATTGGCCGGCGGCGACCTGACGCAACGAGCCGATGAACGAGAGGGTCCCGCCGAGATTCGGTCCCTGTCGCGGTCGTTCAACACCATGGCCGCCCAGCTGGATCAGTTGGTGGCCCGTCAACGCAGCTTTGCTGGGGTCGCCTCCCACCAGTTGCGGACACCGTTGACGGCGTTGCGCTTACGCCTCGAGCATCTTCTCGAACGCAGCCTGGCCTCGTCGCCACCCGATGCGAACACGTTGGATGATCGCATCGACGATCTCGAGGCGGCGGTGGCGGAAACGGAACGTCTCGCTCGAATGATCGAGGGCTTGTTGATGTTGAGCCGCGCTGAGGACGCCGCAGTGGCTCCGGTGGAAGTCGATCTCGATGCCGTCGTCGCCGATCGCGCCGCGTACTGGTCCGATCTCGCCACGGAACGCTCCGTGACGATCGATATCCGAACCGGGGCGGTGGGATTGGTGCTCGCCGTGCCCGGCGGTCTGGAACAGATCATCGACAATGCCGTGGACAATGCGCTCGAGGTGGCACCGGTCGCAACCTCGATTCGGCTCGCCACGATGGTGGTAGGGGACCATGTCGAGTTGCATGTGGTCGACCAAGGGCCGGGGATGACTGCTGAGCAGCGGGAACGGGCCTTTGATCGCTTCTGGCGTGCCCCTGACGCGGCGCCGGGCGGAACGGGTCTGGGCTTGGCGATCGTTCGCCAACTCGTGGAAGCCGCCGGTGGAAGCGTTGCGTTGGCCCCGGGACCCGACGGCGGACTCGATGTCGTGGTGACCTTACGACGAGCCTGAGATCATCCTCGGGTGGCGTCGCCGAACTCGCCGTAGATGTCAGGAACTGCACGACAACATCGAGCAGCCCACGCGATGGCGAGCCCACTCGGGTCGACGCTGTCCATAGTGTTCGGCGCCCGGTTGATCGTCATAGGGGGACCGCAAGACGTCCCAGAGCCGGTGGAGGGGACCGGTGTCGCCGGCCTCGGCGGCATCGATGGCCTCTTGGGCCAGCCAGTTGCGAAGGACGTAGCGAGGGTTCATCGCGTCCATCTGATTCCGGCGGCTTTCGGGATCGAGATCGGCACGGCGGCTGCGCTCCCCGTGGGATCGAAGCCACGCCACCATGAGATCGCGGAACTCACCGGCGATGTCGGCGGGTCGATACCAGGCGTCGCTGAGCGGGTCGAGGAGCGTGTCGCTCGACGTCTCGGGATCGATGGGGACATCTGCGAGGTTCCGAAAGAACAGCACCATGTCGATCTCGCTGCGCTGAAGAAGTGTGAACATCGACGACACCAGCGAGTCGTCGTCCGTACGCGGCATGCCCCAGCCGAGGCGGCGCGCCATCATCTCGTCGAATCCGGTTCCGTACCGGGCTGCGAAGTTCTCGAGGGAGGACTGCAGGGACTCAGTACGACCCGTCGCCACCACGAGTGCATTGGCCAGTTGCAAGAGGTTCCACTGCGCCACATGAGCTTGAGCGCCGTAGCGATAACGCCGCCCGCCGGCATCGGTGGTGTTGGGCGTCCAGGTCGGATCGAAGTCCTCGAGCCAGCCATAGGGGCCGTAATCGATGGTGAGACCCAGGATGGACAAGTTGTCGGTGTTCATCACTCCGTGGACGAAACCCACGCGCATCCAATCCACCATCAGATCGGCGGTGCGTCGGCAGACCTCGTCGAACATGGCTTCGATACGTTCGATCCGGTCGAGGGAGCCATCGGCGGCCAACTCGGGAAAGTCCAGTTCGATCACCGCGTCGCACAGGGTGTCGAGCAGACCGGTATCGCCTCGCGAGGCGGGAAGTTGGAAGTTCCCGAAACGCACGAAGGACGGGGCGACTCGACAGACCACCGCTCCGGGTTCGGTCTTGGGGTTTCCGTCATAGAGCATGTCGCGTACGACCCCGTCGCCAGTAGCGACCAGTGACAGAGCACGGGTGGTGGGCACACCGAGATGGTGCATGGCTTCAGAACACAGGAATTCGCGCAGCGAGGACCGAAGGACGGCGCGGCCGTCAGCGCCGCGCGAATACGGGGTGAGCCCAGCCCCTTTCAACTGAAGCGTCTGGAACCCTCCCCGAACGTCACGGACCTCTCCGAGCGCGATCGCCCGACCATCGCCGAGTTGTCCCGCCCAGTTTCCGAACTGGTGGCCTCCGTAATTCATCGCAAAGGGGCGCGCCCTCCGGGGGATCCGGTTGCCGCTGAACACCTCGGCGAGGTCGCGACTCGAGATCAGTTCAGGAGCGAAGCCCAACAACTCGGCCACCTCGGGTGACACCGCCAGGGTTCGAGGGGCTGAGACCGGACTCGGGGTGACAGGTGACCACCCGGCACCATGAATCTGACGGGGGATGGCGCTGGAATCGTTATCCCCCGGAATCCGAGCGGTGAACCGTTCGACGAACTCGAGGTCGTCGAGATGAGTGATGACCGTCGCAGGGGCGTCCACCGCGATGACGGTATCGGCGATGAAGCCTCAGGCCCGAACTGCGACCCGACGCAACTCATCGGCTGCGGTCTCGGGCGGAACGATGTTGATCATCACACCGGTTCCTCGTTCGAAACCCGCGGTCGTGACGAGTTTGGGCCATACGTGCACATGCCAGTGGTAGTGCGCGCTGTGGTGGTGAGGAGCGGTGTGGATCACGAGGTTGTAGGCGACATCGCCGAACAGGGCATTGAGTTGCGCCAGGCTGTCGCGGATCGCCAGACCAACACCGGCCACCGAGTCGTCATCGGCCTCGGTGAGATGCACGCAATGGGCTCGGGGCACGATCAACAACTCGAAAGGTGACCCACTCCAGAACGGCGCGACCGATACGCAATGATCGTTCGAGTTGACGATTCGCTCACCGCTGACCGATTCAGCCTCGACCGTCGCGCACAGGATGCAGCCTCCCTCGAAGCGGGCAAAGGCTCGCTCTTCGTCCAGGATCTCACCGGGAACGAAGGGCAGCCCGAGCAATTGGCCGTGCGGATGGACCAGCGATGCGCCGGCCTCGCGACCATGGTTCACGATCGCCTGGGTGTAGCGGATGTTCGAACGCTGCGCATGTTGTGCGAACCGGTTCTTCAGCGAGCGCATCGTGTCGGCGGCTTCGGCATCGGAGAACCGGTGCAGTCCACCCCAGTGGTCACGGGTCAACACGAAGACATCGTGGGTGCCGCTGGCTTCGGCCATGACATGCACCGGGCCGAGGTTGCGCACGGCCAGATGTTCGTCACCTTCGAAGGCGGGGTAGAGGTTCGGCACGATCCGCTGACGCCATTCACCGCCGGTATCGGACAACTCGAAGGTCGCTGGAGCGGTCTCTTCGTTGCCGGGGCAGAACGGACAGGGACGAGCGGGACCGGTTTCGACCTGGAGGGACCGAGGCGCGAAATCGTTGGGCCGTTCGGCCCGTTCCGGGACCACGGTGACCCATCGGCCGGTGAGGGGATTGAGGCGCAACTGGCTCACGATGACCCCCAGGATACGTGGCCGAAGGGCCTATGGGGTACACACCTCGCGCTCGGGCGTCGACGACTCGCTTCCCCCCAGGTCACGAGGCTGCTCGGCGGGGCCGAAACTCGCGTTCACCCACGAGAGTCGAGTCGATAGACGCTCACATGGCGTTCACAGGAGTCATCGAAGACTCCACGGTCGACATCACCGAAACGATCCTCGAGAGCCAAGCCTGCGGCCTGGGCCATGGCATCGAGTTCATGGGGATGGCTCCAGCGGATACTCCACGGGCGCAGACGAACCGGTTCTCCATGAACGAGTTCGACGAACTGGCCCTCGCTGCGTTGAGTCTCGGGATCGTCGCGGCTGACGCTGAGAACGACGGCGTCAGCGGTCATCGTGCGTACCGTCACCCGCGAACCCGACGGGGCGGGATGTTCGGGTACGAAGGCCTCGATCACCAGTCGGGCGCCGGGAGCCAAGCGGGCGGCCATGGCCACCATCGCCTCGCGTTGGCGGCGTTCCTCGAGGAGGTTGAACCAGGTGTTGTAGGCCGCGAGGATCACCGCGAACGGTCCCGGTGGAGCATCCTCGATCATGTCCCCATGAACGGCATGGATCCGTTCGGACCCCGCCTTGGCGGCAAGGCGCTCGAGCATCGCGGTACTCGAGTCCACACCCTGGACCTCGAGGCCCTGGTCGCTCAGCGGTATGGCGAGACGTCCGGTGCCGATCCCCAACTCGAGCACTCGACCTCGAGCCGGCCCGGGGGCCTGGGCGTAGCTCGTGATGAACTTCACCGTCGCAGCGATATCGCTGATACCGCCGTACCACTCGTCGTAGACGTCGGCGAATGCTTCGCCATAGGTGTCGTCGCCGTATCCGCGCATCCTGGGCAGTCCACCACATCGACGGGGTCGCGACCATCTGGTGTTCGTCTGTGCAGGCCTCACGCCACCAGGCCGAGACCGGTACCGTTACCAGGGTGACGACCCCGGTGTACTTGGATCACGCCGCCACCACCCCGATGCGCCCCGAGGCCGTCGAGGCGATGATGCCGTTTCTCACCGACCAGTTCGCGAACCCGTCGGGCTCGCACGGATTCGCTCGTCGGGCGCGACGCGTCGTGGATGATGCTCGGGACCAGATCGCCGAGGTGATCGGCTGTGCCCCCGGGGAGATCGTGTTCACCTCGGGGGGAACCGAGGCCGACAATGCCGTCATCCTCGGAGCCGTTCGCCACCGTGGGGGAACAGCGGTGTGTTCGGCGGCCGAGCATCATGCCGTCCTGCACCCTGTGGAACATCTCGACGGAATCGTGATCGGGGTGGATGATCGGGCGTGTATCGATCTCGACGCGCTGCGTTCCACCCTTCGTGATCCTGAGACTCCGCCGGTCGCGGTCGTGTCGGTCATGGCGGTGAACAACGAAATCGGCACGGTGTCCCCGCTTGCGCATGCCGCCGGCATCGTGCGGCGCCGCGCTCCCGGAGCGGTGATCCACACCGATGCGGTGCAGGCGGCGTGTTGGCAGGACCTGCGTGAAATCTGGCCCCACGTCGACGCCATGTCGCTATCGGCTCACAAGTTCGGTGGTCCCAAAGGCGCGGGAATCATGGTGCTGCGTTCCGGGGTGGATCTGGAGGCGTTGATCCTGGGCGGCGGACAAGAACGTGATCGCCGCAGCGGCACGCTCAACGTCGCCGGGATCGTTGCGACCGCGGCTGCTCTGGCAGCCACAGACCGTGATCGTGGTGATGATCACGAACGTGTCTCGGCGTTGCGTCGTCGCCTGCTCGACGGGTTGAGCTCAGGACTCGACGAGGTTCTCGTCACCGTTCCTGAGGATGCCGACGTGGTTCCCGGAATCGCACATGTGTGCTTCGCCGGGGTCGAGAGCGAGGCGCTGCTGTTCATGCTCGACCGGTACGAACTCTGTGCTTCGGCGGCCTCGGCATGCGCCTCGGGGGCGTTGGCGGGATCGCATGTGCTTGCGGCGATGGGTCTCGATTGGCGGTGGGCCGCGGGAGCGCTGAGGCTGTCGCTCGGACACACCACTGACGTCTCCGACATCGATCGCGGCGTCGAGATTCTCATCGACACGGTGACCACATTGAGGAACCGCCGCACAGCGGCGCGTGACACCGGAGCACCGGCATCATGAGCGGCCCCGTTCTGGTGGCGATGTCGGGCGGGGTGGACTCGTCGGTGGCGGCGGCGTTGCTCGTCGAGTCCGGAGTCGAGGTGGTGGGTGTCACCATGAAGTTGTGGGGTGGCGACAGCGATACCGGCTGCTGTTCGGTCTCAGACGTCGACGATGCCCGAAGGGCCGCGGATCGTCTCGGTATCGATCACCTCGTGTTCAACTTCACCGAGGACTTCGACCGTCACGTCGTCGAGCCCTATGTCGAGGATCATGCTCACGGTCGTACGCCGAACCCTTGTATCGAGTGCAATCGCCACCTCAAGTTCGATCGCTTGCTCGAGCGAGCTCATCTGTTGGGTTTCGATGCAGTCGCCACAGGGCATCACGCCCGCATCGTCGACGGTCCCTCGCGCCGGCGAGAGCTTCGTCGGGGCGTTGACCGTGCCAAGGATCAGTCCTATGTGGTGCATGTGATGGACCAGCAGCGCCTCGCGCAGGTGCAGTTCCCGATCGGTCATATGACCAAGGCCGAGGTCCGCGATCATGCTCGGCGCCTGGACCTGCGCACCGCGACCAAGCCCGACAGTCAGGACGTGTGCTTCATCCAGCGGTCCCAGGGTCGCGCCGAGTTTCTGCGCCAACGCATCGACCTTCATCCTGGTGAGGTCGTCGATCTCGATGGCACCGTGGTGGGTTCCGTTGCGGCAGTGGAACTCGTGACGTTGGGACAGCGCCGAGGATTGGGGCTGCCCGGAGGTGACGATCCTCGCCATGTCGTCTCGGTGGACCTCCCGCGACGGCGTGTCACCGTCGCTTCGACCGCCCATCTCGAGGTGTCGACCCAAGGGGTGGAGTCGATGATCTGGCTCGACACGCCGGACGGCTCAGCGCCCTATGACCCCGGAACCCGTCATCGGGTCCTGGTCCAAACGAGTGCGCATGCTCCGGTGTGCGCCGCCGAGGTCGTGGTCGAAGCCGATGCTCGAGCGGTCGTGATATGGGATCGACCCCAACGCCGAGTGGCTCCGGGCCAAAGCATCGTGCTCTACGACCTCGATGACGATCGGGTGCTGGCCGGGGGTCTCGCCCGCAGCGCCGCGGACTGAGCCGGTCTTCGTCACGACGTGGAGGCGGTGCGCCGGCGGGCGGGAGTGATGATGCGCAGGACCGTAGCGATCGCCACGGCCATGGCGAGCATGATCGCCATGACCTGATAGGCGCGGTTCGAGGTGTCGGTGCCGCTCCATCCTGCATGGAGCAACACGGCGAAGACCACCGGAAAACTGAGCCGATGGATCAGCACCCAGGTTCGCCGGTTCAGGCGCCGCCGCAGCAGTGATGTCGCTTGGATCAACACCAAGACGTAGACCGACACGACGCCCACGGCCACTCCGATCTCGGCGCTTCGATCCGCCCCGACCCATGTCGCCTGACCCGGAATCATGAGGTCGGTGACGGCGAAATCCACCCAGCCGTCGAGCATCAAACCAGCGAGATGGGCTGCAGTCATGACGATGGCGGTCCCTGACAGCCAGGTGTGCACCGACAAGAGCCACGCCGGACGATCGACCTCTCGTAGGGCTCGTGTCGACAACAACACCCCCCATGCGACCGACAGCACCAACAGCACCATCGCCACGATTCCTGTGGAACGGGACAGATACCACCAGAAGTGGTCACTCATCTGGAGAACTCCTTCCATTCCCGGGTGACGATTCGCTCACCGTCGTCGCGGATCACAAGTGCCGCGAGTCGGTGGTGCTCGAACAGGGCCATGGTCTCGTCGAGGGACGCAGAGAACGGGACCTTCGTCATCGCCTCGGCCCAGGCCGCGGTGCCGGCAACGACGGTGCAGCCGATGATTCCCGTATTGCTGGGACGGCTGGTTCGAGGATCGATCAGATGATGCTGCGATTCACCGGCGTGCTCCCAGGTCCGCAGGCGAGTCGTGGAGGTCGCAACGCCGCCGTCGAGAAGAGCGATCACATCGATCACCTCTCGACCTTCGGGGTCGTGGACCTCGATGACCCAGGAGTCCCCGGTCTCGGGCCGTCCCATGACTCGTAGATCGCCTCCTACCTCGACCATCACTCCCGTGGCCCCTGCGGCCATCACGTCGCGAGTGACGATGTCGGCCGCAAGTCCCTTTCCGAGGCCGCCAGGATCGAGACCCAGCCCCGGAGGGACACGAATCGTGGATGCCGCCCGATCGATGTCGACGTCACCGATGCTGATCCCTGCGGGTGTGGGGCCCACAGGAACCGTCTGACGCTCGGGTTCGCTTCGACTCGAGGCATATCCCAAGGAGCACAGGGTGTCCACGAGCGTGGGATCGAAGGCTCCACGAGTGATGTCGCCCGCGGTGATCAGGTGCTCCACCAACTCGATCGTTTCGGGGCTCACGAGCACCGGGTCTCCGTTCGATCGGATGATGCGAGTGATGTCGCTGTCGGGAAGGAACCGGCTCCAGAGTTCCTCGAG
>CAYYHU010000003.1:51276-52571 GCA_964471865.1 uncultured Ilumatobacteraceae bacterium | reverse complement strand
GGATGATGCGAGTGATGTCGCTGTCGGGAAGGAACCGGCTCCAGAGTTCCTCGAGTTGGTCAAGACGCGAAACCGCCTGGTCGTAGAACTCTCTTGCGCAATGCAGCGTGGCGGTCGTCCCCATCAAGAGGCCCGGTATCCGGTGTTCCCATGACATATGCGATCAGCTACCCCGGGTGGAGCCCTGGGCGGGCTGAGGTGCCGGCTGAGGTGCGGGCACGGCGGGAATGGGCACCGTGAGTTGAATCGGCGCCGGAGTCGCGACGGGAACGGTCGGGGCCGGAGCCGCAGGTGGCGGCGTGGTCGCTGCCGGTGCCGGTGCTGCTTCGACGGTGGAGCTCGGCGCTGTGGGGGCGGCGGTGGTAGCCGGGGCGCTCGGGGGAGCGGGGCTCGGGCTCGCAGTGGTGGTCGGGGCGGGCGGCTGCGTCGTGGTGGTCGCAGACGTGGGGGTCCGTGCGGGCTTGGCCGATGCGACGGCAGGTTGCTGGGCACCCGGCGCTGGTGACGCATCGATCTCTCCCACCCCGTTCGTCACGCCCCCGGTCGAGGCGTCGGAGGTGAGCACCAAAGGTGACTCGGGAGTCGTGACCGGAAGCGATGGTGCGCTCGGAGCCGCCGCCAGGCCTTGGAGGTATCCGGCGAGAGCTTCGGCGGACGGCATCGTCGTGAGATCGATCGGACGGCCCGATGCGTCGATCATCAAGACCACGACCGGAGTTCCGGCCGGAACCGACACGGTGCGCGATCCCACAGTCGAGCCCACGACAGGAGCTGAGGGTGGGTTGGGCGCGGTCCCGCTGGCGTCGGAAACCTGGCGTTCAGCCAATCCGTAGACCGTCATCAGGCCGAGAACCGCGCTGAGAGAAGCTCCGACAGTGGCGATACGGGCGGCTCGGGCTGGTGTCGTTCGTTTGGTCGGTGCGGGTGTGCGAGGGCTGGAGGCGGTCGGCGGGGGCGGCACGGCGTCGGTGTGGGTGGGGGCCTGCCATGGGGTCGAGGGGGTGCCAGGACCGGTGGCATCGACTGAAGATGCGGTCGGCTCTGAGGCCTGGTCGGCTGAACGCCGCGCTTTGAGCGCCGCCAAGCGTTCGGCTCGGTCCTGGGGATTCGGGGACGTGGTCATCGGTGAGTTCTCGTTTCGTTCCGGGTAAGGGGCGTGGGGTGATCGAGCGCGGGCCGAGCCGTCACTGATCAGTCGTCATCCCGGTCGTGGTCGTCGTCATCGTCGTGGTCGTCGTCATCGTCGTCATCGTCGTGGTCGTCGTCATCGTCGTGGTCGTCGTCATCGTCGTGGT
>CAYYHU010000003.1:0-51176 GCA_964471865.1 uncultured Ilumatobacteraceae bacterium | reverse complement strand
CATCGTCGTGGTCGTCGTCATCGTCGTGGTCGTCGTCATCGTCGTGGTCGTCGTCCTCGTAGCCCTCGTGGTCGTCGTCATCGTCGTAGTCGTCGTCGTAGCGAGTCGACGGGGGAGTCGTCGCCGGGGTGATCAGGCTGCGCGAGGTCAGTTCCGGCACGAGGGCTCCGCTCGCGTATCGAGCGACGAAGGTGATCTCGACGCTCGGGTCCGCCAGGATCACGCGGACCGAACCCGCCATCTGAGTGCCGCTCACCACGGTCCAGCCAGGAGCTGGAGCCATATCCAACAAGACGACATTTCCGTTGACCACATCGACGGTGACTGCTCCTGCGGGACCCAGGTTGTAGGTGGTCAAGAGCGAGGACCCGGGGGTCGTGGTGCTCGGAGTCGTCGTGGTCGTGCTCGGAGCGGTCGTCGTCGTGGAGGAGGGCGGGGTCGTCGTGGTCGACGAGGGAATGGTGGTCGTCGTGACCGGAGCAGTGGTCGGGGTGGGAGCAGCCGTGGTGGGTGAGACGGCGGCGGTGCTCGACAGCCGAGCCGACGAGCCCGTCGAGGACGAAGCGGTGGCCGTCGGTGACGCCGTGACCCCATCGTCCACAGTCGCGGTTTCATCGGCAGTGGGCGTCATCGCTGCGCCGTCGAGAGCGACAGTCGGAACTGCCGGCGGCAGTGTGAGTTCCACGACTGCGGCACTGGGCACGAAGGCCGCCGAGGCAGCAGCATCGGTGGGTGCCGAATCGAAGATCGAGGTGTTGACCAGGGCGGCAGCGGAACCGGCACCGAGAACGGCGACCAGGGACAAGGCGGTGGCGGTAGCAGTCTTCATGGGGGCTCCTCGGTTGATCGATGGCCTCCGATCAGGTGTCGGAAGGCTGGTTGTCACCGTAGGGAGCGGTCGTCCAAGGGGTGCCCAGCAGAAATCCAAGAAACGTCAAAGACTGAGACGAGAACCAGAAGATCCCGCTGCGGGAGCCATGTTGCGGGGCTCGGGGAGGCTTCAGGCCGTCGGTGGCGGCCGATCCCCAGGATTGAGCTCTTCGAGTTCTCGTCGGGCGGTCTCAGGAAAGCCCAGCCATACGATCAGCCCCGCCGGAAGCGAAGCGGACGCGAGAAGCACCATGACGGTGGCATAGGACCAGTCCCGCTCGAGTAGCGCTCCGGCGATGACGAGACCGAGGCTTCCTCCAGCCAGGGCGATTCCGACGAGAAGTCCGTTGGCTCGTCCTCGACCGCCCGTGGGGAACAATTCGCGGCGGTAGACGGCCAGGGCGGGAAACGCGATCGTGGAGATGAGCCCCCCGAGGAAGGCGCTGAACCACAGCACGGCTCCCCGGGTCGCAAAGGCTCCCGCCAACACCACCGCCCCCAGTGGTACGCCCACCGAGGCCAGGACGCGACGGCCCCGACGATCGGCGAGTCGTCCCCCCACGATCAGACCCAAGGCGGCTGGTGTCGCAGTTGCGAGCGTGAAGATCGCAATCGTCGTGGCTGAATAGCCGCGCTCATCACGAAGGAATCGGATCTGGAAGATCGATGCCGAGGCGACGAACAGATTGGTGAGCACGGCGACTCCCGCGAGCATGGCGAAGCGTCGGCGGTCGATACGGCGAACCCTCTGGGCGGGAGCTGAATCGGCGAGATGTTGGAACCGTTGCGTTTCGGGAAGCCGTCGGGCGACATCGACCGCGACGAACATCCAGATCAAGGCCACCACGTAGACCAAGCGCCATGCACTGGCAGAGATGTCAGCGAGTGGGAGCGACATCACCGCCACTCCCGCCCCGAGCCCGCTCGCCATCGCCAAGACGCTGATCGCGTATGCCCGTGCACCTCGGGGCATCTCCTCCACGGCGACCACGGCGATGATCACGTCGAGTGCGAGCGCTAAGGGTCGGGCGATGGTCTGGGTCGCGACGAGGAACGGGAACGAGGGGGACAAAGCGCCCACGGCGGACACGATCGGAGCGGTCCAGGCCGTAGCGAGGATGACGCGTCGTCGACCGTGATGATCGGCGAGCCAGGTGGCGGGCAGCGTGATGAGCACGCCGAGTCGAACGATCGCAGCGGCAATTCCCTGTCCGCTTTCCCCGATGGTGAACTCGTCGGCCGCGAACGCCACCGTTTGGGTGAACAGCGTGTTGACGAAGGCGCTCGACATCGATGCAGCCGCAAGGAGGCCGAGAACCAGAACCTGGCGGGCGTCGAGTCGTTCGGGGGGAGCCCACCATGGAGGTGGCGGGTTGTTGGTGGGTCCCGTGCCGGCGGACATGAGCCGATGGCGACGACGGTCATGGGCGAGCATCGCGGCCCGGAACAACCATCCGAACCAGGGAATGTCGAGACGCCAGGTGAGAGTCTCGGTGAGTCGGCCCTCGTCATCGGTCGCGACGCGGCGTCGATACTGCGAGAACGGTCCATGAGCCTGGACGAATTCGCCAGGAAACTCGCCCCTCTCCTCGCTGACGAGATCCTGGCGAGGGGTGTCGAGCCAGGCTCTCAGCGCGGGGTCATCGGGATGGACCCGCACCCGGGTGGTGCCATCGCGGGTCACCCGAGCGAGCATACTGAGCCTCGTGGCCGCCTCGACCGAGTTGCGCTGGGATCCCGAACGCGCCGACGATCGTCTACTGGTTCGCCGAACCGGTCCGTTGTCGGGACGTATCACCGTGCCGGGAGCCAAGAACTCGGTTCTCAAATTGATGGCGGCTGCGCTGTTGGCCGAAGGCGAGTACGAACTCACCAATGTTCCAGCGATCGCCGATGTCGCGATCATGGCGGACCTGCTCGAAGCGATCGGAGTGACGACCCGAGCGGTGAACAGCGAAGAGGGTGAGGGTGCAAGGACCCTGCGGTTGTCGACCCCCGCGGACATCGTGCCGGTAGCGCCGTATGAGCTCGTGGAACGTATTCGCGCCTCGATCAACGTCCTGGGGCCCTTGCTCACGCGCTGTGGGCGGGTGCGGATAGCGCTTCCCGGCGGCGACGATTTCGGGTCGCGCCCCATCGATCTTCACCTGCGCGGACTCACAGCGATGGGGGCGGAATGCGAACTCGTCCATGGCGATGTGATCGCGACCGCGCCTCGTCTTCACGGAGCCCACATCACCCTCGAGTTCCCCAGTGTCGGCGCCACGGAGAATCTCCTCACCGCCGCCGTCTACGCCAAAGGCACCACGGTGATCGATCATGCAGCGCGTGAACCCGAGATCACCGACCTGTGTTCGTTTCTGACTGCCATGGGTGCCGATATCGAAGGTGCAGGAACCTCGACGATCGTGGTCCACGGTGTCGAGCGGGGATCTCTGCGAGCGGTCTCTCATCGCACGGTTCCCGATCGGATCCAGGCCGCCACATACCTGGCTGCGGTGGCGGTCGCCGGGGGGGAATTGACCGTGCAGGGGGCCCGACCCGAGCACATGGCCATGGTGCTGCGTCGCTTTGCCGATATGGGCCTACACATCGTGGAACAGTTCGACGGGATCACCGCTCGGGCCCCTCAACGATTGCGGTCCATCGATATTGCGACACTGCCGTACCCCGGTGTCGCGACCGACTACAAGCCGCTTCTCGTCACCATGCTCTCCGTCGCCGATGGGGTCGGGATCGTGACAGAGAATCTGTACCCGGGACGTTTCCGCTACGTCGAAGAACTGGTCCGTCTCGGAGCGCGTATCCGCACCGACGGTCACCATGCCGTGGTGCGCGGAGTCGACTCGCTCTCGGGCGCCCCGGTGAGAGCGCCCGATATCCGAGCGGGGGCGGCGCTGGTGGTGGCCGGATTAGCGGCGAGTGGGGTCACCGAGATTCGGGGTCTGCACCATATCGACCGGGGCTATGACGATCTCGTCGGGCGCCTTCGCGCCGTGGGCGCTGGCATCGAGCGCGTCACTCGTGATGGTGAGCCGCTTCCGACGAGTCCGACTCCTCGGACTGCGGAGTAGATCCCAAGGCGCGGGCGCGCCGCGTGGCGACCGCGAGGAGTCCGCCGACCACCACGATCGGACCGGCGACCAAGAGGATCTCATCCCAACCACCCTGATGGGCGATGAGGTTGGCGATACTCGACGTCATTCGACCACGAGACGCACGTAGACGTCGTTGGTGATGTGACTTTCGAGTTCGAACACCCCGGCCTCGTCGGCGACGAAACGCAGCACCGCGGTCTCGCCCGCCGGAACGATCAGACCGTCACCCAAGTCGTAGCCGTGAAGGTGGAACTCGTCGTCGGCTTGGGGGTTGACGATACTGATCTCGACCTCGGCGCCGAGCCCGATCAATTCGAGCCGCTCAGGGCCGTCATCTACTCCGACCGTGATCGGAATGAATCGGGGTTCGGGCAGTGTCGTCGTGGTCGTCGTGGACGTCGTCGTGGTCGTCGCCGCAGTCGAGTCGGTCGCGCCACCGCCATCGGGGGGTGCCACCGTCGTCGTCACGACGGTCGTGGCGACCGCGTCGGTGGAATCAGGAGCTGCGGTGGTGACCGCACCGGTTCCCGGGTCGCCGGTGTTGGAACCGGTGTCTGAGTCCCGCCCGTCGAGGAACCATGCCGCCCCCAGAGCCATCGCGCCTCCCACGACGGCCCCCACGACCACCGCCGAGAACCACGGCCGACGCGGCGGCGGGGGCGGCGCAGCACGGCGCGAACGCGCCGCGGTCTTCTTGGCAGGTGGGCGTTTGGAAGCCACGAGTGCTCATCGTAGGGGGCGTCCTGGTTCAATAGAGGTCCACGCCCATCGATGTTTGAGGTGAGGTCTGATCGTGTCCGATATGCGTACCCGCGTCGAAGAGACCCTCGAGGTCATCCGTCCTGCCTTGCAGGCCGATGGAGGCGATATCGAGTTGCGCGATGTGGACGAGGACACCGGAATCGTCTCGGTGACTCTCGTGGGTGCATGTGGAACCTGTCCGGCATCGACTCAGACCCTCAAAGCCGGTATCGAAAGGATCATGCGCGACCGCGTCGACGGGGTCACCGAAGTGGTGAACGTGTGACCCGAGGCGACCAGAGCCCGGCCGAATTGCTCGACCGGGCTCGTTCGGGAGATCGGCGGGCCGCAGCCCGGCTGCTCTCCCTGGTCGAGCGAGGCGGCGAGCCGGCCCGCAGCGTGTCTCGGGTCTGTCATCCCTGCTCGGGAGCGGCCTGGACGCTGGGGATCACCGGCGCTCCCGGAGCAGGCAAGAGCACCTTGACCGGAGCGCTCGTGGGATCGTTACGAGAGCGAGGCGATCGCGTCGGCGTACTCGCAATCGATCCGAGCTCACCGGTGACCGGTGGCGCGATCCTGGGTGATCGGGTGCGGATGCAGGAGCATTCGACCGATGACGGAGTGTTCATCCGCTCGATGGCCACCCGAGGCCACCTCGGAGGGCTCTCACTCGCCACCCCCGAGGCCGTTCGGGTTCTCGATGCGATCGGATGGCCGACGATCGTGGTGGAGACCGTGGGTGTCGGCCAGGTGGAAGTCGACATCGCTCGGCGAGCCGACACCACCGTGGTCGTGGTGAATCCGGGATGGGGAGATGCGGTTCAGGCCAACAAGGCGGGGCTGATGGAGATCGCCGATGTCTTCGTGGTCAACAAGTCCGATCGCGACGGAGCCGAGGACACCCGTATGGATCTCGAGTCGATGCTGCATCTCACCGGGCGACGTGATCCGAAGCAGTGGTGCCCGCCGGTCGTGATGACCCAGGCCGTGAACGCGGTGGGTGTTGGTGAGCTCGCGGCGGCTCTCGACTCTCATCGGGAGTGGGCTGTGTCCTCGGGAGCGGCTGATACCCGTCGCACCCAGCGGCGTCGTGAGGAACTCGACGAGATCGTCGCTCGTCGTCTCGAACAGGCGGCTCGTGATCGACTCGGGGAGCAGCAGTGGGATGCGATGCGTACGGATGTGGCTCGGGGAATCCTCGACCCCTGGGATGCTGCCGATCGTCTCTTGGGGTCCGTCGCTCCGTGAGCCCCGTCGCACCGTGAAGCCCCGTCGCTCCGTGAACTCCATTGATCCGTGAAGCCCGTCGCTCTCGACCCGATCGGGTCCGGTCCCGGGTGCCTGGGGTACCGTCGACGCCATGAGCGAACTGGTCCACGTGGAACGTCGAGACGACGGGGTCGCCGTGGTGACCCTGGCAAACGGCAAGGTGAACGCTTTGTCGAGTGCGGTGTTGGCGGATCTTCACCGGGCCGCGTTCGAACTGACCGATGATCCCCCGGGCGCTGTCGTGGTGACGGGTGGCGAGCGAATTTTTGCAGCAGGTGCCGACATCACCGAGTTCTCCGGTCCCAGTGAGGCGCGTCGAATCGGAGGTGCCTTTCATCTCGCACTCGATGCCGTGGCTGCGATTCCCCGTTTCGTGATCGCAGCGATCGGCGGGTTCGCACTGGGGGGAGGATGCGAGTTGGCCTTGGCCTGCGACTACCGGATCGCGTCGCGTCGTGCAGTTCTGGGACAGCCCGAGGTGTTGCTCGGAATCATCCCTGGAGGTGGCGGAACACAACGTCTTCCCCGGGTCGTGGGGGCGTCACGGGCCAAAGAGATGATGATCACTGGTCGTCAGGTGGCGGCTGAGGAAGCCTTGGCCATGGGGCTCGTCGATGAGGTCGTCGAACCCGAGGCCGTGCACGAGCGGGCTTTGAGCCTGGCGGCGACGGTGGCCTCGGGGGCGGTCGTGGCCCAGCGCATGATCAAACAGGCTGTCGACCGGGGTCTCGATGGGACGATCGCAGACGGTCTCGCTCGTGAGCGCGAATTGTTCGAGGAGGTCTTCCATACCGAGGACTCCCAGATCGGTGTGGCGAGTTTCCTCGAACACGGACCCGGAAAGGCTCACTTCACGGGTCGATAGAACTCATCGGATCGGGGTCTCAGATCTCGGTCACGGGTTGCAGTACGGGCACCTCGATGGATCAGCGCCTCCTGGTGGAGCGGTGTCGTGGAACTCGCGATGCTCACAGGAAACACATCCGTACTCGCGCCGTGCGATCACCGCGGTGGGCCGAGCGCAGAGTCGGCACGGCGCCCCCCGGTGTATGGCGATCTCACCCCAGCCGGGGGCCGAACAGTGGACACATAGCGTCGCCACCCGCTCGGCGAGGCGCTGCGCCGCCGAGCGGATCACGACCTGGCGGCGAGGACACAGGTGGGCTCGAAGATCGGTTTCGGCGATGACGGCTTCGCCATCGTTGACCCGTTCGTGGGTCTGAATCGCAGCTCTCAGTCCATCCAGAGTCGCGATGCCCTTGATCGGGGGGAGGTCACGACGCTGAGGGGTCCGAACGATCAGGTGATGTCGGCCGAGATCGGCACGAGCTCCGAGATCATCGAGGGGATCCGACGAGGTGACGTGTTCATGGACCACGATGAGATCCAGACTCGAGGCACTCTGCGTAATGACGATGTTGCGCTCGGTGTCGATCAGAACGATCAGTTCGATGTCCACGATCAGGCCGGCGAGATCATGATCTGGACCGATCGAACCTTCTGAGGCCAACGCCAGTGGTGAACCGGTGGCCTCGATGGCGAGATGGGCTTTGGCGATCGCGGTCTCGAGGGGACTGCCGACGCGTTCGATCTCACCGGAGAAGGTGCCCAGTGAGTCGGTGTCGACGGCTTCCTCGACCACGGAGAGTCCGATCCTGGACTCCATGACCGGGGCGATGAGGGGTCCTTTGCCATGGCGGGTGGCCAGGACCGCCCATCGCTCCCGGTACGGATGGTCTGAGGTCATGGTCTCCAGGGGACCGGGGAGGGGATATCGGACCGGGTCACTCCGAAGATCTCGACGAATCCGAGAGCGGAGAGCAACCGCTCGTGGTCATCATCGCCATCGACGCTGGGGTGATGCTGGGTCGGAGCGAACTCGCAATGGACCAGAGTCGCCGTTCCCGTGACCGATCCCACATCCGCAGGCCAGGCCTGGCGCGCGATGGCGAAGGCCCGCACGAGTTCGAAACCATGAGGGCCGACAGCTCGTTCGACCCGAGAGCAAAAGCACCGCACATCATCGTCGAGACAGACAGCGGTCAAGGTCACCGCCGGGGTGGTGCGTCCCAGCGTCATTGTCCCTGACCCCGGCTGAATCCGGGTTCACCATCGAAGGTGAACAGGCCCTCGGTCTTGATGAAGGGGAATCCGGCCTCGCCGAGACGGGACAACAACGTCACCGCCTCGGCGCTGTTGGTGGTGGCGCCCACCGCGGTGAAGCGACACCGCCAATGATCGACACACAGCGTCTCGGGGGCTCCACCCGGATACACCTTCTGGCCGCGATTCGAGACCATCTCGAGGGTGAATTCGGGGCCGGCCAAGGTCTCGAGGCGACCTCCGAGATCGGCGGGGGAGATCCCGGGCATATCGAGGAACACATCCAGGCCGACCTGGGCTTTCACCGCTCGTGGCCGCTCGCTCAGGGTCACGTCGATCGAGGGGGCCTGGGCGTATCGGACCGGCGACAGACGCGTCGGCGATGAACCCAGATGTTCGATGACGGCATCGGCGAAAGCTGAGGTTCCGACCTTTTTCTGACTTGTCGCCGGGTCGTACACGTCGTAGGTGTGGATGCCGTCCTCGATCGTGGCGAGCCAGGCGTTGTGCACCGCGGTCGCGACGTCTCCTTGGCCGATGTGGACCAGCATCTGGACTGCTCCGAGCAACAGTCCCGACGGGTTGGCGACATCTTGACCGGCCCGGCGGGGAGCGGAGCCGTGAATGGCTTCGAACATGGAAGCCGTGGGTCCGATGTTGGCGCTTCCGGCGAGTCCGACCGATCCGGCGATCTCCGCGGCCACATCCGAGAGGATGTCACCGTAGAGATTCGGCAGCAGAACCACATCGAAGTCGCCGGGACGATCGGCGAGTTTCGCAGCGCCGATGTCGACGATCCAATGCTCGAACTCGATATCGGGGTAGTCGGCTGCGACCTCTTCGGCGACCGCATGGAACAGACCATCGGTCATCTTCATGATGTTGTCCTTGGTGAAGGCCGTCACCTTGGAGCGTCCGTAGGCCTGGGCGTATTCGAAGGCATACCGGGCGATGCGTTCACATCCGGGCCTGGTGATCAACTTGAGACACTGCATGACCTCATCGGTCTGACGGTGTTCGATGCCGGCGTAGAGGTCTTCTTCGTTTTCGCGAATGATCACCACATCCATCCCCGGGTGCTTGGTGGGAATGAACGGGGCATAGGCCGGACAGGGCCGGACGTTCGCGAAGAGTCCCAAGGTCTTGCGAACGGTCACATTGAGGCTCTTGAAGCCTCCGCCTTGGGGGGTCGTGATGGGAGCCTTGAGAAAGACTCCGGTGCGCCGCAGCGACTCGAGTGCACCCGGTTCGATCCCCGCAGGATTGCCCTGTGCGTAGACGCTCTCGCCGATCGCGATCTCTTCGATGTCGAGGCGGGCGCCTGCGGCCTCGAGGATACGCAGGGTCGCATCCATGATCTCGGGGCCGATGCCATCGCCTCGGGCGACGGTGATCGGGGTGGGCGGGGCGGACTCGTTCGACATCATGTCTCCTTGGCATCAGGGGAGTCGGGGTGACTCCGACGGGCGGGCGGCGCACGCCGCTCAACCATGATGCCTAAAGCATGTAATCGAAAGCAAGTTTTAAGAACCCGGCATACAAAACCATGTCATGGGCGGTATTCGTGGGCGTCGAGTCATCAGAGTGTCATCACGCCCATCGCACGCGTCCGAGTTCGAAAGGCGAGGCGAGAAGCGGATGATCTCCTCGCAGACGCAATGCGATGCCGTGAGCGCCGGCGGTATGAATCCGGACCTCGCCGGCGAACACTGCGATCGCGTCGTCACCGGCACGCTCGGGGTGAAGGCGAGTGACGGCCGGAGTTCCTGCGATCTCGCCCTCGGTGTCCAAACGGCCATGTAACGCTTCGAGGACGACATCGCCTGTCGACAGCCCACCGAGATCGACCGAGCACCGCAAGGTGACCGTTTCGCCAACGGCGAGTTCGCGCCCGGGTAGTGGATCGACGTGAATGATGCGAACCCCGGGCCACGCGAGGGCCACTCGCTGCTTCCATGCCGCCAGGTCCGCGGCGGCGCCGGCAGAGTCCGCGGTGAGGATCCGGTCTGCTGCGGCTGCGGGTTCGTAGAGACGAGTGACGTAGTCACGCACCATCCGCGAGGCCGTCACGAAGGGTCCCAGAGTGCTCCAGGCGTGGCGGATGCGCTCGGTCCAGGACTCCGACACCCCGGTGTCGTCGCGGTCGTAGAACGAAGGAACGACGTCGTTTTCGAGCAGACCGAACAGCGCCAGAGCTTCGCGTTCGTCACGTCGATTCCCATCGGGATCGTCATCGGCGGATGGAATCGCCCATCCGTTGGCGCCGTCGTAGCACTCGTCCCACCAACCGTCGAGGATCGACAGGTTCAGACATCCGTTGAGAGCGGCCTTCATCCCCGAGGTTCCGCAGGCCTCGAGAGGTCGGCGGGGATTGTTCAACCAGACATCGCATCCGTGATACATCGCTCGTGCGATGGCCATGTCGTAGTCGGGAAGAAAGACGAAACGGTGACGCAGATCCAGTTGCCGGGCGAAACGCTCGATATCGCGGATCATCTCCTTTCCCGGCTGATCGGCGGGGTGGGCCTTACCCGCAAAGACCATCTGCACCGGACGCTCAGGATCGGTGAGCAGCGCTCGGAGTCGGTCCGGATGCGACAGCAACAATGTCGCACGCTTGTAGGTGGCGAACCGGCGCGCGAATCCGATGGTGAGCGCATCGGGGTCGAGCACGTCCTCGCCCATTCGCCCCCGGACGAACTCGACGAGTTCGCGGCGGCCCTGGGAGCGCACATCGGCGATCTCGGTTCCGGGGATGTGTCGCGCCGCAGCCCAGGTGGCTGCGTCAGCTCCGTCCCACACGGGATGGACATGTCGCCGCATCAGATCCTCGACCGGCCCCGATACCCAGGTCCGCGCGTGGACGCCGTTGGTGATCGCATCGATGGGTACTTCTTCGACCGCGACATCGGGCCACAGACCTCGGAACATCTCTCGTGACACATCGCCATGGAGTTGCGCGACCCCGTTCGACCGGGCGTTGAGCCGCAGACCCATCACGGCCATGTTGAAGCGATCGTCGTCTTCGTCCTCTCGGCGGCCGATGGCGAGAAGTTCATCGATATCGATCCCGAGGCTTTGAGCGAAGGCTCCGAAGTAGCGCGAGATCATCTCGGCGGGAAAGCGGTCGATTCCCGCGGGTACCGGGGTGTGAGTCGTGAACACGCCACCGGCCCGGACGGCTTCGACGGCATCACCGAAACCGAGACCACCAGCGACGTACTCACGGATCCGCTCCAGGGCCGCGAAGCCGGCGTGGCCTTCGTTGGAGTGCATGACCCGGGCGTTGAGACCCAGGGAGCGAAGGGCCCGCACCCCTCCGACACCCAGGACGATCTCTTGACGCAATCGATGTTCGGTATCTCCGCCGTAGAGGCGATCGGTCACCGCGCGAGCTCCGGGACTGTTGCCCTCGACATCGGTGTCGAGCAGATACAGATGCACCCGTCCTACATCGGCTCGCCAGATCCGAACACTGAGAGGTTCCCCGGCGAGATCCACTCGGACCTGATGACCGGTATCGGTCACCGGTAGCCCAGCGGGGTCGAGACGGGGGAACCGTTCGACCTGCCAGCCATCGGGATCGAGGCGTTGACGGAAATATCCCTCGGCGTAGAGCAGACCGATTCCCACCAGCGGGATCCCGAGGTCACTCGCGGCTTTGAGATGGTCGCCAGCCAGAATTCCCAAACCTCCCGAGTACTGAGGCAAGGTTTCGGACAGACCGAACTCGGGGGAGAAGTACGCAACGAGGTCCAGTGGTGACTCAGCGCGAGACTGGAACCAGCGGTCCTGGGTGATCGAGTCCGTGAGCGCGTCGGCGACCCGTGTCACCTCGGCGACGATCTCGGGATCGTTCGCCAACGCGTTCCAGCGTTCGACGGGAATCAACTCGAGGGTGTGAAGCGGGTCGCCATGAGTGGTTCGCCAGGCCTCGGGATCGAGGCGAGCGAACAGATCGCGGGTGGCTCGATCCCAGGTCCAGGCCAGATTGGTCGCCAGGGTTTCGAGCGATGTGAGAGCGTCGGGGATATCGGGACGAACGCGAAAGCGGTGGACGGGGCGCACCGCGCCGACGGTAGCGGGCCGGTGCCGAGCGTGAAGGACGGTCTGATGAACGTCGCGTGACGTCCTCAGGACCCCGCGGCCGTGGAGTACACCGTCAGGGTCCGTTTGGCGATGGCGTCCCAGGAGTATTCCTCCTGCACGAGACGCTCCGCTTGTTGTTGCATCGCGGCAGAAATCGCCGGATCGGTCAAGACGGCCTCGATCTGATCGGCGAGTTCGTCAGGGTCTCCCGGGGTGAACAATCGGCCAGCACCCGTGCCTTCGAGGATCTCGGCCAGTCCGCCGGTGCGGGCTGCCACCGTGGGAGCCCCCGCCGCCATGGCCTCGAGTGCCACGATGCCAAAGGGCTCATACAGCGAGGGAATCGCGACACATCCGGCGGTGGCGAGAAGGTGACGCAACTCGTCATCGTCGACGAACCCTGCGAGATGTACGAGGTCCCCGAGGCCTTCGACATCGAGCTGGATCTGGAGATCAGGCAGGTACGAGCCTCGCCCGGCGATGACACAGCGAATATCAGGGACCCGTTGCCGAAGGCGGCCGATGGCCGTGGCGAGAACCTGGAAGCCCTTTTCGTATTGGACTCGCCCCCAGGCGAGCACCATCGGTTCCCGAGGCCTGGTGCGATCCGGAGCCCAGAGTTCGGGATCGACCCCGTTGGGAACGAGATGGACCTTCTCTGGTGGCAATTCGAAGCCGCTGATGACTTCGCGGGTCATGAACGCCGAGCAGCAGATGATTTCGCGGGCCTGATAGGTGAGCCACCATTCGACGCTGTTGACCACTGCGGGCGTGCCTGCAGGCACATGGCCTCCGTGACGACCACGTTCGGTGGCGTGAACCGTGGCCACGAGGGGAACCTCGAACAGGTTCGCCAAGACGTCCCCCGCCCATGCGACCAGCCAGTCATGGGCATGGACCACCTCGGGGCGCCACGAGCCCAGACGGGTGGCGAGCTTCACCAGATGATGGTTCGCCGAGGCCATCTGGGCGACGAGGTCCTCAGATGGGATCCAGGGCAGATCGGTGCGGGCTCGCAGGACGCGGACTCCGTCCACCACCGTGTCCTCGGGGGCATCGGGATGATGCAGCGACATCACGACGACCTCGTGGCCGTCACGGACCAACGCGGTGGCCAGACCGTGGACATGAGCCGCGATCCCTCCCACCACCAACGGTGGATACTCCCAAGAGGCCATGAGTACACGCACGCTCGCCACCGTAGTGGCCGGGGGCCGTACGCTGCAGGGGTGCTGCTCGGGTCCACGGATCTCCACCTGTTCAACGAGGGCACCCATCAGCGACTCTGGGAGGTGCTCGGAGCGATTCCGAACGACGCCGCCTCGGTGCGTTTCTCGGTATGGGCTCCCAATGCCCGCGAGGTGGCCGTGGTGAGTGACGCCAATGGCTGGGATCCTCGAGCTCACCTCCTCGTTCCCCAGGGATCTTCAGGGATCTGGGCGGGGGTGATGGAAGGCGCACGAGCCGGCGACCACTACAAGTACGTGATCACCACCGCTTCAGGAGAGGCGGTCTGGAAGGCCGATCCCATGGCTCGCCAGAGTGAGCGTCCACCATCGGATGCGAGCGTCATCGCTGCGCCCTCGCGCCACGTGTGGTCGGATGCCGCCTGGCTCGAGCAGCGTGACTCGTCGCCGTCGGGGCAGCGCCCGATGCGGATCTACGAGGTCCATCTCGGATCCTGGCGTCCCGTCGCTGAGGGGCGCGCCTTCGCCGATCTCGCTGAAGGTCTGGCGCGCCATGTTGCCGGTCTGGGGTTCACCCACGTCGAGGTGATGCCTGTGGCGGAGCATCCCTTCGGTGGGTCGTGGGGATATCAGGTGTCGGGCTATTACGCGCCTTCGGCGCGCTATGGAACCCCTGACGATCTTCGCCATTTCGTCGATGTGATGCACGCGCATGGCCTGGGTGTCATCCTCGACTGGGTTCCTGCGCACTTTCCCCGAGATGCCTGGGCTCTGGGCCGTTTCGACGGTACGGCGCTGTATGAACACGCCGATCCCCGACGGGGGGAACACCCCGATTGGGGGACCTACGTGTTCAACTACGCCCGTCACGAGGTCCGCTCGTTTCTGGTGTCCAATGCCCACTACTGGTTCGACGAGTTCCACGTGGATGGGCTGCGCATCGATGCGGTCGCCTCGATGCTGTATCTCGACTACAGCCGCAACGCTGGTGAGTGGGAACCCAATCGCTACGGAGGCCGCGAGGATCTCGACGCGGTTTCGCTGTTGCGCCATATCAACACGACCGTTCTCGCTCGCCATCCGGGAGCGGTGATGATGGCGGAAGAGTCCACGGCCTGGCCGGGGGTGACGGCACCGGCCGACTCGGGAGGGCTCGGCTTCACCCACAAATGGAACATGGGGTGGATGAACGACACCCTCGGGTACTTCTCGCGCGATCCGGTGCATCGTCGCTGGCATCACGGCGAGTTGACATTCGGATTGCTCTACGGGTTCAGCGAGACCTTCGTACTGCCTCTCAGCCATGACGAGGTCGTGCACGGTAAAGGTTCCTTGCTCGCCAAGATGCCCGGTGACGACTGGCAGCGGTTCGCGAACCTCCGGGCGTTGTGGGGGTGGACCTTTGCGCATCCTGGCGACCTACTGGTGTTCATGGGGTCCGAACTCGCACCCTGGCGCGAATGGTCCGAACTCGACGGGATCGACTGGGGTCTTGGGGATCACGAGCCGCATCGTGGGCATTTGTCGATGTTCCGACATCTCGGAAATCTGGTGTCTCAGTGGTCGGCGCTGTGGGCGCGGGAACACGATCCGGGAGGCTTTCAATGGCTCGATGCCGATGATGAGCACCATTCGGTCTTCGCGTTCATCCGCTGGGGTGTCGAGGGTCGCGACATCGTGGTGTGCGTTGCGAATCTGACCCCGGTGGCTCGCAGGGGCTATCGCCTCGGGATTCCGTTCATGTCGACACCCGAGGTTCTTGTCGACACCGATGATCGGCAATGGGGTGGTGGGGGCGAGCGCTACGGAGTCCCGATGGTCGAAGCCGTGCCCTGGCAGGGTCAGGAGGCCTCGGTCGTGGTCGATCTCGCCCCGCTCTCGGTGCTCTGGCTCGGTCAGCGCCGGGGCTGAACACAACGCGCAATAGCCGCTCAGACCTCGAGGGTCTCGAGTACCTGAAGGCGGACCCGAGGCCAGGAGGCGGCGAAGCCGCCATGGAGTGGATAGGTCGTGACCTCATCGAGAGGCACCCATCGCACTTCGTCGGATTCGGCATTGGCCTCGGTGGCTCCCGGATCACGATCGCAATGGGCGATCACGGTGTGATAGCCCCAGTTGCCGTGGTCGTCGGAGAACACGGCGCGCACGTCGAGAACACCAGGATCGATACCGACCTCTTCATGGGCCTCTCTCGCCGCTGCGGTCACCGGGGTCTCATGCGAGTCGAGAGCGCCGCCCGGGAGCGCCCAGGTTCCGCCGCCATGAGTCCAGGCCGCACGCAACTGCAACAGCACATGGGGTTCGTCGAGATCTCGCCTCACGAGCAAGAGCCCGGCCGCTCCGTACAGCCCCCAATGCGGTCGCCCACAGTGGCATGCGACCCAACCGTCTCCATCACGTAATGGCATCCCTGTCATGCTGCCAGATGTTCCACCGCGACGAGATGGAGAACCGGTGAGCCGGCCTCGAGAGATTCCGCGACGTCCAAGCGAGCCACGAGTCGCCATTCGCCGCTGTCCGCGGGATCGGCCAGTCGCTGCACCATGGTCCAGGCCTCGGAGGTCTCCTCGAGATCGAACATCGCCCGGGACCGCGCATCGCCGTCGGTGTGGATCGTGTCGAACTCGTCCCAATACGGCGACATCGCACTGTCGAGTGTCTGCACGTCGATGCCGCACCGTTGTGACAGCGTTTCATGGTCTCGGCGAGCGAGCAGTTCCACCCACCCGAACATCGCCGTACGCACCGCGGTTCTCCACGCCGGTGGGGCGCCGTGGTACGCCGCGGGCGCTGCGGGTTCGTCGCGAGGATCTGATCCGAGTCCAGCCAGACGTTCCCACTCCTCGAGCAGGGTCGCGTCCACGGCGCGGATCATCCCCGCGAGCCAGGTCACGACGTCATCGAGTTCGGGGGTGATGGCTCCCTCGGGTAGTGAGCGGTCGAGTGTGCGCCAGGCGTCGGTGAGATAGCGCAGGACCAGACCTTCGCTGCGATCCAGGCGATAGCGGCGTACGAAGGTCGCGAACGTGTCGCCGTTTTCCAGCATCTCGCGCACGATCGACTTGGGCGCGGGGACACTGTCTACCCAGGGGTGGTGCTCGAGATACGAACTGAAGCAGGCCTCGAGCAGTTCTGCGAGTGGTCGAGGGGCAGTGACCTCATCGAGGCGAGCCATGCGTTCCTCATAGGGCACCCCGTCGGCTTTCATCTCGGCCACCGCCGCGGCTCTCGCCGCGTCGAGTTGGGCCCCCAGAACCGCCCGAGGATCCTCGAGAATCGATTCGACCACGCTCACGACATCGGTGACGTATCCGGGATCCTCCCGATCGAAGGTGTCGATCACCTCGATGGCGAAGGTGGTCAGAGGTGAGGACAACCGCAGCTCGATCCGGTCTCCGGCCTCGTCCAGGGATCCGACCGAAACCCCGACGCAACGTCCGGTCTCGTCGCGAATCCGGGCCGCCACGCCTGCAGCCTCGAGGGTCCGGTAGATCGCCAGCGCCCGTTTGCGATGTCGGCGCCGCTCGGGTTCAGGATCGTGGTTGGTGGCGAGCAGATCGAACAGGGCCTGAGGTCCGTCAGGGCGGGACAGCACGCTCGCGACGAGATCGGCGGTGACTCGGAACCGTGACTTCAATGCTTCGGGTCGGGCCTGCACGAGACGCTGGAACGTCTCGTCGTCGTAGTGCACGAATCCTTCGGGGACCTTGGCTCGTCCGGCCTTCTTGAGGGCCTTGGGATCGTCGCCGGCTTTGGCGACGGCT
This sequence comes from uncultured Ilumatobacteraceae bacterium, assembly GCA_964471865.1. Taxonomy (GTDB): domain Bacteria; phylum Actinomycetota; class Acidimicrobiia; order Acidimicrobiales; family Ilumatobacteraceae; genus CAYMUC01. The sequence goes on along the minus strand of CAYYHU010000003.1, from coordinate 34,055 downwards.
CGGAGATGGTCGATGACATGATCGGGAGCCTGCGCCCACACGTGGCCATCGGGATCGAAACCCGGGCGACCGGCCCGGCCGGCCAACTGATGGAACTCGCGGGCGCTGAGGCGTCGGACTCGGTGACCGTCGAACTTCGTGAGCGCGGTCAGCACCACGGTTCGCAGCGGCAGATTCACCCCCACGCCGAGGGTGTCGGTCCCACAGATCACCGCGAGAAGCCCGTCGGCGGCGAGGCGTTCCACGAGGCGGCGATGCCGGGGCAACATCCCGGCGTGATGAACCCCGACACCATGGGAAAGCAGCCGAGCGAGAACGGTCGCGAAACCGGTACGAAGACGTTCGCCGGCCAGTGCTGTCGCGATCGCTTCACGTTGCTCTCGGGTGGTGAGGGGCAATGACGACAGTGCCTGAGCCCGTTCGATCGCGGCGGCCTGGGTGCTGTGGACCACATACACCGGGCCGAGACCCTCTGCGATCGCCTCGCGCACCGAATCCGCCACCGGAGTGGTCCGCCACTGATGATGAAGCGGTGTCGGACGGGTCACGGAGGTGACCTCGCTGACTCCCCGTCCACTTCGACGTTCGAGGTCCGCCACGAGGCCGCTGACATCGCCGAGCGTTGCCGACGCCAACAACATCTGGCAGCGATCCAAGGTCAGCAGCGGAATTTGCCAGGCCCATCCGCGGGCCGGATCCCCATAGAAATGGAACTCGTCGAGACATGCGAAGCCGAACTCACTCGAACGACCCGTGGCCAGTGCGTGTTGTGCGAGGACCTCAGCGGTACAGACCAGGACCGGGGCGTCGGCGTTGATCGTCGCGTCTCCGGTGGCGAGTCCGACTCGTGCTGCGCCCAACAGATCGACCAGATCGAAGAACTTCTCCGCGACCAGAGCCTTGATCGGCGCAGTCCACACAGCCCGTTCCCTGCGGTTCATCGCAAGCGCGATACCGGCGGTCGCGACCAGGCTCTTTCCCGAACCCGTCGGGGTTGCGAGGACGACGTGATCGCCGGTGGCCAGTGCCAGCGCTGCTTCTTCTTGATGCGGGTATAAGGGCCGGTCTCCAGATGCTGCCCACGTCGCGAACGCGTCCACCACCTCCACGGGATCGGACCCGATGGGCGGGAGCAGTTCGGCAAGGTTCACCCCGACCAGGGTACGGTGCGCGCCATGACCCGCCTCGGCTACCAGATCCCGTCGTTCACCTACCCCGACCATGACGCCGGGACCGTGTTCGATGCCGTGTCCCGTCAAGCGATCGAGGCCGACAACTTCGGATTCGACACGGTGCTCGTCATGGATCACTTCTATCAACTCCCGATGTTGGGAGAACCTCAGGAGTTCATGCTCGAGGCCTACACGCTGCTTGGAGCCCTGGCGCCCATCACCTCGACGGTGCGTCTGGGCACCTTGGTGACGGGGAACACCTATCGAAATCCGGCGGTGCTCGCGAAGGCAGTGACCACTCTCGACGTCGTCTCACGCGGTCGCGCCCAACTCGGGATCGGCGCAGGCTGGTACGAACTCGAACACCGGGCCTATGGCATCGAGTTCGACACGTTCACCCAACGCTTCGAGAAACTCGAAGAAGCCCTTCAGATCCTCGTGCCGATGATCCGAGGCGAGCATGTCGACTTCGAGGGGAGTTACTACCGCATGGAGGACGCGTACTGTTCGCCGGGTCCGGTGGGTCCGATCCCGGTGATGATCGGTGGCGCCGGAGAACGCAAGACCCTGCGGATGGTCGCCCAGTACGCGCAGGAGTCCAATCTGATCTGTGACCGATCCGAGGTGCCTCGCAAACTCGAGGTGCTCGCCGCTCATTGTTCCCAGTTCGGGCGGGACCGATCCGAGATCACCGTGTCTTGGCAACGATCGGTGTGTCTGGCCGAGACCGTCGCGCAGGCCGAGACCGAGTTCCTCGCCGGTCTCGAACGCCGCGGTCTCGAACCGGGGAGCGATGCCGCCCAGGCGCTTCGCGCTCGTTACGTGATCGGGGATCCCGACACCGTGGGCGAGGTGTTCGCGGCCGATCTGGCCATGGGTCTGGACGGTTTCACCGTCAACGCCCCCATGAACGGTTTCATCCCCGGCCGGGTGGCGATGTTGGGAGCCGTGTTGTCGTCAGTCGTGAACTGATTTCGAGTCGTGAACTGATCTCGAGAGTCGGCAGCTGAGCCCCACTCCTGAGGACTACCACCGGTTCCAGTGGATCACGTCCTCGACCGGTCGCCGTCGCACGGGACCGAACCGGCCGCGGGGATACCCCAGTGGGATCAACGCATAGATCCCGTACTCGGATGGAACCCCCAGGATCCGGCGCACATCGGCCTCCCGGAACAGATGCCAGATCGTCAATGTGGCCCCCAGACCATGCGCCCGAGCCGCCAACAACAGGTTCTGGACGGCGGGATAGATACTCGAGGCCTCGGCCAGGTTGGTGCTCGCTCGAGCCCCGGCGGCGAGACGGCGAAGTCTGGTCGCGCCCAGGCGTCGCACCAGACCCGACGCGGCGCGCAGGTCGGCGAGACTCGACAACGACGGTCCCGATCGCTGATAGCACGCCGCGATCAGAGCGGGTGTCGATGCGAAGTCGGCGGCCTGAGCTTCGAGGGCGTCGGCCATGCGCTGATGGCGGTCGTCCTCGACTCCAGGCACCACCGTTCCCATCAGGGTCCGATAGGTGTCGACCATGTCACGCCATAGAGGGGCCATACGGGCCATCACGTCAGGATCGTTGATCACCACGAAGGCGTAATGCTGGGCATCGGAGCCACTCGGTGCCCAGGTCGCCGCCCGGACGATCTCGGTCAGGACCTCGGTGGGAACCGGATCCGGTTTGAGCCGCCGCATGGCCCGCATGGTGGCCATGACGTCGAGAAGTGGAGCGTCGACACCGAGGGGAATCTCGGCGTCGGGAGAGCGCGAGAGTTCGGTCGCGTCAGCGCGTCGGGGTTCGTTTCGGTCGGCCATTGCGAGAGTCTGCCCCTCGCCGAGGTGACCGTGTCGCCTCGAAGCGGCGCACCGTGGCCCGACGGCCTCGGATCATCGTGCGGCCGAGGCTGGCGATCACCTCGTGTTCGGCCGAGGCGGGAACCTCGACCACCGAGAAGCGATTCTCGACGCGAACACTGCCGATGTCTCGCCCCGACAGCCGGGTCTCATTCGCGATCGCTCCGACGAGATCGCCGGGACGTACACCGGCTTCGCGTCCGAGTCCCACCCAGACCTGGGAGGTGGCGGTGCGCGCCGACAGAGGTCGGCGATCGTCGGAGTCGCCGTCGCCACGGCGAGATTCGCGACGGTCTCGAGTATTGCGCCCGTCGCGACCATCACGATTGCGCTCACCAGCGGGTCGTTTGCTCGGTCGCAGATCCGGGATCTCGGCATCGTCGACTTCGGCGCTGCGTTCGAGGTGCACGAGGCGCACCGCAGCGAGCGCTACGGCCTCGAGACCGATCTCGGTGACGAGATCGGCGATTGCCGCCTGATACGGGCCGTGACCGTCCTCGAGTTCAGCGGCGCTCCGACGAAGTTCGGTCACACTGCGCTCGAGTTGGCGTGAGCGCACTTCGTCAGGGCTGGGAATCGCGGCGAGTTCGATCTCGGCGCGGGTGAGACGCTCGAGCGCGTTGAGGCGATGGCGATGTCGAGGCTCGAACAGGCTGAGAGCGACTCCGGCGCGACCCGCTCGCCCGACTCGCCCGATGCGGTGCACGTAGGTCTCGGCCGATGTTGGCAGACCCAGGTTGACGACATGGCTGAGATGGTCGACGTCGAGGCCTCGGGCGGCCACATCGGTCGCCACGAGCAGATGGGCAGCCCCCGAGCGCAGGCGGGCCATCACCCGATCACGTTGGGCCTGATCCATGCCGCCGTGGAGGGCTTCGGCCCGCTCACCGCGACGGATCAAGGCGGCGGTGACCTCATCGACCTCGGAGCGGGTCGCGCAGAACACGAGAGCGGCGTCGGGAGCTTCGTGTTCGAGCAGGCGGGCCAATGCGGCCACGAACTGATGGCGAGCCACCAGATAGCCCTTCTGGGTGATCCGGGGAAGATCGCGATCGGCAATCGATGGTCCGGTGAGGCGAAGCGACTCGGGGTTGCGCAGATGCGTCTTCGCGATCGCGCCGAGGCGTGAGGGCAGAGTCGCGGAGAACATCACGGTCTGGCGCGTGTCTGGAACAGCGTCGAGCAGGGCTTCGAGATCTTCAGCGAAGCCCATGTCGAGCATCTCATCGGCCTCGTCGAGAACCACGATCTCCACATATGCGAGATCGAGGGCGCCACGGCGCAGGTGGTCGAGGGCTCGACCCGGGGTGGCGACCACCACGTCGACACCGCGGCGTAGAGCCGCCAACTGAACCGCCGGATGCTGTCCGCCATAGACCGCTGTGGTGGTCAGATCGGCGCCCTTGCCATAGGCCGTGAACGCGTCGGTCACCTGCACCGCGAGTTCGCGGGTGGGGACGAGAACGAGGGCTCGGGGTCGACGCCGGGCTCCACGGGAGTGATCTGAGGCCTCGCCATCGAGCAGGCGGGTGATGATCGGTAGGGCGAACGCAGCGGTCTTACCGGTGCCGGTCGCAGCCTGCACCGTGGCGTCGCGGCCCTCGAGCAGAACGGGGATCGCCGCTTGTTGAACCGGCGTCGGTCGCTCGTGGCCCAACTCGACGAGGGCGTCGAGAACCACGGGAGCGAGCTGCAAAGTGGCAAAGGAGGGGCTCTCGGCCACCAGGCTTTCGAGAGTGGGATCGTCGAGGTTCAGGGGGTCGACGGCGGGGCGCGCATCAGCGGGGGCGCCATCGGTGGGGGCTGGATTCACCCACCCACCCTACGACAGACACGGCTCTGAACCTCGTCGCTTCGATTATGGGGGCGTTGCGAGTCCTTTTCGACGCGGCCGTGAAGGCCTGTCGTCACGCCTCGTGACGATGCACCCGACTGGCTGCTGGATGTCTGATCGTGGTGGCTGAACCTCCACCAGCACCCGATCGCACCTTGGGTCGAGGCGTCACTCGCCGATAGCAGCGTTCGGTCCCGAGTCGCGTCACGATCCCGGCCAACCCGAGTGCTGCTACCGCCACGACACTGATGATCGCCATGGCGATGTCGCGTTCATCGAGTCGTCTCATCACTTCGGCCCCGCCGAGAAGAACCACACCAGCCGTCCAGACGATCAGCGCGGCGCGCCAGCGGTGGTGGCGCAGCAGCCGGGAACTCCGTCGACAGGCTTCGAGACGGCGGAGGCCTTCATGGCGCATCACGCAGCGCGCGAGTAGCCATCGGCTGCCCGCCCAGCCGGCGATCACGAATACGGTGACGAGGCCCACCAGGACCGTCACATTCCCCACGAAGCCGTTGTATCAGGTCCCCTGATCAGGGGCAACGAGTTTCCGAGCCGGGGGAAGTTCTCGCCCGGTCGGGCAGCATCATTGCGATGTGGTGCGGGTCTGGTCGTCGGGGCGCCATCGTTGCGTCCGGGGACGATGAATTGGGTCGACCCTGCGATCCCCCCAGCCCTCGCGGTACGGTGACGCATCCCCCGACCAGCGTGTGAGGTGCCGCCGATGGAGATGGATCCGACATCGCTCAGCCCCTTTGAACCACCGACACTCGACGAGTGGCGCCGAGCCGTCGATGCGGTACTCGCCAAGGGCCAGGATCTCACGCCCGAGCAACTCGCTCAGGCCTTCGAACGGCGCTTGACGACCACGACGTATGACGGGATTAGCGTCCAGCCGCTCTATATGCCCAGCGATGCGCCCGAACTGGTCGACTCGTGGCCCGGTTCGAGTCCGTTCTTGCGGGGCTCGAGCGCGCCAGGCGGGATCGTTGATGGGTGGGAGGTACGCCAACGGGTTCTCGTCACCGGTGATGGCACCGGTATCGGTGAGGTCGCTCGGGGCGAACTCGAGCGGGGCACCACCGGTCTGTGGCTCGATCTGACCGCCGCGAACACCGTGGACGTCGACACTCTGGACCGCGCTCTCGAAGGTGTCTTTCTCGAACTGGTCCCGATCTCGCTGAGCGCCGGAGGTCGCGGCGTCGCGGCAGCCCATGCGCTCATGGGCTTGTGGGAGCGCCGCGGCCATGGTGCCGAGGAGATCCGGGGTCGCTTGGGTTTGGATCCGGTGGCGGCGATCCTCGCTCGCGGTGGCCAGCGGGCCGATCTCGACTCGGCGTATGACGAGATCGTGGAGGTGGTCGCCACATGTCGGGATCGCTGGCCCGGTGTTCGCTCACTCCTGGCCGATGCCACCGTGTGGCATGGTGCCGGGGCCTCCGACACCGAGCAACTCGCCATCGGCGTGGCCTCGATACTCGAGACCCTGCGCCGACTCGATGCCGCGGGCACAGCGCCTCGCGATGCCCTCGGCCAGATCGAACTGCGTCTCGCGGCAGGACCTGACCAATTTCTGACCATCGCCACGATTCGCGCTGCGCGCCTCATCTGGGCTCGCCTCGCAGAGGTGTTCGGAGTCGATGCCGCTCAGGGGGCCCCTCGGATCCATGCCGTCACCGCCGACGCGATGTTCACCCAGTACGACCCCTGGGTGAACATGCTTCGCTCGACGGTGGCGTGTTTCGCCGCTGGCGTCGGGGGAGCCGATGCGGTGACGGTGACCCCTCACGATGCGTTGGGGACCCAGGGACGGGGTTCGGAACTGGGTCGGCGAATGGCTCGTAACACCCAAGCGGTGTTGCTCGATGAATCCCATCTGGCTCGGGTTCTCGATCCGGCAGGAGGCTCGTGGTACGTCGAGCGTCTGACTCGATCGGTGGCCGAGGTCGCATGGGCAACCCTCACCGCGATCGAAGCCGAGGGGGGTTTTGCCGCCGGTGTGGTGAGTGGCGCACTCGCGGCCCGGTGCGCGGCGTCATGGCAGCGGCGCCGCCATGACGTGGCGACGAGGCGATCACCGATCACCGGGGTCAGCGAGTTTCCCAACATCGACGATCAGATCACCGTCGCAGCGGCCGGCGCGAGCAGCGAGGACCATTCGGTGGAGGATCTCGAGATTCCTGCGCTGGTCACTCACCGTTACGCCGAGGACTTCGAAGCACTCCGTCGGGCTGGCGATGATCACCTCCGGCGTCATGGTGCTCGACCCGAGATGGTTCTCGTGGGTGTGGGGACACCCGCCGATCACACGGCGCGCGTCACGTTCGCAAAGAACCTGTTCGAAGCCGGGGGACTCTCTACACGGCTCGTCGAACTCTCGAGCGACTCGGGTTCCTGGCCCGATGTCCTCGCTCGGTCCGAGATCGGATCGCGACTCGTGTGCGTGTGTTCGAGCGATCAGCGCTACAGCGAGGTCGGTGTGGATGCGGTTCGGGCGGTGAGCGCGGCTGGGGCCACCCGGGTGTATCTGGCCGGCCGACCCGCAGGTGTGACCACCGATCTCGACAATGCCGGAGTGGACGAGTTCGTCGCCCTGGGTATCGACGCCGTCGAGGTGTTGTCCCGGGCCCTCGTCGCTGCTGGTGTGGATCTCGACGTCGAAGGAGCGGCTCGATGACCTTTCCTGATTTTTCTCGACTCTCATTGGACCCGTCGGGGCCCTCGGTCTCGGGGTCGCCCGAGCAGTGGCGACGCGAGGTCGAAGCGGCCACCGGTTTGTCGATGGCCGATCTCGTCTGGGAGACCCCCGAGGGGATTCTCGTCTCGCCTCTGGCGACACCTGGCGATGTCGAGGGTTTCGATGCGAGCGCTACGTATCCCGGTCTGGTGCCGTTCCTGCGGGGCCCCTATCCGACGATGTATGTGAACCAACCCTGGACGGTGCGCCAGTACGCCGGGTTCTCCACCGCCGAGGAATCGAATGCGTTCTATCGGCGCAACCTCGCGGCGGGCCAGAAAGGGCTGTCGGTGGCGTTCGATCTCGCAACGCACCGCGGCTACGACAGTGACCATCCTCGGGTGTCGGGCGATGTGGGGATGGCCGGCGTGGCGATCGATTCGATTCTCGACATGCGCCAGCTCTTCGACGGGATCCCCCTCGATCAGATGAGTGTGTCGATGACCATGAATGGCGCCGTGTTGCCCGTCATGGCGCTCTACATCCTCGCGGCCGAGGAACAAGGTGTGGCGCCGTCCAAGCTCGCGGGGACCATCCAGAACGACATCCTCAAAGAGTTCATGGTCCGCAACACCTACATCTATCCGCCGGCTCCCTCGATGCGGATCATCTCGGACATCTTCGCCTACACCTCGAGCGAGATGCCCCGGTTCAACTCGATTTCGATCTCGGGCTACCACATGCAAGAAGCCGGCGCGACGGCGGATCTCGAACTCGCGTACACCCTCGCCGATGGGGTCGAGTACATCCGTGCCGGAATCGACGCCGGGCTCGATGTCGATCGCTTCGCGCCCCGTTTGTCGTTCTTCTGGGCGATCGGCATGAACTTCTTCATGGAGGTCGCGAAGCTACGGGCGGCCCGGTTGCTGTGGGCGAAGCTCGTCAAGCAGTTCGATCCAGCAAGTGACAAGTCTTTGTCGCTTCGTACCCATAGCCAGACCTCGGGGTGGTCCCTCACGGCCCAGGACGTCTTCAACAACGTCATCCGGACCTGTGTCGAAGCGATGGCGGCGACTCAGGGTCATACCCAGTCGTTGCATACGAACGCTTTGGATGAAGCTCTGGCGCTGCCCACGGACTTCAGCGCCCGCATCGCCCGTAACACCCAGTTGTTCCTGCAACAAGAGTCCGGAACCTGCCGCGTGATCGACCCCTGGGGTGGAAGCCACCATGTCGAACGCCTCACCCGCGATCTCGCTCGGCGGGCGTGGGAACACATCGCTGAAGTCGAGGCTGCGGGAGGAATGACCGCGGCGATCGAAGCCGGGTTGCCCAAGTTGCGAATCGAGGAGGCGGCGGCGAGAACCCAAGCGCGTATCGATTCGGGGCGTCAGCCCGTCATCGGGGTCAACCGCTACCGCGTCGATGCCGATGAAGCGATCGAAGTCCGCAAGGTCGACAACTCGGCGGTGCGAGCCAGCCAGATCGCGAAGCTCGAACGCCTTCGCGCCGAGCGTGATGCGGGGGCATGTGACGAAGCGCTCGCTCGCCTGAGCGCTGCGGCCCGCGCGGCGATGGAAGGCACCCGGGACTCGAGCCTCGATGGGAACCTGCTGAAGTTGGCTGTCGACGCAGCCCGGGCCCATGCATCCCTGGGTGAGATCTCTGATGCGCTCGAGAGCGCGTTCGGACGTCATACCGCCGCGATCCGTACCATTGCGGGCGTGTACCGCAGTGAAGTCGGCCAGTCCGATACCGTCTCGCGGGCTCGAGCCGCAGTGGACGCGTTCGCTCAACGCCAGGGTCGGCGTCCGCGGATCCTGGTCGCCAAGATGGGCCAGGACGGCCACGACCGGGGCCAGAAGGTGATCGCCACGGCGTTTGCCGATCTGGGTTTCGACGTCGATGTCGGCCCCTTGTTCCAGACTCCCGCCGAAGTGGCGCGTCAAGCCGTCGAGGCCGACGTCCACGTCGTGGGTGCCTCCTCGCTCGCAGCCGGCCATCTCACGTTGGTTCCCGAATTGCGCAGTGAGCTCGCAGCTCTGGGTCGGGACGACATCGTGGTGGTCGTCGGCGGCGTCATTCCGCCTCAGGACTTCGACGCGTTGCGCGAAGCGGGGGCGGCAGCGATCTTCCCGCCGGGAACCGTGATCGCCGAGGCCGCCACCGAGCTTCTGGCAACTCTCGACCCCGGACTCGACCTCGACGCAGCGGCGCCTGAGGCGATCCGGTGACCACCGGCGGTGGCGCGGCATCCTTTGATGCCGATGCCTGGACGGAGCGAATCCGTGCCGGGGAGCTGGCCACCATCGCCCGGGCGATCACCCTGGTCGAATCCACCCGCAGCGATCATCGCCGTCAGGCCCAGGATCTCCTGACCCGGTTGCTGCCCCACAGCGGTCAGGCACATCGCATCGGAATCACCGGCGTCCCCGGAGCGGGGAAGTCGACGTTCATCGATGGTTTCGGCACGATGCTGACCGGCCGCGGTCATCGGGTTGCGGTCCTGGCTGTCGATCCGTCCTCGACTCGTCATGGCGGCAGCATCCTGGGGGACAAGACTCGGATGAACCGTCTCGCCACCGACCCCAACGCCTACATCCGCCCGTCGCCCTCGGCGGGCTCTTTGGGCGGGGTGACCCGATCCACGCGTGAAGCGATGGTCGTGGTCGAAGCCGCCGGCTACGACGTCGTGCTCGTCGAGACCGTCGGAGTCGGTCAGTCCGAAACGGCGGTTGCGGCGATGGTGGATTGTTTCGTCGTGTTGATGGTGGCGCGGACCGGTGATTCCCTCCAGGGCATCAAACGGGGAGTTCTCGAACTCGCCGACGTCCTCGCGGTCAACAAGGCCGACGGCAATCATGTCGATGAGGCCAAACGCGCAGCGCGCGAACTCGCCGACGCGTTGCACCTGTTCGAACCCGTGACCCCGACATGGCATCCTCCGGTGCTCACCATGAGCGGTCTCAACGGTGATGGTGTCGAGGAGCTCTGGGCGACGATCCAACGGCACCGCCACGCCCTCGACGCCACGGGAGAACTCGCCCAGAAACGAGCCGACCAGCAAGTCGAATGGATGTGGTCGATGGTGGAGGAACGTCTCGCGGCCTTGGTTCGTGAGGACCCTCACGCCCATCGGGAGGCTCAGCGGCTCCAAGGCGAGGTGGCCGGCGGGCGGGTGCCGGCCTCCGCAGCGGCCGATGCGATCGTGTCGCAGGTTCTGCACCGCCCACCTCCTGGGGCCGCGACCTCATGATCGCGAAGACCACGGGGCGATGAGCGGGCCCTACACACCGATTCTGGGGACCCTGGTCTACGTCTGGGATCGGACCGACGATCGAGTGCTTCTCGTGCATCGCATCGCGCGCGCCGAGGACGAACATCTCGGCAAGTACAACGGGCTCGGAGGCAAACTCGAAGCCGATGAAGACATCGTCACCGGCATCGGTCGCGAATTGCATGAAGAGGCGGGGCTCGTGGCGGTGGATCTCCGTTTGCGCGGCACGATCTCCTGGCCCGGATTCGGTGCCCAGGGTGAAGACTGGTTCGGATTCGTGTTCCGTTGCGATGCCTGGCAAGGCGAGCCGCCATCCGCCAACGTCGAAGGGCCGTTGGTGTGGGTGCCTCGGCGCCGCCTGATCGAGGCGTGCAGCGACGACCCCGAGGTGGTCGCAGCCGCCGATCTGGCGATGTGGGAGGGTGACCGCCACTTCCTGCCTCTCGTCTTCGACGAGGACCCCCGAGCCTTTCACGGGATCATGCCCTATAGCGGTGGACGGCCCACCGGATGGAGCTACGTGCGCCTCGACTGACCCTCAGGCGTAGATCAGGGGTTGTGAGCGGCCTCGGCGAGTCGGCGATGGTGTTGGATGACCTCGGCCACGATGAAGCGGAGGAACTCTTCGGTGAAACCGGGATCGAGTCCGGCGGATTCGGCCAGGGACCGCAACCGGGCGATCTGGGCCGCTTCACGATCGGGATCCGATGCGGGAAGGCCTGCAGTGGCCTTGTACCGACCGACGGCTTGGGTGATCTTGAAGCGTTCGGCGAGAAGATGCACCAGCGCCGCGTCGATGTTGTCGATACTGGCCCGGTAGCCCGCAAGCGTGTCGTCGGTGGTCATCGCTCGCCCACGGTAGTCGCCAGTCCAACGAGGCGGAGGCGTCGTCGAGCGAGAGCCGAGTTCAGTTCCATGGCGCCAAGAGCGACGAAGGCGTGAAGTGAGAGCCAGGTGAGCAACGCGATGACCGTGGCGAAAGTTCCATAGACCGGTGACGCGTTGGCGATGGCCCGCCCCACGACCAAGGTTCCCAAGAACTGCAGGCCTGCCAGCATCACGCCTCCGGGCACCGATCCCGGAAACACTTCGCGTCCCCACCTGAGGCGCCGACTCGACAACATCTGCAAACTCGCCGCGAGGACGAACATGTTCAACACCAACGTGGCGAGGACCAGTCCGACCCGAGCGATCACCGGGGTGTCGAGGAGTCCTGTGAACGAGGTCGTGATCCCTGTCAGGATCTGAGCGCCCCCGATCATCGCCACGAGCGCCAAGGCCCGCAACCGCACCCCTATCGCTCCGATCCGTTCGTCGTCACCGAGATCCCATGCATCGTCCATGGCCATCTGCGCGGCGACGAAGGCTTTGATCCCCGCCCATAACGCCACTGCGAGACCCACCACGAGACCGGGAACGTTCCCGCGCAGTTGCCCGGGATCGAGGCTCAGTTGTTGACCCACGATCGGCAGATTCGCCAGAGCTGAATCCACGATCTCGTCATAGAGATGTTCTCGCCCGGCGAGGATGAATCCGAGCACCGTGGTGAAGGCGAGCAGAAGCGGAAACACCGACAAGAAGCCGTAGTGGGCGAGCAGGGCGGCGGACCGTCCGGTGCGATGCCGTTTGAAGGCCACGATCAGATCCACCACGACATCGACCACGGCATGGGAGTCGCGCGCGGCGAGGACCCGAGAGTGTTGGGTCCAGGCCGCGGGAGCCGACGATGGGTGGTCTCGCACCTCTCCAGCATGGCCCAGTCACCCCCTCGCCTAACATCACGGTATGGAGATCGTGGTGGCCGGTGTCCAAATGGCGATGGCTGACCGAGTCGAGACGAATCTCGATCTCGCCGAACGTCTCGTTCGTCAGGCGGCGCGGGATGGGGCCCATCTCGTCGTTCTCCCCGAGTTGTTCCAAGGCCGGTATTTCTGCATCGATCAGACTCCGGACGCCTTGATGCTGGCTCGGCCCCTCGAGGGTCATCCCACGGTCGAACGCTTCGCTGCCCTCGCCGGAGAACTCGGGGTGGTGATACCGATCAGCGTCTACGAACTCGCCGGTCCCACACGCTTCAACACCGTGGTCCTCGCCGATGCCGACGGATCGATTCTCGGGTCGTATCGCAAGAGTCATCTTCCCGACGGCCCCGGCTACACCGAGAAGTACTACTTCAGTCCCGGTGACACCGGCTTTCGGGTCTGGGACACCCGTATCGGTCGGATCGGAGTGGGGATCTGTTGGGATCAGTGGTTTCCCGAAGCCGCCCGGATCATGGCGCTCGCGGGAGCTCAGATCATCGTGTATCCCAGCGCCATCGGTTCTGAGCCCCCTGATCCCGACTGGGATTCGAGTGCCCATTGGACTCGGGTCATGCAAGGACATGCGGCTGCGAACCTGGTTCCGGTGGTGGCTGTCAACCGCACCGGGACCGAACCCGGACGTCATCACGATCTGACCTTCTACGGTTCGAGTTTCATCACCGACGCAACGGGAGCTCTCGTGAGTGTGGCCAGCCGCGATCGAACCGAGGTGATCAGCGCCCGGATGGATCTCGAGACCGGGATACGCATGCAGGCGAGCTGGGGATTGTTCCGGGACCGACGTCCCGATCTGTATCGCCGTCTCGGCAGCCTCGACGGACAGGGCAGTATGGAGGGGTGCTGATGCCGACATGGATGCCGGCCGAAACCGCCCCGCACGAACGAACCCTGGTGTGTTGGCCGGAACGGTCCACGCTGTGGGGGCCTTTGTTCGCCGAGGCCGAGGCCGCCTACGCCGAAGTAGTGCTCGCGATCGCGCAGTTCGAACCCTGCACGGTGATCGCCTCTCCCGGGGCATCAGCGCAGCGGGCCGCAACGATGCTCGATGCGTCGACGCCGTATCCGATCGACATCGTCGACATACCGCTGTCGGACTCGTGGGCGCGGGATTCCGGGCCGATCTATGTCGTGGACGGTGATCGGCGTGTCGCGCTCGATTGGCGCTTCAACGGATGGGGGCACAAGTACCCCGACCATGGCGACGATGATGCGCTCCCTGCGCGGTGGGCCCAGCATCGAGGCGAACCGGTGGTGTCGGTGGATGTGGTGCTCGAAGGGGGATCCATCGCCGTGGACGGTGAGGGCACTCTGGTGACCACACTGCAATGTCTGATGCATCCCAATCGCAACCCGGGTCTGGGCGCGGTCGATCTCGAAGCGACGTTGTGTCACCACCTCGGAGTCGAGCGGGTGTTGTGGTTGCCGTACGGCCTCGTCGATGACATGGACACCGACGGACATGTCGACAACGTCGCCGCGTTCTGTGAGCCCGGACGCCTCGTGGTGCAAGGGTGTGAGGACGAGAACGAACCCGATGCCCTCCGCCTCGATGTCAATCGGAGGATCGCGGATCGTTGGCGCGATGCCCGTGGCGTTCCCCTCGAGGTGGTGGAGATTCCGGTGTTGCCCTTCGTGGAGATCGGTGGAGCGCGCCGTCCCGTTCCCTATCTGAACTACTACGTCTGCAACGACGCGGTGCTGGTGCCCAGTTGTCGTCATGAAGCCGATGAGGACATGGCGGCACTTCTCGGCGAGGAATACCCCGGTCGTGAGATCGTCATGCTCGACGTCGGTACGGTGCTCGCCCACGGAGGTGGCGGCATCCACTGCATCACCCAGCAGGTGCCGGACCTAACCGCCAGTCGATCGGAGTCTGACCCGAGGCTTCCAGCGCCGCGTTGATCTGGGAGAACGGACGCGACCCCATGAACCCCTGATGGGCGGACAGGGGCGATGGATGCGCCGATTCGACCACATGATGACGCCGATGCGGATCGGCCTGGGCGATGAGTGCCTTCTTGCGTCGGGCGGAACCACCCCAGAGAACGAACACCACCATCGTCGACTTGGCGGCGACCGCGGTGATGATCCGATCGGTGAAGCGTTCCCAGCCGCGGCCCTGGTGGGAACCGGCCTCGCCGCGACGAACCGTGAGGGTGGTGTTCAACAACAACACCCCCTGACGAGCCCAGTCTTCGAGACAGCCATGATCGGGAATCGGGATCCCGAGGTCGGCGGAGAGTTCTCTGAACACGTTGCGAAGTGATGGGGGCACCGCGATCCCGGGTCGCACCGAGAAGCACAGCCCATGGGCTTGGCCGGGTCCGTGATACGGGTCCTGACCCACGATGACGACCTTGGTCGAGGCATACGACGTGAGATGCAGGGCTGCGAAGACGTCCTCGGGTGGGGGATAGATCTCATTGCGGGATCGTTCCGCGGCGACGAAGGACTGCAAGTCGGCCCAGTAATCCTCGGTGAGTTCGGATCCGATCACCGGGTTCCAGTCGGTGCGCGCCACGATCGTCAGAGTATGGGCTCAGGTGGCGCGTACCATGCGAGGGTGGATCTCGATGCCTCCGCTGGCTGGCTCGCTGCGGCTGCCGATCGTTTCGATCCGTGGCCTCGGGTGCGTCTGGCGACCCTGCCCACGGCGCTCGAAGCCGCACCACCACGACCGGGGGGCAGTCGACTCTGGGTCAAACGTGACGATCTGACCGGCCTCGCGGCCGGAGGCAACAAGGTCCGCAAACTCGAATGGTTGTGTGGTGAGGCTCTCGCAGCCGGTGCCGACACCCTGGTGACGGTCGGGGCTGCACAGTCGAACCATTGCCGCATGACCGCCGCGGCTGGAGCGGTACTCGGACTCGAAACCCATCTCGTGGTGTCAGGCTCGGCCCCGGACCCGGGTGACGACCTCACCGGTAACCAGCGTCTGTCCCGACTCCTGGGAGCCCAGTTGCATCACACCGGTGCCGATGCCCACCACTGGGGTGTGCTCGAGATCGCGCGCGAAGAAGTCACCGCCCAACTACACGCCCAGGGGCGGCGACCGTTTTCCATTCCGATCGGAGGGTCCACAGCGACGGGAGCACTCGGATACGCCTGGGCGATGCTCGAACTCCTCGATCAATGCGCACTCGCCGGCCTCGTGCCCGAAGCGGTCGTCGTGACCAGTTCGAGCGGTGGCACCCATGCCGGTCTGATCGCAGGAAGTCTGCTGGCGCGCCATCTCGGAGCCGAGGTGCCACCGGTGATCGCCGTGGGCGTCGCTCCCGGCGTGATGTCGCCCGCATCGCCGGTGGCGGAACTGGCCCATGCGACCGCTGGACTCCTCGGCCTCACGGCGACTCGGGCCGAGATCGACGATCTCGTGATCACCGAGGACGGTTTCATGGGTCCGGGATACGCGGTGGCGACACCCGAGGGCGACGCCGCACTCCTCGCCGCGGCCCGTCAGGGAGGCTGGATCCTGGACCGGACCTACACCGCGAAGGGCTTTGCGGGAATGGAGGCGATCGCCGATCGTCTCGGGGCGGCGACCGACGGGGATTCACCCGTGGACGTGGTGTGGATCCATACCGGGGGTCTGCCGGCGGTCTTCACGCCCGGCGGACTGCCCTGAAGGACCAGGGAGCGCCGAGCGGGGAACTATCAGAGGTGATCCCCGGCGCCCTATCGTTCTCGACGTGACGGCATCCCTCCCTATATCCGAGGTGGCCGTGGCCCTCGACCTGGGCGGCACCAAGATCGCAGCGGGTCTCGTCACCCCTCAGGGTCGCCTCGTGGATCGGGATCAGTTCGTGATCGATCACGATCTCGATGCCGAAGCGCTCTGGACGATGGTCGCTGCTCTCGTGGAGCATCAGCTTCGTCGAGCCATCGATCATCATCGGGCTCGTCCCGTGGTCGTCGGAGTCGGTTCAGCCGGTCCCGTGGCCCCCGAGGTCGAAACCGTGTCGCCACTGAACATCGCGGCATGGGATGAGTTCCCCCTACGAGGCCGCCTGCGTGAACTCACCGGACTCGAGGTGTTCGGGGCTGGAGATGTGAAGGCTTTGGCTCTTGCTGAAGGGTGGCTGGGAGCAGCAGTCGGTCGGGAGAACTTCCTGGCGATGGTCGTGTCGACGGGGGTCGGAGGTGGCGTGGTCCTCGATGGTCGACTTCTCGAAGGGTCGTCAGGAAACGCGGGACACGTCGGCCATATCGTCGTGGAACCCAACGGACGGCGATGTCGGTGTGGAGCCCGAGGATGTCTCGAGGCCGAAGCCTCGGGGCCCGCGATCGAGGCGATCACCGGCCGTCCACCCGACCAACCGACCTACGCGATCATGCAGCGCACCGGACGATTGACCGGACTGGCCGCAGCCTCGGTCTGCAACCTGTTGGATCTCGATCTCGTCGTGGTGGGCGGTTCGGTCGCTTTGGGATTCGGCGCCCCGTTCTTCTTGGCGGCTCAAGAGACCTTGAGCGAACACTGCCAACTGGCCTTCAGCCGTTCGGCGCGCATCACCCCGGCCCGACTCGAGAACCAAGGACCACTCATCGGGGCCGGTGCTGTGGGCTGGCGGGGCCATTGGAGGATGCTGCGAGCCAGATGACCTCATCGGGAGCGACCTGGGTGAGAGGGCACTGGATGTCGACCACGTCGCCGACCTGGGGCGTGGGATCTCCATCGGGAACCACCGCCATGGTGGTGTGCATATGGGGGGCCTCGAGCAGAGCCAGGCGTCGCCGAGCGAAATGCACCGGACTCGCTCCATCGGGGCGGATCCGCACGCCCTGGGCCGAGCCGGCCCCGATGGCGAGGAGATGACCCGTCACCGGTGAGGCGGTGGCGCGATAGCCCGCCGTGTCACCGCGATGGATGCGTCGGATCTGCACCACTTCGGCGCCGAGATGCAGCATCGACTTGTCGCCATGCCACAGCGAGGTGCCGAGTCGAATCCACCAGGAACGTTGCGAATGGACCTCGGTGAGATCGGTGAAGGTCTCCGGGCCGAGATGGGACACTGCGAGCGGCCAGTGCATGTCGAGATGGCGCAGCCAACTCTCGATCTCATGACGTCGGGTGGCGTCGTCCCCGTCGAGACCGAGATGCAACGCGGCTCCGATCACCTCACAGCGAGCTGCGTGGATGCCGCGGATCAGAGCGTGGAGTTCCTCGGGATCCACGCCGTAACGCCGCATCGACGAGGCCAACTTCACCACCACTGGACCTTCCCAGCCGTGGCGGGCCAGATGAGCGACATGGTGGGGGTCCCCAACCGTCATCACCGTGCCCAGAGGGAGATTCTCGGGTAAAGGACCCATGGCCGGGGTGAGCACATGACACCGCTCGACGGTTCCGGCGAGTTCGACGGCCTCATGCACCGTGCCTACGGCGATGCCGAAGGGGCCTGCGAGTTCGGCATCGACGAGTTCTCGATACCGGTCGAGCAAGGTGGCGGGTCCGAAGCCATAGCCGTTGCCTTTGACCACGGCGACGACACGGTCGGCGCCTCCGTAGTTCGCAACGGTGGCGCGCACATGGTCGCACCATGCGGCGGTCCTCACGCTCAGCACCAGGCTCATGTCGTCTCGGACTGTAGCGGTGCGATGAAGGGAACGAGAGCGCCGATGTGTCGATGCTGCCAGGATCCCGCCCAGACCCCGCCGGCGTAGGCGAGATCGTCGAGGCGGCCGATGAGACTGCGCGCCAGGCGTGCCGACACCCTCGCGTCCCCGGGCCCGGTGGCGTCGAGCAGCATCGACAACCCCATCGCCAGGCCCAGCCATCGTCGGGCGCGGATACTGAACAGAGCCGTCACCGCCAACAGCGGTGACCAGACTCGCAGCCCGGCCCGGGCCAGTTGGCGAACAGCACCCCCTTGAGCCGCGAGCGACCAGATGATCCCCCAGCGCCAGGGTGATGGCACCCGGCGACGTCGCAATGAGGTGATGGTCCAGCCCGTGGTCGCCAGCGCCGCGGCTGCGGCGGACATCCGATGTCTGGTCGATGCGATCATCCAGGTGGCCGCCACCCCTGCTCCGAGGCGGACCGGAGCTGCGTGACGGCCGTGGCGGCGAGCGAGAGCGGCTGCTGATGTGCCGTAGCCATGGCGTTGACGCCACCAGGACCCCCAGGTGGGACGCGCCCGGTGATGCACGAGCGCGTCGGGTTCGTATCGCACCGACCAGCCGGCATCGACGAGTCTCCACACCAGATCGACGTCCTCACCCACCCGCATCGACGAATCGAAACCGCCGATCTCGTCGACACTGCGACGCCGCAGCAGGATCGCGGCGGCCGGGACGTACCCGACGCGGGACCCCGGTGCGACCTCGGCTGGGATGGCGCCGAGATCCAGAGGGGATCGATCCCGTTCGTGACGTTCACGCCACGACACCGCCGTGAACCGTCCCGCTATGGCGTGCGCCGATGGCACAGGACCGCGGATTCGCGGGGCGATGAGAGCAACTCGGGGATCCTCGACATGACCCCACACTGCGTCCAGAGACCCGGGAACGAGTTCGACATCGTCGTCGAGACACAGAACCCAGGGCGTAGTGGTGGTCTCGAGTCCGGTCATGCGAGCGCCGCTGGGTCCGAGACGACGCGGGGTTCGCACCACCGTGGTGCCCGGGCGGGGTCGAAGCGGCAGGGGTGCGGCATCGTCGACGATCACGATGGGGGTGTTCGCTCCCAGTTCGGAACGAATCGACTCCACGAGTTCATCGAGCCGATCCGGTTCGTCGCCCCGCGTGGGAATGACCACACTGCATAAGTCGCCGCGCTCGCGTGACGTCTGGGTGGCCTCGGTGGGATCACGGCGGGGATGAAGCGCTCCGGCGGCGATCATGGCGTCGGTGAGGATCTCGTGTCCGGGCGGAAGCGGGCTCGAGGTTTCGAGCGCATCCAGAAGTCGGCGACCACCTGCAGACACCCGCCACAGCCGGCGAGGAGAGCCTCCTGACACGGTGGTCGGGTCGAGGCGAACCCAACTCGGATCCCGGCGCCAGATCGTCACGGGATCGAGGGCCCTGAAGCGAGGAATGCCTCGACTGCCTCCATCAGATCATCGGCCCATGAGCTCAACCATCGGGCTCCGGCCGCGGCGGTTGCGGCGGTCGGATCTCCGAGCACCCCCGAGGTCGACACCGAACGCACCCCCTCAGTCGAGAGTCGATCCCAGAGTTCCGCGATCTCGGAACGTGACGTCGGATATGGCCCTCGCGGTCGTAGGGGTCCCACCAGTTCGGGAGCCAGAGCGAGCATGACCGAGGTTTCGACGAGACCGGCATGCAGGTCGCCCAGGGTGTCGGGGGGAGCGGTGGGCGACCAGACGAGAACACGCCGAGCTTCATGGGCCCAGATGTCTCGGGCGTGGGCGATCGCGTCGTGGTTTCCACCGTGACCGTTGATGATCACCACGCTGTGAGCCCACGTCGCCGAGCGTACGAGTTCGACCAGGACCCGACCGAGGACCTCCGAACCGATCGAGAGAGTGCCTGGGAAATCCTGATGTTCGCCCGAGGCGGCGATGGCAATCGGGGGAGCGATGAGGACATCTGGGCGTCGGTGGGCGAGTCGCTGGGCGAGTTCGACGGCGATACGGGTGTCGGTGTCGAGGGGGAGATGGGGGCCGTGTTGCTCACAGGACCCCACTGGGACTGCGACCAGGGGCGGTGGCGCGTCGGCCAATGAGGTCCACGGGTGATCGCCAAGCATCACCGAAGGGTCCTCAGTCGTCACGAATCCGTCGATGTCGACGAGGGGGCGTCGGTGCTGTGATCGGGTCGCGGTACGCCCACAGCGTCGAGAATCGCCAGCGCGGCATCCCGGGGCGTCATCGACACCGGATCGCGACGCTTCGTCGCGGTCGCTCCGGCTCCGGTCAACTCGCGAATGCGATCCAGAGCCGAAGCCCCTCGGGGGCCGGCGAGTTCGCGGGGTCGGGGTCGCACCGGACGGGTCGGGCGGACCGGATGGTCACCGAGATCGGGTCCGGGTACGACGGTGATCTCGTGACGGGAACGGGCCAGTGACGCACTCAGGGATGCCCGACGCAGAGTCGCTGTCGAACCCTCCACCGACACCACGGCGGGGCCTCGGATCACGAGGTGTTCGCGCCGACCCCCATCGAGGCGACGTCGCAGCCGCAAGTGTGACCCTCCGGTGGCATCTGTGGGCACGTCGACGCTCACCACACCGAGTGCCTGAGCGCATCGCCGATGTGCTGCCAGGAACGCAGGAACGCTCCCCGATCCTCGGTCGGGGGAGTAGTCGCCACAGATCACCAAGGCGGCGTCCGGAATGGTGGTCTCGATCGTCGCTGCGAGGACCGCCGCCACGGTGGCGCTGGGAGCATTCATCGCGAGATCGACTCTGATCGCCCGTTCCGCACCACAGGCCAAAGCGTCACGTAACGCGATCTCGGCTTCGTGAGGACCCGCGGTCATGACGATCACGGGAACCTCGTGGGCTTCGCCGAGTTGCAGAGCGATCTCGAGAGCGGCCCGGTCCGAGGCCCCCACCCCACCAAAGCGGACGTCACCAGAGGTGACCGCCCCGGTCAGGGGATCGATCTCGGGTCGCAGATCCACCCATTTCCACAGCACCACGATCGGAGCGCGCAACAGGGGGGAGTCGGTGTCAGAACCCATATCAGGTGCGGCGAAAGACCACGCCGTGCCCACCCTCGGGGTAGGTCCAGGTGATCGCCCCTTCCTCGTTGCAGACGAGATAACAGGTTCCGCATTCGAAACAGTGTTCGTAGTTGAACACGATGCCGCCGTCCGAGGTCGGCACGAAGAGATTCGCAGGGCACGCCACCACACAGGCCCGGGTCGTGCAGGAACGACACACGTCACCGTCCACCGAGATGTGGGCTCGGTCGTGCACCCGGAACTCGACGGTGCCCAAACGGTCCTCGAAGGAGATCTCGGGCCAGGTGGAGCTCGTATCGATCGCAGTCATGGTCCTCCCCATCTCAGCCGAAGCTACGCAGTCCGGTCCAGGCATCGCGTGCCAGATCCCGCCATCTGACCCCGGCTCGCCGACGTTCCCGGGTGACGATGCGGCGTAGACCAGGTTTGGGGGTCGGGTTCTCGACCTGGAACAACCCTTCCACGATGCCGGTGACGAGATCGGGGTACTGCTGTTGGACCCGTGATGACAGCACCAGTTCAGGAACTCGTCGCAAGCGACGGTGATCAGCGAGCACGAAGGTGGATTCGAGTTCCTCGCGGTAGGGGGCCAGACCGGATTCCGAGACGTCACCTCGGCTGATGGCCCGAGCCGCGACGCGCCCGGCGACCCGTCCCGAACCCATGGCGAAGTTGACCCCTTCGAGCCAGATCCCCGCCGCGAGACACATCGCCGCGGCATCTCCGGCGATGATCAATCCGGGACCGGTGAGCTTGGGCATCATCGACCAGCCGGCCTCGGGGATCAGATGGGCCGAATACTCCGCGACCTCGCCTCCTTCGACGAGCGGGGCGATGGCGGGATGGGCTTTGAGTCCCGCGAGGATCTCTTCGGGACGGCGCTGTTGGGCCGAGAGTGCTGGAAGTTTCAACACCACGCCCACCGACAACGACTCGAGGTTGGTGTAGACGAAGCCCCCGCCCGGAACCCCCGAAGTCCCTCCGAGAATCTCGATGTCGACGCCGTCGCGTTCACGCACCCCGAAGCGAGCCTCGATGACGTCGCGGGGGAGTCGCAGCGTCTCTTTCACTCCGAGGGTGTAGTGGGACGCATCGTCACCCACGTGAAGTCCGGCTTCTTTCGCACAGAAACTGTTCACGCCGTCGCATGCGATGACGACCCGGGCGCTCAGATCACCATCGGGGCGATCGGTACGAACCCCGATCACCGCACCCGACGCGTCTCGGAGCAGTCCCGTCACCGTGGTCGAGCACACCAGGGTCACCCCCGCTGCCTCGGCCACCGATGCCAACCACGCGTCGAACTCGGGGCGAAACGCCGTGGCACCGTTGTAGGGGGGTCGACCCCAGGCCTCGGAGCGCAGATCGAGGGTGAGGGCGCGCTCGGCAGCAAGGATCATCGTGGAGCGCCGAGTCACCCATCGCTGAACCGGGGCGTGTTCCCACCACTGCGGAATCAGGTCGTCGAGAATCCGGGGATAGACCACTCCGCCATACATGTTCTTGGCGCCGGGAAATGGACCCCGTTCGACGAGAGCCACCCGCCGACCTGCTCGGGCGGCTTCGATCGCCGCGCACGACCCTGCCGGTCCAGCGCCGACCACGACCACATCGAAGTCCACCGAGTGAGACCCTGCCGGAGAGTTCGATGTCGTCATATCGCGCCCTCGGCGCACTCGAGGCCCGAGGTGAGTTCGTCCAATGCCTCGATCACCTCGTTGACATCGGCGACGATGGCGAGATCGGCCATCTGCATCATGGGACAGTGAGGATCGGTGTTCACGCTCACGATCAGATCGGGATGTCCGAGGCCGCTGGTGTGTTGGACGGCTCCGCTGATCCCGAACGCCACATACCGTCGGGGTGATACGACGACACCGGTGGTGCCGATCTGACGTTCGTGATCGATCCATCCCCGGTCGGTGACCACTCGGGTCGCTCCCAGGGATGCGCCGAGTCGAGCCGCGACGGCGCCGAGGCGTTCGAGACGCTCGGCGGAATCCACGCCCGCGCCACCACCCCAGAGGTGATGGGCTTCGGCGAGATCGATCGTGGAGGCATCGGGGTCCTCGACTCGTTCGACGATCGCGTCCTCCCCGCTCGCATCCTCGACGGTGTCAGGGGTGTCGATCACGATGATGTCGGCGGGGTGAGTCCGCATGGCGGGTTCACCATGGATGCCGATCTGAACGGTGACGACCGCCGGAAGATCCAGTCGATGATCCTCGAGGACCCGTCCACCCTGAACCGGAACGGTGACTCGGTCAGCACGAATCTCGATCGCCGCGGCATACATCGAGCGATGGAGTCGGTGGGCGAGTCGTGGCGCGATATCGCGTCCGTCAGGACTCGCCGGCAACAGGACCAACTCGGTGGATTCGAGATGAGCCAGAAGCCTTTCGACGGTACGCGAAGGCGTCGGGGTGCCGATCTCGTAAGCGAGGACCTCTGTGGCCCAGGGCGCAACCTGTTCGGCTGCGTCGAGCGCGCCCGAGCCGATCACGAGAACTCGGCCCTCTGCCTCGGTGACGGTGTCGAGCCAACCGGCGGGAAGCGCCGAGTCGCGCACGGGTAACACCGCGAGGACCGACGGGAACGTCATGATCCGGGCTCCGGAACCGGGGCGGAAGCTTCCAGAGCCGGAACGTTGGTGTCGGCGGTGTCGGCGGCGTCGGGACCGTGCTCGTCACGAAGTGAACGGGCAAGCCGGCGGTTACGGATCGCTCTCCACAGTTCGGAGATGGCAGTGACCCCGAAGGCACAGCCGAATGCCACGAGGAACGCGGCGGTGTCGTTGTCCTCGAAGGCTTTGCCTCCGATGTAGCCGAGCAGGGTCGCATAACTGCCCCAGATGACCACCGCGATCGTCACCCAGGTCGCGAACCATGACAGGGCCTGACGAGTGATTCCTGCTGAGAGTGTCAACACGGTGCGCCCGGCGGGAACGAACCGGGCGGTGACCAGTAACAAGCCGCCTCGGGTGCGGATCTGACCACTCGCCCATCGGAGTCGATTGGCCGTCGATTCACGCGTCTCGGCGCGAGCAAGGAACCATCGACTCGCTCGACGTCCCACGGCATAGGAGAGATGATCACCGATGAACGCTCCGCCCATGGCGACGAGCATCACGAGCCCCACGTTGAGATCGCCGAGCCCCGCAGCCACCCCACCAGCGATCACGAGGGTTTCAGAGGGCATGATCGGCAGGACCGAATCGAGAACGACTCCGGCGAAGATGATCAGATAGAACCACGGCGACCCCGAGAGGTCCTTGAGGCTTTCGACGACATCGGACACGAAATCCATCAGGTCACGTTCGCCCCGGCTCGGTCCCCGTCCACGACCGCAGCATGCGCCCGACGCGGAGCGAGACAGTCACCGACCCGTTCGACGCTGGCTCCCGCAGTCACCAGGTCGCGATAGAGCCATTCGACCGGGGTCGGGGGGACCGCCAGCACGATCCAGTCCG
Source organism: uncultured Ilumatobacteraceae bacterium (assembly GCA_964471865.1). Lineage (GTDB taxonomy): Bacteria > Actinomycetota > Acidimicrobiia > Acidimicrobiales > Ilumatobacteraceae > CAYMUC01. The sequence continues at coordinate 9,309 of CAYYHU010000003.1, read as the reverse complement.
CCGATCGGGTCTGATTCACGCCGGTTGGGTGGTGCAACAGGATCAGATCCCGACCCTCAAAGCCCATGGGCACCAGGTCGGTGGATTGCACGATGCCCTTGGCTCCGGCGCGTATCCACCACCCTTCCATGTCCAAGGTGATGCCGAGATCCTGGCCCACGACCATGCCGGGGGTGACGATCTCGACCTGGCATCCTCGATCAGCGAGCAGCTCCGCCACCGAGGTCGCATGATGGAAACCGATCTCGTCCACGATCACGACGCGATCTCCCGTGGTGGGACCGCCTCTCGGGGCGGTGCCGTCGAGAACCTCGCGGACATCGCACACCCATCCACTCGAGGAATCGAGAGCCTCAGCGGGCACCCACCAGGGACGTTGGGGTTCTGATCCCGTCGCCACGATCACATGATCCGGGCCGCGTTCACTGATCAGACCCGGCCACACCGCGACCCCGTACTCGATGGTGACTCCCAGTCGTCGGGCCTCGGTGAGTTGATTGCGGATCAGATCACCGAACTCGGCGCGATTGGGAACACTCGCCGCGAGGCGAACCTGGCCGCCGGGTTCGAGAGCTTTTTCGAGAACGGTGACTCGATGTCCGTGGCGGGCTGCCGAAATCGCAGCCTGCAACCCAGCAGGCCCGGCGCCCACGACCAGGACATCTCGTCGGATCGTGACCGGCGCCGGCGTTGCTGCGGCGTGCTCCCGACCCGTACGGGGGTTTTCGATACATCCCAACCACCGATTGAGCCCCATCCGCCCGACACATTCCTGATTACAGGACAAACACAGGCGGATCTCGTCGGTGGCTCCGGCCCGCGCCTTGGCGGCGAAATCCGGATCGGCGATCTGGCCGCGCACGACTCCGACGAGGTCGCAGTGCCCTTCCGCGAGGGCTCGTTCGGCTTGGAGTGGATCCTTGAATCGTCCGACGCCGACCACCGGCAGGTCGACAGCCTTGCGCAGCGCGCTCGGAATGTAGAGCGCATAGCCCGGAGGCACATGCATCGAGGCTTCGATCATGTGCAGGCTCGCCGTCGCGACACCGATCGAGGTATTGAGATAGTCGACGTGTCCGCTGGCTTCCACCAGGCGGGCGATCTCGACGGCGTCCTCGATCGTGGTTCCACCCTCGATCAATTCGTCACCACAGAGCCGAACGCCCAAAGCCAAACGGTTCCCGATCACGGCGCGCACCGCAGCGACGATCTCGAGAAGCAGGCGGGTTCGGGCGGTCACGTCACCGCCGTACTCGTCCTCGCGGCGATTCGTCGCCGGAGACAAGAAACCTCGCACGATCGAGGAATGGCTGCATTGCAGTTCGATTCCGTCGAATCCACCTTCGGCACAGTGCTCGGCCACCAGGGCGTATCCAGCGATGATCTCGTCGATCTCGGCGTGGGTGACGGCCTTGGGTACCTCGCGAAACAGGGGATCCGCAACCGGTGACGGGGCCCAGACCGCAAGGCGCGAATACATCGACGAGGCCTGGCCGCCGTTGTGGTTGATCTGAGCGAAGATCGGCACGCGATGGCGATGAACGGCCTCGGTGATCGCTCGGTATCCCGGGATCACATCGCGATGGAAACCGTGGATCAACTTCTCATAGGGCCAGTCGGTGGGATGGGTCGAATGCTCCTCGGTGATGATCAATCCGGCTCCGCCCGCGGCTCGCGCCCCGTAGTACGCGGCATGTTGGGGTGTGGGCCGACCGTCGCGGGCGTAGTTCGTCAGATGCGCGCTGAACACGATCCGGTTGCGCACGGTCACCGGACCCAGCGCCAGAGGGGACCACAGATACCGGTAAGCCATCGCTCACAAAGTTAGGCGAGGCCGCTCGCGCGCGCTCGTCCGGAACGGTGGCGGCCTCGACGGATGTGCGTGGGCGCGGCGCCGTTCAGGGACTGGGGCGGCGGGAGGAGAGTACGGGTTCCTCCCCGCGGCGCCATCGACCCAGATTGGCGCTGTGACGCAGCACGATCACGAGCGCCATGGCGCCCAGTCCGAGAAGTTCCGATACGGGACGTCCTGTGAGCGCCACGCCGAGAGGTACCACCAGGGTCGCGGCCAAAGATGCCAGCGATGCCGTTCGCGCCAGTTTGACCACGAGCAGCCACACCACGAGAGCTACCACGGCCACGGGTGTGTACAACGCGAGACAGACACCGCCCGCCGTCGCAACGCCTTTGCCACCTCGCCCTCGCCGAGTCACCGGCACGACATGGCCGACGAGAGCCGCCGCTCCCATCGCGAGGCCGGTTCCTCGGCCTTCGAGCGCCCAGCCCACGAGCGCCGGAATGGCCCCTTTGGCACCGTCGAGAACGAATACGAGGATCCCGGCGCGTCGTCCCAGCAGCCGACCGACATTGGAGGCACCCGGGTTACGCGACCCGGAGGAGGTGATGTCGAGTCCCTGACGTCGCGCCACGATATGGGCGCTGGGAAATGTTCCCAGCACATACGCGAGCAGACACAAGACCACGATCACGGTCGGCCAGCCTTCCACAGCCGAACCAGCTCAGGCGGCATAGACACCTTCGACCACCAAGGCGACTCCCACGAGAACCCCGAGGACACCCAGAGCCCTCAACCCCCAGTCGATGAATGGCGATCGGTTGGATGCTGGTTCGGGTCGCGAGGCCAGGATTCCACCGGCGAGACCGGCCATTGCCACAGTGGCGATCCAGGTCCACCCCTGCCCACCCGCCCCGATCGCCAAGGACGCCAGCAGAGTTTCAGGACGAGCGACGCCCTCCAGAGTCGTCACGATGGGATGAGAGGGGCCCTGAGATCGCGATCGACCCAGGACACCCCAGGCGCCCACGACGACAGTGACGAGTCCTCCCGCCACGACCGCCGTGGCTGGCGATGTGTCGATCGCGTCGAGCAGGGGACCACCGAGCGCGGTGGCGCCGCCGAGCAGCGCGATCCCCGCGATCGTGGGTCGGGCCACGTCACACCCGCGGGCCCGCCGAGCCAAGCGCAGCGGGTTGAGCAGCACCACCGCGGCGAGGATCACGAGGATCGCCGATTCGGGAACCGTGGCCCGTCGCGGCAACATCTCGATCGTCTCGTTCGAGGTCACACCACTGGTCTGAGCCAGCACCAGTGACGACAGAGCATGTTGCTGGTCGTCCATCTGCGTGATTCCGAACTGCAACCAGGCTCCTGCGACCCGGTCAGGGTCCTGGAACTGCTGGGCTTCGAGATCATCGATCTGACGGTCGACGAGGAGATGGGTCGTGCACACGAACCGCTCAGCGATCCCGGCGCGGTATGGATCCAGAATCGATTGGGTACCCGCCAGCGCATACCAGCCGGCCAAGGACTCACCCAGGGTTCCCAATCCGGCGGGGAGGGTGCGCCGGCCTCGAAGCCAGCGGTCGATACCCGAATCGGTGCGCTGGGACTCATAGCGGACCTGTACCCCCGCGAGTCCGATCTGCTTGCGCGCAAAGGAAAGATCGTCATCGGTCAGGGTGGATCCGGGGGTGTTCGCCAGATCCGCGTAGCCGTAGGCCGCCCAGTGATCGCTGGTATCGGGAACGAAGCCCTCCGCGTCGGGGCGATCGTTCGCGATGTACTCGCCAATGCGCTGCGCGGGCGCTTCGAGATCGCTGCGGCGATCGAGCAGTGTCGACAACGGACCGCTGGGGGTGTCGACCAGACGGGCGGTGCGATACATCAGGAACAGCGCTTGCCCCGTCGAGAACGTTCCGGTGGCCCCCGGGATGCCCAGACCTGTGGCCGGGTCGATCTGATTGATCACCGAACCTTCGGCGGTGACCTGAGCCGACACCATGCGCACCAAGGCGGCGAGTTCGGCATCGAGATCGGGTTCGAGACGGCTGGCGTCATCACCAAGGCGTTCCCGACGTTCCGCCAGCGCTACCCCGGCGAGTGCGGTTCCACCCGTGGTGGCGAGAAAGCGGCCGGGGCCGTTCTCGAGTGTCACATCGATCATTTCGGCTCGCGCCGCTTCCCAACCCCGAGTGGCGACGTCATGGGCGATCGTGGCGGTGGGTTCGGGAGCATGGTGGGCGGCTTGTTCCAGTGACAACAACACCCCGGCGTGGCGAACCCAGTTGTATCCACCGACGTCGGTATCGGTGCTGGCGTCGTAGCGGTAGAGCCAGCGACCGTCTGCAAGTTGATTTCTGTCGAACCAGGTCACGGTGCGATCGATCGCCGCGTCGACATCGGTGGCGTCGACGTCGTCACAGTCCTCGGGTAGAGCGACCACGACCCGGGCGGTTGCCAACAGCGCCAGACAGATCAGAAGCCATGCTCCGACCCGACGCCCGAGGCGAGAGGGCGGGCGCGTAGGGGTCGTGGGGTCCGATGGGTTCATGACGCTCCCAACATTAGGGTTCACAGCGATGACCGAACCCCGTAAGGCCTGGTTCGTGGTGGCGGCGATCGTGATCGGTCTCGGCCTGCTCCCGGTCGCGTGGCGTCGAGACAGCTACCCCGTGTCGGATCTGCCCATGTTTTCCACCCCTCGGGGTCGGGTGACTCCTGTCGTCACCGCCGTGGCGGTCACCGAGGGTGACGACGTTCGCCAGGAGTGGCGTCTTGATCCTCACCGCTTGGCGGGGACCGACGAAGTCATCGAGGCCGCAACGGTGGTGCGGCGCGCGGTGACGAGTGGACAGGCGGATCGTCTCTGTCGCGAGATCGCTGATCGGGTCGCCCAGTCCGGTCCGGGCGAGGCCGAGATCATCGAGGTCGTCACCGAGTACATCGATGCGATCGACTGGTTCGACGGTCGTGTGGACCCCGAGGACCGCGTCGTGCATTCCATCTGTACCGTGGAGCGCTCGGCGTCATGAACGCGCCTGTTTCAGCGGCAAGCGCCGGGGTGTCGCGCTGGTCCCGCTACCGCGACGGGCTCGTCGCGCCGCTGCCTCCCGAGCGCGTCGCCGCGTTGAGAATTCTCGTTCTCGGCTATGCCGTGGGTTTCTTGTTGGTGCGTGTCGATGCGTTCTGGGCGTCGACGAATCGACCGGCATGGCGATGGGAAGGCGTCGGGGTGCTGGCGCCGTGGAACGCGCCGCCTCCGGTGACGCTCATGCGCGGCCTATTCGTCATCGCGGTGATCAGTGGCATCGCCGCGGTGATCGGCTACCGCTACCGGATCACCGCGGTGGTGTTCGCGATCACGTTTCTCATCGTCACCACACAGCGCCTGTCCTGGGGGCAGGTGCTCCACACCGAGCATCTCGTCGTCGTTCACGTCATCGTGTTGGCGCTCGCTCCCGCAGCGGCTCGGCGGTGGTCTCTCGATGCGAGGCGCGCCCCTTGTGCGGATCGAGAGGATCAGACCGGCTGGCCGGTGCGAGCCATGGCCCTGGCCACGGTGACGGGGTATGTGGTCGCTGGTATCGCGAAGCTTCGCAATGGTGGATGGGATTGGATCGTTGGTGACGTCCTGCGGAATCAGATCGCGTTCGACAATCTGCGCAAGATCCTGCTCGGCGACATCCATTCACCATTGGGTGGCTGGTTGGTCGGCTACGGCTGGGTCTTCGTGCCGATCGCCATCGCCACGATCGTGGTCGAACTCGCCGCCCCGATGGCCTGGGCGGGTCGATGGTGGCGGCTTGGTTGGGTGGCCGTCGCCTGGCTGTTTCACGTCGGCATCCTCGCTTTGATGGCGATCGTGTTTCCGTACCATCTGCTGGGGGTGGCCTATGCGCCGTTGTTGGCTCCCGAAGGGTTCGTCGCCGCTGCGGGACGACGAGTCTCGGGGGCGCGTTCAGCGGTGAGAACGGCGCGCCGCCCTTCGAGGACCGCCTCATAGAGGGTGCGAGGAGCCACGGCATCCCCTGCGGCGATGTCGGCAATCTCGAGTGGTGGGGTCGGGAGACGAAACCCACAGTCCACGAGCGCGCTGGCCTCGATCGACTCGAGGAGACCACTGAACCGGTCTTGGATCTCCACCACCGGCCCCTGTGGTGTCATGACGACTCGACGCAGGATCGCTCGTTTGCGGATCTCGACTCCAGCGCGACTCAAGCGCACGTTGGCCGGTGCGAGGTCGCCGGTCCTCGACAACTCGTTCCCCGCGATGTGATCGGGAGTGACGAGGATCGCCCGGGCCCCGAAGTCCTCGGCGATTCCGACCCCGATCGGACCTCCGATCGGATCGTGAACGACGATCCGACCATCTTCGGGCACGATGACATCACCGCGCACGACCGAAGCGACATCGGCTACGACGGCCGCGGCCTGCGGATCGACGTCGTAGCTGCGTTCGCCCGGCAACGAACCCGTGCATTGCACGACAACCGAATCGGTCTCGATCGGCGTGGTTGCATCGACGCACGAACCGGTGAGGATCTCGACGCCGAGGCGTTTCAGTTCGCCGAGCTGCCACTCGATCAGTGCCGCTCCAGGTCCGCGACGCGCCGCGAGACCGCCAGGTGTCGGATCGGCTTCATGGACGCGCACGCTGTGGCCGCGCAACGCGGCGATCCGGGCCGCTTCGAGTCCGGCGGGGCCCGCACCCACGACGGTGATGTGTCGAGGCCTCGCGGCGGGTGATGTCCACTCGGGATCACGACCCTCGTGGCCGGTGGAGGGTTCCACGACACAGCTGACGATCGGGTTTCGGGGATCGCGGACCTGACAGGTCTGATTGCAGCGCAGGCACGGGCGAATCCGTTCCGGGGTGCCAGCGCGGAGATGGGCGACGAGATCAGGGTCGGCGAGTTGCGCCCGGGTCATCTCGACGAGATCGGCCACTCCGGTGGCCACCGCCTCAGCAGCCATCGTCACATCGACCACCGAGCCGGTGAGCCCGACACGCGCGGCTTCGGGCAGTCGAGCTCGAACCGCGGCGGTCATCTCCCGGTTGAAACCTGAGGGTTCGTGATGATCAGGACGCGTCATCGAGACCGAGAAGATCGACCCCCGGGTCAACACCACGGCATCGAGACCCGCGGTCACGAGCACAGCGGCGAGATCGGGAGCCATCTCCGGGGTGATGCCGGCCCAAGGGGCGAGTTCATCGCCGCACAGACGCATCATGACTGCCGCCTGAGGGCCCACTGCCGAGCGAACGGCGGTGATCACCTCGATGGCGAACCGGGTTCGATCCGCACCCCACTCGTCACCACGATGGTTCGTCAATCCCGAGAGGAACTGGCGTACGAGGCTGTGTTGACCGGCGTTGATCTCGACTCCGTCACATCCCGCCTCGATCGCCAGGCGAGCGGCGTTCGCGAAACCCTCGATCACCGCAGTGATGTCACCGGTCTCCATGATCTTGGGGACCTCACGCGTATTGACCTCGGGAACCGCTGAGGGCGCCCAGAGTTCCCGTTGGCTGTAGGCGCTCGACCCTTGGCCTCCAGCATGATCCAGTGAGGCCATGACCCGGCTCGAGTGGGCGTGGCAGGTGGCCGCGATCTGTTCCCATCCCGATGCGCACCGTTCGGCGAGGGGAGCGCGCTCATAGGGCCAGTCGCTGTGATGAACGCTCGCGCCCTCGACGATGATCAGACCGCATCCACCGCGGGCTCGTCGCTCATAGAACGCCACATGGCGATCCGTGAGCGCCCGGTCGTCATCACCGAGGTTGGTGACCAGAGGTCCGAACATGATCCGGTTCGGAACGCGGACCGCACCGATATCGAGAGGTTCGAGCAGAACCGATGGTGCGGGACTCGTCGTCACTGCGGATCAGAGTCGGACTCGGATGGACGTCACCGGCTCGCCACGGATGAACGCGTGCGTCCGAGTCGTACAGGTTGAGCGTTGATCGTGCCGGAACGTCGGGAATGGTCCTGATCGGGACGGGGGGCCGTTCCGGGAGCGACCGTTGCGAGGAGGTGTTCGCCCTCGCCTCCCACACATTCGGGATCGGGGCCGTCGAGCGGAAGACCGGTGAAGAATTTCGCGGCCATACATCCACCTTGGCAGGCGTCATAACTGCCACAGGAGGCGCATGCGCCCGCCGACTGGGGTTCGCGCAACGCTTGGAACAAAGCGCTGCTCTGCCAGACCGCGCCGAACCCGCCCGGTTCCATCACATTGCCGGCTCGGAACTCGTCGTGGATCACGAACGGACACGCATAGACGTCCCCGATGGGATCCACGAGACAGACCACTCGACCCGCCCCGCACATGTTGAGCCCCGGTAGCGGTTCACCCAACGCGTTCAGATGAAAGAACGAATCCCCGGTGAGGACTCGGTCGCCATGATCGAGTAGCCAACGGTAGATCTGGAACTGCTGCGCATTCGTGGGATGCAGTTCATGCCAGGAATCGGCGCCCCGCCCGGCGGGACGAAGCCGGGTGACGCGCAACTGGGCTCCATAACGGTCAGCGAGAGCGAGAAACCCGTCGAGCTGATCGACGTTGTGGCGGGTGACGACCACCGAGATCTTGAACGGTCCAAAGCCGGCCTCGGAGAGACGCTCCATGGCCGCAATGGCCGTGTCGAAGGAACCGGCGCCTCGCACCGCGTCATTGGTGGCCGCGTCCAGACCGTCGAGGCTGATCTGGATATCGAGATAGTCCATCGCCGCGAGACGCCGCGCCGCGTCCTCGTCGATGAAGGCCCCATTCGTCGAGAACTTCACACCGACCCCCGATGCGATCGCGTGCTCGATGATCTCGAAGAAATCGGGTCGCACCATGGGTTCGCCGCCGCCGATGTTCACGTAGAAGATCTGTAAGCGGGCGAACTCGTCGATGAGGGCTCGGGCCTGTTCGGTGGAGAGTTCTCGGGGGTCACGACGTCCACTCGACGACAGGCAATGCACACATTGGAGGTTGCACGCGTAGGTCAACTCCCACGTGAGACAGATCGGCGCGTCGAGACCGCCTTTGAGTTGATCAACCAGCGTCATGGCGCTCACGGATCACCTCCGAGGATTCAAGGTTCGACAACGCATCGAGGAACGCCGGCCACCGAGAGGGTGCGACCTCACACGAGCTCAACGTGTCCGCGACGGTCTCGTGCTTGGCGAGTTGACGCACGACGTCGACGACATCGGGATGTTTGAGAAAGACCAAACGGCGGTTGCCGTAGTGGTAGGCGAGCGCTCCGAAGGGTTCGGGCCGCAACGCGACCCGGGGGTCGAGCTCCAAGGCGCGGTCGAGACCCACAGCCATCAGTAGACGCCGCACATCCCGTCGATCGAGATCTCCTCGACGAGGATCTCTTCCACGTGGACGGTGTCGCCAGTGGGGGCCGATGCAGCCGCCGAGGTGGTCTCGGGCGCCGGCGACGTGGTGTTCGAGGTGGGCTCCATACACCGAGCGTACCCACAACCTCGCCGGAGGGTTACAGTGCTGGT
>CAYYHU010000002.1:147712-176991 GCA_964471865.1 uncultured Ilumatobacteraceae bacterium | reverse complement strand
ACGGCGCCGTGAAGGTATTGGTTGTCGAAAATCGTGAACACATCGCTGGCGATATAGGTGCCGCTTCCCTGTCCCCACCACAGATGGCGAGCCACGAGGTCGCTCGCCACGGCCAAGTCGTCCACACGAGCGGTGATCGAGGGATCCTCACCGACTCGGGCGAAGGACTCCGCCAAGGCTGAGAACGTCCCCGGGTTGACAACCAGGATTCCTCCGAGGGCGAAAGGCGCCACCGCGATGATGTTGAGACGTTCAATCGCCGGGGAGGTGAGGATCATCACGGCGATCACGACCGCAGCGACCACCACCGCCGATCGCGAGACCGACAACACGATGCCGAGTCCGAGCCCGACGAGGCCAAGGATCGAACCCCACGGGTGAGGTCGGCGGTCATGCCAGAGCAGATGTACAGCCACCGGAAGGAGCAGTGCCGCGACAACGCCGAACTCGATGGGATGAATCGCCGTTCCCACGACGCGCTCGACCGAGCCTCGTGGGATTCGGACCACGGTCGCGTCGGTGGTCGTCGACAGCCCGGGAACTCGACGTAACCAGTCCGTCAGGTCGTGATCGGTGAGTCGTTGCAACAACCCCACGACTCCCGAGACGGCGGTCGCGAACACGGCGGTCGCGAGTAGTCGGTGGATGTCCTCGAGACGACGAGCGGTATCGAGCACGACCAGGGTGATGCCCGTCACCGCTCCCAGGGTCATCAGCCATCGGTCGGAGGCATCGAGGAGTCCATCGCCGCGGCGCACCATCGCCAGAGTGGACGCCAGCGTGGCGCACCACACCGTGGCCACCACGAGTCTCATCCCACCGGCGGGCTCTTTGGCCCGACCTCCAGCGATCGCCGCGGCCATCCACCACCCGGCCAGGATGAGACCGAGCAGAGTCGCCGGGGTCGCAGCACCGCCCAATGGCTTCACGACGAGGTCTCCGGGCAACAAGAACACGGTGACTATCTGGAGTTGCGCGAGCCGCAAGATCCAGGGCATCGCCGTCATCGGGCCGCTCCGGTCCTCAGACTGGCGATGAGTCGTTCCGGTGAGCGCCGAGGGCTCAGCAACGCGGTGAGCACCCGACGGTGTTCTGGTCGTCGTGAGCGCAAACCGGCATGAAGGACTGCCACGATCCAGGCAGCGAGGCCAGCGATGACACCCTTCGACCAGATGGCGTAGCGCACCCGGTTCCAGGATTCGAGAGCGAGATGATCCGGGGAACGACCCGAACCACCTTCACTGTGGTGGACCACGGCACGCCCGACATAGAGGATTCGAAATCCCGAGGCTCGAGCCCGGCGAGCGTGGTCGACCTCTTCGCCGTAGAGGAAGAAGCGTTCGTTCCAGGGTCCCACGGCGTCATCGCATGCCGGCGAGATCATCAAGAGAGCGCCCGTGGCCCAGTCGACCTCGCTCACGTCGTCGGGGAGGGGGTCGCGCATGATTTCGGCCCATCGCCCCGAGCGTCGAGGCCAGTGATCACCCCAGACCGCCTCTCCCAGAGCCCGTGCCGTACTCGGTTCGCGACGTCGACTGGGTCGGGTTGCATGATCATGATCCACCAGTCGGGGCGCAGCGATTCCGACATCGGCGAGCTCGAGCGCTGCGAGGAGATGTCCGAGGGCCCCAGGGCCCAGTTCGACATCGGGATTCATCACCAGGAGCGCTTCGCGGGGACGGCGGTCCTGTCGACCGCGGTTGATGGCCGCGGCATATCCGCCGTTGTGTCCCAGATCCACGACCTCGACGTCGAGGTGCTGACAGGCATTCGCGATCAGCGCCCAGCGCCGAGCCGTGGTGAGGGTGGCGTCACGCGAACCGGAGTCGACGATGCGGATCCTCATGCCCAAATCGAGCTGGTCGGTGAGATCAGAGATCTGAGCGGCCAGGGAATCGAGGGCGGTGGGAAGGTGATCGGCGCTGTTATGGGTGACCACGACGGCGAGCACCGACCGGATCCGCTTCACTGCCACAGTTCGCGTTCCATGACCGTTCGCACCACATGTCCGGCCTCGGACCAGTCCCGTCCAGTGACACTGGCGGAGACCGCGACCGGATCGGCCGTGGCGTCGACGACGTCCACGAGCGCCCGGGCGATGCTGTGGGGATCGGCCGGCGCATATCGGATGTGATCGTTGGCCAGAACGATGTGATGTTGGGGCGCGTCGTTGATCACGGGTACGCAACCCGCGGCGAGCATCTCGAGAGGAATCAGCGAGGTGTTCGTGAACGACAACGACAGTCCTGCTCGGGCTCGCTGATAGATGGCGTTGAGTTCCTCGGGGACGAGCATGCCGAGATCTTCGGTGTCCACCCCTTCGAGTCCGCCGGCTCCACCAAAGGTGATGAGGGGGACATGAGGGCGCCACCGGTGAAAGACCTCGAGCGCCACCGCTCCGAGTTCGAAGGCTCGACGCGGTGTGTCGCGTCGAACGTGGAACACCACCGCGTCCCGGGTGGGTAAGGGCCGTTGATGTGCTCTCTCGAGCCCGTACTGAGACCCCACGCCGAAGTCGAAACTGTCAGCGGACATCTGGAATCGGTCTCGGAGGAGATCCGCGAGCCATGCTCCGGCGGTGAGGGCGTGGAACCCCATCCGATACGTCGATTCGGCGAAGGAGGCCTGAGCGCCCGGAGGATGAAACCAGGGCTCGTAGTCCTGAACCAGATAGAAGCGTTTCCCGGCACAGGGATCGTTGAAGGCCCGGAAGGCCGAGGGCCAGGCCGTCGCGATGACCGCGTCGGCATCCCCCATACCGTCATGGGAATCGTGCACACTGGCCCGTACCTCGGGGAACCAGTCTCGGATCCGGGGGGCATACCAATTCGCATCGCTGGCATGGACGTCGTCGAGGAAGATCCGGACTCGGTGGCCGCCGCGTTCGAGACCGGCGATGATGCGCATCAGGGTCGTATGGCCCCCGGAGTATCGGTTGGGTGGTGTGGTGACCACGTTGATCCACAAGGGAGTGCCCGCCGGGACCCGCCGCCAGCGGAACTCGCGGGTCCGGGTGACATCGGCGGCGACGAGATCACGGTGGCGTACCGGTAGGGGCTCGGTGAGATCGACAGGAAGCCGTGTCACCATGCTGCGAGTCGCCCGACGCGCGACACCCTGCCAACCTTCGTCATGGAGGAGTCGGCGGGTTTGGCGAGCGCGGTGTCTCCAACGATGTCGCACGGCTGGCACTCTCGGCGCAACCGGTTCGAGCGCCAGGGTCATCGGCTCACCTCCATGTTCTCGAGCGTCACGGGCCGCGCCACTCCCAACCCGGCTCGCAGCGTGCCCGGAGCGAACAGCACCCCACAGAGCATGATGGCGGTACCTCCCAGGGCCATCGAGGCCAAGTCGTCCCGCATCAGATGGCGAGCGCCCAGCGCACCTCCGGCCCCCAGGGCCCCTCCCAGGAGGGGACGGATCAGGCTCGCGAGGACCCGGCGAGGTTCGACACCGCGTCGAGCGACGACGACGATCACAGCCGGGAACGCCACGGCGATCGCCACGAGCCCCTGGGCGGCTGCTACTCCTCTCAAGCCATCCCAGCGCACTCCCAGGATCAAGGCGGGGATCGTCGCGGCGAGCCACAGCGCTTGAACTGCCAGGACGGGCGTCGTCGTCCCGGTCGCGGCCACGAAGTCGAGTGCCAACTCCACCAGAGTTCGAACCGCACCGACGATGGCCAACAGTCCCAACACCTCGACGGCCTCGGACCACTGCGAGCCGTACAGCGTGTGAACCAGGGGTTCAGCCATCGTCGCCAGGGCCACCGCAGCGGGAACGACGGCCGCGGCGACGAGTCCGGTTCCCGTCACGAGTGCATCGGCAGCCTTGGCCGGTCGCGTCGCCAAGGACGCGAATGTCGGTACCGACACCGATCGCACCGCCGCGGACAATGCGGTCACGGGCCACGACGCCAGGTTGAATCCGATCACGTAGGCGCCCAGCGCCGCGGTTCCGACTCCGGCGGAGACCACGATGTCGTCGAGTTGCCAGATCGCGAGCGCCACGCCACTGGCCGCGGTCACCGGAATACCGCGGGCGATCACGTGTCGACAGGCCTGGGTGTCGAAGCCGGGAGCGACACGTTCGCTGCGGCGACGCAGCAAGCTGACGGCGACGATGCCATTGGTCGTCACCCGGGCGATGACGAGGCTCCAGACGCCGGCTCCCATGACAGCGAGAACGAGTCCCAGGATCGTGCCGAGCCCGAATCCGCTCAGTTCGGCAACCGCCACCCGTCGATGGTCGAAATGTCGATGAAGCAGGGCCGCCGGAACCGCGGAGAGCCCGCCGAGAGCGACGGTGACGGCGAGGACCCGCATCGGGGTCGTCGCCTCAGGATTCCCGAACGCTCGACACAGAGGTTCCGCCGCCGTGATCAACCCGATCGTCAACACTCCCGACCAGGTCCAGGCCACCGAGACCGCCGTCGGCGCGATCTCGTCGACATCGCCTCGATGTCGGATGACGGCCAGACCGGCGCCCATCTCGCTGATTCCGAGGGCCACGGCGACGCCCACGAGCGCCACGGCGAACAATCCGACGTCATCGGGGGTGACGAGCCGAGCGATCGCGATACCCGAAGCGACCTGAGCGACACGTTGAATCATCGAGGACATGAGCGACCATCGGGTCGCGCGGCCCACGGCGCTTTGGAGATCGATCGACTCGGGGGTCATGTTCCCCGGTACCGGTGTCGTAACCCAGCTCCGGAACGCTTCACTCGCCGCTGTGCGCCCGCGGAGAGGACCGAGACCGGATGGAAACGACGTCGACGGCGTTCGTAGCGACGATGAGCATGCAGATCACTCGGATCGGCGCGTGCGGCGTACCCGAGTGCGGCGAAGGCTTCGGCATCATCGACGTCTCGGCGTTCCAGAGCCCGTGCAGCCCGCTCGAAGGCCTCTGAAGCCAGCGCGCGTTGAGCCAGATCCAGCCATTCGAGACCCTCGAGTCGATCAGCCCAGGCATGACGTTGCAGATGTCGAAACATCTCGAGACGCTCGGCGATATCGAGGCGGGGTCCGGCGTGCACGGTGCGCTGCAACGATCGGGAATGGATGCGATAGCCCGCCTGTGGTCGTCCAGCGAGAAACGCCACGTCGGCCACCGACGCGAGCCGAAGCCACAGGTGCAGATCGGCGGTATGGGGAAGTGAGGCCTCGTAGCCGCCCACTCGACGGTGGACCTCGGTGCGCACCACCACTTCGGGCGACGAGATCACGTTGACTCCTCGACGACACCGCAGACGGACCCAGTGATCACCGCGATGATGAACCGTCGAGCTCCATCCGGTGCGGGCTCGGGGCGGGCGGGTGGAGAACCCGACAGCTCGCCCGTAGACGAAGCCGAGGGACTCGTGGGTGACGAGAGTCTGCGTCGCCCGTCGCAAAGCCCCTGGATACACGACATCGTCAGCAGAGACGAGGCTCACGAAGTCGGCCTCCACCAACTCCAGCCCGTGATTGAACGTGGCGAGGTGACCCCGATTGTGATCGTGACGCACGACCTCGACGCGCGAGTCGCTGCGGGCCAGACCTTCAGCGACGGTCGCAGTGTGATCCGGGCTGGCATCGTCGATGACCAGGACCCGCACCTCGACCCCGTCTTGAGCGAGAACACTCGTCACACAACTCGTGAGCAGATCGGCGTAGTCGTAGCAGGGCACGATGACGTCCAGGCGAGGAACAGCGGGGGTCATGAGGCCGTCGTCGTCGACGTCGTCGTGGGTCGCCAGACGACGTCCACGCCATACCCCGAGGCGAAGAACGAGGTGTCGGGGAACCCACCTCCGTATCGGAATCGACCGTTGGGAACCGAGGGTGAGTCAGCCGGTGCGGTGAGAGGTCCATTGACGACATCGGAGCCATGCCGACCGGCGTCGAAGGCGTACCCTCCCCGGGGGGCGAGATACGACACCACCACGGTGTCGCCTGGCGCCAGGACGACCGCCGTCGGAAACGACAGGATCGTCCACCCTTCCCCGACGGTGGTGATGTCGGGGGTTTCGGCGAGCAGCGTGCCGTCGAGGCTCCACAACCGTCCCCGATGTGGGCCGGTGTTGCCTGGCCCGAGATAGCACCGCACTCCCAGAACGTCCCCGGGTTCGCTCGAGCGGAATGCCAGTCCGAGCTCCACCGTCGCGGTGTCATCCGCGGAGGCCAGAGCCGGACGTTGCGTGGGATCGAAGACTCCAAAGGCGGTACCGGCGACACCGTCCGCGGTGGTGAAGCTCCAACTCACGTCTCCGAGGAGGCGTGATCCGTCTCGGCCGCGAACATCGCGAAGGTCGACGGTGATGAGCGCAGCCCGAGGAAGTTCGATCGCGGTGGTCACCATCAGTTCGTCAGGGGAGTCACCCCGGGTGAGCGATGCGAGAACGAGTTCGCCCGTCGAGCTCTCGACGTCGACGGTGCCCGTGGCCGGGTCGACGTCACGGTCGAAACGCACGGCGATCCGAGCCGTGGTCGCAACCTCGGTGGATCCCGAGGCGGGAGCGGTTCCGGTGACGGTCAGGGTCGAGGAGTCGTCGGGAAACTCCACGACCACATCGACGCCGTAGTCCGTGGCGGAAAACGTCTGGTTGGGGAAGCCTCCGGGTCCGTAGGCGTAGCGACCGTTCCCCGACGACGGCGTGCTCGCCGGTGCGGTCAGAGGGGCGCGATGCAGCGCCTCGGTGGCGAAGGTTCCCACCGTGGCGCTGTAGCGACCCCGGGGTGCGTGATACGACACGACATAGCGAGTTCCCGCCGTCACGGCGACGGGGCGATCGAGGGGGGCTTGTTGCCACCCTTGAGCCGTTTCGGTGGCGAAGACACAGCTCGCGAGCAGGGTTCCGTCGTGAGTCCACAGTCGTCCCACATGAGGGCCTTCGTTGCCGGGTCCTTTGAAGAATCGAACGGCCACCGCGGTGGCGTCGCGTTCACATCTCCACACGCATCCCAGTTCCACCGCCGCGGTATCGGCAGCGGCGAGAATCGCCGGACTCTCCGTCGAGATCCGCAAGGTCGCCGGGGATCGTCCCGGCAGGCTCGCGGTCACGAACTCCCATGAGGGTGCGGGGTCGATCCTTGCGCCCGCCGGGGTGCGGGCTTCGAGGGTGGCGCGACATCGCACCCCGTCGGGAAGCGGGGTCTCGCCTCGCCACTGCCAGATCGTTGCCGTCGGGTCGGATGTGGTGGTTCCCGGATGGTCGCCCATCGGTGTCGTCACCACGAGTCGGGTGGTCGCTGGGTCCACAGGACCCGAGACCGCCGCGGTGATCGTGGCGCCAGGATCCACGGCCCACACACCGTCACCGGGATCGATGTCCACGAGGGTCACCGAACTCGACGTCGGGGCGGCGTCAACGATGAGGTCGGTCAGATACCAGGTGGAGATGTAACTCGAGGTGGGCATCTGGGCCTCGCCGTAGCGATAGACCCCGTTCCCGCCCACGGCGGATCCCGTCGGAGCGTGCAACGGTCCGCGGGCGATCTCCTCGGTGCCCAGGGCTCCAGGGATCGCGGGGTAGCGCCCGCCGGGATGATGGCACGACACCGTCACGAGCTCACCCGCGGCGACGGGTACCGGTGGGGAGATGGCCACCTGCCGCCAACCCCATCCCTGGGTGGCGGAGGATCCGGTGGCGCTCAGCACCGCGGTCGCCGCGAGGGATCCGTCTCGACGCCAGATCCGTGCCGTCACTGGTCCCGGGCAGGAGGGAGGAATCCAACTACGCACCGCCCGGATGACGGCGTCAACATCACATCGCACCCGCACCCCGACCTCGACGGCTGCGGTGTCCTCGGTGGCGATCAGGGTGGGTGTCACCGAAGAATCAACCAGCGATGTGGGAAATCCGCCGGCATCGGGCGCGATACGGAACTCCCAGGAGCGGGCCACAGCGGCACCGTCGAGGGTGGTCGCTGTGACGGTCGCGCGCCAGCGCGATCCGGGAGTGAGGGTCCGCTCGGGGTCGGCGCGGATGTCGCGCCCGTCAGCACTGATCGTGATCTGGGTGGCGATCGTGACCGCGTTCGGGGCGTTGGAAGCTTCTGCGAGCTCCACCCGAACCGATGCGGGATCGACGCGACGATCACTGCGGACGGTGATCGCGGTCGTCGGTGACACCATCTCGATATCGGGAGCGGGATCGACATCGACACTGGCGCTCGGCGCCTCGACGGCATCGAGACGTAGATCCACCCCATACGACGTCGCGAGATAACTGGAGGTCGGAAAGCCCTGGCCGTAGCGATACAGACCATTACCTGCCAACCTCCCATCAGGGTCGTCCCCATCGGCGGGGGCCTCGAGGGGCCATGAGACGAACGCCGTGGTGAACAAGGCCGCGTCGAATCCGTAGCGACCCTCGGGTCGCCACACCGACACCACGACCTCCTCACCGGCATCGAGAGGTACCGGAGTCACCGCCACCTCCTGCCAGCCCGGCGCCGTTGGAGACTCGAAGGTGGCTCGGGCCAGAACCGTGGCGTCACGGGTCCACAAGGTCGCGGTGAGGACCCCGAGGTCGTCGGGTCCTCGGTAGCACCGCAGCGCCGTGACGACTCCGGGTTCACGAGTGCGGACCCGCAGTCCCACCTCGACGGGAGTGGTGTCAGGGGTCGATGCCACCGCGGGCTGCCAGGAATCCGGAAACAGCGTGACGGGAAGCGGGGGCGCGACCACCTCCACGGTCGCTCCCGGTCCGGGGGTTTCGAGATTGGCGCTGTCGTCCACGGCCCGGCATCGGATGACGAGATCCCCCGGGTCCCGGCGGATGGTGGTGGCGTAGCTCCACGTGTCGGCGCCCACGGCCCGTCTCCAGGTGCTGCCACCATCGAGGGACACCTCGACGCCAGCGACGACACCACCGCCGGAATCAACAGCGGTACCGCGCACCACGAGGGGATCGCCGACCGCGAATCGATCACCGGTCACCGGCGAGGTGATGGTGGACACCGGTGCCAACGTGTCATCGCTGGCTGGACTGGCCACGAGATCGCTTTGGGGAGTCGTCGGCTGGACCCCCATATCGGCCAGAACGTTCATCGTGGCCTGTTGCATGTCGCGGTTGTCGGGAACCTGGTCGCTGGAGTGCACCGAATCGAGCCCGAAGGACCACTGGACGGTGCCGGTTGCGAACACCAGAGCACCGCTCGACGCTCGATACAGCGTGGCGTGATGCGTTTCCCGTCCAGGGGTGTAGACCGAGCCGTAATCCACGAGGACCTCGTTGGCTGCCGCGGTCGTCTCGGTGATCTGAACCAGGCCCCCCGGCCGGTTGTCATCGTCGACGTCGACATCCCATTCGTATCCCAGAGTGGACGCCCCCAGGGATCCAATGGCGCCGGCGTCGAGCGTCGCGATCGAACTGTGACGCCAGGTCCTCAGACGACTCAGACGAGACGGAACTGTCAACGTCCCATCGAGGATTCCCATCGGATTGATGCACTTGAACAACTGTCCCGTCAACCGGTTCTCGGGATCCCCACCGCCCACGGCGGGAGGGGAGAAGCGCGGATCCCGCCAGGTGCCGGTCCACTGCGATGACGGATCGGTCTTGGCTCCGTCATGGGTTTCTTTGAAACATGTGATCGTGCGATCGTCCACGGATCCGGGACCGATGGATGGTTCGAGACGAACCCGCCAGAACATCTCGTTTCCCGACATGAACACCAGATGCACGCCGGCATCCCGAGCGGCTTCGACATGGGCTCGCATCGGTCCGGACCAGTACTCGTCATGACCCGAGGAGATGAAGACCTTGCGATTCAGGATCTGGGCGGGGAACCGGTGGGTGTCGAGATTGGCGAGATAGGCCACGTCATAGCCGTTGCGCTCCAACCAGCGCACCAAGGGATACTCCGCGGTCAGGAACTCGTTGTCGATCCCGTCGATGTCGAAGGGACGTTGATACGAGACACGGTCCGCGAAGGGTCCATCAGTGCTCCAGTAGAGGCTGGCGCCACCGAAGCGGTTGTAGGCGTGCCAGGTCATCTCCGAGGTCTGGACCGCGATGTCGCTGGGGGTGTCGCGGCGGACCACGAACCATGTGTGGTTCGCGAGTCCGGGACGATCGAGGCGCTCGAACGCGGCGAGATACACCCCGGAGACGGCATCCTCGGGGATCGTCCAACGAACCGACACCTCCCAGTTCGAACAGTCCACGAGTCGGGTGGCCTCGTCGCGCAGCGGATCGGGCTGAGCTTGGGGAAGCTCGATCTCGGGGGCGAGATCGGCCACGCGGCGAGCACCGTCACCCCCGTACCAGCCCATCCGATAGATGACGACTCGGTACGAAGTCGAGTCGGTGGCGATCTTGAAGGCCTGAAGGTCGCCGGGAGCCACACTGAACTCGACGGGAAATCCCACGATCGACGGATCGCGACCCGGCCACCACACCGATCGGGGTGTTCCGGCCCGAGCATTTTCTTCTCTCACGACGCTGGTCGCGGCGCGTGCGTAGTCGCCGAGCACTCCCAGTGAGGCTCCACCCGCGCCCACACTCGCACCGACTCTCAAGAATCGGCGCCGGTTCATCGCCCACCGGGTCGGCGAGGTCATGAACCGCCCCCCGGTCCCCACTCGACGAGTCCGCCCTGACCGTCGGGACGATGTGGGATCCCGCAGCGACACATCAGATCGGCACCCAGGCGTTCCCCACAACGGCATACCCAGCCGATACGACGTCCCGGAACCCCGGCCACGAGTCCGTGATCGGGAACATCACGCGTGACCACGGCTCCGGCAGCGACCAGGGAGTGGGCGCCGATGGTGGTTCCACACACGACGGTCGCTCTCGCCCCCAGACTCGCTCCGTGCGAGACGTGGGTGTGAAGCAGAGCCTCGGGGGGGAGCTGACGGTGAGCTCGGGGCTGTCGGTCGTTGGTGAACGTGACGCCCGGACCGAGGAACACTTCATCGTCGATGTGCACTCCACGAAACAGCAACGATCCGTTCTTGACCGTCACCCGGTCACCGAGGACCACTCCGTCCTCGATGAAGACATGATCTCCGATCTTGCAGTTCCGTCCGATGACGGCACCGGGCAGGATGTGAGCGAATGCCCAGATCGTGGTGCCCTCACCGACGGTGTGGGATTCACATCGGGCATCGGGATGGATCCGCACCCCGAGGGGTTGGGTCATGGGGGCGCTCATCGGTGACCCAGCGCGTCCAGTGGGCCGCGGGTCCGGGACCAGGGCATCACCGCCGTTCCGGTCGCGCGCCGGATCGGGAGATGGTCAGCGCGTGGTCCCGGGTCGTGGTTCTGAGACTCGGTTCGATCTCGCGACGGGTCCAGGGCAGCGAGCTCGCTGTGATCGAGACGATGCAGGATCACGGCGAGTTCGTCCACGATCCGGTCTTGGTCCTCGATGCTCAGATGGGGATGCAGTGGCAGCGACAGCACATGGGCGAACGCGTCCTCGGCGACAGGACAGTGCGCACCCGACGCGAACGGCGGGTGGTGGTGTACGACCCGGGGGTAGTGCACGCCAGCGCCGACTCCCGCAGCATGCAGCGCCTCCAGCGCCGCGTCGCGAGGTCCGAGTCGAATCGGAAAGAGATGCCAGACGTGTTCGGAGGGACGCGCTGGACAACTGGGGACGCCCACGGGAAGACCTCCGAGGCGGTCCCGATACCGGTGGGCGAGATCTCGCCGGGTGGCGTTCCAGTCGTCGAGGCGTTCGAGCTTCGCGGCCAGGACGACCGCTTGGAGAGCGTCGAGGCGCGAGTTCTGTCCCAACAGATCATGGTGGTAGCGCCGGGTCGAACCGTGATTGGCGATCGCTCGGACTCGCGCCGCCAGATGCGGGTCGTCGGTGAGGACCGCTCCCGCGTCGCCGTACGCCCCCAGGTTCTTTCCCGGATAGAACGACATGGTCGCCGCCAGGGTTCCGCTACCGGGCCCCCCCGAGAGTCGTCGAGCACCTTGACACTGAGCCGCGTCTTCGATGAGTGCGATTCCGGTGCCCTCGACCAACTCGAGAAGGGGATCGATCGGTGCGAGACGTCCGTAGAGATGAACCGGGATGACGGCGCGGGTTCGTGCCGTCAGCCGGCGTTCGACCTGAGCGGGATCGAGCAACAAGGTGTCGGGATCGACGTCAGCGACCACGACCCGGGCACCGCAGCGGGCCGGGGCCTCCGCCGTCGCGATGAAGGTCGCGGCCGGAACGATGACCTCGTCTCCGGTACCGATACCCGCCGCGCGCAGCACCAACTCGAGAGCGTCGGTTCCGTTGGCGACCCCGACGCAGTGTCGACGGCCCGTGTAGGTGGCCATGGCCGCCTCGAAACGTTCGACCTCGACACCGCCGATGAACTCACCCGAGGACAGCACCCGTTCGAAGCCGGCCCCCACGACATCGGCGATCTCGCGGTGTTGGGCGGTGAGATCGACGAGGGGGATCATGAGCCCGCTCCGGTAAAGGTCCGCAACGGTCGAGCGGGAACACCGGCGACGATCGTCGCGTCGGGGACATCGGCGAGCACGACCGCGCCCATGGCCACGGTGGCTCCCGACCCGATGTGGACACCTTCGCGAACCATCGCTCCGGCCCCTAGATACGCCCCCTCCCCGGTGGTCACCGATCCGGCGAGACGGACTCCGGCTCCAACGGTGGTTCCATCGCCGAGGTCGTTGTCATGAGACACGATCGCTCCCGGGAGGACCTGGACGTGGCGTCCGATCCGCACCCCAGTCGTGATGATCGCATGAGGGTGGACCACCGATCCGAAACCGATCGTGACCTCGGTTCCCACGGCGGCGCTCGGATGGATCAGAGTGGCGAAACGGCGGGGGTCGATGTCGAGTCGATGAGCGAGATCGAGGCGGTCGTGGACCCGGCGCGGATGGGCGATCGCCACGATGACGTCGAGGTCGTCATGTTCTTGCAACCACCGGGTGGTTCCTAGGACCTCGAATCCGGCGAGATGCCGGCCGGTGAGTTGACGGTCGTCGTCGACGAAACCGACGAGGCGATGTCGGGCGGCATGATGGGTGGGGCCCGCATGACCGAAGAGGTCGGCGATTTCGCGTCCGAGACCTCCGGCTCCTACGAGAACGAGGTGACGTCTCATGCCAGGGCCTCCTCGAGAGCAGAGACGACCCGGTCCTGATCGCTGTCGGTCATCGTGTGCCACAACGGCATCACGATCGAGGTGTCGCTCAGGGTTTCACTGGATACGAGTCCCTGAGGTGCTTCCCAGTCGTGGGGTCTCGCGGTGAGCGCCGGCTGGCGGTGGGCGCACATGATTCCGCGCCGGGTCGTGATCCCGCGAGTGGCGAGATGATCCATCACCCGGTCGCGTTCGGCGGCGTCGGCGTCGAGGAGGCGTATCCAGAACGATTGAAAGGTGCCGGTTCCCCACGCCGGATCCGTCACGGTGACGACACCTGGAAGTCGAGCCATCATTTCCTGATAGCGGCGCGCTCGTCGACGTCGACCGTCGAGCAAGGTGGCGAGGCGATCCATCTGGGCGAGTCCGATGGCGGCTTGGAGATCGGTGAGTCGGTGATTC
This sequence comes from uncultured Ilumatobacteraceae bacterium, assembly GCA_964471865.1. Classification (GTDB taxonomy): domain Bacteria; phylum Actinomycetota; class Acidimicrobiia; order Acidimicrobiales; family Ilumatobacteraceae; genus CAYMUC01. The sequence continues at coordinate 163,479 of CAYYHU010000002.1, read as the reverse complement.
GAGCCGATCTCGCTGTAGGTCTCAGCGGCGGTACCGCCTCGCTGGTGGCGCGTGGATGCCGATGCCGTGGAGCCATGGTCCCGGAGTCGTCGCAGCCGGGCACTGGCGTCGGCGTCGCTGGTGAGGATCATGCCCCCTTCTCCGGTGGTGATCACCTTGCGGGGATGAAACGACAATGCCGCGAAGAGTGCATCCGAACCCACAGGCCGGAAGCGATACGTGGACCCGAGAGCGCAGGCTGCGTCCTCGATCAAGGGGACCCCGGCGCTCGCGCAGAGGCGTCGCAACGGCTCGAGATCGAGGGGGACTCCGGCCTGATGGACGCCCAGAACCGCGGTGGTGTTCGGCCCGATACATGGAGCGACCGTGCTGGCGTCGACGTTGCCCGTCATCGGGTCGATATCCGCGAAGATCGGTCGAGCACCCGCGGACATCACCACGGCCGTGGTGGCGATGAAACTGAACGAGGGGACGACGACCTCGTCGCCCGGGCCGATTCCGACCACGGTGAGGATGTCGGCGAGTGCGGTCGTGCAACTCGAGGTGGCGATGGCATGGCGAGCGTCGAGCCGTTCGGCGACTCGACGTTCGAAATCCTCCACCCGAGGTCCTTGGGTGAGCCACCCCGAGGCGAGAACGTCGGTGACCGCTGCGAGTTCGCTCTCTCCGATCCACGGCATGGTGAGCGGGATCGGGGTGGGAGTCGCGGTGGGTGCACCGCTCGAGAACGACGACGTCGATGTCATGGTGCACTCCGGGTGGATGTCGGGGCTGACAGGGCGGGGGACGCAGGCGAGGACATCAGGTCGTGAGAACCCGACTGGGGTTGCGGCTCTCGAGAGGCCTCGCGCCACCAGTCGACGAGGCGTGCGAGGCCTTCATCGAGTTCGACGCGGGCGTTGAATCCGAGATCGCGAGCGGCGGCATCGATGCCGCCTTGGCGGCGTCGCAGGCCGTTGACTCGCCGTTCGGGGCCGAAGATGGGATCAATCTCGTGACCCATGATCGACCCGAGCCGGCTCGCGAGCTCGGCGAGCGACGTCTCGATGCCGGTCGCCACGTTGTAGGCCCGGATCGGCGAGATCCGCTCGGCAGGGGCCATGGCAGCGGCGAGAGCGGCTCGAGCGACATCGGACACCTCGACGAGATCCAAGGTCTGAGAGCCGTCACCATGGATCTCGGGTGCTTGGCCGGCCGCGAGCCGGTTCATCCAGCGGACCAGGACTTCGGTGTAGACACCGTCGAGATCCATGCGGGGGCCGTAGACGTTGAAATACCTGAGTGCGACCCCGTCCAGCCCCCACATGTCCGCCGCACTGCGCAACAGGCCTTCGCCGAAGGCTTTGGTCGCCCCGTAGAGGGTGCGATCGGCGTAGGGAGCATGGTCCTCGGTGGTGGGAAACCATTCGGCTTGGCCGTACACCGAGGCCGATGAGGCGAACACGACCCGGTCCACGCGGTGACGGGCCGCTGCCTCGAGGAGATCGAAGGTCGCGCCAGCCATCACCTCGAAGGCCCGCCGAGGTTCGTTCGCGCAGCGCGTGATACGCAGCGCGGCTTGATGGAACACGAGATCCTGTCCGGTGACGAGTTCGTCGACGAGACTCTGATCGGTGAGATCGCCGACCACGAGATCGACACGGCCCCGTTCGAACGCGGCGTCGAGATGCTCGCGACGGCCGCGGCTGAGATCGTCGATGACCGTCACCGTGTCGGCGCCGGCATCCACGAGGGCGTCGACGATCGCGGAGCCGATGAAACCGGCACCTCCGGTCACGAGGGCTCGCGCCCCCGCCAACGATGTGAACGCTGGCTCGGGTGGATCGGCGGTCGATCGTCGTTGATCCGTGGGGGACACAGAGGTCATCGGCTTCTCCTGGACAGGGGGTCACCGGGTCGGTGATCCTCGGTGGGGGTCGGCTCGAGTCCGCGGCGCGGTGGCGTCGCCACCGGTGCTGGCCCGCTGAGGGGTATCGCGATCCCACCCTCGTCGAGACTCGAATGGGCAGCGGTGAGGATGTCGAGCACCGTGAGACCGGCATCGGCGCCGGTGAGTGGGGAGCGGTGCTCGGCAATGGCGTCGCAAAACTCGTCGAGCATGGTCGCGAGGGCCTCGCGTTCGCCGAGAGCCGGTGAGGTCATGTCGCCGATCCGGTAGGCGATACGCGGTTCGGGACCGCCGTCGACGACGACCCCGCGGTCGTAGAGCCGCAGACGATGAACCGGATCGAGGTCGTCCCAGACCAGGGTTCGTTGAGAACCTCCCCATACCGAGGTACGGACCTTGGTGGGACTCAACCAGTTGACGTGGACATGGGCGAGGGCTCCACCGTCCAGGCCGAGGGTGAGATGACCGACGCTGATACGACCGGTTCCCAAGGGGTCGGCTCCATGCGCCGACACCGTGAGGATCCGACGGTTCGGGGGAAGTACGAGCTCGAGAATCGACAGGTCATGGGGAGCGAGATCCCAGAAGACGTCGACATCGGATTGGACCAGACCCAGGTTGATCCGCACCGAATCGACATAGTGCAGGTCACCGAGCTCTCCTGAGGCCACGGCGCTGTGGAGTCGCCTCACCGCGGGCGTGTAGCAGTAGGTGTGATCGCACATCAGGATCCGGTCAGACCGCGCCGCCGCATCCGCAAGTGCTCGACCCTCGTCGAGGCTCGCGGCGAGAGGCTTTTCGATCAGGACGTGACGACCCGAGTCGAGGACTGCATGGGCGATGTCGCCATGAGTGGCTGCCGGCGTGGCGATCGCCACAGCATCGAGGTCGGGATCGGCGAGCACCTGATCGAGTGACGTCGTCCAGGGAACATCGCCATGACGCGCCGCCAGGTTTTCGGCCCGGTGGGGATCCCGATCCACGATCCATCGCAATCGGGTGCGGGGATGAACGACGATGTTGCGCACCAGATTGGGACCCCAATAGCCAGCGCCGACGACGGCCAGGGACACAGGTCGGGTCATAGCGGTTTCCTTGGTCCGATGCCGCCCCCCGACACTGCGAGTACCCCGTGGTCGATGGGTGCGGGATGGTTGATTCTCGATCGTGACGGGGTCCTCAATCGGCGAGTCCCCGACGGGTACGTGCGATGCCGCGACGAGTTCGATCCACTGCCCGGAGCGCTCGAAACGGTCGCCGCGCTCTCATTGCGGGCGGGGGCGACGGTGGTGGTCACCAACCAGGCGGGCGTCGGTCGAGGTCTCGTTGCGTCGGAGGAACTCGCAGCGATCCATGCAGAGCTCGTGGCGCGATGTCGGGACTTGGGAGGCCGTATCGATGCGGTGTTCGCGTGTGTGCACACCCGCGAGGATCGATGCGGGTGCCGCAAACCGGCGACGGGGCTCTTCGATCGGGCTCGCCGCCTGATCGGCGATCCGGACCCGAACCGTTCGGTCATGGTGGGTGATATGCGCAGCGATGCCGAGTTCGCCGCCGCATTGGGGATTCGTTTCGTGCTCATCGGGGACCAGGACTGGTCGGGATGGCCCCCGGTACATCACCAGGGTGTCGACCTCGTCTCGGTCGCGCACCGGGTGGCGCAGCACCTGTCGCGATGAGATCTCGAGGTGATGCGAACAAGTGGTGTTCGACGATCTCGCAGAGGGTGTGACCGATCGCGAGATGTAACTCCTGGATGCGCGATGTCGCTGTCACCCCGGCGGGCGCGCAGATCATGAGATCCGCCACCGCGCCGAGAGATCCACCGCCGGGTCCGGTCAAGCCGATGGTGACGACTCCTTGGGTGCGGGCCTGGCGGGCAGCCGCGAGAACGTTGCTCGAGGATCCCGAGGTGGTGAGACAGACCAACACGTCACCTCGGCGGGCTGATCCGGCGACGAGACGAGAAAACACCTGGTCATAGCCGTAGTCGTTCGCGACTGCGGTGAGAGCCGAGGTGTTGACATGAAGCGCTTCGGCGGGCAGAGGATCGCGATCGAGAGTGAAGCGTCCGGATAACTCGGCCGCGAGATGTTGGGCCTCGGCCGCGGAACCACCATTGCCGCAGAACCAGATCCGGTTCCCCGACGCGAGGGCGGCCACGAGGGCTGTGGCCGCTCGTCGGCATCCGTCGAGCAGTACCGGATCCTCGACGGCCAGTCCCATGGCTTGGCGGGAATCGATGAGCCCGCGGCTCACGGGGTCGAGTTCGTCATCCATGTCGTCACTCCTGTGGTGCTGAAGCGGACGGGCCGAATGCGGCCTCCCAGGGTCGCTAGGGCGGCGGCGACGCGATGGCGGGTGACACCGGGACAGAACGCCAACATGAAGCCGCCGCCCCCGGCTCCCGACACCTTCACGCCGGTCGCCCCCGCGCTCAAGGCGGTGCAGCGCGCGGTTTCGGTGAGCGGGGTGGTGATGGCGTCGGCCGTGCGGCGTTTGTGTTCCCAGCCATGTTCGAGCAGGGGGCCGACGAGTTCGAGACGACCTCTCGTCAATGCGTCCGCCATTGCGGCGGCTTGGGCTTTGAGCTGATGCATCGACATCAGTCGCTCGGTATCGCCCGAGGCGAGATGCTGACGTTGTTCGTCGATGATGGTCGCGGACCGTCGGGAGGTTCCGGTGTCGTAGAGCACGAGACTGGTCTCGAGTTCGTTCACGATGTCGGGGTCGGGTCGCAGCGCTGAGACATCGACGGTGCCATCTCGGGTGATCGCCAATCGGTTGAGCCCCCCATGGGCTGCGGCCCAGTGGTCTTGGCATCCGCCCGACAGAGCCAACTCCTCGCGCTCCACCCGAAATGCCGTGCGAGCGATCGCGTCGGCGTCGTGGCTGGTCTCGAGCCACCGGTCCCAGGCGGCCACCAAGGCAACCGTCAGCGTCGATGAAGAACCCAGTCCCGATCCGGCGGGCGCATCGACGCTGCTGTAGACGTCGACACCGCCGGCCTGGGGAGTTGTGGGGCCGTCGAGAACATGTCGGGCGACGCCGGCTGAGAGCCGTAGGCGCTCGGCGACGGTGTCAGGGTCGATGTCGTCGAGGGGGATCTGCGCGTTGATCCCGGTGTCGAGATCCCACAACCCCAGGGTGCGGTCCGGGCGCGGAACCAGGGTCACTTCGGCGCAGAGATCGATCGTCGCATTCACCACGAGACCGCCGTGGTGGCGGGCGTACGCCTCGAGATCGGTGCCGCCACCGGCGAAACTGACCCTCAAGGGAGCTCGACTACGGATCATGGGCATCGGTGAACCTCCGGGGCCGTGCCACGAACCGAGCCGTGATGTCGACGCGCGGCGGTGTACTGACGAGCCACGATCGCGACGAAGGCGGGGTCGTCGATGAGATATCGACGAGCGAGACGGCGAGGGTCGTGGGCGAGTCGATGGGCCCATTCGAGACCGTGGGTGCGCATCCAGTTCGGCGCTCGGGTCGTGGCTCCGGTGAGGAACTCGAGAGCACCCCCGAGCAAGGACGTCATGGGCATCGCCGGACCCAGAAGCCCGTCGAGTTTCAGGGCGAGTCGCTGTTGGTGGGGAAACCCGATACCGATGATCGCGTGACGGGCTCCGATTCGCTCACAGGTATCGGCGAGTTCGGCTGTGAAGTCGTCGTAGCTGGCGAGGTTCTCGGAGTCGAAACGTCCCGGTACGAGAACCCTCAGGCGATCGTCGGGCTCGGCGAGAGCGGCACCGATCGCCGCGCGCGGAGCGACGACGACGGTCGGAATGTGGTGGTGACGAAGCGCACCCCACAGCGGCGCCATGAGATCGGCTCCGGTCAGCCGGGAGGTCAATGGGGACCCGAGGAGTCGGCTCGCCCAGACCACCGGCTGGCCGTCGGGAAGCAGATACCGGGCCCGGGTGAGAAACCGCGCGAGTTCATGGTTCTCGGGTCGCTCCAAGCGCACGATGTCATCGGTGTTGGGAGTCGCGAGGAGACCGAGTCGACCGTCATCGGGCTGGGGGCCGAGCAGGGCCTCGATCACGGTGTCGACACTGGCCGCGTCCACGAGGTCGAAGCCCAGAACCCGACGGGTTCGTACGCCGGAGTCGACGCCTGAGATGAACCCCGATGCGTCGACGTCCGTTGAGCTCGGGCTCGTGGTGGTTCGATCCGCCTCGCCTCGGGGGCTCATCGCGAACTCCGATCTCGTTCCCACGCCGACTCGTGTGTTGTTGGGCGCGAGCGCAGTGAGCTCATCCGGACCCCAAGGGCGACCGCTGCATACACCGCAGCGTCCAGGGGCGCCTGGGGAGTGGTACGGATCAGTTGACGAAGCGTTCGAGTGGCCGTCGCGGTCGCGTCGACACCGCGAGCGCCGCGGTAGGAACGCCGGGCGATGGCCCACACGCCCGACATGGTGCGGGGGGCCCGCACGATCACCGGATCGGTGTCGACGACACCGATCTCGCCGGGCTCGACACGTGACGCCACCCACAGGTCATCCGCGACGACATCGGGCCAGGTTCCGAGCCGCTTGCGCCCGGCTGCTGACACGGCGATCACTCCACCGCCCCACAAGGCGGTATCGAACCATTCGATGCGCGATCGGGCCCGGGCGTGACGTCGTGCCCAGTGGGACGCCCCGTCGAGATCGTGGCGTACCGGCGGACGAACCACGAGCTGGTCATCGTGTTCCAACGCGGCGACGAGATCCGTGATGGCGCGGGGGCTCACCACGACATCCGCGTCGAGGTAGAGCCGAGGAAAGGTGGTGAGCGCCCCGTCCGCGAGACGCAGCGCCGCGGTTTTGGAGGCCCGGTCGATCTCGAAGACCCGGTGCTCCCGGGAGCCATGGCGCAAGAGATGTCGGCGAGCGACGGTGGCGGTGTCGTCTCGGCAACCGTTGCAGACCACGACGATCTCGAGGTGCTCGAACAATGGCGCGAGGGCATCGAGGCATCGCCCGATGACCGAGGACTCGTCATGGGCGGGAATGGCGATCGAGGCGATCGCCTGACGAGTTGGGGTGGCCGCCGGAGCCGGGCCGGGCGGCGTCGGCGAGAAGGCCCCGGCGACCACGACGGGGGGAGTCCGCAGCGCTGTCATGACGCGACGGGCTCGGGGGTAGGAGCGGGTCGGTGACGCAGGCTGCGCCAGCCGCGACCCATCACCGTGGGAATGGTGCGAGCGAGGATTCCGAGGTCGAGGCCCATCGACCAGTTGGCGAGGTAGAACAGATCCGAGCGCCGATAGGTGTCAAAGGAGGCGTCGTCACGGTGATGGACCTGCCAGACCCCGGTGACTCCGGGACGGACACGGTGTCGGGCGAGGAGTCGGTCATCGAAGTGCCGAACCTCTTCGGGCAGTGCCGGACGAGGCCCGACCAAGCTCATCTCACCTCGAAGGACGTGCCACAACTGCGGGAGTTCGTCGATGCTCGTCGCTCGAAGAAGCCGACCGACGCGGGTGACGCGAGGATCGTGGTCCACCTTGAACAAAGGACCGTCACGGCGTTCATTGAGATGCGCGATCTCGTCGAGGCGGTCCTCGGCGCCGACCTGCATCGTGCGGAGTTTCGCGAGGGCGAACGGAATGCCGTGGCGACCAACCCGACGTTGGCGAAACAGCACCGGGCCGCGGTCCTCGATCCTGATCGCCACAGCCGCTAAGAGCAGGATCGGAGCGCTCACCACCAGAGCGAGGAAGGCAACGACGATGTCGAGAGCGCGTTTGAGCGCGCGTTGGACCCTGGCGAGACGACGAGGCTCGAGCACCAGCATGGGTTCGGTTCCCAGCCGCGACAGACTCACGCGTCGGCGATCGCATCCTCGAAGACCCGTATCGAGATGAACTCGGATCCCTCGGTCTCGTAGCTCGGTCAACGATGCCGCGACGTGGTCGCGACGTAGGGCGGAGGGGGCGACGAGCACTGTGGAGGCGCCGAGTCGTCGCGCGGCTCGCGGAATGGGGTCTTCATCGGATCCGTCGACCCATCCCACCACTCGCCATCGCGTCTCGGGGTGGGCTTCGACGAGATCGAGGAGTTCATGGGCTTCGCGGTGATCGCCGACGAGCAAAACGGGTTCGGGATCGCGATCTGGTCCCCTTACGGGCCGCAGTCGCTGTGCCATGTGACGCCAGACGATCATGGCGACGACTGAGCCCGTAGCTCCCAGGACCAGCGCCGCCGCCGTGCGGTTCGTGACGTCGTGGGCCCAGCTCGCCACGATGAACAGCACCAAGGTCGTCCAGAGCGCCGCGTCCACCATGCGACGGCGGTTGATGCTGTCGAGACTGGCCGCAAGGCGCCAGGAGACGCCTGAACTCGTCATGAGGACCATGTGGGTCGTCACCCCGAGCGCAATCAGTTCTGGAGTCAGACCGTCGAGCAGCAGTGCGGGTGTCCAGATGCCGACGATGACGACGAGATCGCCGAGGCTGAGCCAGGGGATCCGCGAGACGTCACGGGCCGGTGTCAGGATCGGATCGGTCATGTCGCCTCCTTCGGTGCTCGTCGACATCACTCACGATGCGCGAGAACACTGAGGACCGACTGCGAGTTCGCTGTGGAGTTGCTGACCGATGAGTTCCTCACGGGACCACGGCATTGGACCCGACGCGGGAGCGACTACGCGCCGTGGAGGGCCACGGGGACCGGTTCGTAACGTCCTGCAACGTGAACGGCGGCGGCGCTCGGCAACATGATGACGGCCAGTCGGGCGTGACGAGCCCTGATGGTGCCAGGGCTCAGCGGGTCCTGGTGCTCGTGGACGATGCCGTCGTGCGTCGACGGGTGTGTTCACGTCTTGGGGCGGGAGGCTTGCTCGTTCTCGGGGATACCGCTGGAGGCGATCCGGGGGCGATCGTGGCCGAGATGGGACCCGATGTCGTCGTGATGTCGGTGTTTCGAGATCCCCTCGCTGCGCTCGAGCAGCTCGGCGACGTGACCGGGGTCGGCCTCATCGCGCTCGTGATGGGTGGGCCCCTGGCCCGGGCGGCTGCTCTGGCGGCGGGTTTCGACGATGTGGGTGGTCTCGAGGACGATCCTGTGGAGATCGCCGCTCGAGTCGATTCTGCCTTGGTGCGATTACGGCGCCGCGGACGCCTGGTCGTCGATGACGTCGTGATCGATCTCGACGAGCACCTCGTGCGGCGCGCCGGTGAGCTGATCGGTCTCACCGCCACCGAGTTCCGGCTCTTGACTACTTTCGCTCGCCATCCTCGCCACGTCCTGACCAAACGTCAGCTGCTCACGGCCGTGTGGGGGTATGACGACTATGACGTCAACGTGGTCGAAGGTCAGGTCAGTGCCCTCAGGCGAAAACTCGAAGCCGCAGGTCCACGCCTGGTGCACACGGTGCGCGGTGTCGGGTACGTCCTGCGACCCGGAACCCCGGATCAGGGTCGGGTGTCGACCTCGACGGCCACCCCGTAGACCTCGGACACCGACGGTCCCAGACCGATGGGAGTGTCGTCGAGACCGCTGGCGACACGAAGCCAGGCGGTCACACCGTGGTTGATCAGCGGGAACGTGATGGTGACGTCAACGGCCGGAGGTACGCATCCGTCCTCGCCCAGCGTTCGCAGTTCGGGTTGGGCGTCCAGCAACAACCCGAGTCCTGATGCCTCGGCAACCCCGATGATCCCGGTTCCACCGCCGAAGGTACAGAAGTCATCGAAGGCGTTGTGTCCCGCACCGTCGATGATCCACAACGTCGAGGGTTCGGGAACCGACTCGAACGTCGCCCGGGTGGCGGTATCGGGATCGACGACGCCATCGAGGGATCCGGCGATGAAGAACGACGGGACATCGGGCGGCGAACCGCCCGAGAGGTAGCCCGATGCGAGGGAGACATAGCCGATGATTCGTTCGTCTCGGGCGGCGCCCAGGACGGTGGCTCCGCCGGCCGAATGTCCCACAGCCGTGACGGCGTTCAGGTCGAGGCCTCCGGCGAGGAGACCCGACGACGCAGCGTCGAGTTCGGTGAGCAGGTCGAGGGTCGCCAGCAGGTCGTCCACGGCGTCCTCGCGATCTCCCGACGCGGTACCTCCCAGAACCCCTGCGAGGTCGCGCGACGGGTGATCGGGAGCCGCCACGACGAACCCCCAGGACGCCAGATGGGAGGTGAGAAAGGTCGACTGAACGCGGACGCCGGTGAAGCCATGACTGAACAACACCACGGGGTGGCCGTCCGGCGAGGGCGCGAGTTCGGCCTCTCGAGCCGCAGCGATGGTGGCACCGGCATCGACTTCTCCGGTGAGGAGTGACCGGATGGCCTCAGGAACGAAGTCACGGATGTCGTAACTGTCGGTTCCTGAGCTGCCCTCGATGGCTGGGTACCAGATCTCGACGGCGGGGCCCTTGTCGAGTTGAAGCGTCATCACTCCCACGGGATGGGGACCCGCCTCGGCGTACGCCCGTGGATCGCTGAGATCGGGGGATTCAGGTTCGCTCGTGGTCGAGGGTGCAAGCGTGGTGGGAGTCGTCGTCACCGCAGGACTCTCGGTGGTCGTCGATGTAGAACTCGTCGATGCGGGACTCGTGGGTGGGGCCGTGGTCGAGGTTGTTGTCGTGTCGGATGCTGGTTCGGGGTCCGATGCTCCACAGGCACTAGCAGCGACCAGCAGCGCTATGGGGATGAGTCGACGACGCGCTCGCAGGGTGCTCAGCATCAGGGGAGTTTGCATCCGGGACGGACGTGGAGGCGAACTCTGCATCCGCTAGGGTGACGGCTCCGTCGGACGGCTGGTCCGAACGACGGTGGCGACGTGGCCGAGTGGCTTAGGCAAGGGCCTGCAAAGCCTTGTACCCGGGTTCGATTCCCGGCGTCGCCTCGATAAAACCCCAGGTCAGAGACGCTGGCCTGGGGTTTTGGTCGCACCGTGGTCACACTTTTCCGTGGCTGAATGCTGCGGAGAGTTCTGCGGCCTTGTGATCATCGCCCTCGAGGGCGTGCGCGTCCGACCGCAGCGTCGCCCCGATCTCGGCATGACCAAGGCGTTCCCACAACACCTTGACGGGGATGCCGTCGGCCAGCGCCGCGGTTGCGTAGCTGTGGCGAACGTCGTGGAATCGGATCTGGGGCAGGTCGTGGGCCTTTGAGGATCGCCCTGAATCTCGGGACAGCACCTGCGGGTGGATCGGCATCCCATCGGCTTGGGTGGCGATCAGATCGTGGGAACCTTGCCAGCCTGACCCCATGAGAAGTCGGTCTTCACTCTGTCGACGTCGCCATGATCGACGCGACGCCACGGTCTCGGCGGCGAGCCAGATCGAGTGGGTGCCGGCGTCGATTCCCGGTATCGCCTGGAGGAACCATGAACGCGCTTAGGGGAGCGCGACCACGGTGACTGTGCCTGTCGATCCGTCCACGGTGATGGTCGCGCCGTCGGGGATCTTCTTCGTGGCGTCGGCAACCGAGGCCACACATGGAATACCGAGTTCTCGAGACACGATCATCGCGTGGCTGCCCATGGCCCCCACGTTGACCACGACTCCAGCCGCCGGGACGAACAACGGCACCCAGGAGGGATCGGTCTGCGGGGCGATCAGGATGTCGCCAGGTTCGAGACCGACTGGATCGGCAGCGTCGAGAACCACGCGGGCGCGGCCAGTGGCTGCGCCCCCCGATCCGGCTGCGCCGGTGAGGACATCACCCACTGACACCACCACGGACTCGGTACCGGCGCGACGGGGGAGTTCATCGAGGGTGGGGACTCGACCGTTCACCACGAAGAGCGGTTCGAGATCGAACAGGGTTTCATATTGCGACCAGCGCTGCGCGGCAACCGCCGCCATCGTTGCGGGTTCGAAGCGCATACGGTCGACCTCGGCGATATGGAGCATGAAGAGGTGGCGGGGATCGGTGAGATGGCCTGCGGCCACCCACCGACGAGCCAACGTCCACAGCGCCATGCGCATCTCGTGGATCACCATGACCACGTTGGTCTTGGCTCGTTCGCGACCAGCGAGGAACACCTGCGCCGAGGTCAATGCGGCACTGAACATGGCGAGAGTTTCGGCGTCATCACTGAGACGCTCGCGGATCTCGGCCACGAGACGATCTCGTTCGGCGACCGAAGCATCATGGCGCCGTGAAGGGGCCTGATCAGGCGATGAGCGACGCATGAGATCGATGGCGGCGAGCGCGATACGAGGGCGGAGCTCCCAGGCCTGAGAAATGACGTCGTACTCGTTCTGGGCGCGTGCCCCGTACTCGAAGAGGAACGTCTCGAAGCGATCGAGAAACTCGCTGGCATCGCTCAAGGTGTCGGCTGCCAGCCTCTCGAGAACTCGATCGGGTCCCTGGTCGAACGCCGCGCTGACGGTGGGACTCTGCGCGGCCTGGCGTCCCAGATCCCACATGGCATGCGACGGAGCTGCCGAGTCGACTTCGATGCCGGCAAGGAGGCGAATCGACATTGACGGATCACCAAGTCCCTCGCAGATCGCGCCGAGAGCTCCCGGTCCGAGTGACGCGAGCGACGAGATACGCATGGCGTTCTCGAACACCTGCTGGATGAGGGGCACCATCATCTTGGCCCGGGCGATGAGGGCCGCATCGGTGAGGCCGTCAAGATCAGGGCGGGTTTCGCGTAGCGATCGGGCGAGGTCGCGATCGGCCACGAGTTCGGGCAGATCCTGCACCGACATCGCCCAACCCATCGACTCGCCGAGTCGTGCGGCATGGATCTCGGAGTCGTGCCAGGGCTGAGCTTCATAGGGGGGAACGTCGGCGTGCTCGTCGAAGAACGCCTTGTCGATCATCTCGGGGCTGGCGCCGGGCATACGGGCTCCCAGGATCCGAGTCAGAGTGAGCGGGTTGTAGGGGTAGCCGCCGAAGGTCTTGAAAAGATCGGGCAGTTCGGGCTCATCGAATTCGTCCCAATCGAGGACTCCGATTCCGATATAGGCGTCGCGCAGACCGCGACACATGCCCTGACGCAGGACCAGGTCCTGTCCGAGGGGACTGAAGGGGTCCGGAAACACATCAGCTGCGTTACCTCGGGTCCAGGCGGGATAGCGCGATGAAAGGGTCGAATCGCCGAACCAGGTCGAAGTGCTCACGGTGTTGGATCCTCCGGTCGTTCCGTAGCGGTGTCAGAGGTCACACCCTATCGGTGGGTATCAATCGAATCCGGATGCTGCGGTCGCGTTGCCCGGGGTGCAACGGTCAGCCTCTTTCCCGGTCCCAGGCCTTGGGTAGGGTCCGCTCGATGCCCGGTGACTCGCCCCACAACCACCCTGGAACCGGTCTGATCGAGGCCGCCACGGTGGTGGTGTTGCGGATGTCGAACCTCGGAACCGAAGTGCTGCTCGGGCGGCGCCCGGCCCGTCAGAGCTTCGGCGGCCTGTGGGTCTTTCCCGGTGGCCGGGTCGAATCCGAGGATCAGATCCACGGTGGGTCGGTTGCGCCTGGATCATCGGGTGACGCCCTCGAGAGTATCGATCAGGCCCGGCAACGGTCGGCGCATGCTGCGGTGCGCGAGACCACCGAGGAGTTCGGTATCGAACTTGCTGTCGAGAACCTGGTGCCGCTGTCGCATTGGACCCCACCGCCTGAAGCCCCCAAGCGTTTTGCGACCTGGTTCTTCGCGACGGCGATGGCGGGGAATCCGGTCCTTCACACCGACGATGCTGAAATCGTCGAGTCGTGTTGGCTCCCGGCTCATGAAGCTCTCGATCGGGCCGCCGAGGGATCCATGGAGTTCGCCATCCCCACATGGATGACTCTGGCCGCAGTCGCGACCTGTGAAGGGGCCGACGATCTGCTCGAACGCGCTGGGGCGCGCACGCCACCTCGATATGCGACTCGACTCCACCATCGGGCACCTGATCGAGTCGCGTTGTGGCATGGCGACGTCGCGTACGAGTCGGGTGATCTCGAGGCTGTGGGGGCCCGACATCGTGTCGTGATGGGAACGGGCCGATGGCACCTCGACGGTGACCCGTGGACCGGGGCGACGCAGGTCGCGCGATGACCTCTCGACGTCGTCCGGGGCGGCCTGTCGGCGGCGGTCGCCTCGTCGAGCGCGACGAGATGCTCGATGCTGCCGAAAGGGCATTGCGGCGCGAGGGCGCGTCGGTCTCGATGGACGTGATCGCTGCGGAAGCCGGCGTCACCAAGCCCGTGCTCTATGACCGTGTGGGGGGACGGGCGGCACTAGCGGATGCGCTCGCCGAGCGTCTGGCTGGCTCGATCGTCGTTGCCGGCGGTCGAGTACTCCAGGGTCGAGACACGATGGGTCGCGCCGAGTTCACCGAGGTGTGCACCGCGGTGCTGGACACCTTGGCCGAGCATCGACAGGTTTTTTGTTATCTGCTCCAGGTCGGAAGCGACGACGTGGTTGCTCGAACCGTGGCCCTCGTGGGTCGTTCAGCAGACCCTCTGACGGGCCTACTGGCCCGTTTCGGACCACGCGATGTCGATCCCGAGCGGCGACGCACATGGGCGCATGCCATCGTAGGAATGCTCAACGTGGTGGGGTTGTGGTGGATCTCCTCGCCAGAACGAAGCTCGCGCGAGATCGCCGAAGACCTTGTCGAGTTGATCTGGGCGGCGGTCTCATCGCAGTCGCGAGTGCCGTAGCGCCCAGCGCTCTCGGGTGGCCCGAGGGAGCGACAGGATGCGAGACCGGGCTCGGGCAGGTCTCAGAGGCCGCCGGCGACGGTGAGGGTCTGTCCCGTCACCCAGCTGCCCGCTTCACTCGCCAGATAGAGCGCGGCTCCCGCCATATCGTCGGGTGTACCGAGGCGCTTGAGTGGAATTCGGCTCTGGGCCATCTTCTCGAGGGCGGGAACGTCGGTGTCCAAGGCCGTCATCATCACTTCGGTGGGGACGAACCCGGGTGCGATGCCGTTGACACGGATATCGGGAGCCAACTCGACCGACATGGTCAGGGTCAACGCATTGACTCCGGCCTTGGCGGCTGAGTAGTGGCCGCTGCCCGGCACGGCGCGTGTCGCCGCAGGTGATGTGACGTTGATGATGCATCCGCCTGCTCGCATCCGATCGGCAGCGATGACCGAGGCCTTCCACACTGCGGTGAGGTTGAGCGTCAGGCAGGCTTCCCAATCGTCATCGGAGATCTCGCGTAGCGGAGTGCGAACTGTGGAACCGCCGGCATTGTTGACCCAGACATCGAGCCCGCCGAACTCGCGCACTGCGGTATCGGCCAGATTCTCGAGTGCTGCGGTGCTGGTCACATCCGTGGTGACCGCCAGGGCCCGATGACCTTCAGCGGCGATGGCGGCGGCCACCTTCTCGATTCGATCCGTGTGACGCGCCGCCACGATGACCGAGGCTCCGGCTCGGGCGTAGGCAAGGGCGATGCCCTCGCCGATTCCTTGCCCGCCTCCGGTGACGACGGCGACTTTTCCTGTGAGATCGAAACTGGGCATGGTGACTCCTCGAGAGGTCTGGGTTCGGTTCGGAAACCGGGTGGTGGTGAAAGGGGACAGAGATCGGTTGTGATGGGGTGATGCTGACGTGGCGTTGAGTTGACTGGCTCAGGACGCGACGGGAAGATGGCGCTGACCGAACTCGGCGAGCCGGTCGATACCGCCGGGGCCGGCGAAAAAGAACGCCGGAAGCATCGCTCGGTCGATGCCGAGTTCGAGGAACTGCTCGATACCGGCGGCCGGATCGGCCATCTGCATGCCGAACATGGCATTGATCTCGATCGAGGCGGGATCCCGTCCAGCGTCCTCGCAGGCCCGGCGCAGGCGAGTGATCAGCTCCGCGAGTCGTTCGGGCTGACCTTCACCGGGGAAATAGCCATCCGCGAGACGTACTGCACGCGAGATCGCGGCCGGGGAGTCGCCACCCACGAGGATCGGGATCGACTCCTGGATCGGTCGGGGGCTGCAGGTCAC
>CAYYHU010000002.1:137535-147612 GCA_964471865.1 uncultured Ilumatobacteraceae bacterium | reverse complement strand
GTACCCAAACGCATCGTCGGTGCGGCCGCCGCCGCAAAGGCGAGCCAGATGAGCGGATCCGGAATCGGCGTATCGGGTTCGGCGGGGATCTTGCCGTCTGCGGTGTAGGGGTACCGCGACTCGATCGTCGAGGGCAGGATCACGTGCTCGCCACCCCAGAGGGATTCGAAGCCGACGGCTTCAGCCGTGCGGCAGATCTCGAGCGCGGAGGAATGCTCGATGCCGACGCTGCTTGCAAATGCCAAACCGAATTTCATGAACCCCAACCCCCGTTGTCGTCTCGACCCGAGTCGTGATACCGGCTCGAGTTGCTGCCACCACCGTAGACGAACGTGCGCAGAACCTACCAAGGGTAAAAAACAGCTGGCTCGGTGCCGCGGGGTTTTTCGCAGTCGAGCCCGCCCCTGTCGTCGGGTCCGATGTAACGAGCGGTGGTCCCGGAGCTGGGCGTTCCGTCCGGGACCACCGCTGACGTCACGGAACCATCACCGGAGCTTGGCGAGGTTGGTGTACTGATCACCCTGGAAATCGCGACTCATGGCCTCGACGATTCCTTCGGCGTAGAAGCGTTGGCCGAGATCGTTGGGATGCCAACCCCCCGAGGACCAAAACCCGAATATGTCCCCACCTTGGTTGGCGATCGCTTCGTCGTTGAAAACGATGTTGCGACGATTTCGGGTACAAAAACCGTTGTTGCGGTGGTCCGTGAACTGGCTCGAGATCACCCGGGTGACACCGATTCCGTGGGACCGGTTTCCGTCGATGTAGACCTGGTTGGTATCTGGGGGGCTGATCGAGAGGCCCCTTGCCCCGTTGTTGTTGATCTCGTTGACGCTGTCCACGATCGTCTGGTTCAGTCGTTGGAGGAACCCTTTGACGAAGACGGAATCTCGGGTCTTGATATCCCACATCTCGTCGGTCTCGTAGGGGACCCACGTGAACCAGGGGTCGTCCTCCTCGGAGCAGACGCCATCGTTGTTGTCGTCGTAGTCGCTGGCTGGGTTGACGCTGATTCCGTCGGTGTACAGAGTGAAGTACACCCCGGCGTTGGGGAAGTTCGATCGCACGCCGATGACCACTGCACGGATGGCTTCGGGGATGAGTTCGAGAATCGAGCTGTAGAGCGCCCTCGTATCGCTTTCGTTGTAGCAGTCGCCAGCCTCGATGAAGCAGTCGTAGATGACATCGGAGAAGCCGACGTCGTTGCCGCCGATCGAGACCACGACCGCGTCCACCTCACTCGGGGTGCGATCCACCGTGACCAACCAATCCAACGCCTCGGTGATCTGGACGGGTACCCGGGTCGGATCGGTGAAGAAGCCAGGTCTGTATGTGGTCTTCCAGATGTTGTCGCTCACAGCCCCGGAACACGCGAAGTGGCTATACACGATCTCGCCGGTGAAGGTCTGTGCGAGTTCGGCAGCCGCCTTGGACAGCCCTGATTCGGACGATCGGTGGCACGCGCCGGCATTCTTCAGCGACGTGTTGTTGACTCCGAGTTCCTCGAGAGCGCCGGTCTCCCACCACAGTTCGCTATCACACCGCGAAACTGAACTGGGTGTGAAGGCGATCGACACGAGGCATGGCAGCCCGTTGAGGCTGGTGGCGAAATTCTTTCGGTACGGGTTGCCTTCACCTGATCCATACGAATCGCCGAAGCCGATCATCACGAACGGATCGACGAGATCGTCCTCATCGACGTCGGGCAGGATGACGAAGCGCTCACCCGACTGCGCGTAGTAGTCCGAGATCTCGCCGTCGACACCGGTGCCTCGAGCCCGAACTTCGTAGCGGGCACAGAGCTCTCGTGATCCGGGTCGATACCGATCGAGGGGGATCGACACCTGGTGCACGGTGTTTCCTCCCATCGCTTTCCAGTCGGACCATTCACCAGCGGCGCAGTCGGCGGTAGCGATCTCCAAGCGGTCGTAGAACCATATGGTCCCACTGTTTCCACCAGGCGCAGTGGAGTCGGGTGCCAGGTCATAGGCGTAGATGAAGCCCAAGTCGGGCGTGGCGTCGAATCCGGGAGCGACCCGAATCCGCCATGTGATCTCGCCCGTCTCTCGAGAGACCACACCCCGGTCTGGTATGGCTTCGGGATCCGGGTCAGGAACCTGCACCTGAATCAGTTTGGTCGTCCATTCCAGGAACTCTTCGAGAAATTCCCCGGGGTCATCGCAGTCGAAGATGCCGGTCGCCACCTGGGTGATGTAGTCGTCATAGAGCAGCACCCACCCTGAGGGAAGCTTCTGGTCAGAGAACAACTGAGCGACCTCGTCGTAACAGTCGAGAGGGCGAGCGAGGGTTGCGGAGGAAGCAAACGGGCGGCCATCCGAGGCGCTCACGGCATCGGCTATCTGCTCGGCGCGCTCGAGGTCCTCGACAGTCGTCGGCGGAGTCAGCGTTGGCAGGGTTGGCGTGGTCAACCGCAACGGTGACTTCGACAACGACAGCGTCGTCGTGGTGATCGGCAGTCTGAAGTTGCGCGCCGGGTCGCTGTCGGTGCTGTCATTGCCGCACGCGGCCACTGTCAGGGCGAGAGCAGTGGTCACTGCAGTGAGCATGATCCGGCGCTGTCGTAAAGGTTTTTTTCGCTGCACGACGACATGATGCTCTGAAATCGAATGCGATACAAGTCACCCTTCAGCATGACCGTCCGCGAGGCTCCGCGGACTGGGCCGTTGCCGATCAACGAGTTCGCCAGGCTCCACCCACGACATGGCCGGGTGGGCCAGAATCGAGAGCGTGACTCGCCGGACCAAGATCGTCGCCACCCTCGGACCTGCCAGTGCGGACGCGACCGTCGTCGAGACGATGATGGCAGCCGGCGTCGACGTCGTGCGTCTGAACTTGTCCCACGGCGACCTGCCCGAACATCTCGAACGACTTGCGTTGGTACGGCGATGCGCCCAGGCGGTTGGCCGCCCGGTGGCAGTTCTCGCAGATCTTCCCGGTCCCAAGGTTCGGGCCGGGCGGTTCCCCGAGGGCGGCGTCACGCTGGCGGCGGGAAGTTTCGTGCACCTCACCGCTGGTGACGGCGGGTCGGATGCCGGCTTGATTCGAGTCGACTATCCCGAACTGGTGGCCGATCTTCGGGTCGGTGACCGAATCGTTCTCGGCGATGGAGCGATTTCGCTGAGCGTGATGGACCGACGCGACTCAGTCATCGAGGCCCGGGTCGAAACCGGTGGCCATACCCAAGGGGCTCCCGGTGTCCATCTGTCTTCAGAGCGGCTTCGTCTCGCCACCCCGACTGAAGAGGATTTGGTCCTCGCCGAGGCCATGGCGTCAGCCGGAGTCGAATTTTTGGCGGTGTCCTTCGTGCGCACCGCTGCCGACCTCGAACCGGTTCGAGCCGTAGCGCGCGGACGGTCGCGTCTCGTGGCCAAGATCGAGACGTCGGCAGCCTTGCACGACCTCGAGGCCATTGTCTCAGCCGCGGATGCAGTCATGGTGGCGCGGGGCGATCTCGGTATCGATGTTCCCATCGAGGATGTTCCCCATCTGCAGAAGTCGATCATTCGCCGCTGTGTAGAAATGGGAGTTCCCGTGATCACGGCGACTCAGATGCTCGAATCGATGGTGCAGGCGCCGTCTCCGACCCGGGCCGAAGTGAGCGACGTTGCCAATGCCGTCTTCGATGGCACCGATGCGGTGATGCTGTCGGGCGAGACCGCGATCGGGCGCGACCCGGCGGGTGTTGTCGAGACGATGGGGCGGATCGCAGCGCGAGCAGAGCGCGAGGCTCGCTACCGGCGTTGGGCTGAACGCCTCGGCCGGGTTCAACGTGAACAATGGGATTCGGTGGGCGACCGGGTGACCGCGGCGTTGTGCCACGCGGCGCAGTTGGCGGCTCTCGACGTGGATGCAGCGGCGATCCTGTGTTGTACCCGCACGGGACGAACCGCCCTTCAGATGGCGCGGTTCCGGCCTGCGGGTCGTCTGATCGGGCTGTCTCCCGATCCGGAAGTGGTCCGGGCTCTGTCGCTCAGTTGGGGTGTGGATCCACTGTTGGTGGGGGAGTACGCCAGTACCGACGACCTGGTGTGGCATGCCGTCGAGACTGCCGTTCTGCAAGGCCGGGTGCATCCCGGTGAGACGGTGCTGGTCCTTGCTGGCGCCCCTGATCGCCCGGCTCCAGGAACGACCGACGTCTTGCGCATCGTCGAGGTGCACTGACGCCCAGCGCTCGGCGTCGCCCAGGACACGGGTGTTCGTGGTAGTGCTATGGCATGGAGTTGCCGCTGTCGCTTCTCGATCTCGCCATCGTCCATCGAGGTGACGAACCTCGCGACGCACTCGATGGGTGTGTGGCGCTTGCCCAGCAGGCCGAGCGCGCGGGATACCAAAGGGTGTGGTACGCCGAGCATCACAACATGGAATCTGTCGCCTCGTCGGCTCCGGCGGTCCTGATCGCTCACGTTGCCGCCCACACCTCCTCGATCCGCTTGGGGGCCGGAGGAGTGATGCTGCCCAACCATGCGCCCCTCACGATCGCCGAGCAGTACGGGATGCTCGCAACGCTGCACCCGGGACGTATCGACCTCGGATTGGGACGGGCCCCCGGAAGTGATCAGATCACCATGCGGGCCCTGCGGCGCGACCACACTGCGGCAGACACTTTTTCCCAGGATGTTCTCGAGGTCCAGGGATATCTCCGGGGTGCCAGCCGGGTCGCCGGGGTCGCGGCCGTACCGGGTGCCGGTACCGATGTGCCTCTCTACATTCTGGGGTCATCGCTGTACGGAGCCCAGCTCGCCGCCGCACTCGGCCTGCCGTTCGCCTTCGCATCTCATTTCGCTCCCGCCGCATTGACTCAAGCGGTGGAGATCTATCGGGCGCAGTTCACCCCGTCAGCCCAACTCGCTGAACCTCATGTCATGGTGGCAGTGAACGTCATCTGTGCGTCCGACGACGACGATGCCCGTCGCCAGTTCGACATCGCCAAGCGTTGGCGGATCGAGCGATTCCTCGCGGGCGGCCGCGAACTCTCTGACCAGGACTACGAGCGATATCTCGCCTCTCCCCAAGGCGGCAACGTGGTGGGGATGATGCACTACACCGCAGTGGGAGAGCCGGCGCACGTGGCGCGGTATCTGCATGCTTTCGCACAGCACGCGGGCGCAGACGAACTCGTCGTGGCGCTGGGTGCGCCGACGTTGAACGAGCGTCTCGTGGCCTGTGATCTCGTCGCCGAGGCGATGGAGCTCGTGCCCGCTCCGGTCTGACCGACTCAGGGTGGCCACGGTGGCGGAACTCGAGGTCGCGCTCGACGAGGTTGAGGTGCTCGAGATCGACTCTCGGGCGACGCACGAGCTCCGTCGGCGAGTGCTTCGGCGTCATGATTCGGCGGCCTCGGTGCGGTTCGACGGTGATGACGAGCCGACGACGCTGCACCTTGGTGCGCGCCGCGTCCCGACGGGGACGCCATCTCATGGGAACCTCCCCGACAGTGACAGAGCGTGGTGGGGTGTCTCGTCTTGGTACCAGGGCCGCCCCGGCCCCAGCCTGGGTGGCGTCGACGTCGAAGCGTCACGCTGCTGGCAACTTCGAGGCATGGCAGTGGAGGATGCGCTGCGGGCTCGCGGGCTGGGATCTCGCCTGTTGCATGAAGGCCTGGTGCGACTCGCGGAGCGCGGAGGAGTCCTGGTCTGGGCGCGAGCCCGCGACACGGCGCTGGGCTTCTACCAACGCCACGGATTCTCGGTGGTCGGTACCGGCTATGTCGATGAGACCACGGGTCTGGACCACCACGACATCTGGCGCCGGGTCACGACCTGAGCGGCGTCGAGGTGTATCGGGTCAGTCGATGGCCAGGCCTGTGGCCGCTGCCGCCTCGGCGACCCCACCGAGATCGGTGAGATCATCGAAACCGGCTGCCGACATCATCTGGATCGCAGCGGCGGAGCGGTTACCGCTGCGGCAATAGACGAGATACCTCTCTGAGGGATCCAGCTCAGCAATCCTTTGGGCGAAGTCCGACGACTGGATGTCGATGTTGACAGCGCCTCGCAGATGTCCGGACGCGAACTCTCCTGGGGTGCGAACGTCCACCAGGATCGCTCCGGTGGGATCCACATCCACCTGGTTGGCGCCCGATGGGACCGTCGATGCCACAGCCATGGAGGTGGTCGCGTCCTCGCTGCCACAGGCACTCAGGCTCCAGACGGGCACGGCCGCGAGTGCGACCCCCCGGCCGATGAAGTGAGCAGCGGTCCGACGACGTCGTGGGGTCATGGTCGGGGCGAGGGAGGAGGAGCTCATCGAAGGAAGGGAGGAGGGGGTACGACGAAACATGCCCGGATGATACCCCAGGGGGTACCATCCGGGCATGTCGGGCCGGTCATCCACCCGGGGGAGAAGGGGATGGAGTGAACCGAGGACCGGCGTCGTCGGGGATCAGTTCATCGCCGCGTCGCGGCGGCCACGCCGGACCATCACGAGACCCAGAGACGCCGCAGCGAGACCGAGGCCGGCAAGGGCCAGAGTCGAGCCGGTCGCAGGAAGGGTGATCGGGGCGCTCGGCGCGTCAGCAAGCGCCCAGATCGACAGGGTTCCCGACACCTCGTTGCTCACCGCTAGCAGCGGACGCCCATTGGGTGAGTCCGCCGAGGCGATGAACACCATGCCCTCGGGGGAGACATCGGTGCCAGCCGGAGGCTGCATGATCGTGGCGAAGGCCGGGTTCGTGGGGTCGGTCATGTCCCAGACGGCGATACCGCTGGTGCGCTCGAGCGCCACGAACACATAGGTCCGACCATCGACGGTTCCCGACACGATGCCCTCAGGTTCGGGGCCCTTGTTGTCGGAACGACCGTCATCCCAGGACTCCGGAGCCAGCGCGAGGACTTGGCGTTCGAGCTCGCTACCCGAATCCCACACGAGAGTCCCCGACGCATCCCAGACGCTGATCGAACGGGCACCGTATGAATAGAGCACGTCGATATCGCCGTCGTCGTCGGTATCGGCGTTCACCGTGGAGACGTTGATCCGTCCAAGCACCTCATCAGCCTGTAAGGCTTCGGCATCCGGGAAGACGGTGGGGTCGAGGGTGAGATCCTTCACGCGAGACTCCTCGACAAAAGTGTCGTACTCGCGAGCATCGCCTTCGTTGGCCGACACGATGTATCCGCCGACGATCGTGATCTGATCCGGAAGGTACATCCCCTGCAGGGGGGCGGTGGTGAGGTTCCCGTCGATGTCGTCACGGTCGGACGTGTCCAGTTCGTTTCCGGCCACCGAATGATCCTTCGTACCCAACGGCACGATGGCGGTGACGACGGGAACGGTGAGGTCGACCACGGCGACGGCATTGTTTTCCTGCAGCGACACATAGGCGGTGCGGGAGTCGGGGGTGATCGCCACGTATTCGGGTTCGAGATCCGCTGCGAGATCGGCGCCGGGTCCGAAGATCCGCACGCCCGCGGCCTCGAGATCGGCCTGGGCGTCGTTGAAGGCGGTGAACCCGATCGTGGTGGGTGCGCCGGGTTGCCCGCCGCTGATCGGAATGACGGTGATCGTTCCGTCGGGATCGACCGAATAGTCCGATGAGGGTTCGCCCTCGTTCGCGGTCACCACCATGGTGCCGTCGGGGCTGAACTTCACGTCATCGGGGAGCGGGCCGGTGGCGATGGTCGCCACATGCTCCAGAGTCGCGGCGTCGAAGAACACCACCGAACCGTCGTGCTGAGTCGATTCCCCGACGACACCGATCGCAACGAGACCGTCCTTCACCGCAACCGAGGTGACGCCGCTGCCGTAGGCGGCCATCTCGAGGGTGTCGAGGAGCGTCGGGTTCGAGGGGTCGCTCAGATCCACGACCGCGAACGCACTCAGATCTCCGTTCGAGACGAACAGACGCTGCGTGGAGGGGTCATAGGCCACGGTCTCGGCCCCGCCGAGATCGACCGAGGCCAGAAGTTCGGGGGAAGCCACGGCACTCACGGGGAGCGCCGTAGCGCCCAGGACTCCGATCGTCGCCGCGAGCCCGAGCACGAGTCGTGCAGGTCGCATGATGCACCTTTCCGCTGTCTGGGACGTCAGCTGACGACGTCGCCTGGATGAAGACGCCCGCAGCGTCTCCCAGGGGCATGGCGAGCACTTGACCTCGACATGTCCTGTCGTCGACGACGGCGAGAACGACAGGTGAATCACGACTCCAGACGGTTCCGACTCCACCTCTGTCAACGTGGAGCCCTACCGTTCGCACCATGACCGACTATCAGCAGTTCTACATCGACGGAGCCTGGGTGGCTCCTCATGGCACCGACCGGATGGATGTCATCGACTCCGTCACCGAAGCTCCGATGGCATCGATTCCCCTTGGCGATGCCGCCGACGTGGAAGCCGCCGTCGCTGCCGCCGTCGCGGCCTTCGAATCGTGGTCGACGACACCGCGGGAGGAACGAGCCAAGTACCTGAGCCGCATCGGGGACGCGCTCGCTGCGCGGACCGACGAACTCGCCAACACGATCAGTCGTGAAACCGGCATGGCGGCATGGTTGTCCAAGCCGGTTCAGGTCGGGCTTCCGGTGAACAGCTTCCATCAGGCGGCCAAACTCGCCGAGGAGTTCGCCTACGAGGAAGAGGTGGGCACCTCGCTGGTGGTTCGCGAGCCGATCGGCGTCGTGGGTTGCATCACCCCGTGGAACTATCCGCTGCATCAGATCGCCGCCAAGGTGGCCTTTGCCATGGCGGCGGGTTGCACCGTCGTACTCAAGCCGTCCGAGATCGCCCCCGTCGATGCGTTCGTACTCGCCGAAGTCGTCCACGAGGTCGGTGTTCCTGCGGGTGTGTTCAACCTCGTCACCGGGCTGGGACCCGTGGTCGGAGAGGCCATGTCGAGCCATCCGGGGATTGACATGATGTCGTTCACGGGCTCGGCTCGCGCCGGCCGGCGAGTGGCCGAACTCGGCGCTCAGACCATCAAGAAGGTCGCTCTCGAACTCGGTGGCAAGTCCGCCAACGTCATCCTCGACGATCTGGACGAAGCAACCTTCGCGAAGGCGGTTGCTGCCGGTGTCGGCAAGGCGTTCACCAACTCCGGTCAGACCTGTGCGGCGCTCACTCGGATGCTGGTTCCCGAGTCCCGTCTCGACGAGGCCGAGAAGATCGCGGCGGCGACCTGTGAGTCGATGAAGGTGGGCGATCCCTTCACCGAGGGCGTGCACCTCGGGCCCCTCGCCTCGGCGGCCCAGCGGGAGCGGGTCCAGCATTTCATCCAGGTCGGCATCGACGAGGGTGCGGTCGTGATCGCAGGAGGACTCGGAGCTCCCGAAGGTCTCGACGTCGGTTTCTACGTGCGCCCGACGGTGTTCTCGCGGGTCACCGAGGACATGACGATCGCTCAGGAGGAGATCTTCGGTCCGGTGCTTTCCATCATGACCTACAGCGATGTCGACGACGCCGTGCGGATCGCCAACGGCACCGTGTACGGACTGTCGGGCGGGGTCTGGGGCGGCGACGCCGACAAGGCGATGGCGGTTGCCCGACGGATGCGCACCGGTCAGGTCGAAGTCAATGGGGGCAAGTTCAACCCCAATGCTCCCTTTGGTGGCTACAAGCAGTCCGGTGTCGGACGTGAATACGGCCGGGCGGGCTTCGAAGAGTTCTGCGAGATCAAGTCGATCCAGCGCTGACCTTCTCGACGAAGGCCTCGATCGCACCCGCGAGAGTGTCGCGATCGAGATCCAAACAGGCCACATGGCCACCACGATCCAGATGAAGGTGTTCGACCTCGCCGCCGAGTCGGGTGGCGAGGTCGTTGCCTGTCCACGGGTCGACCACGTCGTCGTGACGGCTGGTGACGACGAGGACCGGAACCGTGATGTGGGCACAGACCCGATGGGCCTCGTCGCCGGCTTCGACCAGAGCGACGAGAGCTGTCGCTGGTAGCTCGTCATACCCCGAGTCGTGGGCGTGGGGGTCGTGCATGGTCGACCCCGACGGTACGCGGCGGCTCGCAGCCGCCAGTGCCGACAGATGCTCCACGACATCGGGATCGCTGGGTGCCACGGGAGCGTTGATGCACACCACTGCGGCCACGGTGTCCTCGTGTGAGGCGGCGATCAGCGC
>CAYYHU010000002.1:0-137525 GCA_964471865.1 uncultured Ilumatobacteraceae bacterium | reverse complement strand
AAGGACGATGACAGGGCCCTCGGCCGACGCGATCTGGTGTCGGATCTGGCGGACCCAGTCCTGGGCTTGGACCCCTTCGAGATCAGTCGGTGTCGTTGCGTGACCGATGAGAACCGGGGCTGAGACTCGGTAGCCGAGCGCCTCGAGACGTGCGGGAACATCCCCCAGACTCTCAGGACCGCCGCCGAGACCGTGAAGGGCGATCACGCCGATCTTCGAGTTCGTCGTCATCGCCACCGTCTCCACGTCGTGTCGGGCCGATGACGGTTCCAGGCCGGTACCTGTATCTGCGTCTGTCTCTGTGTCGGTGTCGAGGTCGGGGAGTATCCGCTCATCGAGCTGTGGCGTCGAGAGCCGAGCGGATATCGGCGATGAGATCCTCAGGATCCTCGAGACCGATCGAGACCCGCATCAGCCCGTCTCCGATTCCCTGAGCCCGACGTTCGTTGGGATCCAGACTCGAATGCGTCGATGTCGCAGCATGCGATACCAATGTGTCGGGTCCTCCCAGGGACGTGGCCACTCGGCACAACCGGAGGTGATCCTCGAAGCGTCGGGCGGCGTCGGTGCCCCCGTTGAGATCCAGAGCCAACATCGAACATCCCGCAAGTTGACGTCGAGCGAGGTCGCGTTGGGGGTGGGACTCCCCGTGGGGGTGCACGAGTGCTGCGACTGCGGGATGGTCGCTCAGTGCCGCGACCACAGCGAGAGCAGTCGAATTCTGGCGTTCGAAACGGATCGCCAACGTCCGTAACCCTCGTAGGACCGCAGCCGCGTCATACGGAGATGGCGTGGCGCCATGCAACACCCCGTAGCCCCAGATCGCGTCGAGTAACTCGCCATCACCAGCGACCACTCCCAAGGTGGCGTCATTGTGGCCACCGAGCCCTTTGGTGGCCGAATGCACGACCAGATCCACACCGTGGTCCAAGGGCCGCTGACCGATCGGGGTCGCGAAAGTCGAGTCCACCACGGTGAAGGGTCCACTCAGCGCTCCGAGAGCGTCGAGATCCACCAGATCGAGACAGGGGTTCGATGGCGTCTCGGCCATCACGACCATGGTGCGCCCTGGACGCACCGCGGCAGCGAGCGCCGTGGCGTCGGTGCCGTCGACGAAGGTGGTCTCGATTCCCATCCGGGCCGCTGGACCTTCGAGGAGTGCCCGGGTTCCGGCGTACAACTGGCGAGAGGCGACCACGTGATCACCTGTCGAGCAGAGCGCGAACAGCACCGTGGCGAGAGCCCCCATCCCCGAGGCCATCGCCAGAGCTGACGGTGCGTTCTCCAGTTCGGCGATAGCGGTTTCGAGTTCGGTGACCGTTGGATTCGCGTAGCGACTGTAGAAATCGGCCGGTCGGGCCGATCGCGCTCGTTGGTGAGCTTCATCGAGATCCCGTGACGCCCAGGTGGTCGCCGTCGAGATCGAGGTCGACAGTGGGCCTGAACGCTCGACGCGACCCGCAGTCACAGCGCGCGTCGAGGGACCCCATGAGGCGCTCGTGTCCACCCGGGGCGGGGTCTCATCAGGAGTCTCAGGCAACGACATCGACACGACGATACGGCCTGAGCGCGGCCGTCGCCGCTCCCGGTCGCGTTCGAGCGATCGACGTCGGTGATCTCGGGGTACACACCGAGGCCTCGCGCCCGCTACCGTATGCGCATCATGCGACCACGAACCGGGGTCCGGTGAGCCGCACGTGCCGGTGAACCACTGATGTCGACATCCACGCCCACGGCCACTCTCGTCGTGCCGGGGGTGCACGTGATGACGAGCTTGCTGGGGCCTCGAGATGAGCATCTTCGACGTATCGAATCGGCCTTTCCCGGCCTCGACGTTCTCGTGCGAGGTAACGAAATCCTCCTCGCCGGCGCTGGTGCCGAGGATGCGCGGCGACTTTTCGAGGAGTTGGTGCTCGTGATCCAACGGGGCGAACACCTCGATCCGGCGAGTCTGGAACGATCCATCGACATGGTCCGTCACGACGAGCGACCCAGCGAGGTGCTCACCGATGACGTGTTGCGGGGATCACGTGGCCGCACCGTGCGGCCCAAGACCGCGGGGCAGAAGCGGTACGTGGACGCGATTCGCAACCATGTCATCACTTTCGGCATCGGTCCCGCCGGCACCGGTAAGAGCTGGTTGGCCGTCGCCATGGCGGTTCAGGCACTCCAAGCCAAATCGGTTCAGAGGATCATCTTGACCCGACCCGCCGTCGAAGCCGGTGAACGCCTCGGCTTTTTGCCCGGTGACTTGATGGCCAAGATCGATCCGTACCTGCGTCCGCTCTACGACGCGCTGTACGACATGATGGAACCCGAGGCCGCGCAACGCCTCCTCGAACGCCAAACCGTCGAAGTGGCGCCGTTGGCGTTCATGAGGGGACGAACCCTCAACAACTCCTTCATCATTCTCGACGAGGCCCAGAACACCACTCCCGAACAGATGAAGATGTTCTTGACCCGTATCGGCTTTGGATCACGGGTCGTGGTGACGGGGGACTCCACCCAGGTCGATGTCCCCGACGGTCGCAGCGGTCTCGCGGGCCTCGAACGGATCCTGACCGGTATCGATGGTCTGGCCTTCGTGCACCTGAGTGGCGCTGATGTCGTGCGGCACAAGATCGTCGCCGACATCGTGGCGGCCTATGAGCGCTCCACCGACCCGTCCGGGGGTCGGAATGGCTGATCGAAGTCGTCCCACCTTGGGCCGTCGTCCCCTCGTGGGAGGCGATGACGATCCCGAGGTGTTTTGTGCCGACGAGCAAAACGACGTCGCCGTCGACTTGGATCGTTGGCAGCGGCTCGCCCAAGACGTCCTCGCGGCGCAAGGGGTGCGCGGTGGCACCGAATTGTCGGTGCTGTTCATCGGCGAAGACGACATCGCTCGTCTCAACGCCGAACATCTCGGCAATGAGGGTCCCACCGATGTGTTGGCGTTTCCTCTCGATGTACCCGTGACCGTGGGCGCGCGGGTCGGAGCCTCCAAAGGCCCCGATTCCTCACCGCCGGATCCCGGAGACCAACTGGTGCTCCTGGGTGATGTGGTCATCTGCCCGGCCGTGGCCCAGCGTCAAGCTCCCACGCATGCTGGAACCGTCGAGGACGAAATCGCCCTTTTGGTCGTTCATGGCATCTTGCACGTGCTGGGTGCGGATCACGACACCCCCGAGGCGACGGCCGCAATGCGCAGCCGTGAGCTCGAATTGCTGGAGAGTCACCATTGGGGTGGCCCGGCACCTGTCGGTTTCCGGCAGGACCACTCATGAGCGCCACGGCGGTCGCCGCCAGTTTCGGCGGTACCGAGCTCGGCATGGTTCTCGCCATCGTCGTGCTCTTGGTGATCTTGGTGTTCTTCGCGGTTGCCGAGACCTCCTTGAATCGGATTTCACGCGTCAAAGCCCAAGCCATCGATGCCGCGACCGGTTCGAAGGCCTCAGCGGCGCTCTTGAGACTCGTCACCACCCCGGAACGATTCATCAACCCGGTGCTCGTCACCGTGACGGTGTGTCAGACCGGTCAGGCCTTCCTCACCTCGCTGTTGGCGGCTCGACTTTTCGGAGCGACCGGTGTGGCGATCGGTTTCGTCCTCAACGTCGTGGTGTTTTTCGTGTTGTCCGAGGCGATGCCCAAGACCTGGGCGGTCCTTCGAGCCGAGCGGGCTGCGTTGATGACGTCTCGTCTCACCGATGCGATCGTGTCCTTCCCCCCACTACGGGCGGTGTCACGCTCTCTGATCGGGCTGACCAACGTTCTCATTCCTGGTAAGGGGCTCAAAGAAGGCCCCTTCGTCAGTGAACAAGAACTCCTCGGAATCGTCGGTGCCGCCGCCGAGGACGAGGTGATCGAACATGCTGAGCGCGAACTGATCGAGTCGATCATCGAGTTCGGTGACACCGTGGCCCGCGAAATCATGGTCCCACGACCCGATCTGATCACCGTGGGCGATACCGCCACGGTGTCGGACGCTCTCGATGTGGCGATCGGGCACGGTTTCAGCCGGCTTCCTGTGACCGGAGACGAAGACGGCGACGTCGTGGGTCTCGTGCACGTCAAGGAACTGATGCGCCTCGAACGGGAAGGCCTCGGAAGCCTGACGGTGGCCGAGCAGATGCATGCGGTGCGATTCGTTCCCGAGAACAAGCCCGTCGCGCGCCTCATGCGCGAGATGCAGGCCGACAAGTTCCATCTGGCGATGATCGTCGACGAGTACGGGGGGATCGCGGGTCTCGTCACCCTCGAGGACTGTCTCGAAGAGCTCGTCGGAGAGATCATCGACGAATTCGACGAAGAAGAACCCGCAGTGGCCGAACTCGAAGGCGTGGGTTACGAGATCGACGGCGGATACGGCGTGTCCGAACTCAATGAGCTTCTCGATCTCGACATCTCCGATGAGGATTTCGACACCCTCGCCGGTTTCGTCTTCGGTGAGCTCGAGCACGTACCCGAGATCGGCGAAAGCGTGCAACGCGGTGACTGGCGTTTCGAGGTGATCGAGATCGAGGGTCGGCGAATTCGACGGGTGCGTGTCGAACGACGGCCGATGGAACTCACCGAGACGTCAGAGACCGCCACGGACTCGGACGATGACACCAGCGTGAGTTCCACCTCGGAACCCGACGCGGTGTCTGGGGTCAATGGCGACTCGGCTGCACAAGCCTCCTCCTCGACGTCCCCCACGGGATCGCGTTCCGATGGGGATCGGTGACGCCGAGATGATGGGCTGATCATGGATCTCGACTTGTCCTCCAAAGTGGTGCTGATCACCGGTGGTTCTCGGGGTATCGGACGAGCGATCGCCGCACGGGCGGTGGCTGAGGGCGCCTCGGTGATGCTGTCCTCGCGCAAGATCGCCGATCTCGAGGCCACCGCTCGCGACATCGGTGGGGACACGGCGGTCTTTGCGGCGAATGCCGGTGATCCCCAAGCCGCACGAGCCTGTGTCGCCGCCACCCTGGAACGTTTCGGCCGGGTGGACGTGTTGGTGAACAACGCCGCCACCAATCCGTATTTCGGCGCAACCCTCGGAGTGGACGAGTCCCGATTCGACAAGACGTTCCAGGTGAACCTGCGAGGTCCGGTCATGTGGACCCAAGCGGTCTGGGAGGCCTGGATGCAGGACCATCCCGGAGTCGTGTGCAATATCGCCAGCGTGGGTGGGCTTCGCGCCGAAACCGGACTCGGCGTCTACAACCTCACCAAGGCGGCGCTGATCCACCTCACCCGACAACTGGGCGCCGAGCTCGGACCCACCCGGGTCGTGGGCGTCGCTCCAGGTCTCGTGGCCACGGATTTCGCGTCGTTTCTCGTCGACAATTTCGGTGAGCAACTCGCAGCATCGTTACCGCTCGGGCGGATCGGACGCCCCGAGGACGTCGCTGATCTCGTGGCGTTCTTGATCTCGCCCCGGGCGTCGTGGATCACGGGTGAGACCTATGTGATCGACGGTGGCGCTGGCGTTCGCGCCACCTGATCGCTGTCGAAAGAGCGCCTCGTTCGCGCTCGACTCGATCAGGGTCTCGTCTGGATCCGAGCGATCGCGCCCGGGAGATCCGGATATCGCTTCGTGGTCGCCCCTCCATCGAGGGGAACCAGGGCCGCGGACATGAACGAAGATTCCTCGCTGGCGAGAAATACCGCCAACGCCGCCACTTCATCGGGATGCGCGAACCGTCCCAGAGTCGTGTTGGCGATGAACTCCTCGGTCACTCCATCGATGCCCATCATCGGAGCCGATGCCGGGGTCGTGACGAGACCGGGCGCGATGGCGTTGACCCGGATACCTCGCGATCCCAGTTCCATCGCTGCGACCTGGGTGAGCATCGCCACCCCGGCCTTGGCGGTGCAATAGGCCGCCATTCCCGCTGAGGGTTGAGTCGCGTTCAACGAGGCGATCGTGATGATCGACCCGCCGTCACTCATCACTCGACCGGCATGTTTGATCGTCAGGAACACCCCGGTCACGCACAGATCGAGAATGTCGCGCCAGGCCTGGAGGTCATGGTCGACGAGGAGTCCGAAATGCCCGCGCCCGGCGTTCGCCACGGCGATGTCGAGACGGCCGAACTGCGATACCGCCTCGGCACAGACGGCTTCGAGGTGGGTTTCGTTCGTGACGTCGCATTCGAGCGCCACCGCGGCGTCACCGAGTTCGTGGGCGAGACGCTCCCCGCCCGCCCGATCGATGTCGGCGAGGACGACATGAGCTCCTTCGGCGACATAGCGACGCGCGATCGCAGCGCCGATACCCGACGCCGCTCCGGTCACCAGGGCGACCTGCGATGACAGACGAGTCACCGTGAGGGCTCCGATTCAGTCGCGATGAGATCCACGCGTCGAAGTTTGCCGAGCGCGGTCCGGGGGAGTGAAGAGACGAGTTCGAGGTGTCGGGGGGCGCAAAAGGCCGGGAGCACCTCGCGGACATGGTCTTTCAACGAGTCGAGGGTGGGGGGCTGACTGGGGTCGGTGGGCACCACCCACGCAACCACGATCTGGCCCCACTGCAGATCAGGGCGCCCCGCCACACCGACCTCGGCGACTTGAGGATGAGATCCCAGCACTGCTTCCACGGGATCCGGCCAGACGTTTTCGCCACCGGTGATGATGAGATCACCCTGACGGCCTGCGACCGACAGGATTCCGTCGGCATCGAGTGATCCGATATCCCCGGTGGCGAACCAGCCATCCTCGTCGAAGGGGACCGTCCCGTCGCGGTAGCAACGCAACAACATCGGACCTCGCAGCGCGATCACA
This sequence comes from uncultured Ilumatobacteraceae bacterium, assembly GCA_964471865.1. Lineage (GTDB taxonomy): Bacteria > Actinomycetota > Acidimicrobiia > Acidimicrobiales > Ilumatobacteraceae > CAYMUC01. The sequence goes on along the minus strand of CAYYHU010000002.1, from coordinate 130,775 downwards.
CCGTTGGACTCGATACGCACCTCGACGCCATCGAGAGCCCGTCCGTCGTAGACGATTCCCGAACCGGTTTCTGTGAGTCCGTAGGTCGCGATCACATGGTCGGGCCGCTCGCGGGGTGGTCGACTTCCGCCCAACAACACCCGACGAAACCGATGCACATCGATGCGGTCGAGCAGGGTCGGTACGAGGGAGACAAGAGTGACGGGATGCTCACCTCGGGTGCTGGCGAGAATCGCCTCGGGTACGGGTCGCGGATGAACACTGAGTCGGGTTCCGGTGACGAGGGACCGCGTCACCACCGAGAGACCACCCACATGAGACAACGGCAGGCAGGCCAACCAGTGATCATCAGGCGTCACCCCGAGGGCTCGATGACTGCTGCGAGCCGACGCCGTGACGGCCTCATGCGTCAGCACCACCCCTCGCGGGGTTCCTGTGGAGCCCGAGGTCGAAACGACCAGGGCGTCACCCGATTCGACCTCGCGACCCCCGTCTCGGGGCCGTTCCACTCCGTCGGGGCCGAGGACATGTGTGGGCGCCAGTTCGTCCATCAGTGCTGCACGTGCCGGGCTCGGTAGTCGCTGATCGACGGGCAATACCGCGTCACCGCGATCCCAAAGACGAACCAGATGGGCTACGAAGTCATCGCCACCGGGCAGATCGAGTGCAACGAGACGACCGGTCACGGTGTCGACAGAATCGGATCGATCGGCGTGAGGGTGCCCAGACGGTCCTCGATGATCGAAGCGACGGCGAGGCACGTCAGATCCTCGAAACGATCCCCAACGATCTGGACCCCGACCGGCAGGCCGTCAAAGAGCCCAGCGGGCACCACCGCGGCCGGTAGTGACAACAGATTCGCCGGCAGTACCGGACTCATGAGATCGAGGGTGGCCAGGGCCCCTTGGGGGGAGGCGACATCGGCACCCATCGGGAATGGCGGTCGGGTCCACGTGGGGCAGATCACGACATCGACGTCGTCGAACCACTGCGACCAGGCACCCATCAAGGCGATCCGTTCGATGAGACGCTCGCCCCACCCCGCAAGATCGATCGTGGGGGTTGCAGCGTCGGTGGCATCGAGAAAGGCGCGAGCATCGTCACCCATCACGAGATCCAGAAGTGGGCGTTGTTGACGCAGGTCAACCGACAGGATCTCTCGCCACAACACCAGAGTTCGTTCGTATTCGGGAGGAACGGCCTCGACAACGTCACACCCCGCATCAGCCAGAGCATCCGCGGCGCGCCGGACTCCGGCTGCGATCCCTGCGTCGGTGGTCGTGCCTGGCGGTTCGGCCATGAAGGCAACTCGCCAGGGAGCGCCAGCGCGGTCGCGTACGGTCAACGCGACCGGAGAACTCAGCGGATCTCGCCAATGGCGGCCTGCAAGGATGCCCATGGCGCTGACGAGATCGGCCACGCGACGCGCCATCACTCCTTCGACGGCCATCAACTGGAACGACAGGGGAAGGTGTTCAGGGGGAACGCAGGTGGCCTGAGGCACGACGCCGCCGGTCGGTTTGATCGAGGCGATTCCGCAGCAGTGAGCCGGATTGCGCAAGGAGCCACCCAGATCGTTGCCGAGTCCGAGGGGACTGATCCCCGACGCGATCGCTGCTCCCTCGCCGCCGCTGGATCCGCCTGCGGTCAGGTCGGGATGCCACGGATTGTGAGTGATGCCGTGAAGGGAGGATTCGGTCGTGACTCGCAATCCCAGATCGGGCAGGTTCGTACGCGCTATCGGAACCGCGTCGGCGTGTCGAAGCCGCTCCACCACCGGAGCGTCGATGGCGGCGATCGCGTCGGCGAGAATTGGCAGCCCCGAGGTCGTAGGTGTGCCAGCGACATCGATGTTCTCTTTCACGGTGACGGGAACCCCGGCCAGGGCTCCCAGGGTGTCACCGCGGCGCCGCCGGGTATCGAGGGCATCGGCCGCCGCCCGCGCCTCGGAATCGAGACGACGCACCACCGCGTTCAGGTGAGGGTTCACCTCATCGCAGCGAGCGAGATGCGCATCGATCACCTCCCGGGCGGACACATCCCCGCGGTGCACCATCGCCGCGATGTCGAGCGCTCCGTAGCGCCACAGTTCGTCACCCATATCGAGCCTCTTCTCGTCGGCGGGCAGATGTCGCGATCACCGCGATGGAACCATGATGCCGTATGGCGGGGTGTCAGGGGGCCAGACTGGGCGACGATGTCCACTCCGACGCCTTCCCGATTCGCATGCTGGTGGCTCGGAGCTCGGCCCCGCACTCTGCCTGCGGCCGTCGTTCCCGTGGCTGTGGGTACCGCAGCGGCTCTCGGTGGGACCGATGTGGTGCTGTGGCGAGGCGTGGGAGCCCTCGTGGTGAGCGTGGCACTGCAGATCGGAGTGAACTATGCCAACGACTACTCCGATGGGGTGCGCGGCACCGACGACGTCCGGGTCGGACCGGTACGCCTCGTGGCGTCGGGACTTGCGACCGCCTCGGCGGTCAAGCGGGCCGCTCTGATCGCGTTCGGGATCGCGGCGGTGGCTGGACTGGTGCTCGCGGCGGTCACGACCTGGTGGCTGGTCGTGGTCGGGGCTGCGGCGTTGATCTCGGGATGGACCTACACCGGTGGACCTCGACCCTATGGGTACCTCGGCTTGGGTGAAGTGTTCGTCTTCGTGTTCTTCGGGCTCGTGGCCACCGCCGGAACCACCTATGTGATCCTCGGAGCGTGGAACGGGTGGTCCCTGGTCGCGGGGGTGCCGGTGGGATGTTGGGCCTGTGCGCTCTTGGTCGTCAACAATCTTCGGGATCGCCCCACCGACGCCGCAGTCGGGAAGAAGACCCTGGCGGTACGCCTCGGGGACCGCGCTACGCGCGCCTTCTACGGCACGCTACTCGCAGCAGCGTTTTTCAGCGCCCTCATCGTCGCGATCGGCTGGCGTTGGCCCGCGTTCGCTGTCGTGCTCGGGGTGCCGTGGGCGCAGCGGGCCTGGCGTCGGGTCTCCTCGGGCGCGGCAGGACGTGATCTGATCGCAGTGTTGGAAGCCACCGGGCGTGTCCAATTGATCGCCGGATTCGCGTTCTCTCTAGGACTGGCGCTCGGCGCCTGAATCAGAGCGATCCGGTATCGCTGGAGTCGAGTTGCGCCCACCACGTCCCGATCACGTCGGCGACGACACCTGGGGCTTCGAGATGCGCGGCGTGTCCAGCGCCGGGAACGATCGAGATCTCACTCGGTCCACCCCAGGCCTCGGCGATCTCGGCCCCGGCGGCCACGAATTTCGAGTCTCGTTCACCCGCCATGACGAGGACTGGCATCCCCAACTCGCCGAGGCGACTCCGCAGATCCTCCTGGGTTCCTGTCCCGTGATGCACGAGGCTGCTCGCGAGTCCCGCCGCAGTGTTGCGTCGGCGTTCCTCCCGACCGCTCGAGTGGGGATCGAGACCTGAAAACAGCGGTTGAGTGAGCCATTCGTCGAGGAAGTCATCGACTCCGACCGCCGTGATGTGTTCGGCGAGACGAGCATCGGATTCCCGGCGCGCTCGTCGATCCTCGTCATGGGTCAGACCGGGTGTGGCTCCGATCAGGACGATTCCTTCGAAGCGATGTGGATCGAGGAGTGCCATGTGCATCGCCAAGCGGCCACCGAGTGAATACCCCACGAGCACGGCTCGTTCACACGCTGCCACCTCGAGCGCAGCGATGACGTCGCGCGCCCCGTCCCACAGACCGCCGGTGGCCTGTGAGGAGGACCCATGACCGGGAAGATCGACCAGAAAGCGCCGACCGGCCTGATCGGCGACCGGCGGACGGTCGAGCACCGGGATCCACGAACGCGCCGTCTGAGTGAAACCGTGCAACCAAACGCTGTCGCCACTTCGAACCGGGAGGTTCGACGAGGAGGCGTCGACCTCGAGTCGTTCGACAGCGAGGGTCACGATCGGGAACTGATCCGCTCCAACACCCGCACGAAGGTGTCGACGTCCTGGGCCCCGGGCACAGACCACTGGCCGTTGAACACATAGGTCGGCACTCCTGTGATTCCGAGATCCGCGGCCTGATTCAACTGGGCGGCAACCTCGACGCGCCCGTCGTCGCCGTCGAGACGTCGCCGGACTTCAGCGGCGTCGAGTCCGACTCGTGACGCCAGATCGGCCACGAGATCGGGATCTCCCACGTTCTCCCCATGCACGAAATACGCATCGAGCAACAGCTGCTTGAGCGCCGCCTGATCGACCTCGGGATCCTGTTCCGCCATCCACAACACGCGGTGGGCGAGCAAAGTGTTGGCCCGTTGGGCGCGTTCCAGACGCAGCTCGAGTCCGTCGGCTTCGGCGACGGATCGCAGATGATCCACGATGCGTCGAGCAGCGTCCTCGCCGCCGAACTTCTTCGCGTATCCCTCCATCGCCGATGACGTCGAACCCGCTGGGGCCCGAGGATCGAGCTGATAGGCGCGATAGGTCACCTCGATGTCGGGAGCGTCAGGGTTCGCCGTACGGAACGCTTCGAGGGCGGTGTCGAAGCGGTGCTTCCCGATCAGACACCATGGACACACCACATCGGACCAGATCTCGATCTGCATACCCGTCACCGTAGACCCGTAGTGTGATCCGTCGATGACCGCGACGACGCCTCCATCCGAATCTGTGCAGGCCACGTTCTGTGCGGTGATCGTCGATGCGTTCATCGCGAGCGGGGTCCGTCATGCCGTCATCGCTCCGGGTTCTCGATCCACACCCATGGCCTTGGCCCTGGCGGATCGCCAGGATCTCGACGTCCAGATCGCTCACGATGAGCGCTCTGCAGCGTTCATGGCTCTCGGAGTCGGACTTGCCACGGGAGTCCCTGCGTTGGTGTTGTGCACCTCAGGGACCGCAGCAGTCCATGTCCATGCGGCGGTCGTCGAAGCCGATCTGTCCTCGGTGCCCCTCGTGGTCCTCACCGCGGACCGGCCGCCCGAGCTCCAAGGAGTCGGCGCCGCCCAGACCATCGAACAGCGCAACCTCTACGGTTCGGCACTACGTCTCATGGTCGATCCGGGAGTCCCCGACATCACCGCCGTGGCGTCCTGGCGGTCGCTGGGGGAGCGGGTGATCACCGCGTCGCTAGCGCCGCGACCCGGCCCGGTACAGCTCAATCTGGCGTTTCGCGAACCCCTCGTTGGTCATGTCGACGAGGATCTGTATCGCCGGGCCCGAGCCACGACCCCTCAGAGTCGCATCGGCATCTCGAAGCTCGGCGACGAGGACCTTCGGACTCTCGTCGATCTCGTCGCCGATCAGGTGCGCGGAGTGATCGTCGCCGGGCGGAGCGAGGCCGATCCCGAAGCGGTGGCGGCGCTGGCCGCAGCTCTCGAGTGGCCGGTGATGGCAGATCATCGCAGTCGGTGTCGCCATCTCGATGCTGCAGTGACGACCTTCGATTCGCTGTTGCGCGACGAGGCCTTTGCTCGAGATCACCGCCCCGAGATCGTCATCCGGATCGGTGAACCTCTCGCGTCCAAAGTCACAGCCCAGTGGTTGCGCGACGCCCAAGCGCTCGAGATCCATCTTCAGGGCCGCGGCCACGTGATCGATCCGGATCACACCGTCGCATACCGGATCGTTGCCGATCCGACTGACACCTTGATGCGGTGGGCAGGAGCGCTCGGCCACCGGGGCGCTGCCAGAACCCCGTGGATGGCTCGATGGCGCCACGGTGAGAAGCGGATGCGCGATCACCTCGATCAGCGCTTCGCCGGCCGTGAGATCCTGGATGAACCCTTGACGGCGCGAACGGTTCTCGGCGCCCTTCCCGCCGACTCTCATCTGGTGGTCGCGTCCTCGATGCCGGTGCGAGATGTCGAATGGTTCGCACCCGCTCGCCGCGATGTCACGGTGCATGCGAACCGAGGTGCGAACGGTATCGATGGGGTCCTGGCCACCGGGATCGGTGTCGCTATGGCCACGAGCGCCCCTACAGCGGTGCTTCTCGGTGACATCGCCTTGGTTCACGACTCCTCATCACTGATCGCGCTGGCTGATCGTGGTGTCGATATCCGCATCGTCGTGGTCGACAACGACGGCGGCGGCATCTTCTCGTTCCTGCCCCAGGCCTCGACATTGGCACCCGGTCGGTTCGAGGCGTTGTTCGGTACCCCTCATGGAACCGACCTCGAACTACTCGCCCGGGCCCATCGCCTGGATGCTCGAACGGTCACGAGTCCCGAGGAACTCGCGGTCGCGCTCGGCGAGACCGGCCCGCGTCTGATCAGGGTGCGTACCGACCGAACGCGCAATGTCGCCGATCACGCGGCGCTTCACCGCCCCAGCTCATGATGCAGTGATGAAGGCCCCGTCGAGCGGGTTCAGGTAGGGCGGGCACCGCCGTCGCGACGCTGCCCACCGATCAGACGCGGCAATAGCGATGTCGCCGCGGGTAATGATGAGCTGTCGCAGAGGTGACAACGGCCGGACGGCGGCGCTCACATTCACGGTCTCGAGGGCGGGGGCGTCTGTTCCCGTTGGGGGTCAGGGCCGGACGATGGCCGACAGCATCGCTTGGAACTTGGCTTGGGTTTCGGCGAACTCGGCGAGCGGTTCACTTTCTGCGACGATGCCCCCGCCGGCGAACAGGCGCGCTTGCCGTCGGTCCGCATCGAACTCGGCGCAGCGAATCGCCACCGCCCAGGTTCCGTTACCTCGGGTGTCGACCCACCCCACCGCTCCGCCGTAGCGTCCCCGATCGAACCCTTCGACGGCGCTGATCAACTCGAGCGCCCGGTCGCGGGGATGACCACCCAGAGCCGGGGTGGGTGACAGGGCCAGTACGAGATCGACCACGTTGGGCCAGGGCTCAGACAGCGGTCCTTGAACCCGCGTGCCGAGATGTTGGACGTTGGCAACGGTGACGATCTGGGGTTCGGGTTCCCAGTCCAAATACGAACACCAGGGCAGCAACGTGTCATTGACGACGTCGATCACGACTCGGTGCTCGACTTGGTCCTTGGTGCTGGCGATCAGACGGGCGGCGAGATCTGCATCCGTGGTGGGATCACCGGTTCGGGGAGCGGTACCGGCGAGAGGGTGGCTGCGTACGAGACCGTCGCTGACCTCCACGAGCAACTCTGGTGACGCACCGACGAAACCGTCCACGCTGTAGCGATAGGAGGACCCGAACGAGGCCTTGAGGCGTGTAAGCACGGCATGGACGTCGATGGGTCGATCACAGGTGACGATCACATCCCGAGCGATCACCGCTTTGACGAGGTCCTCGGCCCGAACCGCATCCCGCGCCGCGGTGACGGCCGCGAGATAGGTCTCGACATCCACGCCCGGGCCGACGGTGAAGGTTCCCGGGTTCGCCGACGCCTCGAGCGCGTGACCCAGATCGAGCGATGCGCCATCGATCGTCGTGACCCAGGTGAGGCCGTCGGGCGACCGACCCACGACCATGGCAGGAATCACGAGTTCGGTGGGCGATTTCGGGAGGAACGGAACCACGCCGAGCGCGATCGGACCCGAACTCGCCACCCCGAGGTCGTCATCGTGCTCGATGGCACCCAGGGTGTTGGCGACCTCGGCCAATGGCACGCGGGCAGCGACACCTCGCGCGGCGATGCCGACACCATCGCGCACGAACAACATCCCATCACCGCGAGCGATGTCGTCGAGATCGACGGGTTCGGTGATCGCCCGAGTGACAGCACGCATGATGGTCTGGGGCCTCGCTCAGATGCGGGTGCCGGTCAGCAATTGGGTGATTCCGCCCGAGAGCTGGCGATGGTGAACCCCATGGAAACCGGCCGCGGTGAGGCTCGCGACCATGGCCTCGGGCTCGGGCAGATAGGCCACGCTGCGGGGGAGATACCGGTAGGCCGCCGGATCGCTCAACCAGCCCCCGATGCGAGGCACGATTCGCCCGAAGTAGATGCCATTTCCCCATCGAATGAACCGGTTTCGAGGGACACCCACATCCAACAGAGCAATCCGTCCACCCGGGCGCACGACCCGGGCGAGCTCGGTGAAGAAACCGTCCAGATTCACCAGGTTGCGGAGCGCGAAACCACAGGTGACGCCGTCGACGCTGCCGTCGCGCATCGGGAGTCTCAAGATGTCGGCCTGGACTCGAGGAGCACCGGAGCGATCGGCCGCGAGCATGCCGATCGAGAGATCCACCGAAATGGGCCGCAGTGACGCCCGGGCGAGATCGACGCAGAGGTCGCCGGTTCCCGATGCCAGATCCAAAACAGTGGAGCCGGGACCGAGACGCAGTTCGCGTACCGCCCGCCGACGCCACATCACATCGAGACGCAACGTCATGATCCGATTCACCATGTCGTAGCGAGGGGCGATGGCATCGAACATGGCCTGCACCGCTCGGCGCTTGTCCTCGCCCTCAGGAAGGGTGTCGGTGTCCCAGGCAGCGCGTTCCACGGTCACGAAGGCTACGTGGCGCCGTCTGGAACCCCTCGATTCCGATCCGTCACAATGGAAGGGTTCGTCGCCAAGGGGGAGGCAGCACATGATCGATTTCACCTTCGCGCCTGAGGTGGATGCCGTTCGGCTCAAGGTGCGCGATTTCATGACCACCGTGGTGGCACCAGCCTGGGAGGCCACCGATCAGAGTGAGCGTCGCGAGGTGGTGGGCACCATCGTCGATCTGCGTCGACAAGCTCGCGAAGAGTGGGGTGTGTGGCTTCCGCATATGCCGGCGGAATGGGGTGGGATGGGGCTGGGTCCCACGGCGATGGCGGCGGTTTCGGCCGAGGCCGGAAAGGTTCCGATCGGACCGTTCGTGATCAACGCTCAGGCTCCCGATGAAGGCAACCAGCACACGCTGTTGCATTGGGGAACACCTGAACAACACGAGAAGTATCTGCGCCCGCTGTGTGAAGGAACGGCTCGGTCCTGCTTTGCGATGACCGAACCCGAGGTGGCGGGTAGCGATCCGACGCTCATCAAGACGTTCGCGTATCGCGATGGCGACGAATGGGTGATCAACGGTCACAAATGGTTCATCTCCGGCGCGCGAGGCGCGAAGTTCGCGTTGTTGATCGCTCGCACCGAAGACGATCCCGACCTGCCCCAGGCCGCGAACTCCTGCTTCATCGTGGATCTGCCCAGTGAGGGCTGGAACGTGGTGCGTGACATCCACACGATGTCGGGGGGTCACAATCATTGCGAGATCCTCATCGAGGACCTCCGGGTTCCTGCCGAGAACATGCTGGGTGGTCGAGGTCAGGGACATCTCTTGGGTCAGTACCGTCTCGGTCCCGCCCGGCTGGCTCACTGCATGCGCTGGATCGGTCAGGCCGAGACGGCTCTCGACATGATGGTGGGGCGTTCACTCGAGCGCTATAGCCATGGCAGCGTTCTCGCGGAAAAGCAGGGCATCCAATGGCTGATCGCCGATTCGGCCGTGGAGCTCTATCAGTGCAAGCTCATGGTGTTGCACGCCGCCTACAAGATCGAACACGGCCAGGACTTCATCGCCGAGGTGTCGATGGCGAAACATTTCGTCGCCAACAGCCTGTGGCGCATCATCGACCGGGCGATCCAGGTCCATGGCGCTCTGGGCTACTCCACCGATACACCACTGGCTCATATGTTGCAGCAGGCCCGTTGGAGTCGATTTGCGGATGGAGCCGATGAGATCCATCAGATGCGTATCGCTCAGCGCACGATCGCCGCGTACAAGGACCACGGATCGACCCGACGGGCCACCGGCGATCTTCCCGTGTGACCCGCGAGAACTCCCAGATCTATACGGCCTCGGGGGCTACCGCCTCGACGTCTCCGCACGCGACCCGACCAGCCCAGCGGTAGTCGGCTTTTCCGGCCGGTGAGCGCAGGACCTCATCGACGCGGATGATCGCCCGGGGCAGTTTGTAGCGAGCGAGATGGCCGCCAGCCGCCTCGACGAGTTCCTCATCGGTCACCGTGACACCGGCGCGAACCGCGACGATGGCGACGACCTCATGACCGAAGCGATCGTGGGGGCGCGCCGCCACGACACAATCCGCGACACCCGGGTGGGTTTTGAGAGCCGCTTCGACCTCCTCGGCGAAGATCTTCTCACCACCCGAGTTGATCGTCGCCGAGTCGCGTCCATGAAGTTCCACGATGCCGCCTTCGAGCAGACGGGCCCGATCTCCGGGCACTGCGAAACGCATCGAGCCGATCGTCGGATAGGTCCGAGCGGTCTTGGCGGCATCGCCGAGATAGCCCAGTGCCAAACGACCACTTTTCGCGAGCCAGCCCAGTTCCGGGTCGCCTGGTGCGAGCACCCGGGTCAGATCGGCCGACAGGACATGGTTCGATTCGGTCAAGGGGAAGGTTCCTGTCGTGGCCGTCGTTCCGGTACTCACCTGCGAAAGTTGACCTCCGGCCTCTGAGGATCCCAAACCGTCCACGACCATGGCGGTGGGAAGTCGAGAGAGGAACTCGGCTTTGCGACCCGAGGTCAACGCGGCCCCTCCCGACAAGATGACGGTCAGCGAGCTGAGGTCGTAGTCATGTCGATCGAGTTCATCCAGTAACGGTCGAGCAAAGGCGTCTCCCACGATCAACAAGAAATTGACCTGTTCACGCTCCACCGTGGACCACAGATCGGCGGCATCGAGGCGTTCGGGACGATTCGGAATCACCACGCATCCGCCGTCGAAAAAGGTCCGCATGGCAATCCATTGACCGGCGCCATGCATGAACGGAGGCGCCGGGAGTGCGCGTAGCTGGCCGGCGGCCGCACTCACCATGTCCTCGACCGACGTCACATCGCGGCGACCGCCGAAACACTCCACCACGGCGTCGCCGTTTCGCCACAACACCCCTTTGGGCATGCCTGTTGTGCCGCCGGTGTAGAGGATGTACAGGTCATCGGGGGACCAGTTCACGGGTGGCGGCTCCGGTGAGCCCGACGCGACGGCATCCTCGTACCAGATCGCCCCGTCGAGCAGCGGATTCCCGCTGGCGTCGGGAACCTGCACGATGACGGCGAGCGAGGGGACCTCGGATCGGATCTCGGCGAGTAAGGGAGCAAAGGCCGAGTGGATCATCACCGCGCGTGCCGAGGCGTCTCGGAGCAGATAGCGAAGCTCGTCGGCGACGTAGCGGTAGTTGACGTTGAAGGGGGCGACTCGGGCCTTGAACGCCGCCAGCATCGCTTCGAGATATTCGGGTCCGTTGTGGAGATAGATCGCCAGATGATCCTGTCCGGATTCCCAGTTCTCGAGCCGGTCTCGTTCGGTGTGGCATCCCAGTCCGGCGTCGATCAAGGTGTTGGCGAGTCGACGAGTGCGATCCGTGACCTCAGACCATGTTCGGCGAGTGGCACCAGCGACGATGCAGTCCTGATGGGGACGGGACCGAGCGATCGCCTCGTGGAGAGTGGCGACGGGGACCTGCATCGCTGCGGGACGCTAGACCCGTGACCGAGGTCACCACGAACCCTGCTCGAACGCCCGTGGTCACGGTTGGACGCCGGTCCCGAGACCAAGGGGTTCATCGCCAACGAGGCGAAGTAGCGTGTTCGGTGATGGTGAGTGACCCCACATTCGGCGTGTTCATGCCCCAGGGCTGGAAGACCGAACTCGCTGGCATCGAGGGCGCCGAGGCGCAATGGCAGCGCGCCGTCGACATCGCGATCCGCGCCGAGGCCTTGGGCTTCGACTCGATCTGGGTCTATGACCACTTCCACAACGTTCCCCGCCCCGCTCATGAGACGGTGTTCGAATGCTGGACGACGTTGGCGGCGGTGAGTCAGCGAACGTCGACGATTCGCCTCGGGCAGATGGTGGGCTGCAACAGCTACCGAAACCCGGCCTTGCTCGCCAAGATCACCGCCACTCTCGACGTGATCTCAGGTGGTCGTCTCGAGTGGGGGATCGGCGCCGGATGGTACGAGAACGAATATCGTGCGTATGGCTTCGACTATCCCAAGCCGTCGGAACGAATCCGGATGCTGCGCGAGGCCGTCGAGATCGTCAAGTCGATGTGGACTCAACCCGAGACCACCTATGAGGGGCGCCACTACCGGACCCATCGAGCGAACTGTGAGCCCAAACCGCTTCAGCAGCCTCATCCGCCGATCTGGATCGGTGGTGGGGGAGAACAGTTGACCCTGCGAGTCGTGGCCCGCCACGGCGACCGATCGAATTTCGGAGGAACCCCCGAGGAATGGGCCCACAAACGTGACGTGCTCATCGAGCATTGTCGAGCTGAGGGCCGCGATCCCGATGAAATCCTCATGACCTGGTCTCCGGAGATCTTCATTCGACCCACCGAAGCCGAGGTGCGCGCAGCGGGGAAACTGAGCCTGAGGCCCGAATCCGAGGAGACATGGCGGGCTGGCAACCTGATCGGAACTCCGGAACAGGTGGCGGAGAGAATCGCTCAGTATCTCGATTTGGGCTGTGGCGGGATCATCCCCTGGTGTGCGGACTACCCCGACACCACCACCTTGGATCTGTTCGCTCGCATCGTTCACGAGTTCCGACACGCCTAGGCCTTCCTGTCCGGGAGGTTGGCGTGCCCGAGGCTGCTCGACGGTGCCGCCGTCGAGTACCCCGAGGCAGCAGCTCATGGGTCACCGGCGCCCCAGCTCATCCGTGTCGGCGAGCAGCGTCAGCTGGTCGCCGGGTGGGCGGAACCGTGACGTTCACTGCCCACTACATCGAACCGGTCATCCGGCAACGGGCAGAGCCAGAAAGCGGTGGCTGAGCACCCACCAGGTGATGGAACTCACCTCAAGAATGTGGTGCCGATGGTGACTCGCATGCCCCGAAGCGAGTTCGGTGCGGGTCGGGCTCAGAGATACATGCGGAAGATGATCTCGGCCACGCAGGAAGGCTTCGAGGCGCCTTCGACTTCGAAGGTGAACTCCATCGTGGACTGGATCCCACCGGCGATGTCCTCCACGCCGAGCAACTTCACACCGAGGCGCAGGTTGGATCCAACCGGAACCGGCGAGGGGAAGCGGACCTTGTTGGCCCCGTAGTTGACACCCATCTGGAAGCCGTGGATCTGGACGACCTGGGGATACAACACCGGTCCGAGCGACAACGTCAGATAGCCGTGAGCGATGGGCGCTCCGAACGGCCCGGACTTGGCGCGCTCCACATCGACATGGATCCACTGGTGGTCGCCGGTGGCCTCCGCGAACTGGTTGACCCGGTCCTGGGTGATCTCCATGTAGGGGCTGTATCCCAGGTGCTCGCCCACGAGGGCTTTGAGTTCATCGGGTCCGTTGACGATACGTGCAGTCATGGCCCTGATCCTTCCACGCTGGCTTCAGCGGTACCACACCCGTTGATGTTCGCGGCTCGTGGGATGCAACAACAACGCACAGAGGGCGACGTCGAAGATCACACTGATGACTCGGCCGCCGGTGAGCTTGTCCCAGGTCGAGGTCATCACGTCGCGCAGCACCCAGAAACGCAACAAGAAGGGTGAGAACGCGGCCACCACCGCGAGGCGCCAACCCAGACGGCGGTCGTTGGCCATCAAGAAGCCGCCAGCGGCATAGGCCACCACGATGGCGAGGCCGAGCAGCGTTCCCAAGGTCCCGTCGCGGTACCGGGCGAAACCGATCCAGGTGGTGGGGGAGTTGCCCAGCCAGTCCACGAGCGCGAAGAAGGCGTTGAGATACAAGAGCCAGGTCGCTATCTGGAGGGTCTGGGGCTGAAGTCGGTCGAACCATTTCTTGTAGTCCAGAGCGAAGCGGGACGCCATGAGACCCAGTCTCGCAGGCCGAGGGCTCGCGTCCCGAACAGGGCGAGATCTGGTTCTCGACCGCTACCGTGAGCAGCACATGAAGTCCGGCTTCATCTCTCTCGTGGGACGTCCCAACGTCGGCAAGTCCACGCTGCTCAACGCCTTGTGTGGGGAGAAGGTGTCGATCGTGTCGGATAAACCCCAGACCACGCGCACCCGGATCCGCGGCGTCGTGAACCGTCCGGACGCGCAGCTGGTGTTCGTGGACACTCCCGGACTGCACAAGCCGGTGACAGCGCTGGGTGAACGGGTCAACGCCACCGCTCTCGACGCCACCTCAGACGTGGACGTGACCTGTTTGGTGCTCGATGCGACCAAGGTGCTCGGAGGCGGCGACCGCTGGGTGGCGGCCCGTCTCGACATCGCAACAGCGATTGTCATCGTCAACAAGATCGACCGGGTCAAACCCGAGGTCTTACTCGAGCGTCTCAATGCGGCGTCCTCTCTGGGAGCCGAGTCCTATTTTCCGGTGTCGGCGAAGACCGGAGAGGGCCTGGGAGCGTTGGTGGCCCATCTCGTGGATCGCTGTGAGGAGGGACCGGCCTTCTTCCCTGAGGATCAGATCAGCGATCTGCCCGAGGAAACCCGAGTGGCGGAACTCGTACGCGAACAATTGCTGGCTCTGACCCGTCAAGAACTGCCCTATTCGATCGCGACCCGGGTGACGGAATGGGAATGGCCTCGGGTGCGCTGCGAGATCGTCGTCGAGCGACCCAGCCAAAAAGGCATGGTCATCGGACGAGGTGGCGAACTTCTCAAACAGGTCGGCACGGCGGTTCGAGCGCAACTTCCCCCCGGAGCCTTTCTCGAGTTGCACGTCACGGTGGATCGCAACTGGCAGCACCGAGCCGATCGCGTCGAACGTCTCGGTTACTGAGAGGACTCAACCGGTTCGGGTCGCTGACAACAAGTTCTGGTAGTCCTCGAAGGTCACCGCTTCGCCGACATCGCTGAGATCGCCACCGCCTCGGGGAACAGCGATCTCCTCGCCACCTTCGGTGAACACGACCAAGCTGGCTCGGGGAAGCACCGAGATCGTCAACACGATCTGGGCCACCGCCCGGCGTTGTTCACTCGGAGCGATTCCCGTGAGGTAGCCCTCGGGGAGATCCACCATCGCGAGCCCTCGGTCCACGCTCACAGCGAGATCCTCGTCAGCGGGAAGGGCGCTACGCAGACCGACGCCCGACTCACCCGTCGGGGGTCCTTCGATCAGGGCGGCGAGGACCTGTGATGGCGTCGCTGGACTCGCGAGGCTGCGTTGGATCGGCACGAGTTGAAGACCCGTGAGGAAATACAACTCGACGGTTTCCACCGCCAGAGTCGTGGTGGTCTCGGGCACCGTGGTGGTCACCGGAGGCATCGTCGTCGAGGGTGGTGTGGTCGTGGTCGAGGTCGTCGTAGGTGGCCGAGTGGTGGTGGTCTCAGCGAGGCCGTAGGGGATCTCGCCGTCATCGATGACGAGAAAGTCCCCTTCGCTCGGAACCCCGCAGGCTCCCAGGGCGACGATCGCAGCGACGGCGAAACCGGTGAGACGTCGTCGAGATGTGAGCTGGGGCGTGAATGGAGGTGTCATCGGCGACCCTCGAGAGGGAAGGAGACCACGAATCGGGTTCCGCCGCCGGGAACGTCTTCGACCCACGCGGATCCGCCGTGGGCCCGGGCGTGTTCAGCGACGAGAGCCAGACCCAACCCACTGCCGACGCGGTGGCGTGCGGCGGTGCCTCGGGCGAAACGTTCGAAGATTCGTTCTTTGTCGCTGGCCGACACTCCGGGTCCGGCATCGTCCACCATCAACAACATCGACTGGCGTGAGGGTTCGACCCGCAAACGGGTCGCGCCACCGGCATGTTCCTCGGCGTTCTGCAACAGGTTCACCACGATGCGTTCGAGTCGCCGTTTGTCGACCATGACCGGGGCGGTTCCACCAGGGCCGTGTTCGATGCGTACCTCGGCGAAACCGTTGTGACGAGCGATCAAGGCCGCGACATCGGGCAGCACGAGGGATTCGAGATGGAGATCGGCAGCTCCGAGATCCAAACGGGACAACTCCAACAAGTCGAGCACCAACCGATCGAAGCGTCGGACCTGATTCGAGACCACGTCGAGGGCTTGTCGCGTTCGTTCCGGAAGGTCTGAGCGCCGCGAATCGAGGACTTCCACCGCCGCGGTGAGAGCCGTGATCGGTGAGCGCAACTCATGGCTGACATCGGATGCGAACCGGGCTTCACGTTCGAGCCGTGTCTGGACCGTATCGGCCATCTCGTTGAAGGACTGTGCCAGTCGGGCGAGATCGGGGTCATCCTCGGAGGTGAGCCGGGCGCCCAGGCTGCCGCCAGCGATTTCACCAGCCGCGTCCGCGACTCGACTGATCGGGCGCAGCAGGCCCCGACTGGTCCACCATCCGAGCGCTGCAGCGAATGCGACCGTGGCGGTTCCCCCGATCGCGATGGCGGTCGTGAGTACTCGCAGGGTGCGGGAAACGTTGTCGAGAGAGAAGGCTTCGAAGTAGTGGACGTCGAGTTCGGCGATGGAGACGCCGACTGCGAGGTAGGGCTCACCATCGATGGTGAAACGTTGGGTTCCCGTCGAGCCGTCGAGGACCTGGGTGCGTAACGATGCCGGCAGGGCATCCTGGGTGAAGCGGAGATCCTGGGGGTAGTAGAGGTTCTCGGGTCCGAGATGCAACACCGCGAATCCTGATCCTTCGGTTCTCACCGATGCGATCAGGTCGCCGGCCTCGGATCGGCTCGACCGCAAAATGGTGCGGACCAACTGAGCGTTGTTGAACGCTTGGCGCCGCGCCACGGTGTCGCGCTGATCGAGGAGGTAGGAACGAGCGGTCGAGTAGCTGACCACGGCGAGCACCAAAGTCGCGAGCAACGTCGTGAGGGCGAACAGCAGCGTCACGCGCAGGCGTAGCCCGAACCGCCAGCCTCCACGTGATGCCATGACACCAGCATGCCCGATCCCTGAGGGTGGCGACAGGGTGCCCGTTGGCGTAGACCCCGTCACCGGGTGAGACTCGATCGCCGGGGACGAGCGGCTCAGGCGGCTCGACCGAGGAGTTGTTCGACCTGAACGGCGGTATGGAGCAAGGTGGCCCGGTTGTCGACCTCGGCGAGGACCAACTCGGTTCGATGGCTGAGATCCCCAGCCAAGATCACGAGTTGTCCGTGATGGTCACAGACCTGTTGTGCCAAGGCCCCCAGACCTTGGGCGGCGGTGGCGGTGAATGATGTGGTCGCATCCAGATCGATCACGATCGTGGACGACAGTGGCAAGAGACCCACGGTGTCTTCGACGAGAGCGAGATCGGCCGGATTGGCCAAGGGACCGTCGACACGGACCCAGGTGACGGGCTCGGGTTCGAAAGTGGTGTTCACGTCGATACGGGTCATCGCTCGCTCCAAGAGTCGCACCGAATCCCCGCTGGCAGGTCGGTGTCGTCGAATGGGTCGGTGCCGAGTTGGATCCGTGCCGAATCGGCGTCGAAGGTGCGTAAGGGCCGTCGAACTGGGGCCCATCACGCCGCTGCCGGTGGGACGCCAGGGGGAGGAAGGCGCCCCACCTGAGCAGCGTGAACAGACACCACTGTCGTCGGTGACCGTGACACTCCCGCGATGACTTTGTGCGCGTTCTGTAACAATCGGCTTCGGCCCGCCACAATGGGGCCAGTGCACCGGTTGCTGTTCATCGAAGACGACGATCAGATCCGCCTGGCCTTGCGCCTCGCGCTCGAGGACGAGGGATACGAGGTGGATGAGGCCGCGGACGGCCGCTCGGGGCTCGAGCGTTTCGCGGCTCAGGAACCCGATCTGGTCCTGCTCGATCTGCGTCTGCCCGACCTGAGCGGTTTCGAGGTCTGTCGAACGATTCGCGCGAACAGCATCGTTCCGATCATCGTGGTGACCGCGCAGGCCGATACCTACGACATGGTGGCGGGGCTCGAAGCGGGAGCCGACGACTATGTGCGAAAGCCGGTGGTCCCCAAGGAACTCGCGGCTCGAATTCGGGCGTTGTTGCGCCGGATGCAGCTCCAAGACACCAAATCCTCGACCTTGGCGAGCCGCTTCGGTGATCTCGAGGTACGACGGGATCAAGGTGTGGTGCTCAAAGCTGGCAAGGAGTTGTCGCTGACCAAGACCGAGTTCCACCTGTTGTGCGAGTTCGCCGATCATCCCGGAATGGTCCTGTCACGCGATCAACTCCTCGAGCGGGTCTGGGGCTACGACTATCTCGGCGATAGCCGGCTGGTGGACGCTCACGTTCGTCGGTTGCGAGTCAAGATCGAAGATCGTCCCGACGATCCTCGCCTCTTGGTCACAGTGCGCGGGATCGGCTACCGGCTGCTGCACTGATCAGGTATCACGGCACAGTCGGTGACGTCGTCGGCGCTGAGCGCCCATGACGGCCAACTCAAAGGGAACGCGGCCCGGTCACGGCGATGTCAGCGAGTGAAGAAACGCTTCGACCTCGGCGCGGTCGCGGGTGCGTTTCATCGGGGGTAACGCTCGAACCAATGTCCACCGGTACGAAGCGGTACCGAGGCGTCGATCGAGCACGGCCACCACACCACGATCGTTGCGGGTCCGGATGAGTCGGCCCGCGGCCTGAGCGAGCAGGGTGGCGGCGCGGGGGAGATCGATTCGAGCGAACGCCTCGGATCCATGGAGCTCGCGTCGCGCCGACAACAACGGATCATCGGGGCGAGGGAACGGCAGTCGGTCGATGGTCACCAAGCTGAGAGTGGAACCAGGAATGTCCACCCCCTGGAAGAAACCAGCGGTCGCGAACAGACACGAGCTCTCGTCCTGGCTGAAAGCGCGCACGAGCGCCGGTTTGGGGAGATCACGCTGGGTGAGGATGCGGTGAGGAACCCGGGTGGCCACCGCTTCGGCTGCCGCCTCCATGGCCCGCCAACTCGTGAACAACGACAAGGTGCGACCACCAGCCGCAGTGATCAACGCGACGAGTTCGTCATGACTGGCGGCCATGAATCCCGAATCGCGTACATCGGGTAGACCCATCGCGCAGTAGAGCAGTCCTTGTTCCTCGTAGTCGAAGGGGCTCGCGACGTCGACGACCTCGACGTCCTCGCTCAGGCCGAGAGATTTCGCCAGACCCGGGGGAATCGTGGCGCTCGTCAACACGCCGGTGACCTGGGACCAGACGCGTTCGCTGAGTGTCGGCCCGACGTCGAGGGGTGCGAGTTCGAGTCGTGAGGACTGGGGATCGCTCGGCACGAAGGCGACGAGATCGCCAGTAGCGGCCATTGCGGTGTCGAGCTCCTCGGCGAGTCGGGTGGCGAGGACCTGGGCGCGAAGGCGCCGAGGCGCTATCCCATCGGCATCGGTGTCGATACGGCGCAGGGTGTCGAGGGCCTCGCCCACTCGGAGTCGGGCATCGGCGAGAACATCGCCGAGATCCTCAGGCAGGGGGATCGGCAGTCGAGTTCCGGTCCGGGTCTCGAGGACTGCAGCGACCCGTTCACCGGCATCGACGAGGCGCTGGGGGATCTCGGGCTCGGCGAGCACCGCCCGCAACGCCGAGGCCAGAGTCGAGAACCGGCTGGGTCCGATCACCACGCCCACGGTGTCGCTCATGATGTCTTCGACCTGGTGCGCTTCATCGAAGACGACCACATCGTGTTCGGGCAAGAGGGTGGCGCCACTCGCGACGTGGAGCCCGTACAGATGAGTGTTCACGACCACCACCTGAGCTTCTTGGGCTCGGTAGCGGGCACGTTCGGCGAAACACCCTCCGCCCTGAGGGCAGCGCTGGGCTCCGGGGCACTCATCGGATCCCACGCTGACCGCCCTCCAGGCACGCGCGCTGGGAGCCCAGTCGAGATCGGCCTGGTCACCTGAGGTGGTGGAGGTGGCCCAGTGAGCGATGCGACGGATCTCATCGCGAATCGTCGGGGAGAGGTCCTCGAGATCCAACTGGGGGGCCTCGGGTTCGTCGAGTTCGGCGAGACGTTGGCGACAGACGTAATTGGAGCGACCCTTGAGCACCGCGAAGTCGAGTCCCTCGGGACGAGTCGCTGCGACGAGGGGCAGATCGTGATGGGCGAGTTGATCCTGAAGTGCCTTGGTGGCGGTGGCCACGACGATGCGGGCGCCGCTGTCGACCGCCGGGGCCAGGTAGGCCAAGGTCTTGCCCGTGCCGGTACCGGCCTGGATGACACTGTGGCGACGGTCGGTGAGAGCCCTGGCGATCTCGCCGGCCATCTGTCGTTGACCAGGACGGTCCTCAGGGGCCTCGAGGGCCGCCGTGATCAGGTCGAGCGATGTCTCGACGGGAACCTCGCGAGGAGCATCGGTGTCACTCACCGGGCTGGGATCGCGATTGCCGACATCGCCTGTTCGAGATCTTCGGCGGTGAAATCTGGCCAGGGTCGCGGTGTGAAATGCACCGTGCAGCCCGCGAGTTGCCACAACAAGAAGTTCGAGATGCGTGACTCACCCGAGGTCCGCACCAAAAGATCCACAGGAGGCAGTTCGGGCAGATACGTACCAGCGGTCACATCAGCAGGGGTGTAGGGAGGACGGCGTGATGCGATGGCATGACGGGCCGCGTGCACCAGTTCGGCGCGGCTGCCGTAATCGAATGCGACGGTCAGGGTGAGACCGGTGTTCGACTCGGTCTCGGTGATCGCTCTACGGATGGCGCGCTGCACCACGACTGGAGTGCGCGCCCCGGGCTCGTCGAAGGGTCGTCCGATCCAGCGGACTCGGACGTTGTGGGCTTGGAGTTCTTCGAGGCGCCCAAAGAGCCGCCGGTGCAATCCGAGGATGTGACGGACCTCGGTACGGGGACGCACCCAGTTCTCCGTCGAAAAACCAAAGACCGTGAGCCATCCCACTCCGAGACGATCCGCAGCGCGGGTGATGTCGGCGAGGCGTTCCTCACCCGCAGTGTGCCCTTCGGTGCGGGCCAGACCCCGGCGTCGGGCCCAGCGGCCGTTGCCGTCCATGATGCAGGCGATGTGGGGCCCGGGTCTCACATCAGCTCATGCTACGTCCCCGCCGCGTACCGGCCCTGGCAGCGTGCGAGAATCCATGAGATGAGAACCGGAGGCGTCTCGGAGGCTGGACTGCGACATGTCGTCGTCGTCGCCGGTGACGGTCCGGGATGGGCGGCGCTGTCCGATGCGCGCTGGGCGGCGCGGGTGCGTTCCTGTGCGGCGGCGCTCGCCGAAGTGGGGGTTCCCTGGCTCACGATGCGTCCGGTGCACGGCGAACTCGAGCCCTTAGAGCATTCCCGCCTGGTCGGGCGACTCGCTCAAGTCCTGCCAGGCGAGTCCCATGCCGACGGGGTCGTGGCGCGTCCGGTCATCGGCGGGCCGGGTGGGGGCGTCACCGTTCTCGTCGACCCCCGGGCCAATGGGCGGAGCCGATTCGTCGACGCCGTCGGCCGTCTGGCCGAGGCCGGATGCCGAGCCGACGAGGTGGATGAGGATCGCTTGGCCTCGGTTCTGTTGGCGCCCAGTGGTGTCGAACCTGATCTCGTGGTGGTTCTCGGTGCCGATGATCGCGTCCCGGTATCGCTGGTCTGGGAACTCGCATATGCCGAACTTGTCTTTCTGGACGTGTCTTGGGAGGACTTGGACGCGTCGCATCTGGAAACCGCCTTGGAGGATTTCGCCCGGCGCGAACGTCGCTTCGGCGGCATCGACGGATGAAGCTGTATCGCGACACTGGGGTGGTGCTTCGCACCTATCGACTGGGTGAAGCCGACCGGATCGTGGTGCTGTTCACCGCCGAACACGGCAAGGTGCGAGCGGTGGCCAAAGGGGTGCGGCGCACCCAGTCCCGCTTCGGAGCACGACTCGAACCCGCGAGCCAGGTGCGGTTGTTGTTGCACCGCGGGCGGGATCTCGACGTGATCAGCCAGGCCGAGCTCGTGGACAATCCCGATGTGATCCGCAGCGATCTCGACCGCATGACCCAGGCTCTGTCGGTACTCGAAGTCATCGATGTGTTGTCCATGGATCGTGAACCCGACCCGGCTCGGTATCGCATGCTCGTGGGGGTTCTGGCCACGTTGAGCACATCTCCAGGGCCCCTCGTGGTGCCGGCGTTTTTCTGGAAACTGCTCGCGGCTGAGGGGGTGCGCCCCGAACTGGACATGTGTGTGACCTGTGGAGTCGAGGATGTCGAACTGGTCGCGTTCGATGTCGACGAGGGTGGCGCGTTGTGTCGGGGATGTCGTCGAGGGGTGCCGCTGTCACCTGACGCGCTGTCGTTGATGCGCCTGGTGCTCGGAGGTGGGCTCCTCAGCGCTCTCGCTGCACCGGTCGGTCCTGCGACCTATGAGGTGGGTCAACTGGCCGTTCGAGCGATGGAGCATCATCTGGATCGCCGTCTGCGGGCCGTGTCGATGTTCGAGCGTCAGTAACCGATTCGGCGCCTCGTCACGGTCGCGCTCAGCGGTCGCAGGTCCCCGGATGAAGCGAGCTCGGGGTAGCGGAGGGTCGCGGGCAATAGTCTGGGCCTCTATGCCGGCCACCGAGCTCGATCAGATCGTCAACCTCTGCAAGCGACGGGGCTTCGTGTTCCCCTCCGCCGAGATCTACGGCGGTTTCCGTTCCACCTACGACTACGGACCCCTCGGAGCGTTGCTGTTGCGCAATGTGAAGGACGCCTGGGTGCGCGCCATGGTGCAAGAACGCGATGACGTCGTTCTCATCGACGCCGCGATTCTCGGACCTCCAGCGGTGTGGGAGGCCTCAGGGCACCTGGCGAACTTCTCGGATCCGCTCGTCGACTGCACGGCGTGCAAACAGCGCTTCCGTCTCGACAAGTTGGACGATCCCGATGTCTGCCCGAACTGTTCGGGTCGAGGCACCTTCACCGAGGCTCGACAGTTCAACCTGATGTTCAAGACCCACGCTGGTCCCGTCGAAGACTCCGGAGCCGTTGCCTATCTTCGGCCTGAGACCGCGCAGGGCATGTTCACGAACTTTGCGAACGTCGTGCAGACGAGTCGCAAGAAGCCGCCATTCGGTATCGCTCAGGTCGGAAAGAGTTTCCGCAACGAGATCACCCCACAGAACTGGATCTTTCGAACCCGTGAATTCGAACAGATGGAACTCGAGTTCTTCGTTCCCCCCGCCGAGGGTCCTCGGTGGTACGAGTACTGGTGTGCAGAACGCCTCGATTGGTATCGGCGTTTGGGCATTCCTGAGGCGATGTTGCGGCTGCGGGCCCATGACGAGGACGAATTGAGTCACTATTCGACCGGAACGGCGGACGTGGAGTTCTTGTTCCCCTGGGGTTGGGACGAACTCGAGGGCATCGCGCAGCGAACCGACTACGACCTCACCCAGCATGGACAACACTCGGGTGAGCGACTCGACTACTTCGATCAGGCGGCCAATGAGCGTTACGTCCCCTATGTGATCGAACCCGCCGCCGGGGCGACTCGAACGATGGCCGCGTTCTTGCTCGCGGCGTACGACGTCGACGAAATCGGGGGTGAGGAACGAACGGTGTTGCGGTTGCATCCGCGTCTGGCTCCCTACAAGGTGGCGGTCTTGCCGCTGTCGAAGAAGGACACCCTGACACCACTCGCGCGCGAGGTCTTTTCGTTGCTCACCCAGCGCTACATGGTCGACTACGACGACACCCAGTCCATCGGACGCCGGTACCGGCGTCAGGACGAGATCGGCACCCCGTTGTGTGTCACCGTGGACTTCGACTCTCTGGAGGACCAGGCCGTCACGATTCGAGATCGGGACACGACGGAACAGGTTCGCGTTCCGCTGGCCGATCTCGTGTCGGTCATCTCTCAACGTCTCGGCTTCTGATCATGGCGGCGCGGTGGGAGGGTGACGACCGTCGGGTCGGGCTCGGTCCAACGGGCTTCGGATCGGCAGCCGTTTGGTACGGTCCCGGCTATGTCTGAGATCGCCGTCATCGCCAAGATTCCCGCCGCCCCCGGAAAGCGGGCCGAACTCGCCGCTGCTCTCCAAGCGGCTCTCGACACCGCTGCAGGAGAACCTGGTACCCGCTACTACATCCTCCATGAGGACTCCGCGGATGCCGACATGTTGTGGATGTACGAGATGTACGAATCCCAGGCCGATCTCGACACCCATATGGGAACCCCGGCGTTCAAGGCTCTCGGTCCGGCGATCGGCCCGTTCCTTGCGGGTCGCCCCGAGTTGATCTTCACCAAGCCCATCGGCGGCAAGGGACTCTGATCTCGCGGCCGATGGCCACTTATCTCGACCGGATCCTGGCTCGTCACCGCGAGGTGGCGAGCTACGACGACCGAGAACTGGGCGATCTGTTGGACCTGGCTCAACGCCGCGGGCCAGCGCGCGGCTTCGCCCAAGCCCTGCGCGAGGCTGCGGCAGTCGATGAACTCGGGGTCATCAGCGAGATCAAACGCAAATCACCATCCAAAGGTGAACTGGCGCCCGATGTCGACCCCGCCGAGACCGCCCGGTCCTATGCCCAGGGCGGTGCTCGATGTCTGTCGGTGCTCACCGATACCGAGTTTTTCGGCGGTTCCGCATCCGATCTCGCCATGGCTTCGGCGGCTGTGGACCTGCCGGTGCTGCGCAAGGATTTCACCGTCGACGCCCGCGATGTCGCCGATGCGCGACTCATGGGTGCCGACGCAGTCCTGCTCATCGCAGCGGCTCTCGACCCTGATGAGTTGGCACGATTCCACGAGATCGCCGTGTCCATCGGACTCGACGTCCTCGTCGAGATCCACGACGAGCGCGAACTCGAGGTCGCCTTGGACGCGGGAGCGACGATGATCGGAGTGAACCAACGCGATCTCGTCACGTTCGCGGTGGATCACGAACGAGCACTACGCATGGCTGCGCTCATACCCTCCAACGTGGTCAAGGTCGCCGAATCTGGGGTTCGGGGCCCTGAGGACGCCGGAGACCTTCATCGAGCCGGCTATCACGCAGTGCTCGTGGGTGAGACCTTGATGCGGTCCGGCGATCCTGCCGCCATGGTCCAAGCCCTGCGTCGATCCTGAGGCGGCCTCGCCCTCGTTCGGGTCGAGGGGATCACACCCGCGGCCCCTGATCGCCGGGTACCGTCAGCAGCGATGTTCGTGAAGATCTGTGGGATCACCGGTGAAGACGACGCCTTGTTAGCCGTGGCGCTGGGTGCCGATGCGGTCGGGTTCATCTTTGCTCCCAGCCCCCGACAAGTTGCAGCCCAACGCGTCTACGACATCACCCGGCGTTTGCCCCCTGAGATCCTGACCGTTGGCGTCTTTCGCGATGAACATCCCGACCGAGTCATCGACATCGTGCACCGCTCCGGTGTGCGCGCCGCTCAACTTCATGGTCATGAGACTCCCGACACCGTCGCCCGGGTCGCCGAGGTCGTGCGGTGGGTCATCAAGGCCTATCCGGCGGGAAGCCCCGAGGTGCGCTCGGCGCGAGGTTTGGCCACCGATCTGATTCTGCTCGACGCCCCACAGCCGGGTTCGGGAACGATGTTCGACTGGACTCTCGTCGCTGATGTGCCCGAAGGAATGCGTCTGATCCTGGCGGGAGGGCTGGATCCCGACAACGTCGCCACCGCCGTGCAGCGAGTGCGGCCCTGGGGCGTCGACGTCTGTAGCGGGGTCGAACGGGAACCCGGACGCAAAGATCCGTTACGGATGAAGCGGTTCATCGAATCCGCTCGCGCCGCGGCTCCCCAGCGGTATCGCGGCGAGGACGATCTCCCCTACGACTGGTCGGATGACCTCTGAACCGGCGAGGATCAAGGGGTGAGCATCACCTTCCCCTCCTCACCCGGTCCCGCTCCCGGCTCGGGCATGCTCGATCCGAGTGCTGATGGTCGCTTTGGTGACTTCGGCGGTCGTTTCGTGCCCGAGACCCTGGTCCCGGCCTGTCAGGAACTCGAGGCCGCCTTTCGTGAGGCCTGGGCCGACACCGAGTTCCACGACGAGCTCGCGACGGTGCTGCGCGACTACGCCGGGAGACCCTCGATCATCACCGAATGCCACAACCTCTCGGCGCAGTTGGGCGTGCGTTTGCTACTCAAGCGCGAGGACCTGAACCACACGGGTTCGCACAAGATCAACAATGTTCTCGGACAAGCCTTGCTGGCCAAGCGCATGGGCAAGCAGCGCATCGTGGCCGAGACCGGAGCCGGTCAGCATGGAGTGGCCTCGGCGACCGCTGCGGCGTTGTTCGGACTCGACTGTGTGGTCTACATGGGGGAGGTCGATGTGCATCGTCAGGAACTCAACGTGTTCCGGATGCGCCTGCTCGGCGCCGAGGTGCATGCCGTCACCTCGGGCTCGCGCACTCTCAAGGATGCAGTGAACGACGCGATGCGAGAGTGGGTGGCCTCGGTGGAATCCACCCACTATCTGCTCGGATCGGTCATGGGTCCCCATCCGTATCCATGGATGGTGCGCCAGTTCCACAGCATCATCGGGTGTGAGGCTCGTCAACAGTGCCGAGAGTTGCTCGACGGCGCAGAACCCGATTACGTCGTGGCCTGTGTCGGTGGTGGATCGAATGCCATCGGGATCTTTTCGGGTTTCGTGGACACCGACGCTCGTCTCATCGGTGTGGAACCTGCCGGAGGGGCGGCCGTCGGCCGGGGGGTCCCCGGGGTCGTTCACGGAATGAAGAGCTATCTCATGCAGGACGAATACGGCCAGGTCCAAGAAGCTCATTCGATCTCGGCGGGTCTCGATTATCCCGGTGTCGGTCCCGAGCACTCCTACCTGGCATCGATCGGGCGAGCGGAATACCCCAGCGTCACCGATGCCGAAGTGATCGACGCCTTCCAGCTGCTGTCGCGCACCGAAGGCATCATTCCCGCTCTCGAACCCGCCCATGCCCTTGCATGGATCGTGCGTGAGGCTCCTCAGATGACGGGAGCCACGGTGCTGTTGAATCTGTCGGGACGTGGTGACAAAGACGTCGGACAGATGATGGAAGTCCTCAGTCGATGACAGGACGCCTCGAGACTCGCCTACGCGAACGCCGAGATGCCGGCCACAAACTCGTCGTTCCCTATGTGACAGGGGGATACCCCGGATGGATCGAGGCGGTGCGCGCAGCGGCGGCTCATGGCGCTGATGCGATCGAGATCGGTCTTCCGTTCTCCGATCCGGTCATGGATGGGCCCGTCATCCAAGCGGCCTCTCAAAAGGCTCTCGAGGATGGCGCGACACCGCCGGGGATCCTGGATGGGATTCGTCGCCTCGACGTCGATGTCCCGATCGCGGTGATGTGTTACTACAACACGGTGTTTCATGCCGGTCACGAACGTTTCGCGCAGGAACTGGCCGGTGCCGGGGTCGCAGGGGCCATCGTGCCGGATCTGCCGCTCGAAGAATCGGGACCGTGGTGCGAGGCTGCGGACGCGGCTGGCATCGACACCGTCATGCTGGCGGCGCCGACGGCTCCCGATGAGCGACTGCCGCGGATCCTGCAGCGGGCCCGCGGTTTCGTCTATGCCGTGGGATTACTCGGCGTGACCGGCGAACGGGATGCGCTTGCGTCGACGGCGCTGACGTTGGTTCGCCGTCTCATGCCCCTCACCGACGTTCCGGTGTTGGTGGGCGTCGGCGTGTCGAATGCCGCCCAGGCTGCCGAGGTGTGCAGCGTGGCTGACGGAGCCGTGCAGGGAGCCTCGGTGATGCGCCGCTTGATGGATGAGGGACCTGAGGCCGTCGGGGCATACGTGGCCGAGGTGCGCGCCGCCGTGGACGCCGTGGTCGCCGCTCACTGACGCTACGGTGGCGGACATGTTGGACGCCGGATCTGTCGCCCCCTCGTTCTCGCTCACGGACCAACACGGTGCCTCGGTGAGCCTCGAGAGTTTCTCGGGACGCCGCGTGATGATCTTCTTCTACCCCAAGGCCGATACGCCGGGATGCACCACCCAGGCCTGCGGCCTGCGCGATATCGCCGATCAGGTCGGCGACACCGCGATCATCGGGATCAGCCCTGATGCCCCGGCGAAACAGCTGAAGTGGGACACCAAGCACGGCCTCGGATATCCGTTGCTTGCCGATGAGGACCATGCAGTGGCTGAGGCCTACGGCGTGTGGGGCGAGAAGTCGATGTATGGCAAGAAGTACATGGGGATCATCCGCTCGGCCTTCCTCGTGGGTGCCGACGGCCGTCTTGAGGCCGCCTGGTACAAGATCAGCCCCAAAGACACCCCGACGAAATTGCTCGCCGCCCTACGCTGACGGGGTCCGATTCGGTGAGTGACCTTCCCGCACCCGCATCGCTGCTTCCTCACCGGGAGCCCTTTCTCTTCGTCGATCGCCTGATCGCGCTCGAACCGGGGGTGTCAGCGACGGGTACCTGGTCTCTCTCGGGCGAGGAGTGGTTCTTCGCGGGGCACTTTCCCGGACGTCCGACACTGCCGGGTGTGTTGATGTGCGAAGCGATCGCTCAGGTCGGAGCCCTGGCGGTTCTCAGCGATGAACGCTTCGCGAACCGCCTGCCGTTGTTCGGAGGTCTCGACGGCGCTCGATTCCGCCGTCAGGTCGGACCCGGTGACGAACTCGAACTCACGGCCACGCTGACTCGGATGTCGGCACGCGCAGGCAAGGGCCATGGCCAGGCCGTCGTCAACGGTGAGGTCGCCTGCGAATGTGACCTGTTGTTCGTCGTCGTCGACCCCTGATCCGTCCTGACGGATCGTTGCCGCGTCGCGGCGACCGACTGGTGTGTGCGTCGGCGCGAGCAGCTACCGGATCCGGACCACTTAGAGCGGGGCGATGATGATCGACCCGTTATGACCACCGAACCCGAAGTTGTTCGACATGGTCGGACCCGGTTCCCAGTCCCGGGCTGCTCCCGTGACGAGATCGATCGGAAGTCCCGCTTCAGGAGCCGTGGTGCCCGCGGTGGGAGGAATCTGGCGGTGACGGAAGGATTCGATGACGGCCACCGCCTCGAGAGCACCGGCAGCCCCGAGTGCATGCCCGGTGACGCCTTTGGTGGAGGTGACCGCCACGGCCTCCGGTCCGAACACCGCAGCGATGGCTTCGGCCTCGGCGGCGTCGTTGAGCGGTGTGGAGGTGCCATGGGCATTCACCTGGGTGATTGCCGAGGCGTCGAGCCCCGCGTCATCGAGAGCAAGACGCATACACGCAATGGCCCCAACGCCACCGGGAGCGGGGGCGGTGATGTGGTGGGCGTCGGCATTGGACGCCGAACCGAGGATCTCGGCCACGATCGTCGCCCCGCGGGCCATGGCCGACTCGTATTCCTCGAGGATGAGAACTCCCGAGCCCTCACCCATGACGAAGCCGTCACGTTCAGCATCGAAGGGTCGACTCGATCCACTCGAGGACAGCGCGGTCATGTTGCCGAAACCCGCCAAGGCGGTGATCGTGGCTGCAGCCTCAGAGCCTCCGGTAGCCACGGCATCGCATCGACCCCAGGCGATGAGTCGCGCCGCGTATCCGATGGCATGAGTCGATGCTGCACATGCGGTACAGATCGTCTCATTGGGTCCTTGGAGTCCGTAGCGCATCGAAATCGCAGCTCCGGACGCGTTGGCCATCATCATCGGCACGAGGAATGGGGACACGCGCCGTTCGCCTTTGGCGAGACGGATCTCGATCTGCTCTTCCAGGGTGTGCAGACCCCCCACACCTGTCGCGAAGATCGTGCCGAAGCGGCTTGGATCGACACCGGTGTCTCCCGCCATCTCGAAGGCCTCAGCGGCGGCAGCCAATGCGAATTGCTCGACTCGATCCGCTCGCCGGGCTTCTTTGGGATTGGCGAAATAGGGGGTGGGGTCCCAGTTCTCGATCTCGAGAGCCCGACCGGTGGCGGCCGGGCCCGAGATCAAGCCGTTCCAGAACGCGTCGCGCCCGTTCCCGCACGGGGCCACGACCCCGTAGCCGGTGACGACGACCCGGCGCGGTGCCATCAGAGCTTCGATACGACCAGGTCGTAGGCCTGGCCGACGGTGCCGATTCCCTCGAGGTCCTCCTCGGGCACAGTGATCCCGAATTCTTCCTCGAGAGCCATGACCAGCTCGACGAGGTCGAGGCTGTCGGCATCGAGATCATCGCCGAAGGAGGCTTCCGGGGTGATCTTGTCGGCGTCGACGGACAGCACCTCGACGGCGCACTTGGTGAAGCGAGCGAAGAGTTCTTGGTCCACGATGATTCTCCTGTGTGTATGAGGGGTCGCCTGACGGCGAGTCCCTAGTGTCCCATGCCGAGACCACCGTCGACGGGGATCACGGCTCCGGTGATGAACGCGGCGTCGCGAGACGCCAGGAACGAGACCGTGGCTGCGATCTCGTCGGGTTCGGCCATACGGCCAAGGGGGACCGACGCCACGATGTCGGCGCGGCGGTCCTCGCCGAGGGCGGCGAGCATGTCGGTGGCGACGGGTCCAGGGGCGACCACGTTGACGGTGATGCCCCGGGAGCCGAGTTCGCGGGCCAGGGATCGGGCGAAGCCGACCAGTCCGGCCTTGGATGCGGCATAGTTCGCTTGGCCGGCCGAACCAGCCAGACCCACCACCGAGGACATGAAGATGATCCGGCCGCGTCGGGCGCGCACCATGGTGGGCGCGACCCGCCGAGACACCCGAAAGGTTCCGGTCAGGTTCGCGTCAATCACGGAGGCGAAGTCCTCGGTCGTCATACGCAACAACAACTTGTCCGTGGTGATCCCGGCGTTGGCCACGAGGATCTCGATGGGACCCCAGTCGGCCTCGATCGCCGACACGGCGGCATCGACATCGTCGTCCACGGTCACATCGGCACGCAGAGCCCACACGCCTTCGGGAAGAACACCGTCGGCGGGGGGAGCGCTGCGATAGGTGATCGCAACTCGGTCGCCCGCTGCGGCGAATCGCCGCGCACATGCGAGACCGATACCGCGGTTACCGCCGGTGACGAGCACGACACGACTCATGGTGCTGCCCATCTCAACACTGCGCTCGCTGCGGTCATCCCCGCTCCAAAACCCACCAACAACACGAGATCACGTTCGCGCACCCGACCCGCGTCGAGAGCATCGACGAGGGCCAGAGGAATCGAGGCCGATGAGGTGTTGCCGGTCTCGTGGAGCACGGTGGCAGCTTTGGTCATTTCGATACCCAGGCGCGAGCAGGCCGCGTCGATGATGCGGAGATTGGCCTGATGTGGAACGACGAGCGCGATGTCGTCAGCAGTCACCCCGGCGTGGCGCATCGACGCCTGAGCCGAGTCCACCATGATGCGAACGGCGCGCCGAAAGACCTCTTTGCCATCCATGTGGATCGTGGATCCGAGGTCGCAGAAGAGGATCCCTTCAGCGGTACCGTCGGCTTGGAGATCCCATCCGAGCAGTTGACCCGGTCCGCCGGTGGCTTCGAGCACTACGGCGCCCGAGCCATCACCAAACAGAACTGCGGTGTTGCGGTCCTCCCAATCGGTGATGCGCGCCAGAGTGTCGGTTCCGATGACCAAGGCCCGCTGTGAACCCAGTGCCATCAGACCGTGAGCCGCCACCAGGGCGTAGACGAAACCCGAACATGCCGCATTGACGTCAAAGGCGCCACAGCTGAGCCCGAGCCCGGCATGCACCGTGGCCGACGTGGCTGGAACCGTCCGATCCGGGGTGGTCGTTGCGAGTACCAACAGATCGATGTCACCCGGTTCGACGCCGGCTGAAGCGAGAGCCGCGCGACCCGACTCGATCGAGAGACCCGCCGTCGTACCTCCGACATGACGACGCTCGATTCCGGTGCGCTCGCGGATCCAGGTGTCACTCGTATCGAGGGTGCGTTCGAGATCGGCGTTGGTCAACACCGTGGGTGGTAGCGCCGCGCCCCAACCAGTGATACGGGCACCAGGAATCCCGGGACCGATACCGGGCATCAGGGAGTCCTCAACCAGGCGACGGGTTGGCGAATCGTGATGCGTTCACCGGAGACGGCGAGATAGCTCTGCACCAGACCTGCAAAGGGGGAGCGGACCTCGACACCGTTGACGGTACCCAGCACCGCACCGACCTCGACCTTGGTCCCTTCCTCGATGTCGGGGGTCGGCGTGAACACCCCGGCCGCGGGACTGACCACGACTCGTTCCGTGGCGAAGAG
The DNA here is from genome assembly GCA_964471865.1 of uncultured Ilumatobacteraceae bacterium. Lineage (GTDB taxonomy): Bacteria > Actinomycetota > Acidimicrobiia > Acidimicrobiales > Ilumatobacteraceae > CAYMUC01. The sequence goes on along the minus strand of CAYYHU010000002.1, from coordinate 98,969 downwards.
ATGTTCTCCTTCGAGGACTGCCGAGGGTGATGGGGTGCCGTCACCAACCCATTCGATGAAACGGTCCAAGTCATCGGGTGTCGCCACGGAAATCGTGCGGACATCGGGCATCGTCCGCTTGGCCATTCCGGTCAGAACGCCACCGGGGCCGAGTTCGGCCACGGCGCGGATCCCGAGTTCAGCCATCGTCAACAACGAGTGCTTCCAGCGAACCGGACTCGACAACTGTGCCGACAGCAGCGAGGACCACTCCTCGCCTCGGTCATGAGCCAAAGCATCGACGTTGGACACCACTGGTACTTCGGTATCGCGGATACCGGCGGTGGCGATGGCAGCTCGGAGTCGTTCACGCGCCGCGGTCATGAAGGGCGTGTGGAACGCACCCGCAACCTGCAACGGCATGACCTTCTTGGCTCCCAGTTCCTTGGCGTGGGCCGTCGCCGCGGCCACTCCATCGGGAGAGCCTGCGATGACGACCTGACCGGGGGCGTTGAAGTTCGCGACCCATACGTCGGCATCGGCACGACGACACGCCACCTCGACGTCTTCGTCGTCGAGACCCAGCACCGCCGCCATCGTTCCCGGGCTCGCCAGGCCCGCATCATGCATTGCCGCTGAGCGTTCGCCGACGAGACGCACGCCATCTTCGAAGGACAGTGCTCCCGTCGCGGTCAAAGCGGTGTACTCGCCCAGGCTGTGGCCAGCACAAAGACTGGGTTCGATTCCGAGTCGTTCAACGGCGTCGAGGACGACGAGGCTCGAGACCAGCGTGGTCATCTGGGCGTTACGGGTATCGCGTAGTTGTTCAGCGTCGGCGTCGAGGAGAAGACGAGCGATATCACGCCCCGCCACCTCGGACGCCTCATCGATCAACTCCCAGGACGGGTGGTCGACCCAGGGTCGACCCATACCGGGCCGCTGGGACCCCTGACCGGGGAATGTGAAGGCAAGCATCGTGATCGTGTGGGCGCTTTCTCGTGAGTTCGACCCCTGACGTCGCGACGTTAGACGCTCCAGAGGTATCCAGGCTGGCTACTCGGCGGTAGGTGGTTCGGACCGCTATCGTGTCGCTGCCCGGCCCGAGTGGCGGAATGGCAGACGCGGCGGACTCAAAATCCGTTGATCGCAAGATCGTGTGGGTTCGAGTCCCACCTCGGGCACTGCTTCCCGGACCACAGTCCGTGAGTTGACGAAGCCAGGCGCGTCGGGTCGGGGCACAGCGATTGGCGAGACGGAGACAACTCGAGAGTGCTCGAGGCAGCGCCTCGACCAGATCGCCGTTCCCGCATCGTCCAGATGAGCGACTGCCGAGGCTCTGATAGTCGTCCGAGCCTTGCCGTGGCGGATGCTCCTGGTGCGTTGGACCCGAATTCTGCTGGCCTCGGAGCACCTATCGCCCGAGGGCTCGTTAGCGAACTGCTCAAGTGGCCATGGTCGACTGTCTGCCTGGTCGTCGTAGCCAGGCGCAGGCTCTCGGCGACTCCCATCGTCGAGACATGCGGTCCGACCCTTTGCGCTGATTTTCGAAGGCCATGCCGTCCCCCGAGGAACTCTAAGCCTTGGCGAAGTTTCTAAAAGAATGTTTGTAACATCGAGAGAGATTTCGTTGTGGCAGTTCTGGAGGACTCAATGTCGACAGCCCGTCGTCTCTCGTTGGTATGGCTGGCATCATTGCTTCTTCCGGCGGTGGCGTCGGGTGCCAACCCCGCCATGGCGGTGCCAGCGCCATCTTTCACGGTGCCATCTGGTGTCGACGTGGTCGAGATCGAGGTCTCCGGAGGCCGAGGCGGGAATTCGGTGTACATCATCAACTACTCGGGTGGGCAGGGCTGCCGCGTGAGGACCCCTCTTGGGGTGAGCCCTGGTGATTCGGTGAATTGGATCCTCGGCGAGGACGGAGGATCCATCACTTTGAACACTGCCACCACGGGAGCCCTGGGTGGTGGCGGAGCTCGGTCAGGTGGCAACGGAGGGAACTCTACGGGCAACGACGGAACCGGTGCGGCCGGCGCCGGTGGTGGCGGGGCCTCGGCGGTGACACTCAATGGTATCGAGATGATTGTGGCCGCCGGGGGAGGCGGGGCATCGAGGTCCGGTGGTGGCAAGGGGTGCGCGAGTTACACCGCCGCTGGGGGCAGCGGCTTCGGAGCGGTCCCCACGGCCAGAGGTGCGACCGACCCGGCCGCGGGCGGTGCGGGTGGGCTCGGCACCTCCGGTAGCGGCAGCCCAGTGGCGGGTCAGGACGGCCAGAGCGCAACCGGCACGCCCCCTGGCCGGGGTGGTGATGGAGCGAGCGTCACTCTCTTTCGAGGGGTGGCCGGCGGCGGCGGTGGCGGTGGCATTTCTGGTGGTGGCGGTGGCTCAGGGACAGACGCTTTCGGGGGCAACGGCGCTGGCACTGGAGGTGCTGGACTGTCCGGTGTCACCACCTCGGTCACACAGACCGGCTTTTTGCCGCCCACCTACGTCGCTGCAGGAGACGTTGCGAGCTACGTACGGATCAACACGGTGAACATCACCACGACCACGTTGCCTGCAGCCACGGCCGGTGTGGCTTATTCGGCCCAACTTGCGGCAACCTTTACTGAGGCGTTCACTACGGCGGCGAGTGCTGGAACTCCGACGGGCGACATCTCATGGTCGCTGGCCGCAGGTTCGCCTTCACTTCCCGGCGGGCTCAACCTGGCCACCACTGGGGCGATCAGTGGTGTGCCGGTGACTGGGGGTACCGTCACGGTCATCCTGTCAGCCAGCGTTCTGGAGGACTATTCGGGTTCTCTTCCCGTACCCCTGGTGAGGGCGCGGAGCGTCGTGTCGTTGACCATCGAGGTGGCGCCGGGCAACTCGACGGTCGTGCCGCCACCTCCGCCGACGACGGTGATCCCCGCGACGACCACGACGGTTCCCACCTCGGAGTCTCCTGAGACCTCACTACCGAGTGAGTCGGTGGCCCCTGAGACGACGACGCCACCGTCGACTTCCGATGTCCCGACACCGGTGACCATCGGGGGCGATCTACCCCGGGTGTCGGCTGGGGACACACTGGTGGTCGAGGCCGGTGAACCCATCGACGTGAACGTGTTCACCGAGGATGAGTCTCTGGTGCTCGAGAGTGATCGGTTCGAGTTGCGTCTGAGGGGCGATTGCTCGCGAGACGCCTGCATCATCGACACCACCGATGAGGGGCGCGAGATCTTGACCCTGGAAGAGGCGGGACGGGCCAACGTGGATGGCTTGGGATTCTTGCCAGGCAGCATCGTCGACATTTGGCTGTTTTCCGAACCGCGTTATCTGGGTTCGCTGGCCGTCGCCCCTGACGGCACGTTCATCGGCGATGTCGACCTGGTGGGCATCGTCGTAGGTGAGCACACGCTTCAGGTGAACGGTCTCAGCCAGGCGGGTGCGCAACGATCGGCGAATCTCGGAGTGATCGTCAACCCCACCGTCAGCAGGCTTCCCAGCACCGGTCGTGAAGGCGACCGAACGATTCCGATGGCGGTGCTCCTAACCGCAGTCGGCCTGCTGGCACTGGTCGCTCGGCGTCGCCAGATAGCGAATTAGTCGCTACCTGTGGTGGCACCGCTTGCGTGGATCGGTGCGTCGAGTCCTTCCCGTCGTCGTCCTCGTCCCGATGGAGAACTCGGGCGCAAGGTCGAGGGCCTCGCCGTTGCGTACATCCGACCTGGTTGACCCTGACGCCGTCGGCGGCCGTAGAAGGCTTGCGCCGGGTGCAGTGGGGTCAGGTTTTTTAGTCTTGCTCCGGGATGGAGTCGGTCAAGTGCGGAATCGGTGACACGACAAGAGTGCTCAAGCCCGACCACCGGTTCCATTACGTCCACGATTGCGACGACCGTGAGGGTTGGGTCGCTGATCCGATGACGGGCGGGTCCGGTTGGTGTTGCGAGATCCGCGGCGGTCGCTGCGGCGAGCAGGCACCGCTGTAGCGACTCCGCCAACCGCATTCGGGCCATGCGGTCGCACACGACGATGACGTTCACCCGGCGCAATGTCTGTCAGCACGGGTGAGGCCGGTGTAACCGACGTGACCGTGGGCTCGAGAGCAGCCCGTCGCATCAGGGTGCTCACTTCACGGCGTTGGCTGGGAAGGGCGAGGGTCACCACGACGCCACTGTGTCCAGCTCGCGCTGTGCGTCCGCTGCGGTGCAGATACGCCTTGTGCTCGAGGGGCGGATCGGCGTGGATCACCAAAGTGACCTCGTCGACGTGGATGCCTCGTGCTGCGATGTCGGTCGCCACAAGAGTCGTCGCGCTGCCGTCGGCAAACGCCGCGAGGTTACGGGTGCGGGCGTTTTGGGAGAGATTGCCGTGCATTTCGACCGCGGGAACCCCGTTCGCGTTCAGGGTCTGGGCCAGGGTCTTGGATCGATGTTTGGTACGGGTGAACACGATCGTGCGACCGGGGGCAGATGCGAGATCCAGGATCACACCGAGGCGGTCCTGGTCCGTGATGTGGAGCACATGGTGGGTCATCGCCTCGACTGGAGAATGTTCCGAGTCCACGGAGTGGGTCACAGGTGTGTGGAGGTATCGATTCACGAGCACGCCGATACCGCCGTCGAGGGTCGCGGAGAACAACAGATGCTGGGACTTTCGGGGAATCTGATCGAGGAGACGCTTCACGACCGGGAGGAAACCGAGATCCGCCATGTGGTCGGCTTCGTCGAGTACACAGATTTCGACTCCGCCGAGGTCGCAGTGGCGCTGGGAGATGAGGTCCTCGAGCCGACCCGGTGTTGCGATCACGATGTCCACTCCGCGGGCGAGCGCATCGACCTGGGGACGCTGGCCGACGCCTCCGAACACCGTCGTGGTGGAGAGTTTCATCAGCCGTGCCAGCGGGGTGATGGTGCGCTCGATCTGGGCAACGAGTTCGCGCGTCGGGGCGAGGATGAGGCCGCGTGGCCGGCGAGGTCTACGACGACCCGACGACGCCGACAGACGTCCGATGACGCCAAGACCGAATGCGAGGGTCTTACCTGAACCGGTGCGTCCGCGACCCAGGACGTCGCGTCCCTGCAGGATGTCGGGCACCGTCGCCCGTTGGATCGGGAACGGTTCGATGAGGCCTTGGGAGGTGAGTGCGGTGCAGATGGCGGCGGGAACGCCCAAGTCGGCGAATCCGCGCGTCGAGACGTCGGAAGGACGCGCGGGGGCGTCATGGGAGGTGGTCACACTGTTGGCTTTCTCGATGAAGTCCGCTGTGCAGACATCGACCCGTGAGGGGAGAGGTGGCCAACGGCGCTGCGTCCTCGATGACGAAGCCTTCTGAGACTATCGGGATGACGGCCGATGTGGGCAGATCATCAAATCATCGACGGCGGTAGCGCCCGATGGGACTGGGGAAGGCTCACTGCACCGGTGCCGCACCGGGGTATCACCCCAGTTCGGTGCGGGACCTCGATCGTGACGGGTCAGGTTGCGGTCCTCGAATCAGGCGTCCAGGAAGGGCCTCGGTGAACGTGTCGTGATCGACGGTTCGCACCCCGGCCACGAAGGTGGCGACATATCCATGGGCGCGCTGAACGAGGCGCCGGCCGGCCCCAGGGAGGTCGTAGGCCATCTGAGGGCGGTCGAAACCGAGGGCTTCGAGATCGATGAGGTTGGTATCGGCTCGGTATCCGGGAGCGATCAGTCCTCGGTCGGCGAGTCCGTGAAGTAGCGCGGTCTGGCGCGTCTGGCGGTGGATGACGTGTTCGAGTGGGAGGCGGGCTCCGCGAGCGCGGTCACGAACCCAATGCGTCAGCATGAATGTGGGGGTCCCACCATCACAGATAGCTCCACAATGGGCGCCGGCGTCAGAGAGTCCATTGCGCGTGGACGGGTGGCGCAACAATGCCTCGGTCATCGACAGGTCCCCGTAGGCGTAGTTGAACAGTGGGGCGTAGATCATGCCCTCGCCATCGCGGCTGAGCAGGTGGTCGAGAATGATCTCCATCACCGGTCGGCCGCTGCGGGCCGCGAGCGAGGCTATCGATGTGCTCGGGTCGGGCTCGTAGTCGATGGCGGCACCATCCACGAGCCAGAGGCGTTGGGCCCGGTCGATCACCACTCGCTGGAGGAGACCATCGTTTGGCACCTCCTCGATGATCCGGCGCCGACGTTCGGTGTCCGCCAGAGCGGCGAGGCGACGGTTCGTGTCGAGGTCGTCGAGTTCGGTGTAGGCGGGGTGGAACATCAACGGGTGCAGACTGCCCGCGAGGCACATCAGAATGCCGATGGAGCGTCCCGCCACCTGGGCGACGATCGGGAGTCCATCCTGGGCGGCGGAGTCGAGCGCTGCGAGCACGTCGGTCCAGAGATCCGGGGCTCGATCGTCCTGATTCAGATTGACGCTCACCGTACGACCCGTGCGAGAGGCGAAGTCCCGCATCCATGACCATTCCTGATCGAGAAGCGCGATGTGTTCGGGCGCGTACTGAAGGATCCCATGTCCGGCTCGGGCCATCGCGTCTCCGATGGCGAACAACTCGTCATGGCTGGCTGTCGTTCCCGGAACCAACTCACCGGATTTGGATCGGTGAATCGGGGTGCGACTGGTGGAGAAGCCGAGAGCTCCGGCGCGAAGGGCCTCGGTGACGAGCCGTGACATCTCGGCGAGATCGTCACCAGTGGCCACCTCGTTGGCCGCCCCACGATCGCCCATCACATAGGCCCGCAACGGGCCATGCGCGATCTGGGTTCCGATGTCGAGGACGTGGGGCCGACGTTCGATCGCGTCGAGATACTCGGGGAAGGTTTCCCAGTCCCAGGTGATCCCTTCGGTCATCGCCGAACCCGGAATGTCTTCGACTCCTTCCATCAGTTCGATCAACCAGTCGTGGCGGTTGGGATGCGCTGGTGCGAACCCGACACCGCAGTTCCCCATGACTGCTGTGGTCACTCCATGCCAAGAACTCGGAGTCAGATAGGGATCCCACGAGACCTGAGCGTCGTAATGGGTATGAACGTCGACGAAACCGGGGGTGAGCACCGCACCGTCGGCGTCGATCACCTGGGCTCGTGGTCCGGCGATGGCTGCTCCGGCGCTGGTGACCTCGGTGATCACTCCGTTGTCCATGACGACATCGCCAGAGTGCGCCGGGGCGCCTGACCCATCGACGATTCGGGCGTTGCGAATCACCGTTCGAACGCCGGTCATCTCGTTCGTCTCCGCCGGTGACATCACAGCAGTGATCGGGACCTGGTCATCAGCGCGGGGTCGCCGACACCCACAAAGCCTTGAGTCCTCGCAGCACGAAGGAGTCTTCGAAACGGAAATCGTTGGTGTCGCTGAGACGGATGTCGTCGAGGGCATCGAGAAGCAGCTCGATCGCGATGCGAGCCTCGGTGCGAGCGAGACCCGCACCGGGGCAGAAGTGTTCGCCGTTACCGAACGCCAGATGCTCTTTCACATTGGCGCGGTCCACGGTGATCGCATCAGGATCTGCGAATTTGCATCCGTCCCGATTCGCCGACGCGAACAGCAACCAGAGGTGCTGGCCGGCGGGGATCGGAGTGCCGCCGATCTCGACATCCACTTTGGTCTTGCGGAACAGCCCACCCACGGGAGCCTCGATCCGCAACATTTCCTCGACCAACGGCTCGATCAGGCTTCGATCGCTGCGCACTCGGGCCTGCAAGTCGGGATCCTCGGCCAGGGCGCGCACGATGTTGGTGATCAACTTCGTCGTCGTTTCGTTTCCGGCCACGAGGAACTGACGCAGCATTCCCAACTGTTCATCGTCGGTGAGTTCCTCACCGTCGATTTCGGCATTGGCGATATCGGACAGGATGTCCGAGGTCGGCTCAGCGCGCCGGTTGGCGATTTCGGCCAGGAAGTACTCGTTGAACTCCCTGGTCGAAATCATGAAGCCACGAACCTGCTCGAGTGACGGATCGGCATTTCCCACCGGCATCACGAGATCATCGGACCACCGCTTGAACGTGGCGAGTTCACTGTCGGGAACTCCCAGAACTAACGCAATGATGGTCATGGGCAGGCCGACGGCGAAGCGCGAAACGATGTCGACAGCGCCCTGGGTCCCCAGTTCGTCACTCAACTCAGCGATCAGGCGCCGAGTGGTCTCGATGATCGCAGGCTCGAACGCCCGCAGGCGGTCTGGTTTGAACGCGGGGTTGACGAGCCGGCGTTGACGACGGTGATCCGGGGGATCGGCGTTGAGAAGCACTGCGGCTCGTCCACGTCCCAATGAGGCCGAACCCATCAGTGCGGCCATCTCGGGATCCTCCATGAGTTCTCCGATCCGGCGCGCCAGATTCGCTCCTGAGGATTCGGGTCCGGTGGGAAACGCGCTCGAGAACCTTTCGGTGTCGCGCAGAATGGCCCGCACATCGTCGTAGCGCGTGATGAGCCAGGCGCCGAGCGTGTGGTTGTAGACAACGCCCTCGTGGCCGCGCAGATCCGCGAAGAGCGGATACGGGCACGCGATCGCGTCTTGATCCCGTTGGATCAGGGTGTCGACTCGTTGGTCCAAAGAACTCGAGGTCATCGCCGATGTCTCCTTGGAGGTGCTGCCACCGTCGCAGTACCTGTGTATCCGTCCGGCCCCGGTCGGGGTAGGGCGTGGCACAGTCGCTGGTGGCGTGGTCTCGTGATCGTGACTGTAGTGAGCGGTCTCGGCTGTGATCGTGGCGAGAGATCCCGGGCTCGGGGGTGGACGCAGGTGACGTCTAGCGTCGACTCTGCGCATATGCGTCATGCGGCCTCCGATGAGCGGAAGTCGCGATGGTTTGCCGGGGAGGCCACGATGGACACGATTTTGGAACGGTTCTCGCTCGAGGGTGGGGTCGCAGTGGTCACCGGTGCCGGTCGAGGAATCGGGGCCGGTATTGCGGTGGGTCTCGCCGAGGCGGGATGCGACGTGATCCTCACCGCCCGACGCTCGAAGGAAATCGAGGCTGTGGCCGAGCAGGTGCGCGAACGAGGCCGCCGAGCCCTGGCGATCGCGGGTGACATCATCGATGGCGCCTTCGTGGACGAACTCGCCGATCGCGCCAAGGCCGAGATGGGACACGTGACGTTGTGGGTGTCGAATGCAGGAGGTGCCGATGATCGGACTCCTCGCCATCTCGCCGATATGCCGGACCGGCAGTGGGACTATCAGATGGACCTCAACCTGAGAGCGGTGTTCACCGGGGCTCGGGCGGCCGCCAGAGTTCTCGATGATGGCGGGTCCATCATCAACATCTCCTCGGGTGCGGCGGTCAAGCCGTCCCCGAACAACGGCCCGTATGCAGCAGCCAAGGCGGGCGTGGACAGTCTCACCCGGACTTTGTCGGCGGAGCTCGCACCGCGCGGGATTCGAGTCAACGGCATCGCCCCCGGTCCGGTACCCACCGAGGTGTTCATGGAATTCTTCGGCGTCACCGAGGAAGGGTTGCCCGAGTTGGCCAAGCGGCTTGGAATTCCCCTGGGTCGCCTCGGAACCGCCGAGGACGTGGCGAATGCCGTGGTGTTCTTGGCCTCCTCAGCGGCCTCGTGGGTCACGGGTCAGACCCTGACCGTCAACGGCGGTAACCGGTAGGGACCGAGCTGAGTCCCTTCTACGATCGAGACGTGCCCCGGCTTCATCAGATCGGATGGATCGCGTTCATGGCATCCGCAGTGCTGTTCGGGTGGTCGGGAGCGCGAGCCGGAGATGCCCTTGTCGTGGGGGGAAGCATCGTGTTCGGTGTGGCCTGCGTGGCGTTCTTGGTCCCTGCAGGTTCTCGGACCGCAACCCGTGGCGACGACGAGTCCGATGAGGCGCCTCCTCGCTGACGATCGGGTCTGGTGGTGGAGGACCCAGAGGCGAGTGGCTCAGGAGCCTTGATACAACTCGATGAGGTTGCCGAATGGGTCTCGCCCGTACACCGCTCGGGATGCCCCGACCTGAACCGGCGGTCCCACGAAGGTCATTCCGGCCTCGCTGAGACGTCGATGTTCGGCCTCGATGTCGGTGACAGCGAGAGCTATGTGGGGATATCCCAAGGCGTTGGCATCGCGGCATCGCTCCGTCGGTGCTGGCGAGTCGTACGCCCAGATCTCCACGCGAGCGCCTCCGAGGCGCACCATGGCGATGCGAGCTTCGACACCGGCGATGCCGATGACGGCATCGGCATCAGGACGCTTCGTCAACTGGGATGTGAACTCGATCGTTCCGCCGAGCGTCGCGGTGTAGAACTCGACCGCAGCGTCGAACTCGTCTCGGGTGACGCCGAGAGCCACATGGTGAAGGCCGATGATCATCGACGCGTCACCCTAGGCGCCCCCACCCTTACGGTCGCGACGGCGGGTGGCCGCTCGTGATCTCTCGGCGACCGATACCGAGCCTGTGTCGGTGCGATCAGGGCGAGCGAAATCGAGGGTGATTCGCCAAGAGTCCGTCGGGCCAGTCGGTCACGGGATCGATCGTGATGATCGCAAGCGAGTCGCGGTCGAACTCGTCGCGCAGGATGCGGGCCGCTCGAGGACCACAGATCGCTGCGACGATGGCGATTTCACCACCTCGAAAGATCGCATCGTGACCCACACCCCCGCACAGATGGGCGAGTTCATGGGCCACGGTCGCAGGTGTCTGTTGGGCTTCGCTGATCACGATGGACCCTGACGCCGAGCAGGCCTGGGAGTGGATACGCACGCCCACACCCCGCTCGACATGAACGGGGCCGAATCCGTGGTGTGCCCACCACGAGGTGGCGGTCAGAGCCGAGACGATGTCGGTGATCTCAGCAAAGGTGAGAGGTGACTCGGCCAGAGTCCCTTCGAACGCTCGGGTTTCAGCAGCGTAGGTGCGGGATCGCTCGAGATCAGCCACCGCGTCCCACACTCCGTCGCGACGTCGTCACGGGGCGCGTTCGACCGAGATCAGCCTGGCTCCCCGCCATCGCTCCTCGGCGATGGGCGTCACCGAGTACGGCACTGGGACGTCGACCCGTTCCGACTCGCCCGTAACGACGCGTGTACTCCTCGTTGATGCGAGCCTCGCGGTCGGCGAGAACGATTTCGACCGAACTCGACCGGTTGGCGCCGGTCGGAGCACGCGTGGCGCGAGCCGCCTCGTCGATCATGTCGCTCATGACTGCGCTCAGACGTTGAGTCACCGTCTCGGCGAATCCGAGCAAGAAGCCTCGCCGCCACGACACCGAGGCCTGACCCCGAGGCACCGCCTCGGCAGTTGCGGCGACCGAGGCCTGAACGAGAAGGCTCGTGTACAACAGATCGACTGCTTCGAGATCCTCGTCGAACCCGAGAAGTTCGCATACTCGACCCTCCCAGCTCGTCGAGTACACCAGCCGACATCCAAACGCCTGAGCGATCCCGGCGAGAAGAGCGGTCCGGGCTGCCACATAGGGGCCTCTCGAGAGTGTGACCGTGCGCGTCGCAATCGTCGGCGTCGTGGTTCTCGCGGTCGCGTCGAGCATGGCTTCGGTGATCCGGTGGCGGGCCATCAGTTCGGCGGCCTTGCTCGTCGCGGCTTCGGCCTCGGCCGGGTACTGGGTGTTCTCGGCCTTGTCGAGCAGCGCTCGGATCTTGCGGGTCACATCCTCGATATCGGCCACCTCGACAGGGTGCCAGGTCGAGGTCACAAGGAGACCACTCGACGACGCCAGCTCGAGACTTCAGCCCCATTGGCTACGGCCGTAGGGGCCATGGCGGGCTGGAGAACGAGAATCTCTTCGCGACCCGCACTCTAGATAATCTTTCTAGGTGACTGTGAGGTCCCAGACTTTGCGGAGCCACTGCGGGCGTGTGATCGCCGGGGCTGTGATCCTGATAGCGGCGAGCGGAGTCGGAGTCGGCGTCGATCGGCCTTCATCTGTCGAGGCCCTCGGTGTCGCGTCGAACCAGAGTTGGTGGCCTCTCGGCGATGGGATCTCGGGTGCGATCCCAGGCGATCACTTCGGGGCCAGTGTCGACATCAGCCCCGATGGCACCGTCGTGGTGGCGGGGTCCCCGAAGGCTGATTCCGGTGGCGCTGATTCGGGACAGGTGCGGATCTTCGACTGGACATCTGACACCTGGCAGGTGCGCAGCACCTTCGACGGTGAGGCGGGTGAAGAACTGGGCACCGCCGTGGCGTTGAGCGATGACGCACTGGTTCTCGCCATCGCCGCACCGCGTTTCGCTGGTGGCGCCGGTCGCATCCAAGTCCACGAGTGGACGGGTTCGGCATGGATCCGCCGAGGCGGCGACCTCATCGGTGCTCCCGGTGACGAGTTGGGAGCGGTGGCGCTCGACCACGACGGTGACACCCTGGTGGTCGGAAACGGAGCCGACACCACGACGGGACCGGCAGCCGGCTCGGTCACCATCTACGACTGGGACAACGGATCCTGGGCGGTGCGGGGAGATCCCCTGTACGGAGCGACCGATGACCGATTCGGGTCGGATGTGGCTGTCACCCCTGATGGAGACACGATCGTGGTGGGAGCTCCGGGCAACGGTTTGGCGGCGCCCGTGCCCGCCGGCTCGGTTCGCGTCTTCGATTTCGAATCCACCTCATGGCACGCGCGAGGACCCGCACTCACCGGAGTGAATCCGGGTGATCAGTACGGGAGCAGTGTCGATGTGAGCGATGACGGGCTCATGATCGCCGTGGGTGCGTGGGGGGTCGACGCAGCAACGTCTGGTGAGGGTGAGGCCGAGGTTCACCTCTGGACGGGAACGGCCTGGGTCCAGCAGGGCGCCACGCTCGTTGGTGCCAATGGTGATGACCAACTCGGAGCAGTCATTCGACTCTCCGGTGATGGCACCACGGTCGCGGTCTCGAGCCCGGGATGGAACTCGGTCAGTTCTGGGGCGGCCGATATCGGACGGGTTGCGGTCTACGACTGGGAGGCGGCCTCCGCGCAGTGGGTGCAACGCGCCTGGGATCTGACTGGGGTCGAGGCCGGTGATGCGATGTCGTTCCTGGATGTCTCCTATGACGGAGCCACGGTCGCGGTGGCTCGTCTCGGCGCCGATGCATTCACGGGGATCGTCGATGTCTACTCGACGACCACGTTGGCCCCATGGGGGAGTGCGATCTCGGGAGCCGAACCCTTTGCGCGGCTGGGATCCTCGACTGCGATGGACGCTGACGGGGACACCCTCGTGGTCGGCTCACCCCGTCTCGACGTCGGCTCGATCGCAGCGGGAACGGTGACGGTGTACCGACGGAGCCAGTCGGTGTGGAACCAACTGGGTCAGGCGCTTCACGGTGTCGACCTCGACGACCTCTTCGGGGCGGCCGTGGACATCAACGCAACCGGAGATGTCATTGCGGTAGGAGCTCCCCAGGCCAGCAACGGCACCGATCGCGCCGGAGCGGTGAGCGTCTACGAGTTCGATGGCACCGACTGGGTCATGACCAGACCACGACTCCTCGGGTCGGCTGCGGGGGAGAACTTCGCAGCTTCGGTCGCTCTCGATGCCACCGGAGACGTTCTGGCTCTGGGGATTCCCGATGCGAACCCCGGCGGGCGAAACCAGGCCGGCGCGGCCGCTGTATGGGACTGGGATGGTGCCAGTTGGAGTTTGCGGTCCTTCACTGAAGGGGCGGTGGCGGGCGACGGTCTGGGAGCGGCGGTGGCTCTCGATGCCGACGGCGACGTCTTGGCGCTCGGGGCTCCACTGTCGGCACCGGGTGGGCGAATCCTGGCCGGCGCCGTGACGGTCTCGGTCTGGAACGGCGCCGCGTGGGTGCCGCGAACGGCGTTGACGGGTACGTCAGCGGGGGATCGTCTGGGTTCGGCGGTGGCTCTCGATGCCGATGGGGACGTCGTCGCAACGGGCAGTCCCGGATACGAGACCGGTCTCATCATCGGACCGATCCTTCCGGCTGCTCAACCGGTCCGACCGGCTCTGGGACCCGACTCCGGGCAGGTCCATGTTCGACGATGGACCGGCGCCACATGGGAGCAGATGGGTGACCCACTGATGCTGTTTGCGGGAGGAAGCGAACTCGGTGCTCGTCTTGCGCTCGACGCATCGGGAAGCGTCATGGCGATGGCTGCCCCCGGTTTCGACAACGGTGTGACGGTCGATGCCGGCATGGTCGACGTGATGCGCTTCGACGGTGAGATATGGCAACACGTCACACCCTCGATCCTGGGATCAGCGGTGGGGGTGCAGGCCGGTTCTGGACTGTCGATGTCAGGTGATGGACGGATCATCGCCGTCGGTTCTCCCTTGGCGAACGGCACTGGAGTCCTCAACGGTGAAATACAGATCCATCGGGTCAATCGCGTCGCAACGCCTCTGGCACCCGGTGCCGTCACCGCCTTGTCCGTGAGCGATCGGTCGGTGGAACTCGCCTGGACCCGGGGCCCGGTGGATATCAACGATCCCATCACGGGCTCGGTCATCGAACACAGCATCGACGGTGGACGCAGCTGGAACCTGGCCACCTGGGCGACGCTCGACCCCACCGGCACGCTTGTCACCGGGCTCGACCCTGCGACCACCTATCTCCTGCGGGTCCGTGACGTGAACGCCACCGGAGCCGGTGCCGCGACGATCACGACGGCGCGCACGGCCTCGTCCTCTCTGGTCCCACCGCCACCGATGTCGCGAGTCGAGATCGCACTCGGGGAGACATCGATTCTCGAGGTGACCGGATCCGATGTCTACGAACTCGCAGCTGCGTTGTCCCAGGTGACGTATCCCCAGGGTGCGCAGCGGGTGTATCTGACGACGGCTCGCACCTTCGCCGATGCGGCCACGAGTGGCGCCATCGACAGCAGCGCCAGGGGTCCCGTGTTGGTCACGGCCACTGATGAACTGTCGTTGTCGACCCGCCGAGAACTCGAGCGGCTCGAGCCCCACACGGTGGTCATCATCGGCGAGATCGATGTCGTGTCGACGGCGGTGGAACGCGACCTCGAGAGGTTCCCAGACGTCCAGATCGAACGTCTCGGGGGCGCCGATCGGTACGAGACCGCGGCGGCCATCGCCCGTGATCGATACCCCGCTGGTGTCTCGACAGTGGTGGTCGTCGATGGAACCCGTCACGGCGATGCCGTGATCGCAGCGCCGCTGGCGGCAACGCTGGGGGCACCGATACTCCTGACCGGACCTCGAAATCTTCCCGACGTCACCAGGGACGCGCTTCGCGATCTTCGCGCCGAGGAGGTCATCGTCGTGGGAGGAACTCGTTCGGTGTCTGAGGGCGTGGTCGAGACATTGCGCAGTCATGGCCTCGAGATCGAGCGGATCGCCGGAGACGATCGCACGAGTACTGCTGGGGCGATTGCTCGACGCATGACCCCGTCTCGGGGTACCGACCTCGTCGTCGTAGACGGTTACCGAGAAGGCGAGGCTTTGGCTGTGGGCGCGGCAGCGAGTCGTCTCGGTGCCGCGGTCGTGTACACCTCGGGTTCGTGCCGAACGTCCGCGACCCGAGAGATCATCGACTGGTGGGAACCTGATCGAATTCTTCTCGTTGCAACCCGAGCCCATCTCGCTCAGACCCTGACCGCGGTCTCCCGTGACTGTGACACGGAGCTGTGACCGTCACGTGCACCATGATGGGGTGATGCATCCCGATCTCGCTCGCCGCTTCGATCTCACCGGCCGAACCGCCATCGTGACCGGAGGGTCGCGTGGCCTCGGAAGGGCCATGGCTCTCGGGTTCGCGAAAGCCGGGGCGAATGTCGTGGTCGCCAGCCGCAAACTCGAAGCCTGCGCTGACGTGGTCGCCGAGATCGCCGAGTTGGGTGCTCAGGGCCTCGCGCTCGCCGTGAACATGTCGAACCCCGACGAACTCGACGCCCTCGTATCGTCCACGATCGACACCTTCGGTGGAGTCTCGATCGTGGTGAACAATGCCGGCACCGTCCTTGACCGCCCCCTCGACCGTCTCGCAGTCGACACCTTCAGCGGAGCCTTCGTCACGAACCTGCTGTCACCGATGATGTTGGTACAGGCGGCGCGCCCTCATCTCGCTGCCACTGGTCACGGCGCAGTGCTCAACATCGTGTCCATTGCCATGAGTCGGGCCACACCAGACCGGTACTACTACCCGCCGGCCAAGGCGGCGCTGGCTCAAGCCACACGTTCGATGGCTCGGGAACTGGGCCCCGAGGGCATCCGGGTGAACGCGATCAGTCCGGGAACGTTCCTCACCGACATGGTGACCAAGGCGTATGACGAACGAGCGTTGGCGGCGACCGCAAAGGCCACTCCGGTGGGTCGAGTCGGTGATCCCGATGAAATCGTGGGTCCGGCTCTGATGTTGTGTAGTGACGCCGGCTCGTTCGTCAGCGGTGCCGTTGTGACCGTGGACGGAGCCGCAACAGCCTGAGGTCACGGTCGGTTCATCTGCTACGTCGCCGGAACTCTGATGCCGCCTGGTGTCGCGTCGCGACTCCGAGCACCTGATAGATCGCCGAGGTCTCCTTGGCGACGGTCGAAAGGCTGAAAGCCAGACGGCGAGCGATCTGAGGGTTCGACAGCCCTTCAGCGATGAGTTCGAGGATGGCGGCTTGGCGAGGGGAGAGTTCGGGGTCGGGTTCGGCGGTTCCGGGAATGAGCGCCAGGACTTTGTCGGCTTCGCGCCGCATCCGGGTCGCTTCGATGGCGGTGGCGAGACGAAGAGCCTCGCGCGCGCTTGCGGCAGCCTCGCCCGGCCGGTCACGCTCGAGATGCCAGCGAGCCTCATCCACCAGGCTCTCAGCGGCCAAGGCGGGAGCCCGGAGATCACGACTGAGAGTGCGCGCTCGTGTGAAGGCGTCTTCCACGACGGCATCGGACGCTCCTGTGAGCGCGAGGAGACGCCCGAGCGGTCGAGCGATTGGACCCAGCATCACGGTTCCGTGGTTACCGATCGTGATGCGGTCCTGCCACGGCCTCAGCAGGTCGATCAGTTCCACTGCTGCGGATGTGTCGCCGATTTCGGCGGCGAGGTCGGCAACGGCATGGATGCTGAGAAGCCAGGAGATTTCGTGTTCACCCTGGCGCAGGCGCTCGAGTGAGCGTCCGAGCAACTCTCGGGCACTCGCCGAGTCGCCATCGCGCCACCGGCTCGTCCCCAACATCGCCGCTGCGGCGGCCTGATCGAAGATGTCGGGATGGCGCTCGGAGAGCCGTCGCGAAAATGATCGATCGTCATCGAGTTCGCCGGCGCGCCACAACAGGATCGCGAATGCTGTCCAACGGCCTGGAATCTCCACATCGATGTCGAGAGTGGCCGCCGCGGTCGCCGCGTCGGCGACATCGCGGGGTCGACCGTCGAGTTGGGCGGTCAGGGTTCGAAGACAGGCTGCCAACCAGTGCAAACGATGCGTTCCGAATCGACCCATCGTGGCTTCCACCTCGCCGGCGACGAGATCGAAGGCTCGACGGTCCCCGCGTTCGAGGTGATCCACTGCCAACCATCCCCGCAGTTCGACGCCTTCGCCGCGTCGGCCGAGACGATCAGCGAGTTCGACGCCGCGCTCGCCCAGACGAGTTCTCTCGGCGAGTTCATGGGGGGATCGGTGGACCGATCGCCAGGCGCTGAGGGCTTCGAGAAGGGCTTGGGGATCCTGAGAACGTTCAGCGGTGTCGAGAGCCTCGCGGGCCAGATCATGAGCGAGCGCCGTACGCACCGCATACGACCATTGGACCCGATCCGCAGTCGTGCCGGTGTCGAGACCAAAGACCTCCGACGGGGTCACGTGGGTGACGACTCGGTCGACTCGGGCACTCACTCGCACCTGGGCGGCGAGGAGTCGTGACCGTTGAGCATCGTCGAGACAGGGAAGGGCCAGAACTCGTTCGATCAGCGAGGCTGAGGTGCGCGCCCCCACCCGGAAATCGCCGCCTTCACCGTGTCCGATTGCGGCCTCGATGGCCATGGCGCGTCGGTTGTCGCTCGGTTCCGGGTCGTCGAGGACCGCGATGATCACGTCCTCGAAACGGTTTCGGGCGGCATCGCGTTGGCCCGAACCGGAAAACGCCCGCCCGAGAGCCAACAGGACGCGCAACTCGTCGTCACCCTCGAGTCCGATCCGCAAAGCGGCGTCGAAGAAGGTGGCGGCCTCCTCGAAGGCGCTGCGGGCCAAGGCCTGATCCCCAGCCGCCACGATGAGAGGTCCGGTGGTGGAATCGACACGACCCGAGGCCAAGAGGTGCCGAGCGGCCCCGACCACATGGCGTGAACCGCGACGCGCCAGGACGTGTCCGGCGCGTCGATGGAGTTCGGCTCGGCGGCCCGGCGCCAGACGTTCATAGAGCAGTTCGGGCCCGAGGGGATGGACGAAACCGAAGCGGCCCGGGGCGGTCGCGTCGAGAACTCGTCGTTCGAGGCCCTCGGTGAGAGCAGCATCGAGGGCGGCATCGGGGATGTCGAGACGCCCCATCGACGATTCCCGGTGATCACCAGTGAGGAACTCCGCGAGATCGGTGACGTCGAATTCGGAGCCGAGTACCGCAGCGACCGAGAGAACGTCACGAGTCCAGGGTGCGAGGGAGGCGAGCCGCACCGACATTGCGCGCCGGGGGTCGGTGGCGTCCAAACTCGTGAGTGAGTCGAGGAAATCCTGGGCCGATCGGGTGTCGTCGAGTCCACCTGCCGCGCTCACCAGATGTTCGAGGACCGCAGGAGTGTCACCACCCAGGCGCATCACCAGCTCCGCCGCGCGGTCAGCGGACTGGGGATTCATGTCGAGTCGCGTGGAGAACAAGCGACACAGTTGGTCGTGGTGGAGGGGTTCGAGAGCGACTTCGACAGCAGAACGGGCCTCGGTGGCGCGGGTGTGGGGATCCGGGCGTTGGGCTCGCAACAGCACCATCGGGAGGCGGTCGAGGTAGGTGCTGACCTCTCGAAGAATCTCCGCACTGGCCACATCGGCCCAGTGGACGTCATCGACGATGATCACCACGGGATGGTGGGGGAGCGCGAGCAGGGCCTGGGTGAATGCGGTGAGGGTCGAGGACCGCCCGAGGTCGTCACCTCCGGTTTCGAGGCGTTGTAGCGCGGCGTCGAGTGCTTCGGGTCGGGGCATACGACGCCGATCGAGGTCGATCACCGCACAGCTCAACACCTGGAGCAGCACATCATGGGGGCGGCTGCTCGGACCCCGTTCCGCTGTCGCTGTGATGACCAGTGCTCCTTGGACCTGTGCCAGTGCCGCAGCCTCGGCCAAGAGTCGCGATTTTCCCCTCCCCGCCGGTCCGGTGATGAGGATCGACCGTCCCTGACCGTGCGCGGCGTGAGTGAGCGCGTCGGTCACCACAGCGAGTTCCTCGGTCCGACCGACCAAGGGCAACAGGCCACCAGGGACCGAACGCAGCCAGGGCAGAGCCGTGACCGGGCGTTGGGAGTCGCCGCTGGGAACTCGTGACCCCTGGGGTCTCATGATCCCGGGCCTCGATCCGCTTTCCCTGGTGATGTCACCGACATGGGCTGGCTCCTGTGAGAGTTCATCGGGACGTGCTCAGAACTCGATGGTGGACTCGGACCGAGAACTGCCGACTCGGGGTGCGAGCCCGGCGTGTCGCGATTCGATTTCGCGATGTCACCAGGTCGCCATGGCGGGAGCCAGGACCTGATCGTTCATCTCGAAAGAATGAACGATGAGCGATACCGGCCGTGTCGCAGCGAGGCGGCCACGGTGTCATCACCAAGACACCGGGTGATCGCACTGAGGGGTGCTAGCGAGCCATCGGGGGTCGAGCCCACGGGGGAACGAGCCCACCGTGGCCTCCGGCGACTCCTTCGAGTGACGAGTCCTCGAGACCTCTATCCTCCACCCGCCGGCGCCATACGGCATCGAGTTCGTCCGGATCGGTATCGACTCCCAGTTCAGCCACGACCGCAGCGAGCGCATCGAGATCTCCCGCGATCGTTGCGAGTCGCTGCGCCACTGCCGGATCGGTGGCGACGGTGTCGAGAAAGCGTTCGGCGGCATCGACGGACACGGTCCTTACGGTAGTGCGGTGCCGATGTGATGAATCCCTGCGACACTCCGTGACCTCTCGTGATGTCGTCGTGGTTCCTCGAGACATCGCCAAGGCTGCGGGTGACCCCCAGCGACACCCCTCACCACGTTCTCATTCGCTCGTGACACCGAAGATCTCGAGGGGGATCTCCTCGACAGGTCGCGGCAATCGGGTGCACCAACTCGGAGGACCAACGACCCCGGGTTGGTTGGGACGGTGAGTACTTGCACACAGATCGTCGGCGGTGAGCAACACGACGTCAGATCCGGCCTCCATCATGTGGCGATGGACAGTCGCGATGCTCGTGACGGGGTCCGTGGTCGTGGCACCGAGTTCGAGCAGCCGCCGCCGGAACTCGGTGACATCGGGGTCGGGGTCGGAGAGAATCCCGGCGATGGTCGGGAGGTCGTGTGTCGTCACCGTGGCGAGGGTGTCTGAAGGCCAAGTCGCAGGTGCGTCATCGGTGAAGATCGCGACCCGAATGCCCAGAATCGAGCGTTGGGCCATCGCCGTGCGCATCGAAGGCTCCACGGTTCCCAGGTCCTCGCCCACGACGAAGGCCCCCGCCCGGTGGGCTTCGAGGGTCAACAGAGCCATCAACGCCTCGCGGGGCTGACGTACATAGGCCCCATGTTCGGGTCCGCCACCGGGAGGAATCCAGAATTGGCGTGACAAGCCGATGACATGATCGATGCGAAGGCCGGTGCCATGAACCAGTCCTGTGCGTACCGCACCCAGCCACGGTTCGAAGCGAGCCCGCGACACCGCCCAGGGATCCATCGGTGGAAGGCCCCAGTTCTGACCCTCCCGGGCAAAGGGGTCAGGTGGGGCACCGAGACGAACCTCTCCACAGGTGACGTCGCTGAGATCCCAGGCGTCGAAGCCGTCGGGGTGGAAACCCACTGCGAGATCGGTGATCAATCCGGTTCCGGTCGCGGCGATGCGCGCCAGAGCCGCGTCGACTCGCCATTGACACCACGCGTGGAACTCGCTGCGTCGGGCCCACTCGCCGGTGCTGAAGCGATCGTGCCACCCAGGGGAGCGAGGCGTCGCGAGATCTCGAGGCCATATCGACGTATCAGATCCGAACGCCTCGACCACGGTCAGCCACCGGCAGTAGCGCACGAGTTCCTCGCCGCGTCGTTGGACCCAGTCCCGCCAGATCTGATCGGAATCGGATCCAGGTGTGATGGCATCGAACTCGACCCCGAGTGCGGCCATCGCCTCGTCGTAGACCCGGTGCCGCTCGACCAATCGTCGGGGGGCGGGCGCAAACCTGTCGGGTCGGCCTTCGCCCGGGCGAGCCCACAGCGGATCCCACCATCGTCGTGTCGAGGGGGAATAGGGGCTCGGATCGACATCGGCGCCCGGTAGGCGGGCATGAAGCGGCCCGAGCAGGATCGTGTCACCGCCCGCGTGTCCAAGGCGCGCAGCGAGCGTCGCGACGTCGTCGAGATCGCCCATCTCCCAGCTGTCAGCACTCCAGAGTTCATGGGCCAACACTGCGAGTCCTCGTCGTCGGCCCGCCCCTGGGCACTGGGAGGGTACGACGACGAGTTCAGTTCGGGGCCCTCCGTCATCGGGATGTAATTCGTGCCATCCGAGAGGCAAGTCGGGGGGCAGGGATCCGACATGGTCGAGAACCGTGCCGTCCTCGAGCACCAACTGTGCTGACCCCCATAGGGGCTCGGTGGCGCCAGCGTTCACGAACCAGCGCAGGGGACCGGGGTCGGGATCTCCCAGTGCGTCACGCAACGCCAGGCGCGTCTCAGGGCTCGTGGCATGCCAGACCCCGTCGATGTCGTGATACCCGTCGGTGATACCCCACGCATCCACCGGCACCGAGGCGTCTTCCATGACCCCAGTGTGGCCCTCAGAGGCGTAGCATCGAGACCCTGGTGAGCAAACGACTCGTGGAACGCCGTCTGCGCCAGGTGGGCCAACGCCTCAAATCGCTGCGCGAGGAGTTGCGAGTGATCGATGAGCAGTACGCCCATCTCGCAGATGAGGCCAATGACCTCGAGTTGCGCGCTCTGGTTGCGGAAACCCCTGCTGCCGGTGTGGAGCATCGTGACGCGCAGCGTCATGCCGAGGCGATGGGCCGGCATCGAGCCGAGGTGCAAGCCGCGATCGCGGAACTCGAAGCCAAACAGGATCAGTTGTTAGAGCGCTTGGTGCGCTGAGGATCTCGGGTTGATCCGGTCACGGACCGGGACCCGAACGAAGGGACGAAACACGTGAGCATCCGGGTCGTGATCGCCGAGGACGAGGCCATCATCCGTCTCGATCTACGCGAGACGTTGGAGGAAGAGGGCTACGAGGTCGTGGGCGACACCGGGCGCGGTGATCGCGCGGTGGAACTCGTCCGAGAGCTTCGTCCCGATGTGGCGGTGCTCGATATCAAGATGCCCGGTATGGACGGGCTCGAAGCGGCCCGGCGTATCAACGAGGAACGTTTGTGTGCAGTGCTGATCCTCACGGCGTTCAGCCAGCGAGAAGTCGTCGAGGAGGCTCGGGACGCCGGCGCGCTCGCCTATCTCGTCAAGCCCTTCCAAAAGACCGATCTCATTCCCGCCATCGAGGTGGCCTTGGGGCGTTTTCGTGAGCTCCAGGCGCTGGCCGGAGAAGTCGACACGCTCGGTGAACAACTCGAAGCCCGCAAGATCGTCGACCGAGCCAAGGGCGTGTTGATCGACCAACATCACATGACCGAACAGGATGCGTTCGCTTTCGTACAACGCACCGCCATGAGCCAGCGCTGCAAGATGCGTGATGTCGCTGAGAAGATCCTGGCCGGTGAGTTGACGCCGTGACGCTGCTGTTGCTCGACGGGAACTCGCTCACGTACCGCGCCTTCTACGCGCTTCCCACCGATATGGCCACGGCTGGGGGGCAGATCACCAATGCCGTGTTCGGTTTCACGTCGATGTTGACGAACCTGCTGCGCGATCACGAACCGTCGGGGGTGTTCGTTGCTTTCGACCGACCCGAGCCGACTTTTCGCCACGAGGCCGAACCGTTGTACAAAGCCCAACGGGAGCGATCACCCGACGAGCTCCGCCAGCAGGTGGGTCTCGTCAAAGAGATCTTGGCGGCTTCAGGTATTACCACAGTGGAGCGTGCGGGTTGGGAAGCCGACGACGTCTTGGCGACCGTCGCCACGATGGCGGCCGACCAGGGTCGTGACGTCATCATCGTCACCGGGGACCGCGATACCTATCAGCTCGTCAAGGACCCTCATATCCGCGTGCTCTACAACAAGCGCGGTGTGAGTGATTACGACCTCTATGACGAGGCCGGAATCCTCGCTCGCACCGGGGTCACCCCCGAGCAGTACCCCGACTATGCCGCGTTGCGTGGCGACCCCAGCGACAATCTCCCTGGCGTACCCGGAGTCGGGGAGAAGACGGCTGCGAAGTTGATCACGACGTATGGCGGCCTCGACGGCATCTTCGCTCATGTCGAGGATCAGACTCCCAAACTTCGGGCCTCGCTCGCCGAGCACGAAACCCGCGCTCGCACCAACCGTGATCTCATGGTCCTGCGTCGTGACGCTCCCGTCGAGGTGGATCTGGACGCGCTCGCCCCTCGCCCCGATGTCGACGCGTTGCGGAACCTCTTCGAGTTGCTCGAGTTCCGAGCCATGGGAACGCGTGCCCTTGCGGCCCTCGGCGCGCCCAGTGGTACTGCGGACGAGGTCGTCGGGGCCACGCTGGAACCAGTCGTCACCATCGTCGATGATCCGGCCACGCGCCAAGACGCCTGGCGCGAGCGCGAGGTCCTCGATGTGGCGGCGTCCTGGGTTGGAGAACCCGGCCGTTCAGCACTCCATGGAGTGGCCGTCTCTCTCGGCGGCGACGAAGTCGACTGGGTGCCAGGTGGTCGAGTGGGGGAGATCGACTGGTCCGGGATCACCGTGCGCGGCCATCAGATCAAAGCATTGATGCGCTCGGTTCTGGATCTCGGATGCGCGCTGATGAGCCTCGATGCCGATGTGGGAGTGCTCGGGTACCTCGTGGACCCGGCGTCAGGTCGCTACGGCATCGCCGATCTGCTCGAGCGCTACAGCGATCGCAGCCTTGCGACCTCGGCGGTGCCCGATGGGCAACTGGCTCTGGGCGACACCGACGCGACCGATGGAATCGCCACCGCGACAGCGAGCGCGGCCCTGGCAGTCGGCGTGCTGGCTCCGGTGCTGCGCGAACGCCTCGACACGATCGGGATGACCGCGCTGCACGATGAGATCGAACGACCACTCGTGGGAGTGCTCGCCCGGATGGAACATCTCGGAGTGGGCGTGGACCTCGACGCGTTGCGCCGGATCAACGAAGATCTCACCCGCCGCGTCGGTGAACTGGTCGCGGTTCTGCGCGAGGTGGTGGGTCGCGATTTCAATCCCAACTCACCCACACAGTTGCGCGAGATCCTCTACACCGAACGCGGGCTGACGCCGGGCAAGAAGACCAAGACCGGCTTCTCCACCGATGCTGCGACCCTGGAACGGTTGCGTGACGACTGGCCCGAGTTCATCGACCCACTCCTGGAATTCCGTGAACTCGACAAGTTGCGGGGGACCTACGGCGAAGGTCTCATCGCCGAGGTGGCCGCGGATGGGCGAATCCACGCGACGTTCACCCAGACCGTCGCTCGGACCGGGCGATTGTCGAGTGAGCATCCGAACCTGCACAACATTCCGGTGCGGACCGATCAAGGCCGGGTCTTTCGCGAGGCCTTCGTGCCGGCGCCGGGAACGGTTCTGCTCGTCGCGGATTACAACCAGATCGAACTGCGCTGTATCGCCCATCTCGCCCAGGACCCGGGCCTCATCGCGGCGTTCACCTCGGGGGAGGATCTGCACCGTGCCACCGCCGCGAAAGTGTTCGCCGTCGATCCGGGCGATGTCACCTTGGACATGCGCTCCAAAGCCAAGATGGTGTCGTACGGACTCGCGTACGGCATGGAAGCCTTCGGACTCGGACAGCGTCTCGGCATCCCTACCGACGAGGCCTCGGTGATCCTCGACGCCTATTTCGCGGCGTTTCCCAACGTCAAGGCGTATATGGAAGCCACGGTCGCTGAGGCCAAGGACCGGGGTTACACCGAAACCCTGTTCGGACGCCGACGGCCGATGCCCGAGTTGCGGGATCCGAATTTCCGTGTGCGTCAGGCCGCCGAACGTCAGGCGATGAACGCAGCCATCCAAGGTCTCGCCGCTGACATCTTCAAAGTCGCCCTGGTGAGAATCGACGAGGCCTTGGCCGATGCCGGGTCCCGGAGTCGTCTCGTGCTGCAGGTCCATGACGAGGTGGTGCTCGAAGTGTTCCACGACGAACGCGAGACAGTGGGACCGATGGTGGTGGACATCATGAAAGCCGCCACCTCCCTGTCGGTGCCGCTCGAAGTCAACGTTGCGTGGGGCGCCACCTGGGCCGATGCCAAAGGATGACCCCTTCGAGTCCGGTGGTGCACCCGACGACGACACGGGCGTCGATCACTGGTTCGAACCCATCGCCGATCACCTCGGTGCGGCGTATCTCCGCTATTCCTTCACCTACGGAACTCGCCGCGAGATCGATCATCTCGTCGAGGTTCTCGGGCTCGACCCCGCCTGTTGGGTTCTCGACGTCGGATGTGGACCAGGTCGCCATGTTCACGAACTCGCTCGTCGAGGTATCGCGGCCCATGGCGTCGACATCTCGAGCCGATTCGTCGAGGTCGCGCTCGAGACGAGACCTGGTCCTTTAGCGACCTTCGAGCGTCTCGATGCTCGAGACCTGGTGGCGACCACGCGTCTACACGATCGATTCGATGCCGTGATCTGTCTGTGTCAGGGAGCCTTCGGGCTCCAGACCGGACCCGGAGAAGACGAGGCCGTGCTGGCGGGAATTCGGTCCTGTCTCCGTCCGGGGGGTCGGGTCGCTCTCAGCGCCTTCAACGCGTACTTCTCGGTACGTCACCATCATGAGGCTCGATTCGACGCCGCTAGGGGCTTGTCGCATGAACGGACCCAGGTGCGTTCCGAGACCGGAGAGGTCACCGAGGTCGACTTGTGGACCGGGTGCTACACGCCTCGAGAACTCGACTTGTTGTGCCGGGTCGTGGGCCTCGAGGTCGAGTCGATCTCAGCGGCTGATCCCGGAGAGTACGGATCGGACCCACCCGAGGTGGATCGGGCCGAGTTCCTCGTCGTGGCGCGCCGACCCTGACGGCGCCAGGACGGCCATGGCACACGACATTTCGCCTGATAGCCTCCGGTCGCGTCCCGAGTGTGGGATGCGTTCATCTACCCGTTAGCCACCGAAAGCGATCTGTTCCTTGTCCGACACCACGACCGCCCCGTCCACCCCGTCTACTGCGCCTGCAGGTGATATGGGAAGTTTCGACGACGAGGGCAACTACACCCCCCGCCAGGTCACCGCTGACGACCTGGGCATGTCCTTCGCCGACGCTATCGCTGGCACTCTCGTCGAAGTCGAGGATGGCCAGATGGTTGCGGGAACCGTGGTCAAGATCGACCGCGACGAAGTGCTTCTCGACATCGGCTACAAGTCCGAGGGCGTCATTCCGTCGCGTGAACTGAGTATTCGCAACGACGTCGACCCGCATGAAGTCGTGTCGATGGGAGAACGTCTCGAAGCTCTCGTCCTGCAGAAAGAGGACAAAGAGGGCCGTTTGGTCCTGTCGAAGAAGCGGGCCCAGTACGAACGGGCCTGGGGATCGATCGAACAGATCAAAGAAGCCGACGGTGTCGTCGAAGGTCCGGTCATCGAGGTCGTCAAGGGCGGCCTCATCATCGATATCGGGCTGCGCGGCTTCTTGCCCGCCTCGCTGGTCGAGTTGCGCCGCGTCCGGGATCTGGCGCCCTACATCGGCAAGACGATCCAGGCCAAGATCATCGAACTCGACCGCAACCGCAACAACGTCGTGTTGTCGCGTCGCGCCTATCTCGAAGAGAGCCAGAAGGAAGCTCGCGACGACTTCCTCGCGAACCTCAAGCCTGGCGAGGTCCGCCACGGTGTGGTCTCGAGCGTGGTCTCCTTTGGTGCCTTCGTGGATCTCGGCGGCATGGACGGACTCATCCACGTGTCGGAGCTGTCCTGGAAGCATGTCGACCACCCCGGATCGGTGGTGGCCGTGGGAGATCAGGTCACCGTGCAGGTTCTCGACGTGGACTTCGATCGGGAGCGGATCAGTCTGTCGCTCAAGGCCACCCAGCAGGATCCGTGGCAGGAGTTCGCCTCGACTCACCAGGTCGGCCAGCTCGTCTATGGCCGTGTCACCAAGCTCGTGCAGTTCGGTGGCTTCGTGCAGGTCGGCGACGGGATCGAGGGTTTGGTGCACATCTCGGAGATGTCCACGCACCATGTCGACTCGCCTGAGCAGGTCGTCACTCCCGGTGAGGAACTCTGGGTGAAGATCATCGACTTGGATCTCGCCCGTCGTCGTATCAGCCTGTCGATCAAGCAGGCGGCCGAGGGTGGCGAATTGGCCGAGGAGTACCGCCAGCACTTCGAGGTCGACGAGCACGGCAACTGGGTCGGTGGCGACGACGCCGAACGCGAAGCGGCGTGGGCCGAGTACTACCAGGAGACCGGTGGCGAGGCCCCGGTAGCCGAGGAAGCGGCCGAGCCCGTCACGGAGTGAGGCGAGCCGGTCCGTACCCCACGAGACCGGAGCGCAACCCGATCACCACCGCATCGACGCGAGATCGCGCGTCCAATTTGCGGCTCAACGATCCGAGATGGTGCTTCACCGTCGAGATCGAGATGTGCAGTAGCGATGCGATCTCGTGGTTCGTATGCCCCTGTACGGCGAGTTGCAGAACCTCGGTTTCGCGCCGGGTCAACACCCGACGTTCCCGGGGTGTCGATGGAGCATCGGGGAGCCGGCGTCGTCCCCGGGCGGCATCGGTGAGAACCCGCACGAGATCATCGGGTGGGGTGGTCGCCGCGACCAGGCCATGAACACCCCACGAGCGAAGGTCGTGGATGCTGTCGGGATCGGTCTGACCCGACATCAGCACGACGTGTTGGCGACGATCCGCCTCGAGCAGAGCCCGAGCCGAAGCCATGGGCAGATGAACCGGATCGGTGTCGAGCAGGACGACGTCGGGACGCAGACGCAGAGCTCGTCCCACGAGTTCCTCGGTGGTGGAGGCTTCAGCGATCACATCGATTCGTCTCGCTCGCAGGCATCGGGCGATTCCTTCCCGGGCGAGGGGTGTCGCTCCGGTCACGAGCACGCGTATCTCGAGTGGTGACAACGGAGAGGTGGCTGGTCGAGAATCCCGAGCCCGAGAAGTCTCGACGAAAAGAGCCCCGAGGTGGGAATCGCCACGGGGTCGGGTGGCAGCGACGCGGGTGTTCATGAGCCCAGATGTGGGACCACGTCGAGGTCCCATGGATGTCGAGAGGCCGCTAGCGTCATCGCGGTGATCCTCGTGGGCCTCACCGGTGGAATCGGTTCGGGAAAGTCGACGGTGTCGGCGCGTCTCGCGGCCCGCGGTGCTGTGGTCATCGATGCCGATCAGATCGTTCGCGATCTCCAGCGCCCCGGATCTCCGGTACTCACCCAACTCGTCGAACGCTTCGGCCAGGGCATCATCGATGCGGCGGGTGAACTCGACCGCGCGGCGCTTGCGTCGATGGTGTTCGAGGACCCCGATGCGCTCGCCGCCTTGAATGGGATCGTTCATCCTGCAGTGGGCGCCGAGATGAACGCTCGGATCGAGGCCGAGCGGGACGGCGATCGAATCGTGGTGCTCGACATTCCGTTGTTGACCGAGCGCCCTCGGTCCGGATTACAGGGGATCATCGTGGTCGACGTGCCCGTGGAGACCCAGATCGAACGACTCGTCACCCATCGCGGGTTCGACCCCGATGACGCCAGGGCTCGAATCGCACGCCAAGCCACCCGCGAGGAACGGTTGGCGACGGCCTCGGTCGTGGTGGACAACTCGGGACCACTCGAGAATCTCGAGGCTCAGATCGATGAGGTCTGGGATTGGTTGAACTCCCTGGACCAACTCGCTGCGGACGTAGCGGCTCCCGAGGTGGTGTCGCGTGACTGATCCAGCGATCGTTGACGTCGAGGACGATCAGCGGTTCCGGGTGGTCTCCGCGTTCGCGCCCGCCGGGGACCAACCGCGAGCGATTGCTCAACTCGCCGAAGGAATCGAGGCCGGTGAGCGTTTCCAGACCCTGCTCGGGATCACTGGATCAGGAAAGTCCGCCACGATCGCATGGACGATCGAAGCGGTGCAGCGCCCGACATTGCTTCTGGCTCCCAACAAGTCCTTGGCGGCGCAGTTGGCTCAGGAGATGCGCGAGTTCTTTCCCCACAACCGGGTCGAGTACTTCGTGTCGTATTACGACTACTACCAGCCCGAGGCCTACATACCGTCGAGTGACACCTTCATCGAAAAGGACTCCTCGGTCAATGAAGAGATCGACCGGCTGCGACATTCGGCCACGGCGGCTCTTCTGACTCGACGCGACACCATCGTGGTGGCCTCGGTGAGTTGCATCTACGGCATGGGCAACCCCGAGGAGTACCGGGGGCAGTTGCTCGAGTTGCATGTCGGGGTCGATTACGACCAGCGCTCGATTCTGAGACGACTCGTCGATCTCCAATACGACCGCAACGACATGACGCTGGGTCGAGGAAAGTTCCGGGTTCGCGGCGACACCCTCGAGGTCCATCCCGCCTATGAGGAGCACGTCCTACGTGTCGAGATGTTCGGAGACACCGTCGACCGCATCACGGTGATCGATCCGCTGACCGGTGAAACCCTGCGCGAGTTGCGTCAAACTTTGGTGTTTCCCGCGACCCACTACGTAGCGGGTGACGAGCGGATGCGTCAGGCGGTGCTCGGCATCGAAGAGGAACTGCGGGAACGCCTGGCCTTGTTCGAGGCCGAGGGCAAACTGCTCGAAGCCCAACGGCTTCGGATGCGCACCCAGTTCGATCTCGAGATGATTTCCGAGGTCGGCTTCTGCAACGGCATCGAGAACTATTCGATGCATGTCGACGGCCGCCAACCCGGTGAGCCCCCCTTCACCCTGCTCGACTATTTCCCCGACGACTATCTCCTCGTCATCGACGAGAGCCATGTCGCGGTA
Organism: uncultured Ilumatobacteraceae bacterium; assembly: GCA_964471865.1. GTDB lineage: Bacteria > Actinomycetota > Acidimicrobiia > Acidimicrobiales > Ilumatobacteraceae > CAYMUC01. The sequence continues at coordinate 68,942 of CAYYHU010000002.1, read as the reverse complement.
CCGCAGTTGCATGGTCAATACGAAGGCGACCGCAGCCGTAAAGAAACCCTCGTCGAGCACGGTTTTCGCCTTCCTTCGGCCATGGACAACCGTCCGTTGCGTTTCGAAGAGGTGATGGAGCGCGTCAACCAGTGCGTGTTCATGTCGGCGACACCGGCTCCCTTCGAACTACGGGTCTCGGATCGGGTGGTGGAACAGATCGTGCGCCCCACCGGTCTGATCGACCCGGAAGTGATCGTGCGACCCACCCAGGGCCAGATCGACGACCTGATGGAGGAAGTGCGCGGCCGGATCGATCGAGGTGACCGAGTGCTCGTCACCACCTTGACCAAGAAGATGGCCGAGGACCTCACCGAGTACCTACTCGAACAGGGCCTGCGGGTGCGCTATCTGCACTCGAACATCGACACCCTGCAGCGCATCGAAATCCTGCGCGCCTTGAGACTCGGTGAGTTCGACGTCTTGGTCGGCATCAACTTGTTGCGAGAGGGCCTGGATCTTCCCGAAGTGTCCTTGGTCGCGATTCTCGACGCCGACAAAGAAGGGTTCCTGAGATCGGAGACCTCGCTCATCCAGATGATCGGACGAGCGGCTCGAAACGTCGATGGCCAAGTCGTGATGTATGCCGACCGCATGACCGCATCGATGGAGCGCGCCATCGACGAGACCCGCCGTCGTCGCGAACGCCAGCAGGCCTACAACGCCGAACACGGCATCGATCCTCAGACGATCCGCAAGGCCGTGGGCGACATCTTGTCCATACTCCGACCCGATCAAGGGGCCCCGGTGCCGGGTAAGGATCGTCGTCGCCAACGCGAACGCGACCGGGTGGAGCGCGACCTCAAAGGGCTGCCACAAGAGGACCTCGCTCGGCTCGTGCGCACCCTCGAGGATGAGATGAACGAGGCGGCTGCTGAGTTGAAGTTCGAATATGCCGCCCGGCTGCGCGACGAGATCGCCGAGCTGCGTCGAGAACTCAAAGACGCCGGCTGAGCACCGAGACCGATCGATGCGAGCTGGCTGAGGGTCCGATGCGGGGTGCTCGGTAGTCTCGCAGCAGTGGCCGATTCGATCGTGGTGCGTGGAGCACGGGAGCACAACCTTCGCGATGTGAACCTCGAGTTGCCCCGGGACCGTTTGATCGTGTTGACCGGGCTGTCAGGATCCGGAAAGTCGTCGCTGGCTTTCGACACGATCTACGCCGAGGGGCAGCGCCGCTACGTCGAATCGCTCTCGGCATACGCCCGCCAGTTCCTCGGGCAGATGGACAAACCCGATGTCGACGTCATCGAAGGTCTGTCACCGGCGATTTCGATCGATCAGAAATCTGCGAGTCGCAACCCCCGCTCCACCGTGGGGACGATCACCGAGGTCTATGACTATCTCCGGCTGCTCTACGCCCGGATCGGCATCCAACACTGTCCCACCGATGGGATCCCGCTGTCGCGCCAGACCCCCCAACAGATCGTGGACCGGATCCTCGAACTCGACGAGGGAACCCGTTTTCAGGTGCTCGCCCCCGTCGTGCGGGGGCGCAAAGGCGAATACGACACGCTTCTTGGTGATCTCTCAGCCCAGGGTTTCGTGAGGGCTCGGGTGGATGGAGAACTCGTCGACATCGCCGAATTCCTCGCGAGCGGGGAACGGCTCGCGCGCTATGAGCAACACACCATCGAAATCGTGGTGGATCGGTTGGTGCGACGCGAAGGAATCGAACGTCGTCTCACCGACAGCCTCGAAACGGCATTACGCCTCGCCGACGGTGTGGCCGAGGTCGAACTCGTCGCCGCTGACGGGCCGGGGGAGCGTCTCACTTTCTCCCAGCATTTCGCGTGTCCTCAATGCGGGGTCTCCTTCGAGGAACTCGCCCCTCGGAACTTCTCGTTCAACTCGCCCTATGGGGCGTGCGCGACCTGTGACGGACTGGGCACCACGTTCGAGGTCGATCCAGAACTCGTCGTTCCCGATCCGGATCAGTCGATCGCCGAGGGGGCGATTGCGCCCTGGCGTTCGGCGCATACCCGCTATTTTCACAAGGTTCTCGAATCGCTCGCAGGCGATATCGGCCTCGATCTGACGGCACCCTGGTCCTCGATTCCCGAAGCCGACCGCGACATCGTCTTGCATGGGGTGGCGGGTGCGATGACGGTCAAGTACCGCAACCGCTACGGCCGGACCCGGACCTTCACGACGACCTACGAGGGCGTGATTCCATGGATCCGTCGACGTCACGAGACCGCTGAGAGCGACTGGACGCGCGAACAGTTCGAGTCCTACATGCGCCTCGTGCCGTGTCGAGACTGCGAAGGGGCTCGCCTCAAGCCCGAAACCTTGGCGGTGACGGTGAACGGCCGCAACATCGCCGAGGTCTGTGAGCTCCCGATCGGGGAGTCCGCGAAGTTCCTCGAAGGTCTCGAGTTGTCCCAGCGGGACCGGATGATCGCCGAACGGGTCGTGAAAGAGATCAACGCCCGACTCGGGTTCCTGCTCGATGTCGGTCTCGACTACCTGACCCTGTCGCGCTCGGCGGGAACGCTCGCTGGCGGGGAGGCGCAGAGGATCCGACTCGCAAGCCAGATCGGATCCGGCCTCGTGGGCACCCTGTACGTTCTCGACGAGCCCTCGATCGGTTTGCATCAGCGTGACAACCGCCGATTGATCGACACTCTCGAGCGCTTGCGGGACCTCGGCAACACCGTGTTGGTGGTCGAGCACGACGAAGACACGATCAAGGCTGCCGATTGGGTTGTCGACATCGGTCCCGGAGCCGGTGAACACGGGGGCAACGTCGTCTACTCCGGGCCGGTCAAGGGGATCAGCAAGGTCAAGGACTCTGTGACCGGGCAGTATCTGAGCGGCAAGCGCCAGGTTCCGGTCCCGGAGACGCGTCGTTCGCCAGATGAACACTGGCTGCGGGTCATCGGAGCTCGTGAACACAATCTGAAGAATCTCGACGTCGGCTTCCCCCTCGGATGCCTGGTGGTGGTGTCAGGGGTTTCGGGTTCAGGCAAATCCACCCTGGTGCGCGACATCGTGTTGCCGTCGTTGCGTCAACGGATCCTCAAAGCCAAGGAATCTCCGGGCCGACATCAGCGCGTCGAAGGTATCGAGTACCTCGACAAGGTCATCGATATGGACCAGTCGCCCATCGGACGTACGCCGCGATCGAATCCCGCGACCTACACCGGCGTTTTCGATCACGTCCGCAAGCTGTTCGCCACCACCCAGGAAGCCAAGGTCAGGGGCTATCAACCCGGCCGGTTCAGCTTCAACGTATCCGGGGGACGCTGCGACGCGTGTTCCGGAGACGGCACCCTCAAGATCGAAATGCACTTCCTGCCCGACGTGTACGTCCCCTGTGAGGTCTGTAAGGGGGCGCGGTACAACCGCGACACTCTCGACATCGAGTTCAAGGGCCGCAATATCGCCGAAGTCCTCGACATGCCCATCGCCGAAGGTCTCGAGTTCTTCGCGAACCAACCGCCGATCGCTCGGCATCTCCAGACTCTCGTCGATGTCGGCTTGGGCTACGTCCGCCTCGGCCAGAGCGCTCCCACTCTGTCGGGAGGTGAGGCCCAGCGCGTCAAGTTGGCCTCGGAGCTCGCCAAGAGGTCGACGGGTCACACGATCTACCTGCTCGACGAGCCCACCACCGGCTTGCATTTCGAAGACGTCCGTCGCCTGCTCATCGTGTTGAACCGGCTCGTCGACCAGGGCAACACCGTGCTCGTCATCGAACACAATCTCGATGTGATCAAGACTGCGGATTGGATCGTGGACCTCGGCCCCGAAGGCGGCTCGGGAGGCGGCCAGATCGTCGCCGAAGGTACGCCTGAGCACGTCGCCGGAGTCGAAGCCAGCCATACCGGTCGCTTTCTGCGGCCGCTGCTCGGTCTCTGAGGTCGGACGCGGTGGTCGTCGCCCGACCTCCAGCGGGAACGATTCCCGATCGCCCGGGTTCGTACCAGTTCAAGGACGCTCATGGGCGTGTGATCTACGTCGGAAAAGCTGCGAACCTGCGCCAGCGGCTGTCGAACTACTTCGCCGATCCTCGAACGCTGCATCCACGCACCGCCCAGATGGTCACCGAGGCCGTCAGCGTCGACTGGACGATCGTCGCGAACGAAGTCGAAGCGTTGATGCTCGAGTACTCCCTCATCAAAGAGCATCGCCCCAGGTTCAACGTCCGTCTGCGCGATGACAAGAGCTACCCGTTCCTTGCCGTCACCGTGGACGACGACTGGCCGCGGGCCATGGTCGTACGTGGTCGCCGCCGCAAAGGGGTGCGGTACTTCGGGCCCTATGCGCATGCCTGGGCGATTCGCGACACCCTCGACTTGTTGGTGCGGACCTTTCCGGTTCGGACCTGTAGTCCGGCCAAGTTTCGCCAGCACGAACGCCTCGGTCGACCCTGTTTGCTCTACCACATCGAGAAATGTTCGGGACCCTGTGTCGGTTCGGTGGATGCCGAGTCGTACCAGTCGTATGTCGAGGGCTTGTGCGGCTTTCTCACCGGTGACACCGAACCGGTGGTCAGGCGCCTCGAAATCGACATGCGCGAGGCTGCCGCTGCTCTCGAGTTCGAACGCGCCGCGCGCATTCGAGATCGCCTCGGTGCAGTCGAGCGGGCCGGCGAGCGCCAGCAGATGGTGGCCGCTCGCGACGAGAACCTCGACGTCATCGGGTGGCATCAAGACGATCTCGAAGCCGCGGTGCAGGTGTTCTTCGTTCGTCATGGACGGGTGGTGGGACGAAAGGGCTTCATGGTCGACAAGGTCGAAGCCTTGAGCCCTGGCGGTCTCGTCGACCGGATCCTGGAACACCTCTACGGAGAGGATCCCCCCACGGGAATCCCCGACCTCGTCGTGGTGCCTCATGAACCCGAGGATCGAGCTACCTACGAGGAATGGTTGGCCCATGGTCGAGGGGCCCAGGTCGAGATCCGAGTTCCTCAACGTGGGGACAAGCGAGCCCTTCTCGACACCGTCAATCGCAATGCCAGTGAAGAATTCACGCGTCAGCGACTCAAGCGTGCCGCCGATCACAACACCAGGTCGCGCGCCCTCACCGAGTTGCAGGATCTGCTCGGGCTGCCCGAGGCTCCGCTGCGCATCGAGTGCTACGACATGGCCCATCTCCAGGGCACGGATTACGTGGGGTCGATGGTCGTGCTCGAGGATGGGCTTCCTGCGCCTCGCCAGTACCGCCGCTTCAAGATCCGCGATGTGGCGGGTAACGACGACTACGCCGCGATGCGCGAAGTCCTGACCCGACGCCTCAGTGCCTATCTCGAGGAGCGTGATGCTCCGATCGGGGAGCGAGGGGACCGTCCCGGACGCTTCGCGTATCCGCCCCAGTTGCTCGTGGTCGATGGTGGCAAAGGTCAACTCAGCGTGGCTCGTGAGGTGGTCGAGGAATTGGGTCTCGCCGACGAGATTCCCGTGGCGGCACTCGCCAAACGTTTCGAAGAGGTCTACGTGCCGGATCGTGATGATCCCGTCGACGTCCCTCGAGGGACCGAGGCGCTGTACATGCTGCAGCGAATCCGAGACGAAGCCCACCGTTTTGCCAACACCTTCCACCGGGAACGACGAGCGAAGCGGATGACGACCTCGGTCCTCGACGGTATTGCTGGTCTGGGTGAAGCGCGCCGCACCCGTCTCGTCAAAGCCTTCGGAGGTGTCAACGCGGTCAAGAAGGCGTCACGGGCGGATCTCGAAGCTCTCAGTTGGTTACCCGAGGCCGTGGCCCACGCCGTCTACGACCGCTTCCATCCCGAAAGCGCCGATAGTGGCCGACCTGAGGATTCAGAACCTCCCGAGGTCGAAGCTGGGCCTTAGGCTCCTGAGGGTGAGCGACGAGTTGTGGGAAACCCACGCGCAGTGGTGGATCGAAGGATTCACCGAAGGAGCCGATCCCGAGTACGTCGAGCAGATCCTGCCTCTCGCGGTTTCCGAACTCGCCGGAGCCCATCGGATTCTCGACGTCGGGTGTGGTGATGGACAGATCTCGCGTCTCATAGCGGCCCAGGGCGCCGACCTCGTCGTCGGTGTCGATCCGACGTGGAACCAGATCCGCGTTGCTCATGAACGGGGTGGCGGGGTGTCGACGTCGCGAGCCGATGCCTCGGCGTTGCCCTTCGCCGATGGCGCTTTCGATGCTGTCATCGCGTGTTTGGTGTTCGAACACATTCGAGATGTCGATGCCGCCATTGCCGAGGTCTCTCGGGTGCTCGAGCCGGGCGGCCGGTTCTGTTTCTTCTTGAACCATCCTTTGCTGCAGACACCGAACTCGGGATGGATCGACGATCAGGTTCTCGATCCGCCCGAGCAGTACTGGCGCATCGGTGACTACCTCATCGAGGACCTCACGACCGAAGAGGTCGAAAAGGGCGTGTTCATTCCGTTCGTGCACCGTCCGTTGTCGCGATACGTGAACGCTCTCGCAGACGCCGGTCTCGTCATCGAACACATGCTCGAGCCGGCGCCACCTCCCGGGTTTCTCGAGCGGGCCGTGGGGTATGAGGCTGCGGCCACGATCCCACGCCTGTTGTATCTGAGGACTCGGCGAAGCGAGACGGGGCGCGTGGACCGAGCGGGATGACTCGAGAGATCCTCGCAGTACTCCCAGGATCAGAGGGACTAGCCTGAGCGATCAGTGGACGAACTGCTGGTCATCACCGGGATGTCGGGAGCGGGACGTTCCGAGGCTGCGAAGCATCTCGAGGATCTCGGGTGGTTCGTCATCGACAACCTTCCGCTCAGTCTGCTCGACAAGGTGGTCGAACTCGGCCAGTCCGGAGGTCGCTCGACGGGTCGACTGGCTCTCGTGGTGGGGCCGGCCACCGATCATGTGGATCTGGTCGACCGAATCGCGGAGATGAGACGGACCTCCCAACGCGTGCGCGTGTTGTTCCTCGACGCGTCGACACCCGTTCTCGTCACCCGGTATGCGAGCACTCGGCGCCGACATCCTCTCGACGATGGTCGAGGCGGAGTGGGCGAGGTGATCGAACGTGAACGCCAGATCCTCGAATCCGTCAAGGCCACGGCCGACCTCGTCGTGGACACCACCGAGTTGACCGTTCACCAGCTCAAGGCCCGGGTCGTCGACGCGTTCGGAGATGGTGACGAGACCCCACGGATGCGGATCACGCTGACGACCTTCGGCTTCAAGTATGGAGTGCCCCTCGATGTCGACATGGTCCTCGATGTGCGTTTCCTTCCCAACCCGCATTGGGATGAACATCTGCGACCCTTGACGGGTCTCGACGACGCCGTGCGACTCTTCGTGCTCGGTCAGTCCCTCGCGGAGGACTTTCTGAACCGTTTGACCCCGTTGCTCGATGTCGTCATCCCTGCGTACGGCGCCGAGGGCAAGAGTTACCTGAATGTGGCGATCGGGTGCACCGGCGGTCGACACCGGTCGGTCGCAATCGCTGAAGAGGTGGCGGCATGGATGCGTGGACGCGGTCTGGAACCCGGTGTGGTGCACCGCGACCTGACACGCTCCTCGCACTAGGGTCGCGACCACGAACCCCCCGGGATGTGAAAGGACGTCGACGATGACGGTGCGAGTAGGAATCAACGGATTCGGACGGATCGGACGGAACTTCTTCCGAGCCGCGCGTGCGGCAGGAGCCGACCTCGAGATCGTTGCTGCCAATGACCTCGGTTCGCTCGACACCATGGCACATCTGTTGAAGTACGACTCGGTGCTGGGTCGTCTCGACGCCACCGTCAAGGTCAAGCGAAACGCGATCGTCGTGGACGGTCACGAGATCCGGATCCTGGCCGAGCGCAGCCCCGAAGCCCTCCCGTGGGGGGAACTCGGGGTCGATCTGGTCATCGAGTCGACGGGTCGGTTCACCAAACGCGATGACGCCGCCAAACATCTCGACGGGGGCGCCCCGATGGTGATCGTGTCGGCCCCGGCGACGGGTGCCGACGCCACGTTCGTGTACGGCGTCAACCACAAGACCTTCGATCCCAAGACTCACAAGGTCGTGTCGAACGCGTCGTGTACGACGAACTGCTTCGTTCCTTTGGTCAAGGTGCTCGACGATGCGTTCGGCGTCGAACAGGGTCTGATGACCACCGTGCATGCCTACACCGGGGACCAGAACCTGGTCGACGGTCCCCATGACGATCTGCGCCGCGCTCGGGGAGCGGCGATCAACATCACTCCGACATCGACGGGTGCGGCTCGGGCGACCTCGCTCGTCATGGAAGCCATGAAGGGGCGTCTGGACGGCACCGCCCTGCGAGTTCCGGTGCCCACCGGTTCGATCACTGACTTCAACGCGGTTCTCAAGACATCGGCAAGTGTCGACGAGATCAATGCCGCCTTCGCCAAGGCCGCCAAGGGACCGCTCAAGGGTGTGCTGCGCTACACCGAGGATCCGATCGTGTCCTCTGACATCGTGACCGATCCGCACAGCTGCATCTTCGACGCCGGACTGACGATGTCGATGGGCACCCTGGTCAAGGTGCTCGGCTGGTACGACAACGAGTGGGGGTACTCGAACCGCCTGGTGGACCTGACGATGTTCGTCGGGTCCAAACTGGCCAAGCGGAAGCGCTGAGCGGTGGCGAGCGTTCCTCGCCTCGAGGACCTCGGCGATGTGTCGGGGAAGCGGGTCCTCGTACGCACCGATTTCAACGTGCCCATCGTCGATGGGGTCATCACCGACGATTTCCGAATCCGGGCTGCTCTCGAGACCATCACCTGGCTGACCGAACGAGGTGCCACCGTGGTCTGCGCGAGTCATCTCGGTCGCCCGAAGGGTTCACCCGATCCTCGCTGGTCGATGGATCCGGTCCGGGCGCGACTCGCCGAGTTGGCTCCCGGGGTCGAGTTGCTCGAGAACCTACGTTTCGACGCCGGCGAAGAGGCCGACGATCCGGCGTTCGTCGCTCGTCTCGTCGAGGGTTTCAATCTCTATGTCGACGATGCATTCGGTGCCGCCCATCGGGCACATGGCTCGATCGTGGGCCCTCCGCGCACTCTGCCATCAGCGGCCGGCCGTCTGCTCGAACGCGAGGTCGAGATCATCTCCGGGTTACGAGAGCGACCCAAGCGACCCTTCGTCGCGGTACTCGGCGGTGCGAAAATCTCCGACAAGTTGGGTGTGGTCGAAGCCCTCGTGGGAGTCGTCGACGCTCTCGTGGTCGGAGGGGCGATGTGTTTCACCTTTTTGGCCGCTCAGGGCCGTTCGATCGGTGACTCGTTGCATGAACCCGATCAGATCGAGACCTGTCGGCGACTGCTCGCGGGATCCGTTCCGATCCATCTGCCAGAGGATTTCGTCGGTCTCGATGCGCAAGGAAACCGGGCGACGTTCGGTTCCCGGTTGCCGGCGGGAGCCAAGGGTTTCGATATCGGACCCGGAAGCGCGGCGGCCTTCAGCGATGTGATCATGGACGCGCGCACCGTGTTCTGGAACGGCCCGATGGGCATGTTCGAAGACCCTCGCTTCGATGCAGGAACCCGAGCGGTCGCCGAGGCCATGGCCCAGACCAAAGCGTTCACCGTGGTGGGTGGAGGCGATTCGGCAGCCGCGCTCGCCCAGTTCGATCTCGACACCGAGGTCGACCACGTCTCGACCGGGGGTGGGGCCTCACTCGAACTTCTCGAGTTGGGCGATCTCCCCGGACTGCGAGCTCTGCGGGAGGCTCCTCATGCGTAGACCGTTGATCAGCGGCAACTGGAAGATGAATCACCACCATTTCGAGGCGATTCAGCATGTCCAGAAGCTGAGTTACCTTCTCGGCAAGGACGACTACGCCGCAGTGGATGTCAGTGTCCACCCTCCTTTCACCGATCTGCGAAGCATCCAGACCCTGATCGAGGCCGACGACCTTGCGCTCATGTTGGGTGCCCAGCACTGTCACTGGGAGGACAAGGGCGCCTTTACCGGCGAAGTGTCTCCGGTGTTTCTTTCCAAGTTGAACGTGGCCCTCGTGATCTGTGGGCATTCGGAGCGCCGAGAGCTCTTTGGTGAGACCGACCAGATGGTCAACGACAAAGCCAAAGCGATCCTGCGTCACGGTATGACCCCGATCATCTGTGTCGGAGAGACCTTGGCCGAACGAGAGGCTGGGGCGACCAACGACAAGGTTCTGTCCCAGGTCCGAGCGGCACTGAACGGTCTGACCAAGGAACAGATCGCAACGAGCGTCATGGCGTATGAACCGATCTGGGCGATTGGAACTGGGCGAACCGCCACCCCTGAGGACGCTCAAGGGGTGTGTGGAGAGATCCGAGCCGAGGTCGCTCGCATCGCCGACGCGGCCACTGCCGACTCGGTGCGCATCCAGTACGGGGGCTCGGTCAAAGCAGGTAACGTCGCCGAACTCATGGCGCAGCCCGACGTCGATGGAGCTCTGGTCGGGGGCGCAAGCCTTGATCCGGACGAGTTCGCCCGCATCGTCCAGTCAGCGGGGGAGTGAAGGGTCCCAGCGATGGGGACCCAGCGCCGCTTGGTCGGTGGGGTGGCGGTGGCCGCCTGGGCTCTGATCGGGGTCGCATGCTCGGGAACGGTCGAATCGACTGAGTCGGGAGCGAACTCGCAGGTATCGACGACTCTGACGCCGGCCACGGCGACACCGTCGATGAGCGTTCCGTCGGGGACGTCTCCCTCGACATCTCGTCCCGAGATCAGCGCCCCGACCACTCCCACTGCCGCCGGTACCGTCGCGTGGGCGGTCATCGGCGAGCCGACCTCGCTTCTCGACACGAACCCGACATCTCTGGCCTCGACATCGGCGTGGACGGCGTCATGGATCCGCAGCGCAGTGCTCTCGAGCCTCTTTGGCGCACAGGACAACGGAGCCCCTCGTCCCCAGCTCGTGGCCGAGGAACCTGAAATCCTCGTCGATGCCGCCGGTCGCGACCGGGAGCGATACCGATTGCGAGACGGACTGCGATGGTCCGACGGACGCACAGTGACGACCCGAGATGTGTTGTTCACCCTGGAGATCGCTCGGACCGGTCGCACCCGCGAGATCGTGTCGACGTTGGGAGACTCTCAGGCCATGGACGCGCTCGTGGATGCGGTGGCGGTGTCGCCAAGCGTCTTCGATCTGGTCTGGGACCCCTGGGTTGCGTCCTCGACAGGGGTGCTCTCCACCGTCTTGCCGGCTCATCAGTTCTCGAACGATCCCGAAGTGGCGGTCGATGAAGTCATCGAAGCTCTGGTCACGGGCATGACTCCTCGAGGACCCCTGGTGTCCTCGGGCCCCATGATCCTGGAGAGCTGGGTGGCGGGTTCGGGAATGCGTCTGGTTCGCAACCCGTACTACGACGAGGTCTTGGCCACCGGCATCGGTGACGGTGACGAGACGTCCCCGGGGGTTCCTCCCGAGGTACTCAACATCGCCTTCGTTGCCGATGAGGCCGCCGGTCGCGCGGCTTTGGTGGAGGGGCGAAGCGACATCGTGGTGGTTGCAGAGCCATCCCAGGATGCTGCGAACGAGGAATCGATCGAGGTGCTCAGATGGGCTCGAGATGTTCAACACGTGGCCGAGTTCCGGTCAGGGAGTCTTCACCTCGACGTCCACGGCACCCGACTCGGAATTGCTGCGATTCTCGATCGTGATCGTCTGAGCGCCGTAGGAGCCCCCGGAGCGGTGAGGGCTCAGAGCCTTCGATACGCACCGTGGCGCCAACCGGGACTCGATCCGGCGACCGCAGGCGGGCTCGGGCTCGGCGACATCGGTCTCGCTGCTCAGATTCTCGCCGACACCGGATACCGGCTCGATGACGATGGGATCCTGACCCATCCCTTCATCGGGTACCTCTCCATACGGGTCGCCAGTGCACCGGGTGCGGATCCCGCAGTCGCAGCCGAGATCATCGACCAGTTGGGGTCTGTGGGGGTCCTCGTGGAGGCAGTGGAGGATCCCGATGACGCCGATCTCGTCGTACATCGACTCGAACTGGACCCCTACGGTCGTTGGCCCTCGGGGATCCTTGCGGACCCGACGGTCTCACAGGGCGCCAGCGAGGATGCGGTGCCGGCGAACGTGGCGATCACACGACGGGTGATCGGTTGTGACAGCGAAACCCGTGAGGCCTGGGATCTGTGCCTCGGCGACCTCGAAGAAATCGTGATCGCCGGTGGTGAAGCGATCGACGACGCCGTGCGATGGTTTCCGTTGCGAGCAGAATCCTCGGCCCTGCTTATCGCTCAGGACTCAGTCAGCGGTCTCGACACGATCCTTGATGGACCTCACGGGGGTCCGATACGGGCACTGCCGCGTCTGCGTGCTCTCCGGTAGGATCTGGGGCCGTGCGCGACTTCGTGTTGTACCTCACCATCATCGTGAACGTTCTGTCGATGTTCGCGTTGATCGCCGGGATCCTGATGCACAGTGGTCGCGGCGGCGGACTGTCGGACATGTTCGGCGGTGGCGGTGGCGCGGCTCTCGGTTCGACGGCGGCGGAACGCAACCTCAACCGGATCACGCTGGTGCTCGCTCTGGTCTGGTTCTTCACCGTGGTCGCACTCGGGTTCTTGTTGGAACGCTGACGCGGCGGCAGGTATCGTCAGATCTTCACCACGTCGAAGTGGCGGAATAGGCAGACGCGCTAGCTTGAGGGGCTAGTGCCCGTAAGGGCGTGGGGGTTCAAGTCCCCCCTTCGACACACATTCTCCCCACACCGAGTCTCCTCAGGTCGCGGGCAGTTTTCACGGTACGGGCGGGGTGCTCTATCCGTACTTTTAGCCCCACGCTTGTGTTTAAAGCGGCCCGCTCTTGGGGGCATCGGCCGGGACCGAAGAAATCCCGTTGATTCCTGGCAGTGCTTGCCGTACCAGAGCGGGATCGATCTCAGATTTCTTCAGGCGATTCCTATGTTGCCGGTTCGAGGCAGCGGTGACGCGGGCGTAGTCCTAGTTCAGGGCGTTGGTGAACGGCGCAGCGGGAGTCCCTCGGCGATGGCATGAAGATCCCCGGACCAGACGCCGAGCCATCCACACACATGAGGCTCTCTACTTCATTAGAGACGTCCATCGCTACGACCCGCGTACCCCCGTCGATATCCGCCAGCACCGTGGCGGCACTCGTGCCGCTGGCACAGCCCGTGACGATGATGCGTTGGGCCATCAGGTTCATTCGGTGGGTCTCGTCGGGCTGTCAGATTCCAGCAGCGACGACCATCTGGCCTCGCTGGTGCGCAGCGGATCGACGAGATGTGCTGGTAGGCGTCGGACTGATTTCAGGCGTACGCGGTGTGGCGGTGTCGAGCTCGATGATGACGACACGACCCGCAGGCCGGGTGTCCTCCACCGACCGTGCGTCGTCGTCCGCTGCGAGGACCCCGTCGACGAAGGGCGTAAGGGTCGGTGAGAAGGCGCTGGTGTGTTCCCGGAATCCGTCGCTGTCATTGATCTCCGTCTGCGCTAGGAGATACGCGGCAATCAGAAGCCGACCCGTTTCGTGTAGCCGCCATCGACCACCACGTTGGCACCGTTCACCCAGCTCGCCCGGGGTGATGCAAGGAAAGTGATGACGTCGGCGACTTCGTCGCCTGTGCCCATCCGTTTGGTTGGGTGCATGAGGCGGTCACGTTCGTAGATCTCGGGCCGGCGACCTCGGATGGCGTCCCAGCGTCCGCCCTCGATCAGGATGGGCCCGGGCGACACGGTGTTGGCCCGGATGCCTTCCGCTCCCCACCGCTGCGCCAACTGGGCGATGAGGTTGATGGTGGCAGCCTTGCTGGCTCCATAACTGGGGTTGATCGGCACGTCATGGTGTTCGATGGCGGTGATGGTGGCGATCTGCACGATTGCTGCTGCATCTGAGTCGAGCAGAAACGGCTTCGCGGCCTCGAGGAACATCGCGGTACCGAGGATGTCGACATCGAAGCTCCGTCGCCAGGGTTCGGGACCTTCGCCGTGCTGACTGCTGGCGCTTGCATTCCCAACGCAGATGTCGATCCCGCCGAGTGCCTCGGCCGAGGCGTTCACCCATGCGGCAACGGCAACAGGGTCGGCCATGTCGCACACCTGGCCGATGGCCGTGCCGAGGGAAGACAGCGCGTCAAGCGCTTCGTCGAGGTCGTCCTGGCGACGACAACAGATCGACACCGCTGCCCCTTCTTCCAGGAGTCGGGACGCCACGATCCTGCCGATGCCCTTGTGGCCGGCGGACACCAACGCTCGCCTGCCCTTGAGTTGAAGATCCACCGTGCCTCCTTGACGTAGGTCTGGAACACGTCAGTGTTGCACAGGACCACATCACATATGAACGGTAGTTCATATCGGTGGTAGAATTGACCAGGAACGGCCATGGCTGGCCCAGCAATCGAGGTCGAGGACAGGGAGCCACGAATGAGCATCGCCGACGGACCAGCACCGGGAACTGCCCGCTCGCCGGGAATCAGCTATCAGGAGTTGCTCGACACCGACACGCATGTGGTTCCCGCAGAGTTACGCGTCGAATCCCCCCGGTACTTCGGCAGCGACGATATGCCGGTGCAGCGCTACACGAGCCGATCGTGGCACGAGAAGGAAGTCCAACACGTCTGGAGCCGGGCGTGGCAGTTCGCGTGTCGCGAGGAACACATACCCGATGTCGGCGACTACGTGGTCTATGAAATCGTGCGGCACTCCTTCCTCGTCGTGCGGACGGCGCCAGACACGATCAAGGCCTACTGGAACTCGTGCCTGCACCGTGGTCGGCAGCTGAAGGACTTTGAGGGACATTGCGACGGCGAGATCCGCTGCCCGTTCCATGGCTTTGCTTGGGAGCTCGACGGGAGCTTCAAGCACGCGCCGGCCAATTGGGATTTCCCGACGCTGGCCCTGCGGGCGGACGCCGGTGAGTTTCAGCTTCCCGAGGTCCAGGTGGCCACCTGGCAAGGCTTCGTGTTCATCAACCCCGACCTCGAGGCCCCGTCATTCGTCGAGTGGGTCGGGGAGGGCTTGGATCACTTCGACCGATGGGACCTCGCGAGCCGCTACGTCGAAGCCCACGTGGCCAAGGTGATCGAGTGCAACTGGAAGATTTCCCAGGAAGCGTTCTGTGAGTCGTACCACGCCGACACCACCCACCCGGTCACGGCGAAGTACCTCGGGAATCCGAACAGCCAGATCGACATCTGGGACAACTGCTCGAGGGTCATCACCCCGGCAGGCACTGCATCGCCGACACTCTGGTACGCCGTTGATCCCGACGAGATGATGCGGGCAATGATGGACACCCGCGTCGACGAGGAGACCCCCTTCGAGATCCCGGACGGCGACACCTGCCGCCGGGTAGCCGCGTCCGCGGCACGCGAACGGTGGCGCCCGATCGTGGGCGATCTCGCCGACGCGTGGAGCGATTCGGAGATGATCGACAACTTCGACTACACGATCTTTCCGAACTTCCACCCGTGGGGATCGTTCAACCGGATCGTCTACCGCTTCCGCCCCAACGGCGACGACCATCGGACCTCCATCATGGAGGTCCTGTTGCTGTCGCCATTCTCGGGTGATCGCCCGCCGCCGGCTCCGGTCCACTGGCTCGGGCCCGACGAGTCGTTCACCGATGCACCCGAACTGGGCATGATCGGCAAGGTCTTCAACCAGGACTTGTCCAACATGGCGAAGGTGCAACAAGGACTCGAGACATCCATGAAGGGAGCCGTCACCCTGTCGGATTACATGGAATCGAAGGTGCGCTGGCTCCACCACAAGCTCGACGTCTGGATAGAGGCCGGGGAATGTGCCGCCGCGGTCGACAGCGAAGTCGAGCTCGAGCTGTGAAGGGCATCGTTCACCCGATCACGGGCGCCCTCTATGAACAGGATGGCGACGGAAACGTCCGTGTCACATCGAAGGACGGTCGGGTGGGGATCTTCACTCCGCGGGGCCGCCGGGTCGCCGGTGACAAGATCGATGTCGACATCCACCTTGCCGGTTGGGTCGGCGGCCCGAAGGTCAAGCACCACAGACTGGAAAGCTGATCGTGGCGGACACGGCTCCCGAGGTGGTGCGCTACGAGGAAGTCAGCAACGGGCGAATTGCGATCATCACCCTCGACCGGCCCGAGGCGCGAAACGCCCAGAACAAGCAGATGACATACGAGCTCAACGACGCGTTCACCCGCGCCGCGCGCACCGACAGCGTCAAGTGCATCGTTCTCGCGGCGAACGGCCCGCACTTCTCGGCCGGCCACGACCTGAGGGGACCCGGAGTCTATGACGCCGACCCCGTCTGGGTCGGCGGATCCCCCGAACGGGGTGGATCCGAGGGCCTGATGGCCTACGAGGAGGAGATGTACCTCCACATGTGCCGACGCTGGCATGACATACCCAAGCCCACCATCGCCGCGGTGCAGGGCCGGGTGATCGCCGGTGGGCTCATGCTCATGTGGGTGTGCGACCTCATCATCGCCGCCGACGATGCGAGCTTCCAGGACTTGACCGTGAGCCACGGCGTCAACGGTGTCGAATGGTTCTGTCACCCGTGGGAGCTGGGCATCCGCAAGGCCAAGGAGCTCTTGTTCACCGGCGACGCGATCGACGCCGACGAAGCGCACCGCCTGGGGATGGTCAACCATGTGGTTCCCCTCGACGAGTTGCGTGACTTCACCCTGGCCATGGCCGCGCGCATTGTCGACAAGCCGTCGTTCGCCCTGAAGCTTGCGAAGCTCGCCGTGAATCAAACCCTCGACGCCCAGGGCTTCCAGATTGCCCAACAGCAGGCGTTCGGTCTGCAACATGTCGGCCATGCCCACACCCGAGGCGAGCACATGCGCGAGACCGGAACCGACATCTTTGCCGGCGACGACCGAGGCCCCCGACCCTTCAGCCCGCCCATCGACTGACAGCTCGGAATAGGAGATGCCAACGATGCAAGACCGGTGGTTCACCGATTACACGCCCAGCCCGCGATGGCCGCACTACACCAGGGCGAATGCCGGCGAGGTTCTGCCCACTCCGGCGAGCCCGCTCGGACAGAAGTTCGCATGGGACAACGGCATCATCCACGGTGCCGCGCACGGATTGGTCCGGACGGGGCTGTATGAGGCCGATGAGTACGATCCGGTGATCCCTGAGGTGTTCGGCTTTTTCGGGGGTTACTTCTACATCAACCTCGCGAACATCCGCATGCAGGGCGTTCGCAACCCGGCGGTCACCGTGGACCAGCTCGACCTGGCCTTTTTCGGCGATCATCCCGATGTTCCCCCGTATGTCGCGCACCCCGATGACGAGAAGCCCCATCTGATTCCGAAGATCGAAGCCCACACGGAATGGGTGCTCTCCACTACCGAGTGGCCCGAACTGTACGAGGATCGCGCCGAGGTGGATCGGCTGCGAGATGACCGGCCCGATCTGACATCTTTGAGTGACCAAGAGCTGCTTGATCGGGCGCGGAGCACGCAGCCGCTGCTCGTGCACGGCTTCAGCCAGCAATCCGTTGCGTCGAGCTCGTCAGGCATCGCGCCCGGCATTCTGGGGGTCATTGGCGAGGCCATCGGTGACGTCGACATCCCCATGCGGCTGATGGCAGGTCTGGGCGATGTCGACTCGGCAGCGCCGTCGTTTGTGCTGTGGGAGTTGTCGCGCATGGTGCGGGACTCTGCTGCGCTGACCGCCGCGTTCGACGCAGGTGTGGATGGGCTGCTCGATCGGCTGCGGGATGTGCCGGAAGCCGCCGATTTCCTGGCGAGGTGGGACGAATTCATCCATGAGTTCGGATCGCGCGGACCCAACGAATGGGAGCTGAGCGCGCCGACCTGGGAGACCCGACCCGAGCTCGTGTTGGCTGCCCTTGACCGCGTCCGGTTCCAAGCCGACCACCAGTCTCCCCGCCTCCGAGCCGACGCCCTGGCGGCAGAACGCCGGAGCCTTGCGGCCGAGGTGCGTGCCAAGCTGGCCGAGAGAGGGGACAAAGACCTGAGCGGCATGTTCGAGGCTGCCCTCATAGGCGCCAACATGATGGTCTTTCGCGAACGAACGAAGACCACGATCATCAAGGCGGTTCACGAGGCCCGCATGGTGTTTCGCGAGCTCGGCCACCGGCATACGGAGGCGGGCACACTTCAAGACGTCGAGCACATCTGGATGCTCACCGACGACGAGCTCGAAGACTTCGTTGCTGACGCGAGTCAGTTCACGTCGATGCTCGCAGATCGTTATGAGACGTGGCAGAAACTGTGGAACCTCGAGCCGCCCTTCATCATCCGCGACGCGCACGTTCCCTCTCTCGGCGAGTGGAGCCACAAGGGGATCGCCACCGTTGCGCGCGCCTACAAGGGCGAGCACATGGTCGGCATCACCGGTTCGCCGGGCATCGTGCAGGGCCGGGCCCGCATCGTGCGTGATCCGGGCCACCCCGGCGAGCTGGGGCCTGGCGACATCATGGTGGCGCCCCTCACCGACCCGGCCTGGACACCCCTGTTCATGGCGGTCGATGGAGTGGTGGTCAACGTGGGCGGCCAGATCAGCCATGCCATCATCGTGAGCCGCGAGCTTGGTCTTCCGTGTGTCGTCTCGGTGAAAGACGCAACCGAACGCATTCCCGAGGGCGCGTTGATCGAGGTCAACGGCACGTCGGGCACGGTCACCATCCTCGAGTAGAGGTCGACGGGGCGCGCCAAGGCCCGCACGGTGTTGCGCTGGTGGATGCGGTCAGCCCGGGTCGACGAGCGCTCCTCCGTCGATACCGATGACCTGAGCCGTCACGTAGCCAGTTTCCGGGGCAGCGAGCCACCGAACGCAGTCGGCCACGTCTGCGGGCCGACCCCCGCGCTTGACGAGCGTACGATCGACGAAGGCGGCTCGGCGCTCATCGCTCAGGCGGCCACCGAACAGCTCGGTGTCGTCGATGAAGCCCGGCGAGACCACGTTGCAGGTGACCCCATGGGCTCCGAGCTCCACCGCGAGGTCGTACATCCACCCGTGGAGGGCGGCTTTGGCCGCGCCGTAGGCGGCACCACCCGCTCCGGTGGCTGCGGCCGAGCTGACGAAGATGATTCGTCCGGTGTCGGAGAGGCGGGGTCGTAGGCCCTCGACGAGCAGGACCGAGGTCAGGGCGTTGCCAGCGATGGCGTCCATCCAGGCATCGTGATGTGACGCCAGGCTCGCACTCGGCCGTGCTGTTGCCCG
Organism: uncultured Ilumatobacteraceae bacterium; assembly: GCA_964471865.1. GTDB lineage: Bacteria > Actinomycetota > Acidimicrobiia > Acidimicrobiales > Ilumatobacteraceae > CAYMUC01. The sequence continues at coordinate 49,841 of CAYYHU010000002.1, read as the reverse complement.
GCCGGCGTTGGCCACGACGACGTCGACGACGCCGCCGAGGTCGTCAGCGACCCGGAGCAGCACCCCCTCGACGCCGTCGGGCTTGGACAGATCGACAACGTGGGTGTGCACGGAGCCGAGATGGGCCATTGCCGCCGCAGCCTCGGTCAGTACGTTGCCGCGTCGCCCGAGAAGGGCCACCTGGTACCCGTCGCGCAAAAGCGCCTCTGAGACGGCTCTGCCGATGCCGGTGCCCCCGCCGGATATCACGGCGGTGCGTGGTGCCGTATCGCTCATCCTGCCTCTGCTCTGCGTTCGATGAGGGCGGCGATGGCGCTTCGGAACCCGCTCACCGCGGCACGGTGTAGCTCGGGCTCGGCCGATACCTCGATCAATCCGACCGTCAGGGCTTCGAGCATGGCGAGTATCTGGTGTCGTTGATCGGCCGGGAGCTCGCCGGTGGCGATGCCCAGGTCGGCCATTTCTTCGAAGAGGAGTCGGCGTTGCGTGGGAAGCGCCGCGCCGAGGGATGCGAGCTCGGCGTGGCGGGCGGTGTCGGTGCGGGCGGCCGCCTGAAAGCGGGCGGCCTCGGGGACCTTGGCATTCATGGCCACGAACGACCCCAGAAGTTGGTCCACCCGTTCGGCGAACGTCTCAGTCCCGCTGATAGCGGGAAGGATCGAACCCGCGTAGTTCTCCAGCTGAACGTCGGCGTGAACCGCCCGGTATAGGTCGGCCTTGGAGGCGAAGTAGTTATACAGCGCCGAGGGAGCCAGGCCGGTGCGTCTGGCGAGGAGTCGGTAGGTCGTTGCTGCATAGCCCAGGTCGGCGAAGGCGGTGCGTGCTGCGGCAAGGATTCGAGCCCGGGTGGCGTCACTGTCGGCGTCGACTGGGCGGCCGAGGCGTGAGGGCGTCATCGGGACTCTGGGCGCGGAACTGGAATCACCGGCTCAACAGTACCGCCAAATGAACGACTGTTCACTTCGATCGGCACCTTCCACTAGGGTTCTGCGCTGTGAGTCCCGTTGATCTTGCCGACTACGACCCGATGGATCGCACGGTCCAGCAGTGCCCGTTCGATCACTACGCCGCGCTGCGTTCGCACGGGCCGGTCTTCCACCACGAGGCTACCGGGATGTATTTCGTGGCCCGTCACGACGTGGTCAACCGGGTGCTACGAGACACCGCCACGTTCTCCTCGGTGGGCTCCAACGTGAAGACTGCCGCTTCGAGCGCGGTCATGGAACAGGTGGCCGCGATCATGGCTGACGGTTGGCCTCGGGCCGAGACCCTCCTGACCGTCGATCCGCCGCGTCACACGAGGTACCGCAAGTTGGTTGCCCGTACGTTCTCAGCCCGGCGCATCGCCCGACTCGAGGACACGGTGCGCGACATCGCCATCGAGTTGATCGATGCGTTCCCAGACGACGGGTTGATCGACTTCCACGCTGACTTCGCCGTTTCATTGCCGGTCCGGGTCATCCATCACACGCTCAACATGTCGGCCGACACCATCGACAGCATCAAGGTCTGGTCCGAGGCCGCCAACATCGCGCTCGGCGCAAGCCCACCCGATGAGGTGCGTCTCGATGCCGCGCGGTCTCAGGTCGAGGCGCAGCGGTACTGGTACGGCGAATACCAGGACCGGTTGACCAACCGCACCGACGACATCCTGTCCGAGTTGGCCCACGCCGATTTTGATGACCCCGACACCCCCGACGGTGAGATCCGCAAGCTCGAGTTTCCCGAGGTGTACGGCATCATCAAGCAGCTGATGGTGGCCGGGAACGAGACGACCACGAAGTTCTTGAACGAGACGATGCGGATGCTCGTCGAGCGTCCCGAGGTGTGGTCGGCGCTTGAGGCCGATCCGCCTGCGCGGATCCACGGGTTGGTCGAGGAAGGTCTCCGTCTTTCGTCGCCCAACCAGGGCCTGTTTCGGTACGTCACCGCCGACACCGAGATCGACGGTGTGCCAATCCCGGCTGGGTCGACCCTGTGGGTGATGTTCGCAGCGGCGAACCGCGACACGTCGGTGTTCGACGACGCCGAAGTGTTCGATCTCACGCGCCCGAACCTCAACGAACACGTTGCCTTCGGAAAGGGCCACCACTTCTGCATCGGGGCTCCGCTGTCGCGCCTGGAAGGCAAGGTCGCGTTCGAGGAACTTGTGAAGCGAATCGAGCTGCCCCGCTTCGCTCCCAACAATACCTTCGAGTACGAGCCCAGTTACCTCCTGCGGGGTCTGGCCCAGCTCGACCTGCACGTGACCAAGCGACGCCGGCCAGAGGAGTCCTGACACAATGCCGACCACACCAGAGTTGTTCGACCTCACCGGCCATGTGGCAGTGGTCACCGGAGGCGGCCGGGGCATCGGCGAAGGCATCGCTACGGCTTTCGCCGAGGCCGGCGCAGCGGTAGTGGTTGCCGCTCGGCGGACCGAGGAGATCGACCGCGTCGCTTCTTCGATCGTCGATGCCGGCGGCCGGGCGATCGCGGTCGCCACCGATGTCACCGATGACGGCGCGGTCGACGCGCTGGCCCGGGCTGCTGTGGCCGAGTTCGGGAAGCTCACGATCTGGGTCAACAACGCAGGCGGTTCGCCGCTGAAGGTGCCCGCCACCGAGCTACCTCGCGAGGAATGGGACCGCACGCTGGCGCTCAATGTCACCGCGGTGTACGTCGGCTGCCTCACGGCCAAGCGGTACATGGACACCGGGTCCATCATCAACATCACATCAGGCGCGGGCTCCGGGCCGGTGCCGGGCAGCGTTCATTACGGAGCAGCCAAGGCCGGTACAAACTCCGTCACGTGGACCCTCTCGGCGGAGTTCGCACCTGACATCCGAGTCAACGCCGTCGCCCCAGGAGCGATCCCGACCGAGGTGATGCTCCAGGCCATCGGCCACGACGAGTCCGAACTCGACGAGGTGCTCGCCAAATGGAACATCCCTCTCGGGCGCCTCGGCACTCCCCAGGACATCGCTGCCGCATGCCTCTACCTGGCCTCTGACGCGTCGAGTTGGGTGACCGGTGAGATCATCCGCGTCGGCGGGGGAGCCAAACCGCGATAGTGAAGACGTGGCCCACGTCTCGGACGTCGGCGTCGCCGTCGATGAACGCGATCTCCCGCCTAGACCAGATGTTCTAGACACCCGGGATCTCCGCCTACTTCTGGATCGTCAGGAACCGCAAGAAGGGACTGCCGCGGCAGCTGACGATCGACCGAAGCGCTCTACAACCGAACTTGGCGCTACTGCCCGTCGGATACCTCAGCCCCATCGACCTCGGGGCCACCGCAGGGGCATGCTGCCACGCCAACCCCTTCCATGATGCGGGGGTCACTTCAGTTCTTCGTGGGGCGGCTCAGGGAGATTGCCTTTCCTCAGGCCCTCGGTATCCGCCCCACGACGCGATCGGGTCGCTGTCATGTCGGGGAAACGCCGTCCGACGGTGCGTCGTTTCACGAATGGCGCACCTCGCGCACTGAGCTGTGAGGTAGACGGAGGCATCGGTGATGTGGCGGCGGTGGCCGGTTCTGGTGATGCGGTCGTCGTGACGGACCGCATCTGAAAGACTGGAGGCGTCGCAGTGCCGACAGTGGTCACACGTCATAGGGGGATCGAGGCCATGGGGGAGACCGACGTTGACGTCGTCGTCGTAGGGGCTGGGTTTGCCGGTATCTATCTGTTGCACGAGTTACGTGAGCACGGGTTCTCGTCTCGGGTGCTCGAAGCCGGTGATGACGTGGGTGGGACGTGGTATTGGAACCGGTATCCCGGGGCGCGGTGCGACATTTCCACGACCGACTACCAGTTCACCTGGGATCCCGAACTCCACGATCAGTGGTCCTGGTCCGAAAAGCACGCGACCCAGCCCGAGATCCTTCGCTACGCCCAGTTCGTGGCTCGAAAGCACGATCTCTATTCCGGTATCGACTTCGGTGTCCGAGTCACGAACGCCGTGTGGGATGAAGAGGGTCGGTCATGGGCCGTGTCGACCTCGGCGGGCGAGAAGATTCGTTGCCGGTTCTACGTGATGGCCACCGGATGTCTCTCGGTTCCCAAAGAACCCGACCTGCCCGGGGTCGAGCGTTTCGATGGCGAGGTCTACGTGACTGGTCGGTGGCCACATGAAGGTGTCGACTTCAGTGGACGACGGGTCGCCGTGATCGGAACCGGATCCTCGGCGATCCAGTCCATTCCGATCATCGCTGATCAGGCGGCATCGCTGACGGTGTTGCAGCGCACTCCCAACTTCTCGATGCCCGCGCTCAACGGACCGCCAGTGGCCGATCGGGTGGAACGCCTTCGGGCTGATCGGGCCGGATACGAAGCCGAAGCCCGCATGTCGATGACCGGGGTTCCGTATCCGATGCCCACTGTGTCGGCCTTGGCCGTGGATCGTGATACGGCGCACGAGATGCTCGAAGCGGCCTGGAGTCGCGGGGAGTTGTTGACACTCCAAACGGTGTTCACCGATGCCTCGTTCAGCCATGAGGCCAACGAGGTCGTGGCGGAGTTCATCAGGTCCAAGATCCGTGAGGTGGTGCAGGATCCTGAACTCGCCGAGACTCTCAGTCCTCGGACGTATCCCTTTGGCACCAAACGCCCTTGTATGGACACGGGGTACTACGAGACCTTCAATCGGCCCCATGTCCGCCTTATCGATCTGAACCGGACACCGATCCGCTCGATCACCGAAACCGGCATCGATGTCGGCGATGAGACGATCGACGTGGACGCGATCGTGTACGCAACGGGTTTCGATGCCATGACGGGGGCTCTCGTCGCGGTGGACATCACCGGATCGAACGGGGTGACGCTCAAAAAGGCCTGGGAGCACGGACCGCTCACCTATCTCGGACTGGCCACCGTGGGGTTTCCGAACCTTTTCATGGTCACCGGCCCGGGAAGTCCATCGGTGTTTTCGAACATGATGGTGTCGATCGAACAACACGTCGAATGGATCCGGGACACCCTGATCGCGATGCGCGAGGAAGGATCCGAACGCATTGAGGCCACCCCCCGAGCCCAGGAGGGATGGAGAGCCCATGGTGAGGATTGCGCCGATCTCTCGATGCTCACCGAAACCGATTCGTGGTACATGGGCGCCAACGTTCCAGGCAAACCACGAGTGTTGTTGCCCTATGCCGGGGGAGTGGGCCGTTACCGAAAGATCTGTGACGAGGTGATGGCTCAGGGACTGTTGGGGTTCTCCCTGGACGGCCCGCCAGGACATCGCTGTCATGACGGAGTTGTTCGAGAGATCCAACCCGATGTGGAGATGGTTCTCGACGTGATGGCCCAGATGGGGCTTCCGGCCATCGAGACGCTCAGTCCAGCGGAGGCGCGGGCATTCTCGCAAGCATCAGCGGGAATGCGGCCACCTGGACCCGAGGTCGGCGAGATCCTGGACGGAACGTTCCCCGGTCCCGCAGCCGATCTCGCCTATCGCCTCTATCGACCGCTGACCCCGGGACCCCACCCGATCGTGGTGTATTTCCACGGTGGTGGATGGCTCTTTGGCAGCCAGGTCTCTGACGATCCACTGTGTCGAGATCTATGCGTTCGCTCCGGGGCGATGTTCGTGTCGGTCGATTACCGCCACGCCCCTGAAGATCCCTTCCCGGCAGCTCCCACCGACGCCTATGCCGCTGTCGAGTGGGTGTCGTCACATTCCGAGGAGCTCGGAGGTGATGGACGGATCGCGGTGGCGGGATGGAGCGCGGGAGGCAACCTCGCTGCGGTCGTGAGTGCGATGGCGCGGGATCGCCAAGGGCCGCGTCTCGAGGGCCAGTTGCTCCTGACTCCGGTCACCGATGGTTCTCGACACCACGGCTCCTACGACGACAACGCCGAGGGATACATGTTGACCCGAGCGATGATGGACTGGGTCTGGGGTCACTACGCCACCGTCGAAGAGCGTCAGAACCCCGAGGCGTCACCGTTGCTTGCTGACTCCTTCGCCGGATTGCCGCCGGCCATGGTGATCACCTGTCAGTACGACCCCTTGCGGGACGAAGGGGATGCCTATGCCGAGGCACTGGCCCGAGCGGGAGTTCCCGTGACCCATGTGCGGGCTCGTGGCCATATCCACACCTCGCTCACGATGGTGGATGTCGTGCTGTCGGGATGGTCGTATCGGGAGCAGATGGCTGGAGGCATCGCCGGGTTCTTCTCGGGATGAAGTCCCGGGTCGTGGCTCCTCGAGTCGGGTCCTCGGGTCCAGAACTCGGCTCCTCGACCCCGCGAACACTCCTCGACGCAGGTATCGACGGCTCGGGCTCAGCGGGCTCGTAGCACGGGGCCGGTGCCGTTCACGTCGATGATGACCGGGCTGCATCCAGGGCCGAAACGCACTGGCCTGTGGCCCACCTCACATGTCGACTCGGCGTCGAGATCACCGTGACGGGCCGTGCAGGAGGTGAGCCATGACGGGTGGGCGAGATCCGACCACAACGACCGATGACGTCGATGACCGACTCTTGAGAGCTCACCTCGCACTGCATCTTCGTGAGGCGCGGATCGCAATCACCCATGGCGATCTCGAGACCGCAGCGAGGAGTGCGATTCTCGCCTCGACGATGATCGAACTCGACGGTCGGGGCGAGGACGTAGCCGAACTCGCAGCTGATCTGGGCGTCGGCTCGGTCGACGCCAGGCCACCAAGCGGGGTCTCTGTGATGCAGCGCCTGAGTGATCGTGCCCGCGCCACCGCGCAGCAACTCCGCGCCCATTTCACGAGCGAGGGGCGCCTCGCCGAGGCGGACTTGTATGCCCGCGTCGCTGAGGGCCTCACGGGTGGTGAACAGGACCGATAACGCTGCGCCTGATAGGGCCTTGGGTACCCGTCCACGACCGACTCCCGCCGGCGGTCCCGGGGTCGTGGCCATGGTCGACTGAGCCTTCGGACGAAGACCCCTGGTCCGATGGCGGCACCATCGCATGCGAGGAGACCGTCATGGAGCACGCCGTCACATCGGATTTCCGGCGAGGATCGAGAGTCTCGTTCGCCGGAGGTCTGGGCGTGCTCGCCTTGCTCACCCTCGGTGTCGTGGGTCCCTGTCTCGACGAGACTGCGATGACGACACGACCTCCGCCACCTGGAGTGATCCTCATCGAGATCGACGGGGGAGTCGACTACTTCGGTCGCTGGCCGGGGACCTTTCCCCCTGCTCAGGAGTTCTTTCCGATCGCCGTCTGGGGTGAAACCTTCGCCGAACCCGGTTCGATCAGTCGGTATCGATCGTTGGGGATCAACACCGCCGTGACGTTATGGCCCGGAGCCGTCTATGACGTCGCGGACGAACTCGGGCGACATGGGATGTATCTGATCGATGGAGTGCCCATCGACGGCGTCACATCCGGTCCCTCACATGTCGGTTGGAGTATCACCGACGAACCCGATGGCCGGTACGTGTGCGACGAACTCGAGGCGGCGTGGCTACGAGAAGTCTGCTTCGGCGATCCGAGGAGCCATACCGACGCCGATGCAGTGGCCGCACTCGCCGATGAGGTGCGTCGCCGTGACTCGAGCCGCCTCGTGTACCAGCAGTTCACGAAACCCGTGGCTCGGCCCGGGCATCAGTCACCCCACGACCGTCGCGATCTGGTCACGATGGTGCGTAGCGGCGACATCGTCTCATTCGACTACTACCCGTTGGCCGATCCCTGGGATCCCGGAGAGGTCTGGGACCTTCACACCTCGACTCGTCACGTTCGGTCCCTGGCAGGGTTCGACCGGCCGGTCTGGGTGTTCATCGAGACCTCGAGAATTTTCGCCGAGAACGGCCCCGATCATCCCGAGCCGTCGATCGCCGAGATACGCGCCGAGGTCTGGCATGCCCTCATCGGGGGTGCTCGAGGGATCCAGTACTTCAATCACAACTTCTCCTCAGGAGATCCGTCTCGCCCACCGACCCAACACCTCCTGATCGATCCGGCATATCGAGACATCGCCGCGGGAGTCCGGGATCTCAACGCCGAGGTGACGGGTATGACGAGCGCGTTAGCCGCTCCGTATGCGTGGGGAGCTGTCCGGGCCTACGGAGCCGTGAACGTGTCGACTCGGTACGTCGACAGCGGGTACACCGTGTTCGCTGCTACTCGCTCACCTCGGGATCAGATCATCACCTTCGATGTGGCCGGAGCGACGAACGGATCGGTGGAGGTGATCGGTGAGAATCGGCGGTTGGAACTACGCAACGGACGGTTCACCGATCGTTTCGCAGGCGACATCGGAGTGCATCTCTATCGCATCGATCTCGCGTGAGGAACCCAACGAGAGACCCGTCAGCAGCCTCGGGGTCAGGCGGAATTCGGTCGGGTCGGATCGGGCTTCCAGGTCCTACTCGGAGGATTGGAGCGCGCTCCGTTACTCTGGATGAGTCGGATGTCCGGTTCCGACCACCAGCAGCAGGGGACGGCCATGAGCGCGAAGATCATCTACACCCACACCGACGAGGCCCCGGCCCTCGCGACCTACTCGTTGTTGCCGATCATCGAAGCGTTCGCGCGGGCCTGTGGAGTGGTGGTCGAAACCCGCGACATCTCGCTGTCGGGTCGCATCATCTCCCAGTTTCCCGAACGTCTCCGCCCCGACCAACAGTTGGGCGACCATCTGGCTGAACTCGGCGCCCTCGCGCTCGAACGAGACGCCAACATCATCAAGTTGCCCAACATCTCCGCCTCGGTTCCTCAGCTCAAGGCCGCGATCGCGGAGCTTCAGTCGCAGGGTTATGACCTCCCCGACTATCCCGATGAGCCGAACTCGCCCGAGGAACGAGAGATTCGAGCCCGCTACGACCGGGTGAAGGGATCGGCGGTGAACCCGGTGCTGCGTGAAGGCAACTCGGATCGTCGCGCTCCCGGCTCGGTGAAGGCCTATGCCCGCAGCCATCCCCATTCGATGGGAGCGTGGTCCCCGGACTCCGCCACCCATGTGGCCTCGATGACATCGGGTGACTTCCGGTCCAATGAACGGTCGGTGACCATGGCCGCCGACGACACGTTGCGGATCGAGTTGCGAAGCGCCGATGGAACCGTGAGCGTGCTCAAGGACTCGATCCGGGTCGAGGCTGGCGAAGTCGTCGACGCCACCTTCATGTCCGTGGCGGCACTCAACGACTTCCTACGCCGCGAGATCGCCGATGCCAAGGCTTCGGGCGTGCTGTTCTCGGTGCATCTCAAAGCGACGATGATGAAGGTCTCGGACCCGATCATCTTCGGTCATGTCGTCAAGGCCTATTTCGCCGAGGTGTTCGAACGTCACGGGGCGACCTTCGACAAACTCGGTGCCCATCCCAATGACGGTTTCGGAGCCGTGCTCGCTGCGATCGCTGAACTGCCCGAGGTCGAGCGCTCGGCCATCGAGGCCGATATCGCGGCGGCCTATGCGAACGGACCGGCACTGGCGATGGTTGATTCGGATCGAGGGATCACGAACCTGCACGTTCCCAGTGACGTGATCATCGACGCGTCCATGCCGGCGATGATCCGGACCTCGGGCCACATGTGGAACGCGGCCGGAGAAGAACAAGACGCAAAGGCCGTGATCCCGGATTCGAGCTACGCCGGGGTCTATGCCGAGACCATCGAGTTCCACAAGCGTCATGGAGCGTTCGACCCCACGACCATGGGATCGGTCCCCAACGTCGGCTTGATGGCTCAAAAGGCCGAAGAGTACGGCTCTCATGACACGACCTTCGAAGTGATGGCTCCGGGAACTGTGGCCGTGGTGGCCAGTGATGGGTCGGTCCTTGTCGAACATCGCGTCGACGCGGGCGACATCTGGCGGATGTGCCGGGTCAAGGACGCGCCGGTGCGGGACTGGGTGAAGTTGGCCGTCACCAGGGCTCGCGCCACGGGAGCGCCGGCGGTGTTCTGGCTGGATGCCACCCGAGCCCATGACGCCGAACTGATCGCCAAGGTGCGCACCTATCTCGCCGATCACGACACGGCCGGATTGACCATCGAGATCATGTCGCCCGTCGAAGCCACCCGGTACAGCTTGGAACGGGCCAAGGCGGGACAGGACACGATTTCGGTGACCGGCAACGTGTTGCGGGACTATCTCACCGATCTCTTTCCGATTCTCGAACTGGGTACCAGCGCCAAGATGTTGTCCATCGTGCCGTTGATGAACGGCGGAGGGTTGTTCGAAACCGGCGCGGGAGGCTCGGCGCCCAAGCATGTGCAGCAGTTCGTGAAGGAGAACTATCTGCGGTGGGACTCCCTCGGAGAGTTCTTGGCCCTCGCAGCGTCGCTGGAGCATCTCGCCGATGTCATGGGGGTGCCATCGGCGCGCATTCTGGCCTCGACATTGGACGAGGCCACGGGCCTGGTGCTCGAAAATGACAAGTCCCCGGCTCGTAAGGTCGGCCAGATCGACAACCGGGGGAGTCACGCGGCGCTGGCGGTCTACTGGGCGGCAGCCCTCGCGGCCCAGACCGACGATGCCGAATTCGCAGCACGTTTCGCTCCGTTGGCGGCCCGGCTGTCCGAGAACGCCGACACGATCCAAGCCGAACTGATCGCAGTTCAAGGTGCGCCCGTGGACATCGGCGGCTACTACCACCCGGATCCGGCCAAGGTGGCGGCCGCTATGCGCCCCAGTGCCACGTTGAACCAGATCCTGGCCGAGTTCGGCTGAACTCTGATCCCTTGCTCAGAGTCGGTGCTCGGGTGATGCGATGACGCGGATCCAAGACATCTCCTTCGCTGACCTGCTGCGTGTCGAACCTCATGGGCCCGACACCTATGTGGGCCCGGCCGTGTCGTATCCCTGGGGCGGTCGGCTCTATGGGGGACAGGTCATCGCGCAGGCTTTGCGGGCCGCGGCTGAGACGGTGTCAGCGAGCCGTCTCGTGCACTCACTTCATGCCTACTTCATCCGGCCCGGAACCCCTGAGGAACCGATTCGTTTCGAGGTGGAACGTCTCCGAGATGGCGGATCCTTCAGTACTCGCCACGTGGTGGCTCGCCAGTCGAGCGGCGCCATTTTGACCATGTCTTCGTCCTTTCACAGTCACGAGGACGCTGCGGACCTTCCCGGGGCAGTCCTCGATCCTGAACTCGCCGATCCCGAGGATCCCGTCAACGAGCGTCAGGGTTGGGGACGTCTGGTTGATCGGCGCTGTCCGCCTGGAGAGCGTCGGGGTCTGTGGTTGCGTCTGCGGACCGACATCGGTGACGACCCGATTCTTCAGGCCTGCGCTCTCGCGTTCCTGTCCGATGCGGCGCCGTCTCGAACTGCGCGCATGAGCTATCCCGGGATGCAGGGCAATGACGCAGATCATGGCCGCTTCAGTGGGGCCAGTCTCGATCACGCATTGTGGTTTCATCGTCCCGGTCGCGTCGAGGACTGGCACTGGTATCAGATGCATCCCCATGGCTTCTCTGGCGCCCGGGGTCTGGCGAGTGGTGACATCGTGAGTCGATCCGGCGTTCATGTCGCCACGGTGGCCCAGCAGGTGCTGTTCCGAGTTCATGGAGACGACACCTCGTCGTAGGGTCGAACGGGAGCCGAACGTGGAGTCGCTGAGTCGAACGCTTCGCCGCCACCCGTCGAGTCTCGAACTCGAACCCATCGTTGCCGATCTCCGACGCGATGGAGCCGTGGTGACCGAGGCACTCATCGCTCCCGACGTGGTCGATGCGGTCCGGGGCGCACTCGAACCCCATGTCGCCAGTCGATCCCCGGGCTTTCGCCCGGACCTCGGAGCCGCATCGGGTCCGAGAGTTGCTCGGACCCGTCGGATTGAACACTGAGCATGCGAACCGCTCCCCGATGAATTCTCGGGCTGACAACGTCAACGCATCGGGATCGCTCGCGCTTTGGCGACTTGGCCTCAGATCGTGATTCTCGACGAACCGGTCTCCGCCCTCGACGTCGCGATCCAGGCCGGCATCATCAACTTGTTGGAGGATCTTCGTGACGAACTCGCCTTGAGGTACCTCCTCGTCGCGCATGACGTGTTGGTGGTGCGACATATCGCCGATGAGGTAGCGGTGATGTCTCTCGGTCAGATCATCGAGCAGGGTCCTGCCGAGACAGTGTTCACCGGAGCTCAGCACCCCTATACCCAGACGTTGATCTCGGCCATACCGATTCCCGACCCGTACATCGAACGGGCCCGTCGCCGCATCGTGTTGATCGGCGACGTTCCCAGCGCGGCGAATCCGCCATCAGGATGCCGGTTTCGAAGCCGTTGTTCCCGCTACGGCGAACTGAGCGAGAACGATCGCCTTCGGTGCTCCACCGAGATGCCTGCTCTGGTCACCGTCGGCCAGGGTCAACGGGTGGCCTGTCACTTTCTGGCCCCTCTCGAAAGGCTCGCGACGAACGCTCAACTGTGATCCGGTCACACAAGAAGCACGTCAAGGGGTCATCTGACTCCGATCAGATCGACCACGAAGACCAGGGTCTCGCCGCCTTTGATGACCTGGCCCGCGCCTCGGGATCCGTAGCCGAGATCGGGGGGAATCGTGAGTCGACGGCGACCGCCCACGCGCATTCCCGAAACTCCCTGATCCCAGCCGGCGATCACCTGACCGGCACCGAGGCCGAACTGGAAGGTCTGACCGCGATCCCAGGAGGCATCGAACTGGCGACGCGTCGACCAGGCCACCCCGACGTAGTGGACATCGACGGTCGCTCCCGGGAGTGCATGAGCGCCATCACCCACGATCTCGTCCACGATCTCGAGTGTCGCGGGAGGATCGGTATCAGGTATCTCGACGACTGGCTTGTTCGACATGACGGCGAACCTAGCCGATGCCGACCTTCGCCCTCAGGGGCGCGACCCGACGACCCAGGACCCGATCCGGGTCGCTCACCGCCGCGAGTCCTCGGCCGGCAGACCACTGGCGTCATTGCGGGGTGGCGAGAACCTGTCCCACGACGGCTCCACCGTCGATGACGAATTCGTGCCCAGTCGAATACGTGGCATCCGCGAGGAGGTAGAGCAACAGATCCGAGACTTCGGCCGGTTCTCCGAGGCGAGCGATGGGTTGAGCCGCCGCCACGTTCTCGCCGAGATCGGCAGTCATGGGAGTGCGAATCGGCCCCGGGTGGATCGAATTCACCCGGATTCCCTGAGGCCCCAACTCGAGAGCTGCGGTCTTGGTGAGGCCCCTGAGCCCCCATTTGCTCGCCACGTAGGCCCCGAGATTCGCGTAGCCCTGAAGTCCTGCGGTCGAGGAGATGTTCACGATCGACCCGCCGCCGCGTCGGCGGATGGAGGGCACGGTGTGGTGCATACCGAGCCAGCATCCGGTGAGATTGATCGAGATGGTGCGTTCGAAAACTGCTGGTTCGGTGTCTTGGATCGATCCGAACGCAACGATGCCGGCGTTGTTAACGAGATGGGCGACGGGTCCGAACTGTTCCTCGGTCGCCGCGACGGTCTCGCTCCAGGCGTTCGAGTCGGTCACGTCGAGATGGCGATAGGTCACTGCGTCGCCGAGTTCGGCTGCGAGTGCCCGCCCCTCGTCGTCGAGAACATCGGTGGCCATGACGCGGGCGCCGACCTCGACGAGCCGACGGACGTGTTCAGCCCCCATACCCCGGGCGGCACCGGTGATGAGGACGACATGATCGGTGAGTGAGTTGCGCATTGTGGTGTGTGTCTCCTGGAGTAGCGAGTCGTGGTCGGGCCCACTGCTGATATGTGTCGAGTCGACATGGGAAGGGCTGCTCACAGATTCCCGATGCAGCCGCTGGCACCCGGTGGACCCACCGAACGGGTGCGGCGCTGACCACCGGGTCGCTCATCAGCCGACCTTCACCCTGTCACATCGCGACCGCGCCGGGGGGACAGGGCCCGATGAACACTTCGGCGGCGCGGCGACGACATGGCAGGCTCATGGATATCCCTGAACTGGAGGCGTCACCATGGCCGAAGTCGAGTATCGACAGAGTCGTTTCACCACTCCGCCCGGAGCCTGCGAGATGTTGCTGATCCGCCATGGTGAATCCGCCGCATACGTTCCCGGGGAACCCATGCCGCTGTGTGACGGTCACGGCGACCCTCCTTTGCATCCAGCTGGACGCGACCAGGCCGAGAAAGTGGCCCGGCGTCTGATCGAGACCGGGGAGGAGATCAGGGCGATCTACGCAACGACGCTGCAACGCACGGTGCAGACGGCAACGCCTCTGGCGACCCAGCTCGGTCTCGAGATCCGGATCGAGCCACGGTTGCGTGAAGTCTTTCTCGGCGACTGGGAAGGTGGCGAGTACCGACTGCGTATGGCGCAGCGGGATCCGGTCGCGGTGGCCTCGGTGGAGCGTCAACGATGGGACCTCATTCCCGGAGCCGAACCGGCTGAGGACTTCGCTCGACGGGTCCGCGAGGGGCTCGAGGCGATCGCCGCGGCACATCCCAACGAGGTCGTCGCCGTCGTGGTTCATGGGGGCGTCATCGGGGAGATCCTTCGTCAGGCCACCAGGAGCGAGGCTTTTGCCTTCGTGGGAGCCGACAACGCCTCGATTTCTCATGTCGTGGTCGGACCGGATCGGTGGATGGTGCGCTGCTTCAACGACACCTCCCATCTGAGCCCGGCGTTCTCGACTCGTGGTGAACCATTGATCTGAGGGGCATTCGGGTCGGACTCGAGGTGGGTTCACGGTGACCTAGCCTGGGGAGGTGGCCGTCGACGAGTTCGTGTTCATCTACGACGCCGATGGCACCGTGATGGGAGAACTGCGGTACTGGTTCTCCACTCTGCTCGGCGCGGAGCACTGTTCCCTCTGTGATCTCACCCATGGGCGGTTTCGTCAGCGAGCCGAGTTCCGCCACGGACGTGAGAGTCTGGGCGTTCCGGTGGTGTTGTTGCATCGCAACGATCTCGAACGAGCAGAGTATGCCGATCTCGTTCCCCTGGCTTCAGGTCGACTTCCATGCGTCCTGATGCGACGTGAGGGTCGCGTCGAGATGGCCTGTGATCCGGCGCTGTTGGCCACCTTCGAGGGCGACCCTTCACGACTCCTCGACGTCATGAGATCCCTGAGCGCCTCACAGACCGAGTGACCCATCACAGGACGGGTGCCGTCATCGACGCTTCGTGGCGTCCGTTCAGACGAAACGCACCCACGCTGAAAGGTCCATCCGCTCGGACCGGAGGCCGTTGACCGGGGCCTCGGGGTCGGGGTGACCCAGCGCCATACCGCAAAACAGCATCTCGTGAGACGGGGCACCGACGAACTCACTCACCACCCGGTGACGTAACGACCAATATTCCTGGGCGCAGGTCGCAAGCCCCGCATCGACGGCGAGCAGCATGAACGTCTGGAGGAACATCCCCAGATCCGACCATTGAGGTGGGCCCATGATCCGATCGGTAAAACAGAACAGACCACACGGCGCACCAAAGAAGTCGCCGTTGCGCGCGAGTTGGGCCAAGCGAGCCGCTTTGTCCTCGCGTGGAATCCCCAACAACTCGTACATCTGTTCACCCACGGTGTAGCGGTTGGTGCGGTAGGGCTCGGGGAGGTCCGCTGGATAGATGTCGTACTCGGGGGCATCCATTGCGGTGTCCGAGGCGAGGACCTCGCGTAAGCGGGTCATCGAGGCCCCGTTGACGACGTAGATCCGCCATGGCTGGAGATTGCCGCCGCTGGGAGCTCGAGCGGCATCGCTGAGAAGCCGTGAGACGAGAGCGTCATCCACCGGATCGGGGAGGAACGCACGGATCGATCGGCGGGTGTGGACGGCCTCAGGGACATGCATCGGCTCAGTCTCGCGGACACGAGCACCAGGATCATGGGAACATGGCGCGATGGATTCGCCGGTGTTCGAACTCGCTGACCGTTACGTCGAGGCCTACGGGGCTCTCGATCCGATCGGAGCGAGTTACGCCGGTTTGGACGGACACGATCACGAACTGACCGATCTCTCACCCGAGGGTCATGAACGACGGGCCGAACTCGATCGTTCGACCCTGAGAGAACTCGCACGTCTCGACACGACCCAGGAAGCGGACCGGCTCGGCGCAGCGGTCATGGCGGAACGCCTCGGAGTGGCCCTCGAGCAACACGATGCCGGGGAGTGGTACGGGGATCTCAACACGATCGCGTCATCGCTGCAGTCTCTGGTCGAGATCATGGATTTGAGTGATCCATCTACACCGCAGGGTCGCGACGATCTCGCAGCCAGGCTCGAGGCTCTGCCCGCAGCCATCGATGGGTATCGGCGCTCCCTTGAGATCGGCCTGCAGCGTCGTGACACGGTGGCTCGACGGCAAGTTCTCGCAGCCGTCGCCCAAACGAGGGCGCGCAGTGAACATCTCGTCGAGGTCGCTCGTCAGGTGGTCGCGGCTGGTGGGAACGAGTCGGTGCTGGATCGCGGCCGCCGAGCCGCACAGGCGTATCGGGATCTCGGAACCTGGTTGGAACAGCACTACCTGCCGGCGGCACGCCTCGATGATGCTGTCGGGATCGAGCGATATCGCCGAGCTCAGAGGGTGTTCCTGGGCGCGGATCCCGATCCTCACGACTCCTACGCCTGGGGCTGGGATCAGGTCCGCCTGATCGCCTCGGAGATGGAACGCGTGGCCCAAAGGATCCTCCCGGGCGCCTCGTTGGCCCAAGTGCTGGATCACGTCGAGACAACCAGCGACTTCGCTGCCCATGGCCTCGATGAGTTCGTGGGATGGGCTCAAGACCATGTCGAGTCCATGATCGCAACGCTGGCGGGCAGCCAGTTCGACATCGCCGAGTCGATGCGTCGCATCGAGGTGCGTCCCTCACCCGCTGGGGGAGCAACCGCCCCCCATTACACGGGACCGTCTGAGGACGGGTCACGGCCCGGTATCTACTGGCAGCCGGATCTGGGTAAAGAGCGGTACCCGTTGTGGAATCAGGTGACCACCGCCAACCACGAAGCCGTACCGGGTCATCACCTCCAGATCGCTCAGGTCGTTCTCGGAGGGGCCCCGATGACACGGTTCCAGCGCTTGCTGTGTTGGATCAGTGGTCACGGGGAGGGTTGGGCGTTGTATGCCGAACGCTTATGTCACGAACTCGGTCTGCTCGAACGTCCTGAGGCCGAGTTGGGAATGTGGGCTGCCGCTCAGTTGCGGGCCGTGCGCGTCGTCATCGATATCGGGGTGCACTGCGGGTTGTCGTTGCCCCATGATGCTCCGCTCCATGGTGGTGAACCGTGGAGTTGGCAGGTGGCATTCGATCTGGCGCGCTTGCTGACGGGGGAATCTGAAGCCGAGATCGCTTCGGAGATCGATCGGTACTTCGGATGGCCGGGACAGGCTCCCAGTTACAAACTCGGAGAGCGTGAGTGGTTGGCGGCCCGCGATGAGGCCCGTGTGGCGGCCGGTGCCGACTTCGACCTCGCTCGGTTCCACGCCGTGGCTTTGGATCTCGGTTCGGTCGGTCTCGACGTGTTGCGGTCTGAAGTGGTGGCGGCGTTCACTCGTTCAGGTAGCCCGCAAGACGGGACTCGATCCCGCGGCTGATCGCCGCGGTGCCTCCGAGCACGATGATGCGCTCGGGAGCGAGACGTCGCAGAACCTCAGCGGTCGATCCCGGCACTCCTGAGGGGTCCACGAGGAGCACGGGGACACCTTGATGTCCCGCCAAGGCTGTTGCGGCCAAGGCATCGGGGAACTGGGTCCCCAGCGCCACGTACACGTGGGATGCAGTGGTGAAGCCGGCCACGGCCCGCGCGGCGGTGTCATAGCGATTCTCACCCTCATGTCTCAGGGTCAGGGTCCCAGGAAGGATCCTTTCGACATGGGCCACGGTCCCGTTGTCGACGGCGGCTCGGCCACCCAGAACCACGACCTCTCGAGGGGCGAGGTGAGCGAGTGCTGTGACCACCGGATCGGGCAGAGAACCATTCGCGGGAACGAGGAGAATCGGGGCACCGTCGCGCACCGCCGCCGCCCCCGCCGCCAAGGCATCAGGAGCTGCTCGCCCGGTGGCCAGATACACGGTGTCGCTGCCACCAGGATGGGAGAAGTGAGCGATCAAGGCGGCGGTGTCGTAGCGATCGGCTCCCGCCAGGCGGTCGACCAGAGCGCGAGGAACGGCCTGTTCGATCTGGTTGAACACCCGCTCGGACAATGCTCGGGCGCCACCGACGATGACGACCCGTGCGGGGTCGAGGCGCTCGAGTTCTTGGCGGACGCCATCGGGAAGCGATCGGGACGGGCTGAGAAGCACGGGTCCGCCGAGAAGTCCGGCGGCGGCGCCGGCAGCGAGCGCATCTGCGAACCCTTCACCTGAGGCGACGAAGACGATGGGTACACCGCTGTCGAAACCCGAACGTGAGATCTGCACCGCAGTGTCATAGCGGTTGTCCCCAGCGAGGCGTTCGG
Organism: uncultured Ilumatobacteraceae bacterium; assembly: GCA_964471865.1. Taxonomy (GTDB): domain Bacteria; phylum Actinomycetota; class Acidimicrobiia; order Acidimicrobiales; family Ilumatobacteraceae; genus CAYMUC01. Next base: position 31,527 of record CAYYHU010000002.1, on the reverse strand, counting down.
TGTCCAGGGTGCCGACTCCAAAGGGCGAAAAGCTCGTCGTGACCCCACAGACCTGGCCACTGTCGAGATCTACCCGACTGGTGATGTCCTCGGCATGATCAGTGAAGTGGAACAGTCGCAGGTCGTCCACAGTGGGGATGCTGGACCCGATGACCGTCACATCGAAGGGAACACAGATCTCCGCCACATCGAAGTCGACCTCGGCGTGGATGTCGACGAAACCATCGGGGAGTCTGATGCCGCGACCTGTCCCGGGTGGACGACCCGAGAACGGGGTGACGACGACATCGCCGAGGCCCTTGGCTCCAACGAGTTGCACGACCAGTGGGCCCACTGGCAGGGAAACCTCAGCAGCGACCACACCCTGAAGGCGCGGGAGAAAGGCCTGGGCCACGGGCTCGCCGGCTTCGGGTGCTTGATCACTTTCGTCGGCGTCCTCTGGGGGAGTGGTGCCACCGCCACCGATCGCGCCTCCACCGCCACCGCCGCCGATTGCGCCGCCACTGCCACCGCCGCCGATTGCGCCGCCACTGCCACCGCCACCGATTGCGCCGCCTCCGCCTCCGCCACCGCCGCCTGTGGTGGGGGGTGGTGATTCGAGCAGGAACGACACCACGGTCGAATCGGCGTCATACAGAGAGTTCGCGCTGGACGCCACCAGCACTTGACAGCGTCCGGCAGCGAGGAAGTTCACGGTGAGCCCCGTCGTCGAGCAGATGCTCGGCGTCAAAGAGCCCGTGTTGAGCGTTGTCGGGGCGCTCGCAGTCAATGTGATCGATCCCTGAGCCAAGGGCTGGGTGCCGGGATTCGTAACGAGCACCGTCGCAGTGAGGGGTTCGTAGACGAAGGCCTCGGTGATCTCGAGGCGACCAGCGGCTTCGACTGCGATCACGAGATCGACTGCACCGGCTGATCCCAACGGGGTGACCGAGGGAGTGATGAAACTGACTCGGGTGTCGTCGATAACGGTCAGATCCACCACTTCCAGACCCGCCAGGCTGATCGCTGTGGCGTCGGGCACGAACCCACGGCCCGTCAATGTGACCTTGGTCGAACCCGAAGCCGGTCCGCTCCAGGGTGTCAACGACGACACCTCAGGAGGAATCCGGTACGTGTAGGCATCGGAAAGGGTGACCGATCCCGTGGGCACGGTCACCCGTACATCGACGGTGGCCGCAACGGCACATGGAGGGGTCAGAACCTGGAGAGACGACGAGGTCATCGAGGACACGGTGGCGGGAGCCATCCCCGGGGGGCATCCGAAGTCGACGCTCAGCCCCGCCACCGTGGCGCCGCCCCAGGCTCCCGTGAGTGTGACCGCCGCCCCTCCCACGGAACTACCCAACGACGGATTCACCGCCGTCAGTTCGATCTGAGAGGCATCGGGAAGGGCGCAACGGTAGGCGTCGCCATCCTCGATCGAGTTCGACAACGAGGAGATAACCGTCCCGAACTCTCCCGATTCGTCTTCGATTCCCACAATCGAGCGGGCTCCACCCGAGTAGTTGTCATCGGTGGTCGCGTCGAGGTACTGCAGCAGCGCAGTACCGCTTTCGGTGAGGACCAACTGAAGTGTCACCGATCCTTGACCGTTGTAGTGCGTGATGTCGTTCCACGACACGACGAACTCGCGAGTCGGGGCGCTACCGAGAGTGGCGGTACGGACCTCACCGCCCGATGCCGGATTCAGGTCGCCCCACCACGGTGCGATGAAGCCATCCGGGTCGGTGGTGTCGGGAATGGCGGTGGGGCGCCATGGCGCCACCACTGAGGACTCGAACGACACGAGGCCGTTCGAGTTCACCCACACCTGGCTCGCAGTACTGGATCCGAGAGTGAACTCGAAGGGCAACGCAACCTCGGTGTTGGCGTCATCGCCAAGGGGGTGTCGGGTGCCCAGGGCCGAGATATCGCGCCACTCGAACGTCGTTGCCGAGCACGCCATCTGCGGTGGGGCGGCTTCGGTGCGCCCCGTGGTCCAGGGAGTCCAAGCGCTCAGGCTGGGGCCTGCCACCTGGCGGGCACGAACGCGAACGCAGTAGGAGGTGTCGGGATCGAGGCCGTCGAGGATGCTGGTCGTAGGTCGGGCAGGCAGCGTGAAGATGTCGCCGCTCTCGCTGCAACCGGTGGACGTTTCGGGGGCGATCTCGGCCTCGACCACGATCAGACCGGTGGTTCGATCTGACCAGGACACCTCGAGATGTCGCGGTCCGAGGGTGGTGACAGCGAGATCGCCGAGGTCACCGGTGAGGGGCTCGACCCCGTTCGCGCAGACCGCCACGAGAGTGGCCACGTCGAGTCGCCCCTCAGTCGCGACTCGGCCGCGAAGTGACGGTGTTGTCACGGCCGTACCGAGGGTCAGTCCGAGGAGTTCGGCAGGCGTCAACGTGTCGTTGCTCGATGCGCACAGTGCGATCGCCCCGGTCACATGGGGTGTGGCCATCGACGTACCCGAAAAGCTCGAGTAGCCATCGACGGGGACCGTCGACAGGATTCCGGATCCTGGAGCGGCGAGATCGACATCATTGCCATAGTTCGAAAATGACGACAGAGAGCCTGCCGACGTGATCGAGGCCACCGAGACCACGCAGTCCCATCCGCGCGTACCCTCGCCGTCGCAGACATAACTCGACGGATAATGCGGAACCGCCGTGGTGTCCTGGGAGGAATTCCCCGCAGCCGCGACGAACACGATGCCGGCATCTCCTCCACGCTCGATGGCTTCGAGCATCAGGGGGCTGTAGCACCCCGAACATCCGTAGGAGTTCGAACTCGCCACGATGTTGAGACCGTGACGGACCTTGAGGTCGGTGAGATAGTCGATGGCTTGGATGATGTTGGCGGTGGAACCTCCGTTGGGTCCGAGAACCTTGAGTGAGATCATCGTGACGTCCCAGTTGACGCCCGCGACCCCTTGACCGTTGCCGCCAGTGGCGCCGATCGTTCCAGCGACGTGGGTGCCGTGAGAGTCCTTGTCTGATCCGATCTCGCCGTCGAACACCGAGGCGTCATCGTTGTGGAAATCCCAGCCGTGAACGTCGTCCTCGTAACCGTTGCCGTCGTCATCGATGCCGTTGTCAGGGATCTCGAAGGGATTCACCCAGATGTTGTCGATCAGATCGGGATGGGTGATCTGGATTCCTTCATCGATGACTCCCACGATCACCGAGGCCGACCCCGTGACCCCATTGGCCCACGCGGTCCCAGCACCAGTTCCAAAGGAGTTGGACGGAGTCGTCGACGGTCCGGCCATACCCCATAACGATCCGTCGAGTACGTAGGGGTCGTCACTGACGACCTGGGTGGTCACGAGGAACTCGGGTTCGGCCGAGCGGACACCGACCACTGTCGTCAACGTGTCCAGAGCCTTGGGTACCGTCACCCCGGCGGGGAGTAGCACCCGGTCCACGACCTGGGGGTCGCTCACGACCGTGTCGAACTCGACTCCGCTCCAGAGGGCACCCAGAGTCCGTCGGGCTCGATTAGCCAGGTTCGGATCGAACTCGACGAGAACCGAATCCGGGCGGTGCGCAGCCGTCACCGGGTCGGCAACGACTGCGGAGGGGGCATCGTCGGCAGCTCGGACCGGGGGAGCGGTGGCTACCGCCGTGATCGCGGTGAGGCCGGTGGCGAGGGCGGCTACACCAGCGAGAAGACTGCGGTGAAGTGATCGATAGAGCATGCGGACCTGACCCGAAGCGACTGGCTAATAAGTTATTTACCACAGATCGGGCGGGTGTAAGAACTCTTCTCGCGTGAATGATTGGCGATCGGCTCGGGCTGATTCCCGCCCCGGTGGCGCGGTCTTCCAGGGGCGCTCAGGCGGAGGGAGTGTGGCGTTCGGCGTGGTAATCGCAGAACGCATCGAAGGCGCGGGGACCATAGACGGTGCCCGGTCCCCCCGACATCAGAATGGCCACGCCGATCGCCTCTGCCGCCTGCTCCTTGGTGGCTCCCGCGGTCACCGCTCCCCGGGCATGAGCCGCTATGCACCCGTCACAGGCCTCGTTCACCGCGATGGCCAAAGCGATCAGCTCCTTGGTGGCCGCGTCGAGTGCTCCCGGGGCCATCGCCGCCTTCGACAGTCCTGCGAAGGCGTCGTAGACCGCGGGAATCTGTTGCCGTAGAGCCCGACCCTCGCTTGCGAGGGGTCCTAGAACGTTCTTGCCGTGACGGTGTTCGGACATGACGACACGCTAAGGCACCCGGTGCATCCAGTCGATGAGAGATGGGTCACCCGAGATCGCTCGCAATACCCAGGCCCCGGCTTTCGGCCTCGCTCGCGTACTCGAGCCACCGATTCTCGGCTTCGTCCAGGTCGCTTTGGACCTCGCCGAGTCGTCGGGCGATGGCGGCGAGGTCCTCGTGATCGCCAGTCGCAGCGAGGCGGGCTTCGAGATCGGCGCGTTCGTGTTGATGACGAGCGATATCGCGTGCGCACTCGGCGAGAAGACGGCGAAGGGTGCTCGGGGATCGTCGAGGGCGATCATCGCCGGAGTCTGACGAGCGAGGCCGCTCCCGGTCAGAGGCAATCTTGGGCGGTCGAATCGAAGGCGTCATGTCGCCGATATCGGTCCGGGCCCGAGATGCCAGCCATGCCGCCACGCCACCTCGATGGCGTTGAAGTGAACCGGACCCGTCGAGGACGATCAGTTCGTCGACGGTTCGATCGAGCAGGGTGCGGTCGTGGCTGACCACGATCACGATCCCAGCCCATGAGTCCAAGAAGTCCTCGAGTGCGCGCAGCGTGTCGAGGTCGAGATCGTTCGTGGGTTCGTCGAGCAACAACACGTTGGGTTGCGCGGCCAGGGTGATGAGGAGTTGCAGGCGGCGCCGTTCCCCACCCGAGAGCGTTCCCACTGGTGCGAACTGCATCGCCCGGTCGAACCAGAACCGTTTCATCAGTTCGAGTTGCTCGCCAGTCGGATCACTCGGTCCACCTGTGATGACATCGCGTACCCGCTGTGCGGGGTCGAACTCGTCGGCATGTTGGCGGTAACGACTCATCCGAACCGTCGCCCCGACACGAACCTCGCCGAGGGTGGGGGATCGTTCACCGGCGATGATGTCGAGCAATGTGGTCTTTCCGGCCCCATTGGGACCGACGAGTCCGACTCGGTCACCAGGTTCGAAGCGATGTGTGACTCGATCGAGAATCCACGGGCGGTGTGCGTCGGGGTCTGATTCGAACCGGTAGGAGACCTCGGCCAGTTCGATGCCCTGAGATCCCAACCGGGTCATGCCCATGTCGAGATCGAGAGGTGAGCGTGTCGTCACACTCGGGCGGGCACGTTCCTGGCGGGCGAGCGCCCGTTCGACATGAGCCTTGGGTTTCGAGGTCCGAGCTGGCGCGCCGCGTCGCAACCATGCGAGTTCGGTCTTTGCCAATGCTCGTCGGGTGTGTTCGGCCACCTCGTCCTGGCGTTGACGTTCCGCCCTGCCCGCGAGGTACGCGCTGTAGCCGGAGAATCCGTGCTCGCTTCGGGCCACATGATGATGCGCCGAACCGGCGTCGATCTCGACGATCCGGTTCGTGACCCGATCAAGAAGATGACGATCGTGGGTCACGAGCACCAGTCCGCCATCGAACTGGTTCAACCACTGGGTGAGCCACTCGACGGCATCCAAGTCGAGATGGTTCGTCGGCTCGTCCAAGATCATGAGATCCAGGTCCTGTGCGGCGAGGGCGGCCAACGCCACCCGAGTGATCTGTCCTCCCGAGGCATGCGACGTCGGCAACGACATCTGTCCTCCCATGCCGAGTCGATCCAGAGCCGCAGCGCCACGCCAATCGCCTCCTACGACATCGCCCACGGTGCCCGGTCCCAGGACCGGATTCTGGGGCAGCGATCCGATCCTCACTCCACGCCCACGGCGAATGACACCCTGTTGGGGAGCGATGTCGCCGTTCACGAGTCCCAACAGGGTGCTCTTGCCGGCGCCGTTCATCCCCACGATCCCGATTCGGTCGCCTCGGCGTACGGTGAGATCGAGATCCGAAAACAGCACCCGATCGGGAACGCTCGCGCCGAGCCCCTCGATATCGAGCAGGATCATCGGCTCGGCCCTGGGTGGATCACAGCGAGGACAGCGTGAGAGATGCGGCCTGGCGACACCTTGGGATCGTGTCATATCGGTGACCACGGGCGCAGACCTGTCGACATCACTACGATCAGGCCGGATGTGTTCGAAAGTGGTCGTGGAGCCTGGTCGTCGGTGACCGGTTCTGGACTGTTCGAGCCCGATGTCGTGGAGCCCGATGGAATCTCTTGCCTCAGCCCGGTCCCTGTCTCCCTCTGAGGAGGCCTACGACTCGTTTCAGTACGAGAACTTGTCCTTTCCGCTCACCCATCCCGACTGGTTGTCCACCATTGGGTGGTTGCACGGCCTGGACGCGGCTCCGGCCACCTCATGCCGTGTCCTCGAACTGGGGTGTGGACGTGGTGGCAACATCGTGCCCTGGGCGGCGCTGTTTCCCGACAGCGACTTCGTGGGTGTCGACCTGGCACCGAGCCAGATAGCCGACGGTCAGCGCGCCGTCGACGCCCTCGGATTGTCCAATGTCACTCTGGTCGCGAGCGATATCCGTGATGTCACCGTCGATGCGGGCGGGTTCGACTACGTCATCTGCCATGGCGTCTATTCATGGGTTCCTCCCGATGTCCGCACCGCGATCTTGGAGATCTCCGCTCAATCGCTGACGGACAACGGTCTGGCCTACATCTCGTACAACGCGTTGCCTGGATGGCATGCCCGCGGGGCGCTGCGATCGATGTTGCGTCGCGTCGTACCCGAGGGCCCGGCTCCCGAGATGGCCCGCACCGCTCGCGGGTTTTTGTCGCTGTTGAAGAGACGGACCCCGGAATCGGGTCCGCTGGCGGCGTGGTGGTGGCGAGAGTTGGCGCTGTTGGAAATGATGTCGGATCGGTACCTGTATTTCGAGTACCTCGTCGAACACAACGACGCGTTCTATCTCGACGACTTCTTGACCGACGCCCGAGGCGTGGGTCTTCGCTACGTAGCGGATTCGGACCTGGCTAGCCGGGTGCCCGAGGAACTCGGTGCCGAGGGTAGGGCCGAGGTTTGGGAGCTCGCTGGCGATCCCGTGACCGCTGAGATGTTGTCGGATTATCTCGTCACCCGACTCTTTCACCGGTCGGTTCTGTGTCGCATCGAGGCATCGCTCGAACGCAACCCGTCGCCCGATCTCGTGAGGGCGCTGTGGATCGGCGGCGGTGGTGACGATGACGTCGAGATCGACCTTGGACCCCAGGTGCGAGTGGATGGGTCGGGAGAGGACGAGGTGGTTTTGGCACCCGCTGCGACCATCGAGCAAACGATTCGCTGGGTGCTCGCCGATGCCGGTACCGGGGGTCTGGCCGTTCCCGATGTCGTGGCCGAGGTCCGGCTTCGACGCGCCAGCCCTGATGACGGCGACGATTCCGAGGTCCTCGCGGTGATCTTGGATTGGGTGCTTCGCGGACAGGTTCGGTCCGGACGTTGGCGTCGCCCTCTGGCCCGGGAGATTCCTGAGCATCCGGTCGCTCCCCGTCTCGCGCGTTGGCAAGCGCTGGATGATCGCGAAGGGGTGACGACCCTGTTCCATGATCGCGTAGCGATCGACCCTCTCGACCGCTTGCTTCTCGAGGTGCTCGATGGGGAACTCGACCTCGTGGGACTGCTCGCGGTTGTCGCTCGGGCGATGGGCGAGGGGCAAATACAGATCGCTGTCGGTGACGAACCCCTCACCGATCCGGATCATCTCGCCGAGATCGTGACGGTGAAGCTTCACCATTTCGCTCGGGTCGGACTGATCGTGGATTCTGAGCATGCTCTGGACCATGCCCGACCGGTCAGGTTCGAGTCCGAGGTCTAGAACTCGTCTGGGAGCCCATCGCCCTCGACTCCTACACTCGGACGACGTGACGGCCCTACCTGACCCCTCATCCGCGCCGGGGTGGTCGCGGCGTCGACTCATCCGCAGCGCTGGAGCCGGAGTGGCGGTGGCGGTGACCTCACCGTGGTGGGGGATGGGAACGGGACTCGTCACGGGAGCCCATGCCGCCTCGGTTCCTGCCGGTGCCGGCGCTTTCGTCGCCTTGCCCACCGCTCGTCGGCTCCTGGACACCCGCTCTCAGGGGCCGGCGATCGGCGTCGGGGCCGGAGGCGATCGCCGTTTGGTGATCGCCGGGGACTCGGTTCCTGCCGATGCCACCGCGGCAGTTTTGACCGTCACGGGTATCGCCCGGTCCTCGGCGGGTTACGTCACGATCTGGCCCGCGCGGGCGTCTCGTCCCGACGTGTCGAATCTGAACCTCGACACCCCGGGGATCGCGGTGGCCAACCTGGCGACGGTGCAGTTGGGAGCCGCCGGAGCTCTCGATCTCCATGCGTCAGCACCCACGGATCTCATCGTGGACCTCGCGGGGTACTACCGCCCGGTTGACGTACCGGTGCGGGCGGGGCGATACGTGGGCCTCTCGGCGCCGGTGCGGGTGCTCGACACCCGGACCCGAGGAATCAAGGTGCCCGGCGGAGGGACCGTCGATGTCATCTTGCCCGCATCGGTTCCCAGCGAAGCCGACGCAGTGGTGATCAATCTCACCGCGGTGGACGCCGACGGCCTCGGATACCTGTCGTGTGGTCCATTGGGGCGCGCCACCACCGACACCTCGAATCTCAACCTGGGTCGGCGGGGTGAAACCCGAGCCGCGGCCGCCGTGGTGGCAGTGTCGCGTTCGGGATCTCGGCGCGGGTTCACGATCACCTCATCGGTGGGATGTCATGTTCTCGTCGACGTGATCGGTTCCTATACGGGAGCGCAGGCGCAAGAATCCGCAGACGGACTTTTCGTCGCGGTGACGCCCCGACGAGTTCTCGACACCCGACGCCCCGATGGCGAGGGTCGGCTCTGGCCCGGATGGACCGCTGAAGCTCCAGTCCCGGTGGCCGCCGGTCTCAGTGTGGGCTCGGCTGTGGTGAACGTGACGGCGGTCAATGCTCGCAGCGGAGGATTTCTCACCGTGCTCGCAGCACGCCAAAGCGGCTCGGGTGCGCCGTCGGTGTCCCATCTCAACGTCGATGCCAAGGGCCAGACCGCGTCGAATCATGCGATCAGCAGGGTCACGCGTGACGCCGGAGTCGAGGTCTATTCGTCGTCAGGGGCCCATGTGCTGGTGGATCTCGCCGGCTACTTCACAGGAACTCCGGCTTCGGCGCGGCGATCGGCCCGGGTGAACGGGGACCCGCCCCTGGCCGATGTGCCCTGGTTGTTGGAGCTCCCGACGTTGGGGGTTCGGTCCTGGGTATACGACGGCGACGGGGACACCATCACCGATGCCGGCCACAGTTGGCATTGGCCGGGTACCGGATACTTGGGGCAACGGGCCCATGTGGCTCTCTTCGCGCATCGCACCGAAGCGGGTGGCCCGTATCGCAACATCCACCGCTTGCGCGACGGTGATCCGATCGTGTTGAACTCTCTCGACGATCGGCGCTTCACGTATCGAGTGGTGCGTCGTGACATCACTGATGACTCCGCCAGCAACATCGGCGCCGCCACCCGATTGGTGCCAGGGACCACGGTCTCGTTGATCGCGTGCAGCCTGGCGAACGGCCTGCCCACCAGTCTCCGGTACCGTCTCATCGTGACCGCGGTCCTCGACGAGGTCGTGGACGGCTGAGCCGAGACCAGCCGAGCTGACGGCCCGTGACGACACGTCACGACCGTCGACATACGGTCCCGATACCGCAGACGATGACACGACACACAGGAGAGAGGCGATGACATCGACACGACTGTCGGGCCATGTGGCGCTGATCACCGGCGGTAACGGAGGCATCGGTCTCGGCATGGCCGAGGGGCTCGTGGCCCATGGAGCCTCCGTCGTGGTCTGGGGTCGAAACCCGGACAAGAATGCAGCGGCGGTGCAACGTCTCGAATCCCTGGGCGGTCGGGCGATCTCTTTCGTCTGTGACGTCGCGGAGGAAGATCAGGTCGTGGAGACTTTTGCCCGATCCGTGGATGCGTTCGGGAAAGTCGACTCATGTTTCGCCAATGCGGGTGTCACCGGTGGGGGCGAATCGTTTCTCGAGTTGGAACTCGCTGCGTGGCGCCGGGTGATGGCGGTCAATCTCGACGGAGTTTTCTTGACGCTGAGAGAAGCGGCTCGCCATCTCGTGGCCCGAGATGCCCCGGGTGCCCTGGTCGCCGTGTCGTCGACATCGGCGGTCCATGGTGCCCAACGCAACGAGGCCTACGGCTCCGCCAAGACGGCCGTGCTCGGTTTGGTGCGAGCCCTGGCGGTGGGGCTGGCTCGTCATCGGATCCGAGTCAACGCGCTGCTTCCGGGTTGGACCGAGACCGAACTCACCGAACGGGGACGCCAAAACACCAAATTTCTCGACAACACCACCTATCGCACGCCACTTCGCCGATGGGGCCTTCCCGAGGATTTTTCCGAGGTCGGGCCGTTCCTCGCTGACCCGGAGATTCCGTTCCACACCGGTGATGCCATGGTGGTGGACGGCGGCTACACGATTTTCTGACCCGATCGGCGCCCAGAGTCGTTCATGGACCTCAACTGCGATCTCGGAGAAGGCTTCGGCATCTGGCGACTCACCGACGACGATGCGTTGTTGGACGTCGTATCGAGTGCCAACGTCGCGTGCGGGTTTCACGCTGGTGACCCCTCGACGATGCGAAAGGTGTGCAGTCGGGCCGTGGCCAAAGGGGTCGTCATCGGAGCGCAGGTGTCCTATCCCGATCTGGTCGGATTCGGTCGGCGCTTTCTCGATATCGACTCCAACGATCTCGCTGACGCCGTCACGTATCAGATCGGAGCCCTGGACGCCATCGCTCGACGAGAAGGAACTCGGGTCCGCTACGTCAAAGCCCATGGGGCGCTGTACCACGCGCTCGGGTCCGTTCCCGACCATGGCGAGGCGGTGTGTCGGGCGGTCGCTGAACTCGATGCCGATTTGGCGTTGGTGTGCTCTCCGGCATCGCCGGTGGTGGTGCAGGCGCAGAACCACGGGTTGCGCGTCGTGGTGGAGGGATTCGTGGACCGCCGGTATCGCGTCGATGGGACGTTGGTTCCGCGCACCGAGCCGGGGGCGGTGATCTCGGATCTCGACGATGCGCTGCTCCAAGGGCTCGAGTTGGCGACGCGAGCCCAGGTCCGAGGTGAGGGTGGGGTGATGATCGACCATCCGGTGGAGACCTTGTGTATCCACGGCGACACCCCCGGCGCCGTTCTCCTCGCTCAGCAGATGCGGGCCCGGCTGATCTCAGCGGGAGTCTCCATAGCGCCCTTCATGACGATGATCGACTGATCTGATGCGTCCTTATGGCCCCGATGCGGTGATCCTCGTCGCCGGGGAAGATTTCGACCCGAGTGCCACCACCGAATCGGTGGCCGGTCTGTGGCGGGACCATCCCGGGGTGACGGACTGTGTGGCATCGGAATCGGTCGTGGTGATCATGGGACCGGACTTGGCAACGTGGGCGCCCCGAGAGTGGTCGCGCGCCACGACGAGTCGGCGTGATTCCACCGTACAAGCCGCTGTGGGCGCGATCGATCATGAGCAATCGGTACAGACGGCATCGGCGTCTCGACCAGAGATCGAGATCCCGGTGGTGTACGACGGTGAGGACCTACCAGTGGTGGCCGCAGCGACGGGGTTGTCGGTACCAGAGGTGATCGCATGTCATCAACAGCCTCTCTACACGAGCGCGTTCTGCGGGTTCGCTCCCGGTTTCGCCTACCTCTCAGGGCTCGACCCCCGGCTTCATGTCCCTCGTCGCGACACCCCTCGCGCCCGGGTGGCGCCGGGTTCCGTCGCGATCGCCGGTCCCTACTCGGCGGTGTACCCCAGTGCGTCGCCGGGTGGGTGGCACCTGCTCGGTCGGACCTCGATGACGGTCTGGGACCCCACTCGCAGCGATCCGGCTCTGTTGGCACCCGGAACGCTCGTGCGTTTCGTGACCGCGTGACGCCATGGTGGACTCATGAGGATCCCTGAGTCCCCTCGAGGCGGCGATGGGGCCGCTGCGACTCGAGTCGTGGAGATACTCCAAGCCGGTTGGGGGTCCTCGATCCAGGATCTCGGGCGACGAGGGTGGCGACATCTCGGAGTGACGGGTTCGGGGGCGATGGATCCGGAGTCGTTGATGCGCGCGAATCGACGGGTGGGGAACCCCCCGGACGCTGCTGGCTTGGAGACCTCGGGCGGTCTGACCCTCGTGGCCGACGGTCCGCTCGCGTTCGCCGTGAGCGGGGCGGTGACCTCGGTATCGGTGGATGGTCATCAGGTCGGATCCGACACCGTCGCGATCGCTCAGGCCGGTCAAGAGATCGGTATCGGCGTTCCCGATTTCGGGTGGCGCTGTTACCTCGCATGCCGGGGCGGCCTGGTTCCCCCACCCGTGCTCGGATCGCGATCCTGGGACACGCTGGCCCATCTCGGTCCGGGACCGGTGACCGTAGGGACGCGCTGGCCGGTGGGACCAGACCCGCGCACGCCAATGATCACTGCCCCATCCCACTCTGGGGTCCATCTCGCTCCCATCACGGTGTGGCCCGGACCGTGGCCGGAGCGTCACGGTGTCGAGGTTTTCGACGCTCTCCTGGCGAGCACCTGGAGCGTCTCGGCGACGAGCGACCGGATCGGAATCCGTCTGGAGGGTCCCCGACTCGCAGTCCCCAGTGACGCGGCGACGCGCAGTGAGCCGCTCGTACCCGGTGCGATCCAGGTCACCGGGGATGGGTCGCCGATCGTGATGATGCGTGACCACCCGACCACCGGTGGCTACCCGGTGGTGGGGGTCGTGGATCCGAAGGATCTTGGCCATCTGGCGCACCACCGACCCGGAGATCCTGTGACGTTGCGCCCGATCCGATGAGGAGCCGAGGTCACTGGTCCCATCGTCGCGATCGCGTCGACGATCGAGTTCATGGAGCCATCTCAGGCCCGTCGACATCTGCATCATGAGCGCGAGCGAGTGATCCGATGGATCGCCGAACTCGCCGCCGAACACGAACAGGACCGTAGCGATCCGGGTGCTGCCACCGAGCAGACCACGATCGATCAGCATCCCGCCGACTCGGCCTCGGATCTCGAGAGTCAGGAACGGGTTGCTTCGCTGCGGCGCGCCGCTGAGGTCGCTCTCGTCGAGATCGACGACGCCCTCAGACGCCTCGACGAGGGACGCTACGGACGCTGTGCGAGCTGTGGGGTGATGATCCCTGGCGAACGCCTCGAGGCTGTTCCGGCGACTCGGTTCTGTCGTGAACACCAGGGATTCTGGGAGGCCGAGCCGCGAGGCCTTCGGGCGCCCGGAGGCCCCCGAACTGGGGATCGCCAGGGAGACCTCGACGAGATGATGGCGGCGCTGGCTCGTCACCATGGCGAGCTCGACGTCGGCGATGAGGATCTCGAGGTGTCGAGCGAGGAAGCCGCGGTGCACATCGAGTATCCGTCGCCAGCCCGGAACCGGACGCGGAATCACTGATGGAGCCGATGAGTCGAGGAGGAATCGATGACCACAACCGGAGCCGAACCATCACGCCAGCGTGGTGACACCGTGACCACAGGCCCCGTACGCCGACGTGAACGCCGTCGCCTCGGATTACGCCGAGCGCGAGGGCCTCGACCTGAGGATCTCGTGACTCCCCGAGATGTCGAAGCAGTCGAGGTCGAAGCCGTGGCACGGCGATTCGTCGACGTCGTGGTGGGCGGTCGGGTCGCCGAGATCGTCTCGTCGTACGCCTCCGATGCGGCGGTTCATCTTCCCGATGGGCGCTTGATCGATGGCCGTGATCTCGAGGCGTGGTGGTCGAATTCGATCCTCAGATCCGTCGCTGCAACCCTGACATCACTGGGTGGTCACGAGTTCAGCACCGAATGGGTTCTCGAGGACGCGACCACGATGGCCGCCCACAGCACGGTGATCGACGGTCTCATCGTGGAACAGGACCTGGTGGACGTGTCACGGGTCGAGATGGTCGTGGGATCGCCACTGGAGATCTCCAGTTCCGGTGAAGTGACGAACCGTCACCGGAACCATGCCCGCGAGGTGATCTGGCGCCTCGTGGATTCTCGTCATCTCGACGCCACCGACATCCGGATCCGACTCGAACAGTCACCCGATCCCGCTCATGAGCGTCCTGCGACGGCTCGGGCGTCATTGGTCGTTCACGGTGATCCCATCCGCGCCGCGGCGACGGCGTCGACGGTGGACGAAGCCATCGACCGTCTCGATGATCGTTTGCGACACCGACTCGATCACATTGCTCGGCATCGTCGAGCGCTCAGACGCCGAGGGGCGGGGCACGAACCCGGCGAATGGCGTCATGGCGATTGGTCACCTGCTTCGGGTCCATGGCGTCATACGAATCCCACCGTGGTGCACCGCCACACCTGGACCCCCGACGGCGACGACCTCGACGAAGCGATCTGGGATCTCGAAGCCATGGACTGGGAGTTCGTGCTGTTTCGCGATCCCCACGGCGAGGACATGGTGATCTCGAGGCTCGAGGACCACGGCTACCGGATGCGGACGCGTTCTGGACGTGAGATCGAGAGAGGACCTACCGAGGCTGGGGCTCGCATCGAGGTCGATGCTCGACCCTTTCCCGTGTTGGAACTGGATCAGGCCCGTGACCGTCTGGTCCTCGAGGAGCTGGGATGGCTGCCCTTCGTCGACGCCTCCTCGGGACTGTCAGGGGTTCTCTATCGCCGCCGCGACGGCCATGACGGCGTGATCACCGTGGGAGATTCTCCCTGATCGCGATGAGTTCGCGGGCGATCTGATCGGATCGTTGACGATCCTCGACGGTTGACGCCGAGGTGTTGATGAGCCATGCGTGGATCGCGTCGATCGCGGCCCGAGCGACATGGCGGGCATCATCGCGAGATCGACGCCCCCGGGTCATGAGCGTGTCGTAACGGGCTTCGAGTTCGACCTCCACCGAGACGATCCGACCCGGTTCGGGTTCGGGAACCCGAAGTCCTCGGCTGCGAGCATCGGCATCGAGGTCGAGACGAAGGCGCTGCAGTTCTATCTCACCCGCGGCGAGTTCAGAGATCTGCCACCAGGACCCCAACGCACCCACGACGGATTCGGCCCACCTCATCCGGTCGATGAGACGAACTGTTCGCCAACGGGAACGTCCGTCCGTCATTGCTGAGGAGGTCCGGTCAGAACTCGGAGTCGACGTGGTGACCCGAGAAGTGTCAGAGAGACCAGGCATGCGATCATTCGTCCCCGATGAGCATCCCATGGTGAGCCCGATCATCACGGCCACGGCCCCGGGGCCGATCCCGAATCGGTGTCGGTGACTACCCACCCGCGCACGGTAGGGAGCAGCCATATCGGGCCGACACCGTCTCTCGGGTGACGGGGGCTGGGACAGTGGACTCTGGTGACGGGGTGTCTGGTGGCGATCCTGGAAACATGAGGGCTGTGTCGATGTCGGAAATCGCGTCGCCAGATTCAGAACCCGAACGTCTCGACCTGGGTGATGACTCCTTCGTGGAGATCCGCCGGGGCTGGTGGATGGGGGCGAACCGGTGGGCCCGTGAACGAGCACCCGGTTTGGACTGGGCTCAGGGTGAGGTGTTGCGATACGACCGCTACCGCGCCGAACAGCGCCTCGGCACCCGTCTCGACGCCCGTAACGATCCTGATATGGCCCCTCTCACCCGGTGGCTCGACGCCCGCTACCGGGTTCGTTTCGATGGCGTCACGGCGCTGTGGTACCGAACCGGGGACGACTTCCAAGGTCTGCATCGCGATCGGCAACTGCGCTGGCTCGATGAGACTCTCATCGCCATCGTCGTCATCGGACGACCACGACCTTTCGTTCTGCGTCCGATCACCCAAGCACGAGAGCCACGTCTCAGCGCCGGTCACGGGCCTCAGGATCGAGTCGTTGACCTTGGTGGAGGCGATCTGATCGTCATGGGGGGCGCGTGTCAACGAGAGTGGCTTCATGGCATCCCCAAGGTGAAGGGCCACACTGCGGCGCGTTATTCACTGACATGGAGATGGACATCACGTCGGGGGCGCCCTGATACTTCGCCGACCTACTTCGACGGGCGACGGTTCTCCGACGACCACGAACGTCCTGGTTGGCGCGCTCGACGGGCATGACCCCGACGCCATGCGCGAACATCGAAGGGTCCGTACCACCCCCCTACGGAGGTTCAGTCATGTCCACATTCGTTCTGCCCGAGCTCGCCTATGACTACGGCGCTCTCGAACCCCATTGCTCCGCCGAGGTGATGGAGCTGCATCACAGTAAGCACCACGCGGCGTATGTCAAAGGTGCCAATGACACCCTGGAGGCATTGGCGTCGGCTCGTGCCGGTGAAGACTTCTCGACCATCAACATGTTGGAGAAGAACTTGGCCTTCCACATGTCTGGCCACGTTCTGCATTCGGTGTTCTGGACGAACCTGTCACCTGATGGCGGCGGTGAACCCGAGGGAGATTTGGCCGCCGCGATCGTCGAACATTTCGGGTCCTTTGTCCGGATGCGTCAACAACTGACCGCCGCGACCCTGGGCGTCCAGGGCAGTGGTTGGGGCGTGTTGGCCTGGGACCCCTTGGGACAGCGGCTCATCGTCGAACAGATCTACGACCACCAGAGCAACGTCTCACAGGGTTCGACCCCGCTGTTCGTGATCGACTCCTGGGAGCACGCCTATTACCTGCAGTACCGCAACGTCAAAGCAGACTTCGTCTCGGCGGTATGGAATATCGCCAACTGGAACGACGTTGCGCAGCGGTTCGACGCCGTCCGCTCGGTGGCTTTGGCGCACTGATCCTGACGCCGAGGATCAGGCCGACATGCCCCCGGGCTGTGGGGCGTTGAGAGGACTCCGGTGTCGAGGCACCCTGGCGATCAGGGGCCTCGACACCAGTGGGTCAGTTCAGTGGGTCGAGCGAGAGATGGAAACGGGCTTGAACCGGAGATCCGAGAACGGCGGTTCGTGAACCTTCGAACCGTCCGACACCGGTGACCCCGGCAAGACGTCCCGTTCCTCCCAGTACATCGAGGTCAGCACTGAAACTGGCATCGCTGGTGTCGGTGGCCGCCCGAGCGCGGCCCAGCATCGCAACGGCAAGGGTGGAACCGTCCCCGAAGGTGAAGGTGATGAAGCCGTCGAAGGGGCCGTTGCCATCGAGGTAGTTGACTTGACCGAGCATGTCGACAGCCACACTCGAGAACTCGGCGAGGCGGTCTTGGGAACCCGGGGACTCGATCACCCCGGTGCCTGCGAGATGGTTCCAGCCGTAGATGACTTCGCCGGTGCCGTCAGCGGTGGAGAGTCGAGTGTCCTGAGAAACGAGATCCACCGTGACGACCGCAGCATCGTCGAGAGGCGGATCGGTACTGCAGGCTCCCAGGACTGCCACGGTGACAGCGACGAGGCCCGTAAACGCGAGGCCGACACGCCGGGGGCGAGATGGGGTGACGATGTCTGACATCGGGTCAGTGTGCCCAAGGTCATCGACGAACACCACGCCTGGGCATAGCGGTAGCAGATGACGCGATCCCACGAGCTCGGGGAGCCTCACCCCGATCGTGGTGGCACCGGTCCGTCTGATGGCGAGGTGCTGCGCATCTGGAAGTAGCGTCACGGGTGACCCGAAGGAGTGCGACGTGTACGACGTGATCATCCGTGGCGGAACCATCGTGGACGGGACCGGACAACCGGCGTTCACCGGTGACATCGCTCTCGAAGGGGGCCAAATCGTCGAAGTCGGAGGCTCCATCACCGCCTTGGCGCGCGAGGTGGTGGATGCCGACGGTGCTCTCGTGACCCCGGGCTGGGTCGATGTCCACACGCACTACGACGGTCAGGTGTCCTGGGACGACACGCTGGATCCTTCGTTCTCCAATGGCGTCACCACCGTGGTGATGGGGAACTGTGGTGTGGGTTTCGCCCCGGTGCGACCGGGCCGAGAGCGTGAGCTGATCGAGCTCATGGAGGGTGTCGAAGACATTCCCGGTACGGCGTTGTACGAAGGAATCGACTGGGGTCGATGGGAGTCGTTCCCCGAGTACATGGACTACCTCGCCACCCGTCGCTACTCACTCGACGTGGCCGCTCAGATTCCCCATGGGGCCCTTCGGGCCTATGTGATGGGGGAGCGTGGCGTCGACGATGTCGATGCCAACGCCGAGGAACTCGCCACGATGGCCCGACTGGTTCGCGAAGGCCTCGAGGCGGGTGCAGTCGGTTTCACCACCTCCCGAACGGTGGGGCATCGTTCGTTGTGGGGCACCCCGGTTCCAGGAACCTTCGCAGCTGATACCGAGCTTCTCGCGATCGGCGAGGCGATGGCGGCATCGCGACGAGGGGTCTTCGAGATGATTCCCGCCGGAACGGTGGGCGCGCTCACCGCTTTGGGAGGGGAGCGCACGACGCCGGAGGCCGAACACGAGTTGATGACCCGTGTCGCTCTTGCCTCTCAGCGGCCCGTCACTTTCACTCTCGTGCAATCCCCGGACTTCGATCCGGATCTGTGGCGACAACTGCTCGCCGCGACAGAGGTTGCGAACGCACAGGGCGCCCGGTTGCGACCCCAGGTCTCGTCACGGCCGATCGGTTTTCTCACCGGCTTGAGCGCGTATCACGCCTTCATGCGGCGACCCACCTATATGGCGTTGGCGCATCTTCCCGTGGCTGAACGAGCCCGAGAGATGGCCCGAGCCGAGGTTCGCGCTGCGATCATGTCCGAATCCGATGTCCGTCCTGAGGCTCCTGGTTCGATGGAGAACGTCTACGGATTGTTCCGCCGAGCCGCGGCATTGCTGTACCCCCTCGATGACGACCTCGATCTCGAGGCACCCCGGGAGCGGTCACTGGGAGAGCAGGCGGCCGCAGCAGGTGTCGACGTGTTGGACGCGCTCTACGACTTCTACATCTCCCACGACGGTCGACGGTTCGCGTCGCTCAGCACCGCGGATCTGCATGCCCGCATGAACGTGTTGCGGGAGATGCTCAGCCATCCCGACACCGTCACCGGACTCAGTGATGCTGGCGCGCATGTCACGTTGATCTGTGACGCCACGATGCCCACCACCCAGTTGACGTTCTGGACTCGCGATCGCACCCGAGGTGAACGCCTCGGTCTCGAATTCCTCGTTCACAAACAGACCCGCCGCAATGCCGAGATGTACGGCTTCATGGATCGAGGTGCGCTTCAGGTGGGCTTACGCGCCGATCTGAACGTCATCGACCACGAGGCTCTACGCGTGGCGCCGCCGGTGGCGCATCACGACCTTCCTGCGGGCGGTACTCGGTTGATCCAACCGGTGACGGGCTATGTCGCCACGGTCTGCGCCGGGCAGATCACCCGTCGCAATGACGCCGACACGGGTCGGCGTCCAGGGCGGTTGGTCCGCTCTCAGCCCAACTGACGTTTCCACGAGTTGAGATAGGTGATCTCCTCGGCGGGTCGCCGCTTGCCAGGCTTGAAATCGTCGCCGGTGTAAAAGGCCACGGGAGTCATCGCCACCTGGCTCACGGTGTCGGGGATGTCGAGGATTTCCGCGGCTTCGCGCTCATAGGCCAGATGCAGAGTGGTCCATGCCGTTCCGAGGCTGCGGCTACGCGCGGCGAGCATGAAACTCCACACTGCGGGCAGGATCGAGCCGTACCAGCCTGCGAGTGCGCCCTGGGTTGCGTCGGTCTCGGGGCGTCCGAGCATGCAGGGGATCACCATCGCCGGAACACGGTCGAGGACCTGGGCGAGATGATCCGAAGACGCCATGATTCCATCGGCATCGGTGCGACCGACCTCGCCGACAGCGCTGCGTTGAGCCTCGATGTAGGGGGCGTAGGCCCGTCGATAGAGATCGGCGATACCGGCTTTGCGATCGGGATCGTCGACGATCATCCATCTCCAGCGCTGCACGTTCCCACCCGCCGGCCCCTGCGTGGCGATGCGCACGCAGTCGAGAATGAGGTCATGGGGAACAGCCCGATCGAGATCGAGACGTTTGCGGACGGCTCGAGTCGTGGTGAGGAGATGGTCGGTCTGATCGAGATCGAAGGGCGTGGCCATGAGCGCACCGTACCCTGGCGCCCCTCGTCCGCAGCGATCCCGGAGACCAGCGGGACTCCTCGTTGATGTGGAGATCCCGTCAGATCTCCGCGACCCCACCATCGACGGGAATCACGGCACCGGTGAGATAGGAACCGGCGCGGCTGACCAGGAACAGGGTGGCGCCAGCCATGTCTTCAGGGGTGCCGATGCGCCCCATCGGCACGCTGCGCGCCACACCCTCGCGTGCGACGGGATCGTCGAGCAGGAACGACATCATCTTGGACTCGAAGGGTCCTGGGGCGATGGCGTTGACGGTGATGTGGCGTTCGAGCAAGGTTCGAGCCAAGTGTCGCGTCAGCATGTGGACCCCGGCCTTGGATGCCGAATACGACCAACTGGGTGTCGCGGGGACGCGGATGCCGTCGACGGAGCCGATCATGATCACTCTCGCCGGATCGGCGCTATCAGCTCGCTTCTCCAAGAACGGCACGAGGGCTTGGGTGAGCAGAAAGGGAGCCTTGAGGTTGATGTCGAGGACCTTGTCGAAACCTGATTCGGGAAACTCCTCGAGGGGCGCACCCCACGTCGCTCCAGCGTTGTTGACGAGGATGTCCAGACCGTCGACCTCGTCGGACAGGCGTGTCACGAACTCCTGGATTCCCGAACTCGAGGACAGATCACCGGGTATCGAGGTGCATCGTCCGATCCGGGCGAGTTCGCGAGCCGTCTCATCGCAGGCATCGGCCTTGCGGGCGGTGATGATCACATGGACCCCATTGGCCACGAGTCCGTGAGCGATCATCGCTCCGATGCCTCGGGACCCTCCGGTCACCACGGCCGTCTTGCCCGTGACGTCGAAGAGTTCGCTGATCTTCATGGATGTCTCCTTGGGTGTCGACGGCCTCATCATGTCGGTGATGTCGACCGTCGATGTCGACTCAGCGGGGTTTGGCGCCTCCACCCACGCGCAGCGTTTCCCCGGTGATCCAGGAGGCGGCGGGCGAACACAAAAAGACCGCTGCCGCCCCGATGTCGAGGGGAGTGCCGAGGCGTCCCATCGGAATACCCCAGGTCTTTTCGACCTGTGAGAAATCGCCGTCCTCGACGCCCAGAGCTCGAGCGACGATTTCGGTGGGGACCAGACCCGGTGCGATTCCGTTGACACGGATACGAGGAGCGAGCTCGGCCGAGGCGGTCATCGTGAGCGAGTTCACTCCGGCCTTGGCGGCCCCGTAATGACCACTCCCCGGGACGGGACCGGTGCCCGCCCCCGAGGAGATGTTGATGATCGAACCGGTGTCCATATGGCGAGCCGCGGTGACGATTCCGTCCCAGACCGAGGTCAAGTTCAGTTCCATGGTGCGGAGCCACTCGTCGCGGGACAGTTCGGTGAGCGGAACCCGGGCGCTGGATCCTCCCGCGTTGTTGATCCAGATCGTGAGGGGACCGAGTTCATCGTTGGCGCGACGCGCCAGGTTCTCGAGGGCTTCGGGATCGGTCACATCGGTGGGTACGGCGATGGCGCGTCCACCGGAGGCTCGGATCGATGCTGCAACCGCCTCGATCTCGTCCACGCGGCGAGCGGCAACCGCGATCGCGGCACCGGCACTGGCGAGGGAGCGGGCGATCCCCTCGCCGATTCCTCGCCCGCCTCCGGTCACCACGGCCACCTGGCCATCGAGGGAGTACAGCTCGCCGGGGGCGGGATAGGACGCTGGGGAATCGCTCATGGATGCACCCTATCCCGAGGGTTCGCGCCGCTACCGTGACGGCGCGACGTCGGTGCGACGCCGTGGCATCACGGATCGACGAACGCCACGGTTCGAGTCCCCACGTCGATGGCGCCCGATCCGCTCATGACGTAACATCTGTTATGTCGGTACCTCGCCATGATCATCGATCGGTAGCGACACGATGTCTGATGCGGTGGCTCGGCTGTCGTTCTCACCGCAATCAGACCTGAGATCGTCGGGGGGATCGACGTCATGACTATCACTGCGCAGACTTCCCTCAGCGGAGCGCTCGTCACCCAACCGTTGCAGGTGGGAACGATGAATCTGGACCATCGCCTCGTGGTGCCTCCTCACTCGGGCGGTGCGGGATCGCTTCTGGGTTCACCCGACCAGTTCGAGTTGCTCGCCGCGTACTGGGTCGCCAAGGTCCACGGCGGCATGCAGTGGGTCGGGGGTGGTCCCCAGTTCGTGGGCAACCCGCTCATCCCGGGGTTCGAACCCACCGGAGTCGGGGCGATGGGCCCCGGCATTTTCCGGCATCCCCGGTATCGGGAGCGTCTCGGTGAACTCGCGTCACGCGTCCATGGTGCTGGCGGCTACCTGTCCGCGCAGATGGTCCTCCAGGGCGGCATGCCCTCGGCGCCGTCTTCCACGTTGTCGGGATACTTCGATCACCGCATTCCTCATGCTCTCGACCTCGACGAGATCTCCTGGCTGATCACCGAATACGGCGAATCGGCAGCGATCGCCATCGACGCGGGTGTCGATGCGATCGAACTTCATGCCAACCATGACGATCTCCTCCAATGGTTCTTGTCCCCGCTGACGAACCGCCGCGATGACGGCTACGGCGGTGACCTCGAAGGTCGCCGGCGATTCCTTCGTGAGGTGGTGGAGAGCATTCGCGAACGTGCTGGTCGACCCGTGACGCTCGGGTTGCGGCTCTGTCTGGATGAAATGATCGACGGCGGCTACGGCCTCGATGAACTCCAGCGGGTCATGGCCGCGTTCACCGCGGAGGGGACAGTCGACTACTTCAGTCTCGACGTCGGCAACAACTGGGGTCGGGTGACCTACATCCAGGTCGGGTCCTACGCCGATGGTGAGTGGGCGGCGATGTGCGGGCAGGCCCGCACCGCCACCGACCTGCCCGTGGTGTACGTGGGACGGGTCTCGCGTCCTGAAACCGTGGAGGAGATCCTCGCGGCCGGCTATGCCGATCTCGTCGGTACGGCCCGGGCCACCGTGGCTGATGCCGAGTTCGCGTCCAAGGTGCTGTCGGGACGCATCGATGAGATCCGCCCCTGTATGGGCTTCAACGAGTGCATCGACCGCAAACTCGTAGAAGGCCTGGGCTTTGCGTGTGCGTCCAATCCGATCGCTGGTCGAGAGACACGACCGGCGCCATCGCGAGTGGCAGCGCAACGAGTCCTGGTGATCGGAGGTGGTCCAGCGGGGCTCGAACTCGCCGGGATCACCGCGGAACGAGGCCATTACGTCGAGTTGTGGGAAGCATCGGATTCTCTCGGTGGCCAACTCGCGGTTGCGGCGCGGGCTCGGTCCAACGCTCATTACGCCCGGTGGATCGATTTTCAGCAGCGACGACTCGAGCGTGCCGGAGTCACAGTACGCACGGGAATCACCGCCACTGCCGATTCGGTGCTCGCCGAAAACTTCGACGTGGTGGCGGTGGCCACGGGTGCAGTACCCCGTCGACCTGAGGTTCCTGGCGTCGACGCTGAACACGTCATGACAGCCGCCGAGGCGCTCTCGGGGCGGCGAGTCATCAACGGCCACGTTCTGGTCGTGTCCGAGGACGACCGGGCTGCACCGTTGGCGGTGGCGGATCACCTGGCAGCGTTGGGTCATCGAGTGACGGTGATCTACCGCACGCCGGCACCCTCGCCCTTGGTGGGCAAGTACACGGTGGGGGCGATTCTCGCCCGACTGGATGAGGCCAAGGTCGAGATGGTGTCGATGACCCGACTCGTGTCCATCGGCACCGGGTCGGTGACGCTCGCCAACGTCTACAGCGATCGGGAGCGAATCATGGACGGGGTCGACACGGTGGTGTTGGCCTGTGGGGCGATATCAGAGGCCGGTCTGTACGGAGAACTCAAAGGCCGCCATCGCAACGTCCACCTCCTCGGTGACGCGTTCGCACCCCGACGGGTGGCCTTTGCGACTCACCAAGCTCTCGAGGTGGCTGACCTCGTGGGGGCGGCCCTCTGACTCGCAGGCCGCGGTCATGAGACTGAAAGACTGAGCCCGTCACGGGATGAAGGGGGATCCGACTATGACCATGCTCACCACGTATCCGTTGTTCCAACAGGCCTACCTGGTCGAGGACCTCGATGAGGCCTGTCACCGCTGGAACGCGCTGTTCGGCGCCGGACCGTTCGTGATCACCATGCATCACCGCACCGACACCTTCAGTTATCGGGGCACCGAACAAGAAGCCGATGTCTCGTATGCATTCGGATATCTCGGGGATCAGATGATCCAGTTCATCGTGCAGCACGATGACACCCCGTCCATCTATCGCGACATGTATGCAGCCGGCGAGTACGGCTTTCACCACATCGGCGTGTTGGTCAACGACTTCGAGGGGGAGAGGAAGCGACTCCTCGACGCCGGTTTCGAACCGGCGTGTGAGCTGTACGCCGATGGGGTCAATGCGTCCTACTTCGACACCCGAGACGTGACCGGAGGATTTACCGAGATCCATGGTGACCCCCCGCATATCCTGGCGGCGTTTGCGGGTTGGCGTCGGGCTCATGAACTGTGGCGGCCCGGCGATCCCGTGATTGTGCGTCGTTCTGATGGTTCCCAGCGCACTCGGGGCTGAACCATGACGGTCTTCGACGAGGCACTGTCGGGACTGTGGGGAGCCCAGGACCATGACATCGCGCTGCGCGAGGTGTTTCCCCTACAGCCCGTTGGCCAGGCCGTCGACATGGGAACCGGACCCGATGGTAGGCCGTTGATCGATCCTCGGATCTTCGACACTGCGGAATTCGCCCGGAACCCGTATCCGTATTACCGGATCATGCGCGACCATCACCCCGTCTATTACGACCGGTTGCACAACGCCTACTTCGTGACCCGATACGCCGACATCACCACCGGCTATTTCGATGAAGCCGGATTCAACACGATCCCGAAGGGGTCCTCCTCAGGGGTGCTCGGCAACACCCAACTCGAGTTGAGCGGTATCGAGCATCGCCGCCGACGCAACGTCTACGGACGGCATCTCGTTGGGAAGGCACTGAACAGGCGCATCGGTTCGATCCGGCGACTCGCAGCCGAGATGATCGCCGAATTCGCCGGTCCCGAGCCGGCCGACTGGGTCGACGTGGATCCGGTCACCGGTCGGCGGACCGTCGAGTTGGCCCGGGCATTCGCAAATGATTTTCCGATCCGAGTCGTCTGTCAGGTGCTCGGCATCCCCGACGAGGCGCGGTCCGATTTCTTCTACTGGTACTCCTCGATGATGCGAGGTCTGGGAGGCTCCGACACCCAACGTCAAGGGGTCGAGGCTCGCCAGCATCTCGAGGACTACGTCGAAGGCCTGGTGGAGCTTCGGCGGCGAGAACCGGGTTACCTCTACGACGACGACGGCGAGGTGATCGGTCCCGACATCATCACCGAGCTGTGTTCGTCGATCATCGATGGAGACGTGATGTCCACCGAGGAGATCACCTCGAATGTGGCTCTCGTGGTCGGTGGAGGAGGCGAGACCACCCGCGGCGCCATTCTCAATCTCTGGTACCTGCTGCTCCAACATCCCGACCAGTTCGCAGCCGTTCGCTCCGATGACTCGCTCTGGGATGGCGCGTTCCACGAAACCTTGCGACATTCGACCCCCATCGGAGGTCAACCGCGTCAGGTGAGCCATGACGTCACGATGCATGGGGTCACGATCCCTGCGGGATCGCTCGTACACATGGTGGACGTCTCTGCGAATCACGATGAGCGGGTCTTTGCAGATCCTGAACGCTTCGACATCTTCCGGACCGATCTCTACTCGGGACGGATTCTTCGTTCGGGCTATGCCAACGAGGGGCGCTGCAGCCATATGGCTTTCGGGGTGGGACCGCATCTGTGCCCCGGCGCCTGGATCTCGCATCAAGAGGCGGTCGAAGGTTCACGAATTCTGTCTTCGTGGCTCGATGACCCCCAGATAGCCCGAGACCGAATGCCCACCGATATCGATGGTGAATCCTTGGCTCCCATTGGACTGGGTGCGATCCGAGATCTGTGGATCTCGTTCCTACCGCGGGAGGGGGCCTGGTCGTGACCGGGTGTCCGATGGGGGAGACCGTCGCTCCACCTCGGCCGACGGATCCTTCGGGTATTCGCAGCTACGAGGTGTTCCAGCGCCTGAGGGTTCACGAAGCCTCTCCGGTCATCCGGCCGCGACAGTTGTGGAACGCCGAGTTCCGTGAGGATCCGTATCCCGTTCTCCATGCCGTGCGCGAGCACACCCCGTGCTACCGAGACTGGATCGGCAACGCGTTCTGGGTGACGCGCTACGACGATGTGACCTCGGTCTTCGTCGATGACGCCAACTACGAAACTCGGACGCGCCGGTGGTGGCTCGGATACGCGCACCGAGGTCGAGATCTGTCGCCTCTCATTCCGGCGATATCTGAGATCGCTCGCATCGTGGACGAACGAGTCCTCGGGGTGACCGAGGAGTGCATGAGTCAGATGTCGGGGCGCGACACCATCGATCTGATCGCCGACGTGGTCGTTCCGACCACGCTGGTGTTGTGGGCGGAGGCCTTTGGAATACCGCTCGAGAATCGAGTCGAGTTCATACGGGCGTTGTTGCGTCTGCACCGGGGCCGAGGATGGGATCCTCGCCACATCGCAGATGCGGGTGACGCGTTCGAGTCACTGGCGGCGATGTTCGACACGCTGCTGGCATCTTCGGATAGCGAGCGCGGGGGAGTGCTCGCCATCGTCGACACCCTGGACCTGCCCGGTGGACGCATCACCGGTGACGATCTGGCTGCCACGTTGTGCGAATCCGACATCATCACGGTTCCCGGAAGCGTCGCGAATCTGTTCTCGTTGCTCATTGCCCATCCTGATGTCATGGACACCCTCGGCGATGAGCGCCGGCTCTGGAAACTCGCATGGTTGGAGACGATGCGCCACAGCCCTCCGATCCTGACCGCAAGCCGCTGGGCGCGCCATGAAGTCGAACGTTTCGGGTTGTTGCTGCCGGCGGGGGCTCGTGTCTTGGTCTGTGCGGGGGCTGCCAACCGAGATCCGCGAGTCTTCAGCGATCCCGATGAGTTTCGGCCGGGACGTAAGGACCTCTGCCAGCGCGAAGCCCGAGGTCATTACCGAGCCGATGGTTTGCCCTCGGCGATCTCCCTGGGAACGGGTGCCCCGTCGCGGTTTCCTGCCGTTCCCGAAGATCGCCCGCGGTCGGACTTTGCTCGGGCCCGTGACACTGCGGTGACGATCGCGATGCGTATTGCGACCACCTGGGGGGATCACCTCCGACGGTGCGATCCGGCTCAGGCTCGAGCGGTGATTCGCACCGATGGTGGAGAACGAGTCTGTTGGTCGATTCCCGTGCGACGTGGAGTGGCGACATGACCGATGGCCGTGCGCAGCCGACGACGGAGGTCATTGCGCAGGTCGTGTCGGCTCATCCCGATGTGATCGACGCACTCGAGTCGGTACATACTGCGGCCTGGGATGCCGTGGACGCGCGCCTTCTCGAGTTGTGCCGGATCCGCGCGGCTCAGTTGATCGGATGTGACGATGAAGCCCGCGAGGTCGTGGCGGGGCGCAATGTCGAGCGTCGCGATCAGGAGCGACTGAGTCGCTGGTATGAGACCGATTCGGGTTTCTCCGATACCGAACGGGCGGTTTTGGGCTGGTGCGAACAGTTCGTCATCGATGTCGCCTCGATGGGCCCTGAACACACCGAACCCGTCCGCGCCGCTCTCGGTGACGCGGGCCTGGTCGACTTGACCACTGCCATGTTGGTCGTGGAGCAACGGCAACGACTGCGCGTGATGTGGACCCGTCTCGGTCTCGTAAAGGAGATGACATCGTGATCAACGCTGCGTCCCGTCCGGACCGGTCCCCCCGGGTGGCGGCCGGCACGAGAGGCGATGAAGCTCTCCGACGCGCTCTGGGAGGATTTCAAGCTGCCGTGGTGCGCCTCGACGCCCTGGATCCGGCGACCACCGAGATCGTTCGGTTGCGCTGCGCCGATCATCACGACTGCCACACTTGACGCTCGGTGCGCCTGGCAGTTGCCGGGCAACGAGTTCTCGATGACGACACCGCTCGATCGGCGCTGGCGGGGGTCGACGAGTCCTGGGACGACCGCACTCGAGTTGCGGTGAAGATCGCAATTGCGTTGATGACTCGTCCGGGTGATCTCGACGACGTCACCGTAGCTGCAGCGCGGGAGCTCTTCAGTGTCGACGAACTCGTCGAACTGACCCTGGACGTCATGAAGTGGAACGCCCAAAAGCCTCCGGTGGCACTTGGAGTCGATGTCGAGGTGCGACCTGGAGAGTTGGTGGATCTGGTATTCGACGCCGACGGTAACTGGGTGCGCCCTGGATCCTGAGACCGGGGCGTGCTCGCTGGGAGCGACCAGGCTCGAAACGCTGGGGAATCAACCTCGAGGATCGCGTGACGAACGCGTTTTGAAACATTACTGTTGTGATGCAAAGGGCGCGACGAGGGGTCGCGATCCGGTGTCGCGAACGAGGGGAACATGAGCCGCGAACGTTTGATCGAGATGGCCAAAGAGACTCTTGCCTACACCAAGGCGGGACGGGCGCCCCAGACCGACAAGGTGACCACGCTTCCGGTGTCGAACTACTTCGACCGAGATCGGTGGGAGACCGAGATGCGTCTCGTGTTCAAACGGTTGCCGCTGGCACTGGCGCTCTCGGCGGAGATGCGCGAGCCCAATTCGTACAAGGCGATGGACGTCGCCGGGGTTCCGGTGTTGCTGAGCCGTGGCGGGGACGGACTGGTACGGGCGTTCGTCAACATGTGTTCACACCGCGGGGCCCAACTCGTCGAGGAGGGGTCGGGAACCGCCCGGCGGTTCGTGTGTCCATATCACGCGTGGACCTACGACCAAGAGGGCGACCTGCGCGGCGTGTTCCGAGCCGACGAGTTCGGTGACATCGACACCTCGTGTCTCGGCTTGACCGCACTACCCGTGGCCGAGCGTGGCGGGCTGATCTGGGTCATCTTGTCGCCGAACTCGGTCGTGGACATCGATGCATTCCTCGCCGGATACGACGATCTGCTCGATCACCTCGGTCTCGCCGAGGGGTATCACTACGGTCGGCGCATCCTGGAAGGGCCGAACTGGAAGATCGCATTCGACGGCTACGTCGACTTCTACCATCTGCCGATCTTGCACAAAGACACCTTTGGTCCCAACATGTCGCCGGACGCGGTGTTCCATCACGTGGGGCCACATCAGCGGATCACTGCGCCTCATCAGCGCTGGGATCGTCTCGAGGACCTCCCCGAGGACGAATGGCCGGTGGACTGGCTCACCAGTGGGGTGTGGAGCATCTTCCCCCATGGTTCGATCGCCGGGTTCGATCTCGAGGGTCGCAAGATGTACCAGGTGGCGAGGATCTTCCCGGGGCCGACTCCGGAGACCTCGATCACACATCTCGATTTCGTCTCCTTGACGCCACCTGATGACGAGTTCGATGCGCTCGTGGCCAAACAGATCGAGTTCCTCGTGCATGTCGTACGCGATGAGGACTACGGAACCGGACTGGGAATTCAAAAGACAGTCGCCACGGGAGCCAAGACCCATCTGTTCTTCGGACGCAACGAAGGTGGAGCGCAGTACGTGCACGGGTGGATCGACAAGATCCTCGCGACCGACGATGTCGATTTGAACGGCCTCTTCGGCTCTGGATACGACCCGACGCGCTCGGCGTGACCGGCGTCGGGCTCTGTGTTCCTCAACTCGGACCGCATGTAACGGCCGAGGTCATCGCCGAGTTCGCTCGGCGAGCCGAGGACTGCGGGTACAGCTCGCTATGGGTTCAGGACCACTTCATGTGGCCTCTGGAACCTCGACGTGGGTATGCCGGACGTGATGGGGCACCGATTCCGCCCCAATACCAGAGTGTGTTCGCACCCACCGAGATCCTGGCCCATCTCGCCGCGCTCACCGAGCGTGTTGTTCTCGGTACGTCGATTCTCGTGGCGGGTAACCACTGGCCCGTACCCCTGGCTCAGCGTCTCGCCACCATCGACCATCTCAGCGACGGCCGACTCGTCATCGGGCTCGGAGTCGGATGGAATGCCGAGGAGCATGACGCCGCAGGAACCGATATCCGGACCCGCGGAGCACGGATGGATGACTTCATCGGGGCCTTGTCGGCCTGTTTCGGTCCCGATCCTGTCGAGTACCACGGACCGTTCTTCGACATTCCGCCGGCGTATGTCCGTCCCAAACCTCGTCAAAAGCCCCGCCCACGCTTGATCTCAGGCATGTGGTCACCCGCCGGCCTCGAGCGAACCGCATCCCACTTCGACGGTTGGAACCCCGCAGGGCTCAGCGTGTCGACGGTTGCGTCGATGGCTGCAGAGATGAACGCCCATCGGAGCCCCGATCAGGGGCCTCTCGAGATCTTCTACCGCACGTTCGTCCAGCGACCTCTCGGTCGAGCTCCTGAGGATGGAGACCATCTCGCTGCCATGGTGATCGAAGCCGAGGCCGCCAGGTCAGCCGGGTTCAGCGAGATCATCCTCGAACACAACTTCTGGCAGGGAATCACCGATCCTGAGGCCTGGTTGGTGGTTCCTGAGCGGTACCAGCCGGTCGTCGACGCTGCGACTCGGTGAGCGTCGTCGCAGCCTTTCGACTGCGACGACGCACCCATCACGAGGTTTCGCCGCGAGCCCAGCGCAAGGAGCGACGCAACAGTTCGTAATATGCGGGCTGCTCCCAGGAACAACGCTCGATGCGAGGGTAGTAGTCGAGAACCGGGACCATGTCGTAATGGCCGCGGCAGTGACCCAGGGTGTTGTACAGCACCCAGCCCTCACCCAAGGGCCGCAGGTACATGATCGGGTGGAAACCATCACCCTCATGCCAGTCGGACTCGGCGAAGCCCTTGGCATCTCCGGTCCATGTGGTGTGCAGCAGAGTCGTCAGCGATTCTCGGTCGTAGTACTCGCTCAGATACAGCTCGTCATCGGTCTCGAACGGCTCGACACCAGCCACCAGCCAATGCGAGTTGTCCGTGATCTCGACACGGTAGGGCTGGATCGGAGGATGGGCCACGAACTGGCTCCCGAGGGTGTCCGCCCACAACGGAAAGACTCGCGGTGCCTCGACGCCATTGGGTCCGCCGAGATCCAATGCCGAGTTCGTGCCGTGTAGCGCCACCCATCGGCCCCCGGTCTCGACCCATGAGCGGATGGCGCCTTGAGCCTCGGGTGAAGGCCGCACATCACAGGTGTACGACACGAGAATCGAACACGTGTCGAGAGTGGATGTGTCTTCGTAGTCGGGTTGGACCCGAACCCGGAATTCCTCGTGTTCAGCGAGCAGGGTCAACAGTTGGAGTCGGGCGAAGTCGATGTCGTGGTACTTGCCGCCGGCGACGAGAGTGACATCGATACGTGAACCGGGTTCGCTCGCCATCACCAATTGACCCGCTTGAGGAATCCGCCGTCCACGGTCAGGTTCACACCATT
>CAYYHU010000001.1:192467-197229 GCA_964471865.1 uncultured Ilumatobacteraceae bacterium | reverse complement strand
AACCCTCACCCCCGGAGACGCGGTCGATGTCCGAGTTGGCGGGTTCACACCGGGTGAGGAGGTGCAGATTGTCGTGGCCTCAACCCCCCGACTGTTGGCCACGGTACTCGCTGACGGTGAGGGGTACGTCTCGGTTCGTGTCCCCCTGCCGAGCGACCTCGTGGAAGGTCGACACACCCTTGCGGTGGTCTCTCGCGAATCGGGCAAGGGGGTACGTCAACCGGTCATAGTTGAAAAGGGTGACGATTCACGGCAACTGCCGTCGTCGGGTATGCCACTCACTGTCTGGCCGCTGGTTCTGGTTGCGATCGGCACGGTTGCGCTCCGAATTCGCCGGCAGGGTGGGAGTCCCGTTTGATTCGAGTAGCAGCGCTTGTCGCGCCCCTTGTATTCGTAGATCGTGTCAACAATCGTGGTCGGGGTGAGAGGATTCGAACCTCCGGCCTCCACGTCCCGAACGTGGCGCGCTAACCAAGCTGCGCTACACCCCGTAGCCTTTGCCTCACCTCGGTGAAGCGGTGACGAACTCTATCCGCTCGTGACCGGATCCCCAGTGCCCGCCTCCTCGCCAACGCCAGGCTCGACTTCGGACTCGTCGTGGGTCGCCATCGGTTCAGAAGCAGTCCGGGGAGCAACCGGTTCCGTATAGGAACCACCGGAGGTGATGGTGCGCGCCGCCCGCATGAGCCGCAACGCATCCAGAGGTTTGATGATCCAGCCGTCGGCTCCCGAGCGCCGAGCCAGATGCACATCGGCCAAACGGTCCAGCAGCATCAGAATCGGAACCCGCGGGCCGAGCCCGGCCGATTCGTCATGGCGCAGAGCCATCGTGACCGCCATGGCCCCCATCGATCCGACCTGCAGGTCGAGGACCGCGAGGTCGGGGGTGCGCTTGGCGACCAGGGACACCACGTCGCGACCTTCACGGCAGACGGTGAAGGAGGTATCGGGTCCTCCGAGCGCCGCGACGACTTCGTTCTTCACCCAGTCCGCGTCGGTGGCGATGAGCACATGCACAATCTCGAACCCTACCCGTCGATGGTGTCCCCGGGCAGATCCGGCGCCGGGTCGAGACGATCGGCGATCGCGCCCAACGTGTCGAGTTCGTGGACATCCTCAGCGAGCAGCGACAGTCGGGCCACGGCGGTGGCGGATCCGGCTCGTGTGAGCAATGGGGCGATGGCGGCGGATTCGCTGGCCTCGACCTGGCGGGCCAGGGCGAGGCGACTCCAGATCGCGGCGCTGACGTCATCGTGGCGCTGTCGGGCTCGATGGGCGCTGGCCTCGGCATCGTCATGGGTGCCGGTGCCTGCAGTCGGGTGGAGTCGGTTGACCACGATGGCGGCCACTCGTCGGTCGCGACGTTCGAGTTCCTCGGAGAAGAAGATCGCCTCCTCCACGGTGTCGGCCCGTGGTGAGGCCACGAGGACGTAGGCCGTCGCCGAGTCGGCGAGGAGTCGGTCCACGCCCGCCGCACGGTCGTGAAAGCCCCGCTCCATCCCGTCGAAGGCGGCGAAGAACGCGATCGCGTCATCGAGAGCACTCATCCCGACCACTGTGCCCAGGGTTCGCACCAGAGGCCGGGCCGCGCTCGACAGCAACCGGAGGCTTCCCCGGGTCGGAGCAAGCACCAACCGGAAAAGTCGGTGATCGAGAAAGCGCATCAGTTTCGACGGCGCCTCGAGGAAGTCGAGAGCCCGCCGCGTGGGCGGGGTGTCCACCACGACGAGATCGAAACGGTCATCGGCATGCAAGGAGGCCAACTTCTCCGCCGCCATGTACTCCTGCGTGCCCGAGAGGGAGTCGGCGATGTTGCGATAGAAGCGGTTCGTGAGAATCCGTTGGACCTGGGCTGGGTCCGACGCATGCTCGGCGACCACGGCGTCGAAGGTCGCGGACGCATCCAACATCAGTGCCCACAGTTCACCGGTGACGTCCACATCGAGGCGGGTCGGTTCATTTCCGAGTCCCTCTGACATGCCGAGGGCCTCGGCGAGGCGACGGGCGGGATCGATGGTGACCACCACGACGCGACGTCCTCGACGCGCCGCGGCGAGCCCGATCGCGGCTGCAGTCGTGGTCTTTCCCACCCCGCCGGAACCGCAGCACACCACCATGCGCGACACCGCAGCCAGTTCTCCGATACCGCGGCTGTCGAGAGGGGTTGGGGAGTCCTCGGTCACGGTGAATCATCCACGGAGTTTTCTGAGCCGGTGTCGAGCTCAAACGAAAGATCGACGATGTCACGGGGTCCGAGGCCCGCGACGGGACGCCACGGGAGAACCGCCCGATCCAGGGGTAGTGATGCTTCGAGACGGTTCCAGGCCTCATGCTCGGTGCGTTGACGCTCACGCCACCATCGAGCCATCTGACGGGCCGCTTCGACCTCGTCAGGGTCGGCAGTCGGGTCGTTCCAATTCTCGACATCGGGAACCGAACCGGATCGGTCGACCCCGTTCACGATGACGGGACCCAACTGGATGCCCACGTCCTCTTCGAGTGCGAAAGCGGTGTCGACGAGTTCCCCGACCGGAGTGGTTTCGGGGGTCGTGACGAGCACTACCTGGCATCGGCTGGGATCCCCGAGCATCGCCAGAACCTCATGAGCCTGATCAGCGATCGGGCCGGTGGGTAACCCGCGGGCGAGACCGGCCGGAGATGTCAAGAAAGTGATCGCATGTCCCGCCGCGGGTCCATCGACCACGATCAGATCATCCGGACCAGCTGCCCGTTCCAGGGCTTTGAGCCGTCCCAACACGACCAGATCATCGATCCCCGGAGCCGCAGTGGCGACCACATCGATCAAACCGCTCGTCGCGAGCCGTCGACCGAGTCGAGACAGGCCATGCGTTTCGAGATAGTCGCGCAACGCCTCGACCGGGGTGAGGGCCATACCCCGAATCCGGCCTGTTTCGCCGGGTTCGGAATCAAGATCCACCGGCATCGGCCCGAACGGGACGGGGGATCCGAGCAGTTGAGCCAAGGTCGGTCGGGACTCGAGTTCCACCACCAGGACGTTTCGGCCGCGGCGGGCTGCCGCACGGGCGATCACCGCCGATACCGTGGTCTTCCCGACGCCACCTTTCCCCGCCACGATGACGAGGCGGGAACTGGTGATCTGGGCCAGAGGATCGATGCGCACAGGAGGCACTCGTGCGAAGACTACTGATCGCCTTCGCGGCCGTCGCCGCCGGTGTGATGATGGGCGCGGCGCCGACGTCGGCCCAAGGGGTGGAGGAGCCCGTGAGTTCAGACGCCGCGGACCTCGCTCCCGTCGATGTTTTCGAGGTCAGTGGCCTTGTGGATGCGATCCTCGTCGAGGAGATCGGTGATGCGATCACCCGTGCCGAGACCGGTGACGCCCAAGCCCTGATCCTGCAGATGAACACCCGGGGCGCGGTGGTGTCCCGTAGCGAGATGGCCCGTCTCGCCGAAAGGATCCACACCGCGGACGTTCCCGTCGCGATCTGGGTGGGCCCGTCAGGGTCTCGGGTCTACGGCCTGCCTGCGCAACTACTCGCCGTGGCCGACGCCTCCGGCATGGCGCCTGGCACCCGAATCGGACGGACGGGAACCCCCCTCACCGTGCCTGGTGCCGAGATCACGTTTGGCGATGCCACCGAGTTGTTACGGTCCGACACGCTCGGCTTTCAAGACGCTCGTCGCCTCGGCGCTTTGAGGTCCACCACCTCGGATGAAGGTGTACCGGTGTTGCGCAACATGGTCTTCGCGCTCGACGGTCTCGAGACCGGAGGTGTCGTGCTCGACACGGTCGTGGAACGCCTCGACGACGATGGAACCGTCGTCCGGGATGCGACCACGGTGCGGTTCTCCAAACTCGATGCCGTTCCGCGCCTGTTGCACACCGTGGCGAGTCCACCCGTCGCCTATCTGCTGATCACGATCGGTCTCGCGCTGTTGGTGTTCGAATTCTTCACCGCCGGGATCGGTGTCGCCGGTCTCGTGGGCGCGGCCTGTTCCATCTTGGGGGCTTATGGCCTCGCCGCACTGCCGACCCGAACCTGGGCGGTGGCACTGCTGATCATCGCGATCCTGGCGCTGGCCATCGACGTCCAAGTCGGCATACCCCGGTTCTGGACCGGGGTCGGTCTGATCCTGTTCGCGATCGCGTCCTGGTCCTTGTTCCCTCCTGTGGACGGCACGACCCTGCGACCGAGTTGGATCACCCTGGTCGCCGGGATCGGAGGAACGGCGCTCGCATTCATCGTGGGCATGCCCTCCATGGTGCGGACCCGATTTGCGACGCCGACGATCGGACGCGAGTGGATGGTCGGGGAACTGGCGACGGTCACCGAAGCGGTCGATCCCGACGGCACCGTTCAGTTGGGAGGGGCACGCTGGCGGGCCCGGACGAACCGGGCCACACCCGTCGCGGTGGGCGAGCGAGCGCGGGTCGTGGGGATCGATGGCATCACGCTCGACGTCGAACCCGAGTCGGGTGGAGCCCGGGATTACCGCGAGCGACGCTCCAAGTCCGAGGCGGCAACCGACTAAGCATCGTTCATGGACTCTCAACCCGCCCCGGAGCCGATCGAGGTCGTCGAGCACACGAGTTGGGTCGAGGAACGCCGGGTTGCCTATGCGACTGCCGGTGACGGGATGCCGGTGGTTTTTCTTCATGGGTGGGCTTTGGGCCATCAGACCTATCGGGCGGTGATCGCCGAGGTCGCCAGCCAAGGGGTCCGAGTCCTCGCTCCGGCCATGCCCGGCTTCGGAGGGACGGACCCGCTGCCCGAGCGGG
>CAYYHU010000001.1:186139-192367 GCA_964471865.1 uncultured Ilumatobacteraceae bacterium | reverse complement strand
CCGGCTTCGGAGGGACGGACCCGCTGCCCGAGCGGGAGTTCTCGTTGGCCGGATATGCCCGGTGGGTGACGGCCTTCCTGCGTCGACTGGACGTTCATGAACCCGTGGTGATCCTCGGGCACAGTTTCGGTGGTGGGGTCGCGATCCGCGTCGCGTACGACCACCCCGACGTCGTGCGGTCCCTGGTGCTCGTGAACTCGATCGGCGGCTCGGCCTGGCGACGAGGCGACACCATCACCTCGATCGCCCAGCGACCACTGTGGGACTGGGGGCTGCACTTTCCCGCCGACGTGTGGCCCTGGCGCCAAGCGACTCGGGTGTTACCCGTCATCGCCGAGGATCTGGTCCCCAACCTGCTTCGCCACCCCCGGACCCTGGTGCGCGTGGCCGGCCTCGCCCGCACTGCCGATCTTCGCTACGAACTCGAACAGGTTCGCGATCGAGGAACACCCGTCACGATCCTGTGGGCCGAACGTGACGGGGTGATACCCCGGGAGTCCTTCGAAGCTCTGTGTGTGGCCGCCGGGGTCGAAGGAACTGTCGTCACAGGAACTCATTCGTGGTTGCTGGCGGATCCCGAACAGTTCGGCGAGGTGATCACGAACGACATGCGGGTCGCCCAACTGGCCCGTGAGGTCATTGCGACTCCGGATCTCGCGCCGGTCGAGCGAGCCGACACCTTGCGCGGTCGAGGTCCGCGAGCGCGGCGGCGATCCCGTTCACGACGCACCTGAACGGGTCTCGCTGCTTGCACCGGAGGCATCCCGACGGGGGCTCTCTGAGACGTCGTTCGTTGTTCATCTCATGGCTGACATCTCTCTGATTTCGGTTCATCCGACCTGCTTACGGTCATCTCGTCCGTGAACACCGGTGGCCCCCGCCACCGTCAACGAGGAGAGAACATGACGTTCCGATTTTCGCGGGGCGTACGCCTCGCGGCTGCTGTCGCACTGGCCGCCACCGTGGTGGTCGCCTGCTCCGATGATGACGATTCGAGTTCCGATACGACCGCAGCAGCGGGTGGGGTCGACCGGTCCGACTGGCCGTCCACGCTGCGCTTCGCCGCCGTTCCGGCCGAGAATGCCGAAGACATTTCGCAGTACGTCACCCACAAGATCATCGCCGATGAGCTCGGTGTCGGTATGGAGTTCGTCCAAGCGGCCGACTACGCCGGAGTGATCGAAGGCATGATCGCCGAGCGAGTCGATCTCGGGGCGTTCGGACCTTTCTCCTATGTGATCTCATCGCTCGCGGGTGCCGATATCGACGTGTTGGGCATCTGGGGGGACGAGAACGGCAACTACGACGACTACCGCTCGTATCTCGTGGTTCCGGTCGGTTCCGACATCCGCGAGCCTGCCGATCTGGCCGGTAAGACCGTGTGCTTCGTCGATCCGGGTTCGACCTCGGGCTTCTTGTTCCCGTCGGCGGCGCTGCTCGCTGAGGGTCTCGACCCCTCGGAGACCTCGACCGATATCACGCCGATCTTCGCCGGCGGTCACGACTCGTCGGTTCTCGCTGTCAAGAACGGCGACTGTGATGCGGGCTTCGGCTACGACACTATGGTCACCCAGCAGTTGATCGAAGGCGGGGATCTCGCCGGTGTCATCGACTCGGTCGAGGACGAGAACGTCAATCCGGATGCTGCCGAACTCGAGATCATCTGGAAGTCCACCGCGATCGCGGCACCGCCCCTCGCCGTGGGTCTCTGGCTGCCGGAATCGATGCGCGAGGCGCTCGCCGAGATCGTGACCACCAAGGTCAATGTCGACTGGGCGACCGCCAACGGCTACTGCGAATCCACCGACAATTGCCCGTTGTCGGACGGACCCTTCTGGGGGTACCTCGCCGGTTCCGACTCGTACTTCGATGGCATTCGGGAGCTGTGCCGGCTCACCGGATCGCCCAAGTGCAAGGCGTGAGCGGCTCAACGTCACTCGGAGTCACCGGGCCCGGGGGGATCTCCCCCCGGGCCGGTGCCCGTGTCGTGGTCGAGGTCGATCAGTTGACCAAGACCTTCGACAACGGCCGGGTCACTGCGTTGGATCGGGTCAGTTTCAGCGTTCCCGAAGGTCAATTGACGGTCATCATCGGACTGTCGGGCTCGGGGAAGTCGACGCTTCTTCGTCACCTGAACGGTATGCATCAGCCCACCAGCGGCTCGGTGTCAGTTCTCGGATCTGATGTGGCTGGGCTCGGGGGTAAGGATCTGCGGGCTCTGCGGCGCGAGATCGGCTTCGTGTTCCAGTCCTTCAACATCGTGGGACGAGTCAGCTGCCTCGAGAACGTCCTGTCGGGAGCTCTCGGACGTCTTCGGGGACCGCGCTATGGAGTTCTCAGTTACTCCAAAGCGTTACGGCGTGAAGCCCTCGAACAACTCGACCGGGTGGGTCTTGGTGATCGGGCGTTCCAACGGACCGACACGTTGTCGGGTGGTCAGCAACAGCGCGTCGCCATCGCCAGAACGCTGATGCAAAAGCCCACGATCGTCCTGGCCGACGAACCGGTGGCCTCTTTGGACCCCGAGATCTCCGGACAGGTCATGGACGTGCTCTTCCGCTCCTGTGTGGAGGACAACATCACCGTGCTGTGCTCGTTGCATCAGGTCGATCTCGCTCTCGGCTGGGCGAACCGACTCATCGGACTGCGTGACGGAGTGATCGTGCTCGACACCCCCGTCGATTCGGATCTCGATCAGCAGCGCGTCATGGACGTGTACCAGCGTCTCGATCCGACCGGGAAGAAGCGCCATGAGTACCGCGATTCGGTGGTGGCGTCGACGTGAGCGCCACTCTGGAGGCTCGGGCACCTGAACGAGACCTCGGTGACGAGGCCCCGCGTCGGCTGTCGGCGCCCTGGACCACCACGCGAGTGGCGCTCAACCTGATCGTGGTGACCTTCGTCGCGGTCGCCGTGTATGCGCTCGTGGACATCGGAGTCAATCCGCTGACGCTGGTCTTCGAGCGCGACGACATCGCCAATCTCCTCGAGCGGATGTGGCCACCAACCCTGAACGAAGGAAATCGAGTGTGGGATTCCGCTCTCGACACCTTCTTCATGGCTTTTGTGGGAACCGTGCTCGGTCTGATCCTGGCGATTCCTCTCGGATTCCTCGCGGCCCGCAACGTCGTACGGGTCCCTGTCGTGCGAGGTATCGCCCGCGGCATCATCGCCTTCACTCGGGCCATCCCCGAGTTGGTGTTCGCCCTGATCTTCGTGCGCGTCTACTCGATCGGGGTCCTCCCCGGAGTCATGGCGATCGGTATCCACTCGGTGGGCATGCTCGGTAAGTTGTTCGCCGATTCGATCGAGCAGATCGAACGGGGTCCTCAAGAGGGTGTGGCCGCCACCGGTGCCAGCCGGATGCAGGAGATCTCCACCGGAGTCGTCCCCCAACTCGTACCGTCGTTCATCGCGATCACCTTGTATCGCCTCGACATCAACTTCCGAGGAGCCACCATTCTCGGTCTGGTGGGTGCTGGCGGTATCGGACTCCAGATCCGAGCCGCCCAAGGGTCACTCGACTATCCCCAACTCCTCGGCATCACGTTGATCATCATCGCCATGATCGTGGTCGTCGAAGCGGTCTCGACCAGCGTTCGCGGCGTCATTCTGGGACATCAGCGCACCCGGGTCGGTCTGCTGACCCGCCTTCGTGGAGGCCCGCCGGCGAGCGAGTTCCGTCCCGACCCCGTGACGTCGACCTCGGAGATGTCGCGATCGGCGGACACGACTCAGGGTCCTCGACGTCTGAGTCCGCCATGGACGACCGAACGGGTGACCATGTACGGCTTCGCCATCGTGTCGGTGATCTTCTTGGTGCTGTCGTTCACCACGACCGACATGTCCTTCGGGGAGATGATCGCCGGGCTGCCCGAGGTTCCCCGGATGTTCTGGCGACTCATCCCGCGCGATATGGACTGGTGGCGCGAACCCTTCACCGAGATGCTCGTCGAAACGGTCCTCATGGGATTCGCAGCGACCTTCCTCGCTTTGATCTTCGCGATCCCCACCGCCTTCCTGGCCTCGCGCAATGTGGCCCCGGCTCGTTGGATCTACCTCGCCGCTCGAGGGTTCATCCTCGGTATGAGGGCGTTGCCGGACCTCATCGTCGCCGTGATCTTCGTCGCAGCACTGGGTCT
The DNA here is from genome assembly GCA_964471865.1 of uncultured Ilumatobacteraceae bacterium. Classification (GTDB taxonomy): domain Bacteria; phylum Actinomycetota; class Acidimicrobiia; order Acidimicrobiales; family Ilumatobacteraceae; genus CAYMUC01. Next base: position 188,225 of record CAYYHU010000001.1, on the reverse strand, counting down.
GGGTCCCAAACCGGGTGTGCTCGCCCTCACCCTCGGGCTGTATGCGTTCGCCACGAAGCTCTTCGCCGACTCGATCGAGGAGGCGAAAGAGGGTCCACGTGACGGAATCCGGGCTACCGGTGCTGGTCGATTGCAGGAGGCATTCAGCGGCGTCAGCCCGCAGGTGATGCCCGCCCTGTTGAGCAACTCGTTGTATCTGCTCGACGTCTCGATCCGGTCCTCGACGGTGCTCGGGATCGTGGGCGGTGGCGGTATCGGCTTCGCGCTTCTCGGCGCGGCTCGCTTGCTCGAATGGGAGATGCTCGGTGGCTTGTTGCTGATCATCTTTGCGATCGTCTACGCCATCGAACTTCTGGCCGGCTGGGTGCGCAAGCAGGTCCTGTGACGTCGTCGTGGTGACGACCCACGCCACGACCGATCACAGGACTGGAAGTCGCGGCCCGGCAATACGTACATCGCCGCGGCGACGCGTGATTCCCCGAGCATCGAGTTCACCGGCAAGGGGAACGGCGTGTTTGCGGGTGATTCCGAGCGCATCCCGAAACTCCGCCAAGGTGAAGCCGGTTGGCGAGGATCCCAGGAGCCGTGCGGCTGTCATCGCCGCCGAGTCGAGGGCCTCGATATGGAACCAGAGACCATCGCGTTCGAACAGAACCCCTCGACGCGCAAGTTCGCGACATTGCGGTGGGGTCAACGTGGCGGGCGGCTCCGGCGCGCAGCCGCCCGCCTTGAGCACGTCGATCTCGGGGTGATCGGCGAGGGGATCGGTCGTTCCCGGAAGTCGCACCACCTCACCGACCACTTCGACCGTTGCGTCGGCGACGAGATCTTCGAGAAGACTTCTGCCCCGGTCGTCGAGTCCGGCCAAGACGAGACCCGGTGCTGGTGCCGACGTTACGGCGTCGATCAAGGACTGGCGATCCTCGTTCCAACGCTGCGGATCGACCACCCAAACACCCACCGTGGGGGTGCGAAGCGCTCCGGTGAGGCGTTCGAGCATCTCGGCGGTGATCCAACCGTGCTCGGCGATCACCCGGTCCACGCTGCGGTCGGGGCGGGCTTTCGAGGCCCGCAGGCGCGGGGCGACATCGAGGATTTCCCCCCCGCCGATCGTCGCTGAGCGTCCCGAATCGCGAAGGACGAATCGATCACCGGGAAGCACCGGTACGCGACGAGACAGATGCAGTCGCACCAGACCTCGGGATCCAGGCGCAAGCGCCTCGGAGCCCAACACTCTCACTCGAGCTGGAATCTCGGCAGAACCGATATGGACCACATGCGCGCCGCGGCGCGAGACCGAGTGGTCCAGAGTAGACAGAACGCTCAGCTCGACGTCCACGGTCTGAGTCTGATGCCAGCGGTCCGGGACCACGACGGCGTCGCCTCGGATCACATCATGGTGGTCGATACCCGCCAGGTTGAGCGCCACCCGACGACCAGGACCGATCTCGTCGACCACCCGACCCAGCGTCTGGATCTGGCGGATACGGGCCTCGAGGCCCCGCGGGCCCACGATCACCCGGTCATCGGTCCGCAGGGTGCCATGTGTGGAGGTTCCTGTGATCACGGTTCCGGCGCCCTTGGCCGAAAACACCCGGTCCACCCATACTCGGGCCCGGTGGGTGTCGGGCGGCTCGGCTGTGGTCGCCGCGAGGCGCTGCAATTCCTCACGCAGGGCGTCGAGGCCTTCTCCGGTGGTGCTCGAGACCTCGACCAACGGGGCATCGGCCAAGGGGCTGCCGCTCAGCCGTTCCCGCACCTCGGCCGCCGCGAGCCAGCGGTGATCGGCGTCGACGAGATCGACCTTTGTCAACGCGATGACCCCCCGGTCGATCCCGAGGAGTTCACAGATCCGGAGATGTTCTTCGCTTTGTGGCTTCCATGCCTCAGTTGCGGCGACGACGAACAGCACGCTGCGCACGGCGCCGACTCCGGCGAGCATGTTCGACAGAAACCGAACATGCCCTGGGACGTCGACGAACGCGATGGTGGCCCCCGACGCCAGCTCGGTGTGGGCGAAGCCGAGATCCAGGGTCAGGCCCCGCCGTCGCTCCTCGGCCCAGCGATCCGGATCGGTTCCGGTCAA
>CAYYHU010000001.1:0-186039 GCA_964471865.1 uncultured Ilumatobacteraceae bacterium | reverse complement strand
GGGTCAGGCCCCGCCGTCGCTCCTCGGCCCAGCGATCCGGATCGGTTCCGGTCAACGCCCGAACCAGGGAGGACTTCCCGTGGTCGACGTGGCCTGCGGTGGCGACCACTCGGGTGATCCCCGCCGACTCGCCCGTCATCGCAGACCCCGGACCGCCTCGGCGATATGGACATCGTCATCGGGTTCGACGCTGCGCAGATCGAGAATCGTCACGTCATCGCGCACCCGTGCGATCACCGGTGGGTCGTGATCCCGAAGCGCGGCCGTCACGTCACCATCGAGAGCGAGCCCGTACGATTCCACGGCGACACCAGGCGCCGATCCCGCTCCCGGTACGGCGGTGGTCGCGACCGGATCACCCCGATGCGTCATCGCCGCCAGGTGATGGGCTCGTCGCTCGAGCTCCTCCACCGGAGTCGAGATGAGCCGCCAGAACGGAATCGTGGTCTGGGCATCGCGGCGCAGATACGCGAGCAGAGTCGTTTCGAGAGCGCTGAGAATATGCCCCCCGGGACGCAGCGCTCGCGCGAGCGGATGGCGGGCGCAGGCAGCGACGAGGTCGGTGCGTCCGGCGATGATCCCCCCTTGGGGACCGCCGAGAAGTTTGTCGGTCGAAAACGTCACCAAGGCAGCCCCGGCCTCGAGGGTTTGTCGAGCCGCGGGTTCACCGTTCAACCATGCCGGGGGGCCACTCGAGAGCCACCAGCACGCAGCATCCAGCAGGCCGGAACCGAGATCGGCCACGCAGGGAACCTCGAGTGAGGCGAGTTCGCTCACCGACACCGCCTCGACGAATCCTTCGACGCGGTAATTCGAAGGATGCACCTTGAGTGTCATGGCGATATCGGATCCGGCTCGCTCCACGACCCGTCGATAGTCCTCGAGGCGGGTCCGGTTCGTCGTGCCGACGTCGACGAGTCGGGCGCCGCCTTGTTCCATGACCTCGGGAACCCGAAACGAACCTCCGATCTCCACGCTCTCTCCGCGGCTCACTGCCACCGAGCGGCCGCCGCCCAGAGCCGCGACCACGAGCAGGACGGCGGCGGCATTGTTGTTGACCACGAGTGCGGACTCGGCGCCGATCAGTCGCGAGACGAGCAGCGCTGCACCCCGGTGTCGGGATCCCCGCCGTCCGGTGGCGAGATCGAATTCGACCGTGTTGGGGCGATCCGGGATGTTCATCGCCACCGGAGCCCGGCCCAGGTTCGTGTGCAGGACGACTCCGGTGGCATTGACGACCCGTGTCGACAGTGTCCGGGCCAGCTCTCGGGCTCGCATCGGCGCCGAGTCCACATCGCCAGCGGCGATCGCGCCACGAGCTGCGTCCACGAGGAGGGGATGGGGTAGATCGATCTCGGTCGCCAGCCGACGCGCAAGAGCGTCGACGCTGGGGGGCCGGTCCATGACGCGGACGCTACCCGAGGGTGACGGTCGCTAGCGTGGCGGTCATGGTGGTGCTCATCGGACTCATCGTGGTCGCGGTGGCCGAGCTGTACGTGTTCGTGCAGGCGGCCCAGGCCGTGGGGTTCTTCACCGCCCTGTTCGGTGTGATCGCGGTATCGGTGATCGGCTTCTCGCTGGTGCGACGTCAAGGGGTACGCACCCTCAAGCGCTTTCAGTCTCAGGTTCGTGCGGGGCGAACTCCGGACCAGGAGCTCGCCGAGGGTCTGATGTTGCTCGTGTCGGGAGTGTTGTTGTTCGTCCCCGGACTGCTCACCGACGCGGCTGGACTGCTTCTGCTCCTGCCACCGATTCGAGGTGTCGTCGCTTCCTCGATGGTGCGTCGAGCCCGGCGCTCCACCAGCACGTTCTTCATCGGAGGCTCGAGTCGTAAGCCGGGTCGCGGTGGCGCTTTCGATGTCGACGGGTGGCCAGAACCCCCCGAGGACCCACGTCGCCGGGGCGAGCTCGACTCGTGAGCGATCGGACCTTCGATCCGGCGGCCGTTCCGTTGCGACCCGCTGCCACCGTGATGTTGGTGCGTGATGCCGCCAGCGGCTCGGGCCTCGAAGTGTTCATGTTGCGACGTACCCTCGCCGCGGTGTTCGCCGGAGGTATGTACGTCTTTCCCGGCGGCAAAGTGGACGACGAGGACGGCACCGCCGAGATCGAAGCCGTGAGCGATGGTCTCGATGACGCGACCGCCAGTGCTCGCTTGGGCCTTGCGTCCGGAGGCCTGGCCTACTGGACGGCGGCGATCCGGGAATGTTTCGAAGAAGCCGGAGTCCTACTCGCTCGTCACGACGCGACGATGTCGGGATCGACGGAACCCGGGAGCATCGTGCGTTTCGACACGCCCGATGTCGAGAGCCGCTTCGAGCGCTACCGCCATGAGGTCCACGACGGCAGCCTGGGACTCATCGAGTTGTGTCGACGTGAGGCGTTGAGGCTCTGTGCCGGCGATCTTGCCTATGTGAGCCACTGGATCACTCCGGTGGGTGAGGTGCGCCGCTTCGACACCCGCTTCTTCGTGGCTCGATCGCCCGAAGCCCAAGAGCCGCTCCACGACGATGGCGAGACCATCGAAAGCCTCTGGGTCTCACCGTCGGTGGCGTTGGACCGGTTCCGGGCCGGTGAACTGGCGATGATCCCGCCAACGACAGCGAATCTCGAGTTCCTCGCCGATCATCGCGATGCCACAGCGGTGATGGCTGCGGCCCATGAGGCCGGACCACCTCCGGCGATTCTGCCGCGACTCCGCGTGGACGATGAGGGTCGGGTCACCGGAGTCGCTCTGCCCGACGACGGGGATTACGACGAACTCGCCTGAGCCGACGAGTCGCGGTCATCGAGAGCAGCCGCCACCGCCGCAAGCATTCGAGCTGAACATCCCGCCATCGACGCCGGAGGCGCCGTGTCATCCACGATGCGCCGAGCGATCGCTCGCAGAGCCTCCGCAGCGGGGCCGTCACCATGGACCGATACGGGACGCCCCTCGTCGCCACCGAGAGCCACTGCGGGCTCCAACGGGATCTGACCGAGCAACTCGGCTCCGATCTCATCGGCCAGAGCCTGGCCCCCACCCTTGCCGAACAACGGGTAGCTGGTTCCGTGCTCGCAGACGAAGGCACTCATGTTCTCGATCACCCCTGCCACGCGCAGGAAGCTGCGACGAGCCATGTCGGCTGCCCGGATCGCGACCTTTTGAGCCGCAGTGGCCGGAGTGGTGACGATGATGAGATCGGTGCGAGGCAGCATGCGAGCGAGTCCCATCTGAACGTCTCCGGTGCCCGGGGGCATGTCGATCAACAGATAATCCAACTCGCCCCAGGCCACATCATGGAGGAACTGTTCCACCGCCTTGGTCAACATGAGGCCCCGCCACATCAGCGCGGTTCCCTCATCCTCGACGAGAAGGCCCGTGGAGACGACCTCGAGACGCCCCCGACCAACGGGAATACGGGTCGGCGCAATGAGCGGCCGATCGCTTCCCTCCACCCGTTCCGCTTCGAGACGTTCGCCGACTCCGAGCATTCGCGGTACCGAAAAACCCCAGATGTCGGCATCGAGAACACCCACCGTGAGGCCCTGATCGGCGAGCGCGGCTGCGAGATTCACCGTCACTGAGCTCTTCCCGACGCCGCCCTTGCCCGACGCGATCGCCAGGACCCTCGTCGTCGTGGGCACTCGGGTCGCAGCGGCGTTCTCCTGAGCGTGGCGCCGGGCGCGGCTCATGACCTCGCTGCGTTCCTCGGAATTCATCTCGCCCCAGTCGATCTTGACGTCGGTGACCCCGCTGTGGGTCGCCACACGGGTCTCGACGTCTTTCTTGATCTGGGCTCGCAGCGGGCATCCACCGATGGTCAACTTGATCCCGACGTGTACGACGCCATCGGGGTCGACCCGGGCGCCCGTGGCCATACCCAACTCGACGATGTCGGCACCGAGTTCGGGGTCGATGACGCTGCGCAAGAGGTCCATCACCTCGTCCGGAGTCGGAGGAGCGCTCAGAGCTGGCATGACTCGCATTTTACCGGTGAGAACCGTGTAATCTCTGATCGTGGTCGCGCATCTGCCGCAACTCGACGTGCTCAAAGCGCTCGGTGACACCACGCGCTACGCCATCTACAGCGAACTGGCCGCATCGCCCCGGCCGCTCGCGACCTCGGAGGTCGCGGACGCCTTGGGCTTGCATCCCAACACGGTGCGCCCCCATCTCGAGCGCATGCGCGAGGTCGGCCTGCTCACCGTCACCGTGGACAACCGTGGCGGGGTCGGGCGTCCCCAACACCGCTACGGACCCGCACCGGATGCACCCTCGCTCGGTCTCGAGCCCGCTCCACTGCCGATGCTGGCCCGACTCGTGTTGCGCCTGGCCGAACGTGCGGGACTCGGAGCTGAAGATGCCGTGGCCGTGGGAGCAGCTCAGGGGCGTGCCGACGCCGGTGCGTACCGGGAGGCACCCTCCTCACTCGAGGCTCTCGTCACCGAACTCGACCGCTTGGGATTCGACCCCGAGGTCGCTCAAGGCGCCGATGCGGACGAAGCGGTGATCGAATTCTGCCACTGTCCATTCCGAGAAGTCGCCGAACGTCACCCCGAACTCGTCTGTGGTCTGCATCGCGGTCTCGTCGAAGGCTTCGTGGACGCCATGGGCGATGCGCGGACCAGCCGCTTTTGCACCCTTGTCGATCGTTCGCCCTGTCGGGTGGCGGTCACATCACGATAACTTTCCCCTATCAACACTCGTTGAGTCACCCTTCGAGGAGGACACCATGATCACCTTGACCGATGCCGCAGCCAGCAAAGTCGCCGAACTTTTGGCCGCTGAAGGTGCCCAGGACCTGGCGCTGCGCGTGGCGGTCCGCCCCGGCGGCTGCTCGGGGTTCAGCTACGAGATGTTCTTCGACGGCGATATCACCACCGAGGACGAAGAGGCCCGTTTCGGAGCCGATGATTCGGCGGTCCGGGTCGTGGTGGATCCGGCATCGTCGCAGTTGCTCGTGGGCGCCACGCTCGACTACAAGAACTCCCTCGAGGAGTCGGGCTTCGCGATCACGAATCCCAATGCCTCTCGTACCTGCGGGTGCGGTCAGTCCTTCAGTTGATCTGATCAACGGACCGTCGTGTGGCTGAGGCCTGGTCCTCAGGCCGAGTGTCGATGCCCCCACCACGACGTCGTGGGCGGGGGCATCATCGCGTCGGCGCCCCGGTGTCGCTCGGCATCAGACCCGTGGGATCGAACCGCGCTGTGGACGGGTCGAGGTCCGGATGCGACGGTGGACTCAACTCACGAGACGTTGGAGACCGGCGCGGATCTCGGTGGTGTCGAAGACAGCATCGAGACGTTCACGAACTCGCCCGTCCGCTCCGACGAGAAACAGTGAGGGTTCGAAATCCAGCCCGCAGGCCCGTACCGCCGGGGCCACCTCGGTGGCGGTGGAGTCGGTGTAGACCTCGGCATGGATCATGGTGACGGCGTCGCCGATCTCCTCGCGGACCGCGAGCAGAGCATCGAGAGCGGGCGCGCAGGTTCCGGTCTGGCAGTAGGCAGGGGTCCCCACGAGATAGGCCACTGGGCGGCCCGTCGCGAGCGCCTCGGTGAGGGTGACCTCGTGGAGGGGGCAGGGTTCGGGGAGCCGTGTGCAGATCGGGTCGACACCCCGGGAGTTCTCGAACGTGGGGGTGTCGAAGGGCGGGAGCTCGGCTCCCGGTCCGGGCACGGCCACTTGTGCGGCATCGAGGATCTGAAGTGCCGCCCCGTCGGGCCGGCCGCCCTCCACATCGAGGAGGTAGATCCCCGGCTCCTCGATCTGGGCCAGAAACGGCCAGTAGGCCAGTCCGAGGTCGTCACCGTGGCGGGTGGCGATAAGTCCGTCCGCGACGACGGCACCGTCCTCGCTGCGCCGAATCCGACCCGTCAACTCCAAGGGTCCGGTCGCCAGGATCGAGGAGTCATCGGCGAGCGACACCGGCAGCCGAACCGGTCCTGGCACCAGGCTGGTGGTCGGCCATCGCTGGACGAGGGCCCAACCGGGAGAGCTGGCATCGTCACCGCCTCCCGAGCTGCCACAGGCTGTGAGAAAGGATCCGAGAGAACCCAGGCCCACACCCGCACCGGCCACCAGCGCTGAACGGGTCAGGAAACCGCGTCGATCCAGTCGTGACACAGCCGTCACGGTACCGGGATGACGCAGCCGTGGCTCGTGGGGGTCGGGATGCCAGACTCGCAGGAGTGGAGCAGATCGACTTCGAACTCGACGGCCGACTGGTTCAGGTGCCGGCGCAAGGCTCACTTCTCGATGCGCTGCGTGAAGAACTCGGCGTGACCTCGGTGAAGGATGGTTGTAGCCCTCAGGGACAGTGCGGTTGCTGCACCGTGCTCGTGGACGGACAACCGCGGGTGTCATGTGTGACCCCGGTGAGTCGAATCGCAGCGCGCCGCGTCACCACCTTGGATGGTCTCGAACCCGATGTGCGGACGCAATGGTGCGAGGCGTTGTCGGCGACGGGGGGCACCCAATGTGGGTTCTGTACGCCGGGGATCATCATGCGCTTGGCGGCGTCTGTCGCCCAGCGAGGTCCGACCGCACTCGAGCGTGGCGCCGTCGACCAGTCGTTGCTGGCCCACCTGTGTCGGTGTACCGGATGGCAGACCATCGTCGAGGCCGCTGAACGGGTGGCGGCGAACATCACGACGATGCCGGATCGTGACCTCGAGGCAGCTTCACGACGTGCCGAGATCGAAGGTGGGGTTCCCCAACGAGTCGGCCCCGATATCGCGGCCGGTCGAGCAGGTTTCGCCGAGGATCTCGCCCCCGATGACGCCCTCGTCGCCGTGCTGTCTCCGTCGGGAGAGTGGATCGTGGGTGAGAACCTCGCCGAGGCGCGGTCGCGAGCCGGGATCGTTCCCGGACGGCGAACATCAGCCGCTCTTTCCTGGCCGTTCACCATCCCCGAAGGCAACTGGGATCGGGTGTTGGCGACGAACTGGGTGGAGCCTGCGTATCTCGAACTGGACGCCACGTGGTGCGCGCCAGGGGGTGAACCGACCAGCATGCTCGCCAACGGGGGTGCCTTTGGCTCCAAGACCGGCGGTGAGCTCGCTCAGGTAGCTCGTCGACTGGCTGATCTCCATGGTCGGGTGGTCCGGGTGCGGTACTCGCGCGAGGACGCTGTGATCCACGGCGTGAAACGTCCGCCCCTGGCGGTGGGAATGAACCGAGATGGTACGGGCGTGATGCATGTGGCGCGGACCGCCGGAGTCGCACAGGCCGTGGCCCAGTGGGCTCCGGGACTTGAGGTCCTCGAGTTCGACGTCGCTGGACCTGAGACCTCGTTCGAGGTTCGCGGTGCGGTCTGGGTCGAACTCGCAGCGGTGATGTCGTCGCTACGCGAGGGTCCCGACACCGTGGAGAGTCCCAACGCGGCGCGCGCTCGGGCCGTCGTCGCGCCCGATGGCGTCCATGTGAGCGTCGAGGCCGGGGACCCACTCGACGATGTGGTGCTGCGCAGCTACGTGATCGGCGCCGCCCATCAGGCCCTGGGATGGGTGCGCAGCGAAGGTCTGGCCGTCGACGACAGCGGACAGGTGCACGACCTCACGATCCGATCCTTTGGCATTCTGCGGGCGAGTGACACTCCGCCGATCCATGTCGACATCACCCCGAGCGAGTCGCCGCCGGTGGCGGTCGGCCCGGCGGTCCTCGCTGCAGTGGCCGCTGCAGCATGGCGGTCCGAGGGATATGGCCCGAGGTGGCCTCTCGGTGGGTGACGCGGGGCCGCGGCGATCCCTCGGATCGAGGTCGCCGTGGGAACTAGGGTGCGCGCCATGACTGCACCTCTGGGTCCTTATACGCCTGCCGTTCGCGCTGGTGATCTCATCGTCGTCTCCGGTCAGGGGGGTCTCGCTGATGGTGTTCTGGTCGAGGGCGTTGCGGCCCAGACCCGCCAGGCGATTGCCAATGCGTCGGCTTTGCTCGCCCAACACGGCGCGAACCTGACCGATGTGTTCAAGACGATGTGCTTCCTCACCGATATGGGAACCTTCGCCGAATTCAACGAGGCGTACGTCGACGCCATGGGCGGACACCGCCCGGCTCGTTCCACTGTCGGGGTGGCCGAACTGCCCGGGGGATTCAGAGTCGAGATCGAGATGTGGGCCCACGCCCCGACGCAGTAGGGTGACGCCATGGCCGGAGCGATCGTCCTCGTCGTGATTCTCGTGCTGTTCCCCGTGGTGGTGGGACTCGGGTCGACCGTGATCGCAGCCGGACTCGGGCATCTGCTCTGGAAAGACGGCGAAGCCCGCCATGAGGGCAGTGAACTCGTCGAGTTGAACACCTGATCAGATCGGGAGCGGTCGATTCGTGCACCGCCACGATGACCAGACCGAACATCTCAGTCGGCTCGCGCTCGACTACGCGGTCGAACGGTTGCGACTCGACCCACCTCCTCTGGATGGTCCCCGTCGCGAAGTGGACCTGATCCAGGAACTCGGTCCCTCGATCACCACGACTGGTCTGGGAATCGACGAGGCCTTTCGCCGGTATCGCGACGTTTTGGCACCCGCGTGTATCTCGATCGACCACCCCCGCTTCTTGGCCTTCGTTCCTGGTGCCCCGACCGAGGCGGCCACGATCTTCGATCTGGTGGTGTCGGCCTCGAACATCTATGCCGGTTCCTGGCTCGAAGGCGCGGGTGCCGTTCATGCCGAGAACGAGGCTCTGTCCTGGCTCGCCTCGCTCGCGGGTCTGCCTGCGAGCGCCGGCGGGGTCTTCGTGAGCGGCGGGACCGCTGGCAACCTGTCGGCTCTCGTGGCGGCGCGATGGTCATGGCGGCACCAGGATCCCAAGGCCAATGCCGAACAGCGCCCGATAATCCTCACTGCGCCTGGTGCTCATTCCTCGGTCGTGCAGGCGGCATCGGTCATGGATGCCGATGTCATCATGATCCCTGGAGGTGACCATGGCCGTCTCACCCGCAGCGGAGTCGACATGGTCCGGGACCAGCTGAGCCCGGGTGAACGGGATAGGGCCGCTGCGGTCGTGGCCACGGCTGGAACCACCAACCTAGGACTGGTCGACGATCTCGAGGCGGCGTCAGAGCTCGCCCATGACCTCGGGGTGTGGTTCCACGTGGACGGGGCCTATGGCGCTGCGGCCTTGACCGTCTCTGAGACACGCCCGGCTTTCGCAGGGATAGAGAACGCAGACTCGTTCATCGTCGATCCCCACAAATGGCTCTTCGCACCTTTTGACGCCTGCGCGCTCGTCTATCGGGATCCGCGGATCGCCCGGGCGGCTCATACCCAGAATGCCGGCTATCTGGAGGTACTGGCCGCGGACCATGGGGATCCCCCGAACCCCAGTGATCTCGCCCATCATCTCAGTCGTCGTGCTCGAGGGCTGCCGTTGTGGTTCAGCCTGGCCGTTCATGGAACCCAGGCCTACGCCACTGCAGTGCGTACGACCATGGAGGTCGCCAGGGTCGCGGGCCGTCTCGTCGCGTCAGCGGCTCATCTCGAGCTGCTCTGTGAACCTGAACTGAGCGTTCTCGCGTTCCGACGACGGGGTTGGAGTGCCACCGACTATGAGAAGTGGTGCGATGATCTCCTCGCCGACGGAGTGGCCTTCGTCGTACCGACCGTCCTGCGTCCCGGGGTCGAACTCCCCGATGGCACCGAACCCGACACCGTTCTGCGGTGGTGCATCGTCAACCCCCGCACCACCGTGGACGACATCATCATGCTCATCGAACGACTCGCCAGGGAACCACGATCATGACCAACCACTGTGACCTGTTGATCCACGACGCCGTATGCGTTGCGACGATGGACGGCACCCGACGCGAGATCTCTGGAGGGTGGGTCGCCATCACCGATGGACTCATCACCGCGATCGGCGACGCTACGACCCCGCCGCCGGAGGCCGCCGATCGTCTCGACGCGAGCGGATGTCTCGTCACCCCCGGTCTCATCAACACCCATCACCATCTCTACCAGAACCTCACTCGGGCGTATCCCCCGATGACCGATAAGCCGTTGTTCGGCTGGCTCCAGACCCTCTACCCGTTGTGGCGAGCCATCGACACCGAATCGGTGTATCTCTCGGCATGGGTGGGTCTGGCCGAGTTGGCCCTGTCGGGATGTACCACGTCCACCGACCATCTCTATCTCCATCCTCGGGGGGCCGGTGATCTGTTGAGTGCCGAGATCGACGCCGCTCGCGACCTCGGGATGCGGTTCCATCCGACCCGAGGTTCGATGTCGTTGTCGCAGAAAGACGGTGGGCTGCCCCCCGATGACGTGGTCGCCGCCGACGACGAGATCCTCGCCGCAAGCGCCGAGGCCGTAGCACGGCATCATGATCGATCGCATGGTGCCATGGTGCGCATCGCGTTGGCGCCGTGCTCGCCCTTCAGCGTGACCGAGGACCTGATGGTCCGCTCCGCCGAACTCGCGGAAGCACTCGATGTGCGCTTGCACACCCATTTCGCCGAGAACGCCGAGGACGACGAGTTCTCCCTGGCCACGTTCGGATGTCGACCTCTCGAGTATCTCGAGAGGACCGGTTGGCTGAGCGAGCGAACCTGGGTGGCCCACTGTGTGATGCCCGATGCCGAGGAGGTTCGACGCCTCGGGGCGGCCCGGATCGGCGTCGCCCACTGTCCCTCGTCGAATCTCATCCTGGCCTCGGGAATCGCTCCGGTGGTGGGCCTGCGGGACGCAGGGGCCAAGGTCGGTCTCGGAGTCGACGGGTCGTCCTCGGCGGATGCAGGTTCACTGTGGCTCGAAGCGCGCCAAGCGATGTTGCTCGCCAAACTTCGCGACGGCGCGGCTGCCGGAACCGCCCGGATGGCTCTCGAGATGGCCACACTCGGAGGAGCAGGATGTCTCGGGCGCGAAGGCGAGCTCGGTGTTCTCGCCCCCGGGGCGGTCGGCGATGTCGCGGTGTGGTCACTGACCGGTCCGACATTCGCCGGTGCAGTCGCCGATCCGATCGAAGCGTGGTTGCGATGTGGACCCGTGAGCGCTCAGGACACGATCGTGCACGGACGTCGGGTCGTGACCGGGGGGCAGCTCGTGCATTCCGGGCTCGAGGGCATCCTGGCCGATCATGATCGCCTCGCTCGGCGTATCCAGGATCACGTCACCCGGTGACGTCGGGACCCGCATCGGGCCGAGAGGTCACCCGTGATGCGGTGTCAGGACGCCCAACGGGACTGACCGAAGCGATAGCCCACGGACCGCACCGTCTGGATCAGACCGGCCTGTTCCTCGCCGAGTTTGGCTCGCAGACGACGGATGTGAACGTCCACGGTGCGGGCTCCGCCGTAGTACTCATACCCCCAGACCCTCGACAACAACATCTCGCGGGTGAACACTTTGCCCGGGTTCTGAGCGAGGAACTTGAGCAGCTCGTACTCCATGTAGGTGAGATCGAGCGGTCGGCCCTCGCTGGTGGCCTGATAGGTCTCCAGATTGAGCACCAACGGCCCGTACTCGACGAGATCGGGCCGTGACGCCCCGCCGCGGTGGGCGAGGAGATGGCGTAGCCGGGCTTCGAGTTCACGAGGATGGAACGGGGTCAGGCAAAAGTCGTCGTAGAGATCATCACGAAGTTCGAGCTCGTTCAGTTGGCTGCCGCCAAGCAGCAACATCAGCGGGACCATCGAACCGTCACCTTTGCGCAGACCCCGACACAGGGCCCAGGCCGGATCGCTGCCGCCCTCGCCATCGGCGACGACGACGACTCCCATCCAGCCCTCGGCGGGTTCGAGTCGGGTCGCGTCCTCGAGGGAGCCGACCGCGGTCCAGGAGTAGCCGGCCAGATCCAGCGTGCGCGCCAGATCCGGTGGAGGAGGTGACGGGAAGACGGCGAGAGCGTCCATGGGATCCTCAGCGCTCACATCGAGCGCAGATATCGCTCCAACTCGAAAGCCGAGACGTGAGTCTTGTACGCCCGCCACTCGGACCGCTTGTTACGCAGGAACCATTCGAAGATGTGTTCACCAAGACAGGACCGCACGAGCTCTGAACCCTCCATCACCGTGAGGGCTTCGGACAGCGACTGGGGCAGTTGCGCGATTCCGAGTTCACTGAGTTGCCGGTCTGACAACTCGAACAGGTTCGCATCGGCTTCGGGCGGGAGTTCATAGCCCTGCTCGACGCCTCGCATCCCTGCTGCGAGCAACAACGAAAACGCCAAGTAGGGATTACAGACCGCATCGGCTGCTCGGTACTCAATACGCGTGGCCATGGGATTGCCGCGTTTGGGGATCGGCACCCGGATGAGGCCGCTGCGGTTGTTTCGGGCCCAGGACACGTGTACCGGAGCTTCGAAACCCGGAACGAGGCGCTTGTAGCTGTTGACGGTCTGATTCGTCACCGCCGTGATCTCGGCCGCGTGACGCAACACCCCAGCGATGAAGGACTTCGCGACCGGGGACAGGTTGTAGGCGTCTTCGGGGTCATGAAAGGCGTTGTCGTCGCCAGCAAAGAGCGACAGGTGAATGTGCATGCCCGATCCCTGCACCCCTTCGAGAGGCTTGGGCATGAACGTCGCATGGACTCCGTTGACAGCCGCGACCTCTTTCACGACCAGGCGGAACGTCATCAGGCTGTCGGCCATCGTCAATGCATCGGTATGGCGCAGATCGATCTCATGCTGACTGGGGGCGTCCTCGTGAAAGGAGTACTCCACCGGAATCGACATCGTCTCGAGAGTTCGAATCGTCTGCTTGCGCAAGGCCCCTGAGATATCGGTCGCGGACAGATCGAAGAATCCGTCTTGGTCGAGGGGAACCGGAGGACGACCCGGCTCGGGTGGCGCGAAATAGAAGAACTCGACGTCGGGAGCGACGTAGAAGGTGAAACCCTGGGTTCGGGCCTCGGCGAGATTGCGTCGCAACACCTGGCGAGGATCACCGTCGAACGGGGTCCCGTCGAGGTTGTGGATGTCACAAAAGACCCGCGCTTCGCTGCCTTTGGGGTCCACGAACGGGAGGACCTCGAAGGTATTGGGATCCGGCATCGCGAGAACGTCGCTTTCCTGCACCCGGGAGAAACCGTCGATGGACGAGCCGTCGAAGGTCATGCCGTCCTCCAGGGCGTTTTCGAGCTCCGCGGGGCTGATCGCGAAGCTCTTCAACGTGCCGAGGACATCGGTGAACCACAGGCGTACGAGTCGCACGCCACGCTCCTCGACGGTCCGCAAGACGTAGTCGCGCTGTTGCTCCAACATGGGATTCACCTCGTCATCATGGTCGATGAGCACCGCATCCAGGACATTTGGAGTCGGTACGGCATGAAACGGGGGTGGGAGCCGCACTGGCTCCCACCCCCGTTTCGAGGGATCCGATCTCGGTCGGACCCGAGGAATTCAGCTCGCAGCTGAGCAGACCGTGTCCACGATCAGGCGGGTCACCGTGTAGGGATCGCAGTTGGCGTTGGGGCGCCGATCCTCGGCGTAGCCCTTGCCTTCCTTTTCGACCTGCCACGGGATGCGGATCGACGCACCGCGGTTCGACACGCCGTAGCTGAACTTGTCGTACGGGGCGGTCTCGTGCTGGCCGGTGAGTCGATCGGCGATTCCGTCTCCGTAGTTCGCCACGTGCAGTTCGACCTTCTTGCCGATCGCTTCGCAGGCCGCCACGATCGCGGCGTAGTCCTCACGCATGGCCTTGGTGGAGAAGTTCGTATGCGCTCCGGCGCCGTTCCAGTCACCCTTCATGGGCTTGGCGGCAAAGGAGATGACCACGTCGTAGTCCTCAGCGATGCGATGCAACAGCCACCGGGCGACATACATGTGATCGCTGGCCGTCAGGGCATCGCCCGGGCCGATCTGGAACTCCCACTGACCGGGCATGACCTCGGCGTTGGTACCCGAGATCTTCAGCCCGGCATCGATGCAGGCCTGGGTGTGCTCCTCGACGATCTCGCGGCCGGTGACCCGGCCCGTGCCGACGCCGCAGTAGTAGGGACCCTGAGGTCCGGGGTAGCCGCCACCCTCGGGGAAGCCGAGCGGGGTGCCGTCGGGGCGAAGCATCGTGTACTCCTGCTCGATCCCGAACCACATCTCCTGAGACGCGTACTGCTCAGCAGTGGCTTTGCAGGCGGCGCGGGTGTTGGTGGAATGCGGCGTTCCATCCACGTTGTAGACGTCACATAGAACGAGAACGTTCTTGCCGCCACGGATCGGGTCGGGGCAGGTGAACACCGGCTCGAGCACGCAGTCGGAATGCTCACCGTCGGCCTGATTGGTCGAGGAACCGTCGAAACCCCAGATCGGCATCACGTCGACGCCGTCTTCGAGGATCTTGGTCTTGGAGCGGAGCAGGGGGGTGGGCTCGGTGCCGTCGAGCCAGATGTACTCGGCCTGATATGCCACGGTATGGGGTCCTTCCTTCGGGGGAACGAGTGCGTGGGAACGCTGCCAGCGGGCCATTTCTCCGCCGTTGCCCAAATGTGAACGCTCTGTGAACCCGGGACCAGGCAGGCCGCGGGGGCCTCGCTCGGTAGCCTCGCGCCCCGTGACCCGAGTGCGTGTGGCGATGGCGCAGATGAACCCGGTGGTGGGGGCTGTGGCGTCGAACGCCGCTGCTGTCATCGACGCGATGCGCGGAGCCGAAGCGGCGATGTGTGATGTCGTGGTCTTTCCCGAACTCGTCATCACCGGCTACCCGCCCGAAGATCTCGTGCTCAAGCCCGCGTTCGTGGACGACAATCGCCAGGCTCTCGAGACGGTGATCGCGGCGAGTGGCGACTGTGTCGCCGTGGTCGGCTTCGTCGATGTCGGACGGGATCTCTACAACGCCGCCGCGGTCTGCGCGAACGGAACGTTGCTCGGAGTCGTTCGCAAGCGACTGTTGCCCAATTACGGGGTGTTCGACGAGGCCCGCACGTTCACCCCCGATCCCCACAGCGGACCCCCGGAGTTGTTCCGTATCGCGGGCGTGGTCATGGGGGTGTCGATCTGTGAAGACGTCTGGAGTCCCACCGGTCCGATGGTGGCCCAGGCCGCCGCGGGATGTCAGGTGCATCTGAACCTGAATGCATCGCCGTACGAGCGAGCCAAGCAGCATCGTCGCGAACGGATGCTGTCCACGCGAGCCGCGGACACGGGATGTGCTCTGGTGTATGTCAATCAGGTCGGGGGTCAGGACGAACTCGTCTTCGACGGGGGATCGGTCGTGATCGACGAAACCGGAGTCGTCGTCGCTCGAGCATCACAGTGGCGCGAGGAGTTGCTGGTGACGGATCTGCGTCTCGACGCCCCGTACCGCACTCGGGTCCTCGATCCTCGGGGGCGACCACCCCTTGGTCCTTCGAGCGTGCTCGAGGTGACACCGACTACCCGATCGGCTGACGAGGACCTCGTACAACACCGACGCGAGATGCTCGATGATCTCGACGAGGTCTATGAGGCGCTCGTGGTGGGAACTCGGGACTACGTGACCAAGAACGGGTTCCAGGACGTGGTGATCGGGTTGTCGGGCGGGATCGACTCGGCCTTGGTCGCGTGTGTGGCGGTGGACGCGCTCGGGCCCGAGCACGTTCATGGGGTCTCGATGCCCTCGCGTTACTCCTCGTCGGGATCGCGCACCGATGCCGCCGATCTCGCAACCGCCCTCGGCATCGATCTGCGAACGATCTCCATCGAGCCGGCCTTTGGCGCCTATCTCGAGATGTTGCGAAGCGATCCCGAAACCCCGCTCGGGGGGCTCACCGAGGAAAACATCCAGAGTCGATGTCGAGGCGCGACCCTGATGGCACTGTCCAACGCCGAAGGCTCGATGGTGCTCACCACGGGCAACAAGTCCGAGATGGCTGTTGGATACTTCACGTTGTATGGCGACTCCGTGGGAGGGTTCGCCGTCATCAAGGACGTGTTCAAGACTCTGGTGTACGACCTGTGCCGTCGAGTCAACGAGCGCGCCGGACGCGAGATCATTCCCGAAGCGATCATCACCAAAGCCCCTTCCGCGGAACTGCGGCCCGATCAACGCGATGACGACTCGCTCCCGCCCTATGAGGTTCTCGATCCGATCCTCGCTGCCTACGTCGACGGTGACCGGTCCCCAGACGACATCGTCGCGATGGGAGCCGATCCCGAGGTCGTGGCCCGAGTCGTTCGACTCGTCGATCTCAACGAGTACAAGCGACGTCAGTGCCCTCCAGGAGTGCGGGTCACCGCCAAGGCCTTCGGCAAGGACCGGCGTCTTCCGATCACGAATGGATATCGGCCGTCGCCCCCTCGGGCCTGAGCCGTTGGGAGATCCGGACTCCCGCAACCGTCATGAGTCCGAGGACGCCCGCCATGACACTGGGAACCCACATACCGCCCTGTTCATAGAGCCAGGTGGCGGCGACGGAGGCCAGCGCTCGTCCGAGCGTTCCCATTCCGATCATCGTGCCGAGACCAGCTGCGGGTCGTCCGGGCACGAGTTCGGTCGACAAGGAAATGCTCGCCACGACGGCGAATTCGAAACCCCCGATGACAGCGAGGAGTGCCGCGATTCCGACCACGGGGTGAGAGCTTCCGATCGCGAGGAGTGCCGCTCCTGGAATCATGACCAGCACGCCGGCGAGAACCGAGCGGGCTTTGCCCATCGAGTCGGTGAATCGCGCCACCGACAACGACGAGACGAGCTCGACCAGTCCCAGACCGACCACGACGGCGGCGATCGCGAGCTCGCTGAAGCCGTGACGGTCCTCGAGCCAGCTGCCGAAGGTCACGGTGACGGCCTGGCTCGCAGCCATCAACGCGGCGATCCCCGCCACGAGGATCCACGCAGCAGTATCGAGACGGCTGCGCCCGCTCGAGCCTTCCTGGCTGGCAATCCGCTCGACGCGGTGATGATCGGGACCGAGCCGGGTGGCAATGAGCACCGCGAGAACCAGGATCCCCACCGCAGCGGTGGCGAATCCCCATCTCCACGAGGCCATCGCAGTGACCAGGCCCATGATGGGAACCCCGATGAGCATTGACAGCGCCCAGGAGGTTTCGGTCAAACCGACCGCTCCGGCGCGTCGTGCGTAGGGGATGCGATCTGAGAGCCAACCCACGAGGGTGACGTCGAAGAGGATCTTGGACCAAACGAGCCACCACAAGGCGAGCGCGAGCACGATGGGGTGGGGGGCAGCGCCTGCGACTGCAGCAGCTGCGGCCACCGAGGCCAGAGCTCCCACCATCGTGCGGCGCCGGTCGAGACGATCAGCGAGATGGCCCAGACGCCCTCCGGCGAGACCGGCGAGTTCGCTGATGGCGAGGACGAGTCCGAGCGTGGACAACGAGACGTCGAGGTCGCTCGCGATCGCAGCGAGGAACGGAGGCGCGAAGCGGTAGCCGCTGTTGGCCGTGGTTCTCGCGACGGTCACGAGCCCAAGCGCTCGGCGCACCTCGGGGGTGTAGGTCGGGTCGATGAAGCGGCTCATCGCGCCGATACGCCAGTCGGGCTCAGGCGGGGGGCCCAGGCCACCGGCATCCAGGTCGAGGCGTTCATTCGACCGCCGTGAAGGTCTCATCGGCCAGTGGATGGACCTCGTCGCCCACGCCGAGGTCACCGCCCTGCCAGTGCAGCCAGACCCCAGCGAGGTTGGCGAGACGGGGGCCCCGTCCCGTGACCGAACGCACCAAGGTTCGGATCGTGCCGGAATGGCTCACGATGACGATGCCCCCTCCGAGATGGCGGTCGGCGAGATCGGAGATCGCGGCGTTCGTGCGTTCGAGCACCGCCGAGGGATCTTCGAATGCCGGAGGGCGGCGACCGGCGTCGAGATAGCCCGGCCAGTCTCGTTCGATCTCGGCATGGGTGAGACCCTGCCATTCGCCGGCATGGTTCTCGCGCAGGCGCGCGTCGACGTGCACATCCTCGACGCCGAGCTCCTGAGCGATCAGCCGAGCCGTGTGATGGGCTCGCACCAAATCCGAAGACACCACGGCGTCGAAGCGGCTCAAGGTGGCGATTCGCGCCGCCGCCCGAGCGGCCTGCTCTCGTCCCAGAGGACTCAGAGGAGGGTCCGCTTGGCCCTGCCATCGGCCCCGGGCGTTCCATTCGCTCTGGCCGTGGCGGACCATCAGGATCCGCAGTGTCGTCATCGCGGCGAGGGTAGCGGTGCCGGTACGCTGCCGGGCCATGGCCGTGGTCCGACTCTTCGCCGCTGCGCGTGACGCGGCCGGTACCGGGCGCGATGAGCTACCAGGTGAGACCGTGGCCGAAGTACTCGATGCGGCGGTTCTTCGATACGGCTCGGAGTTCGCTGCCGTCCTGGCATCGTGTCGGATCTGGGTGAACGGCGATGACGTCGCTCGAGACCATCCCGTATCGGGTGCAGATGAGGTCGCGGTACTCCCTCCGGTTTCGGGAGGCATGTGAATGGCGTCCCCATTCCAGGATGACGACGAGTCGGTGGATCCGGCCGGGGACCCCTCGAGCCTGCCGCTGGCCGTGCTGCGCGAGGAGCGGAATCGGCTTCAACAGGCCGAGGATGCGGTGTCCTATGTCCGCCGTCTCGCTCAGGGCCGCTTGGATCTGGTGCGGGCGGAAGCGAGTCGGCGTCGAGAAGGCGTCCATCTCGATGTGACCAGCGATCTGGCCGAGGTTCTCGCGTCTCGGATGGCAGGGGGTTCATCGCGTCCCCCGCGTGACACCGACGTCCCTGAGGATCACCCGCTACTGGGTGAGCTCGATCGCCGCTGCGAGGAGTTCGGCTACGGCGCGTTGGCCGAGCTCGATCTCGACGCCTTGGAGCGACTCGACGCCGAATTGGACGCTTTCGAGCATGCGTGCTCGGCTGAACGTAATGCACTGTTCGAACGGATCGATGCCTTGACGGCCGAACTCGTGGGCCGTTATCGGGATGGGACAGCGACCGTCGATGGGTTGTTGGAACCGTGACGGTGCGCGACTCCGGGAATGCGATGACATCGCATCGGGTTGATCCCCCCGTGCTTCGTGTCGCGGTGCTGTCTTTGCACACCTCTCCG
This sequence comes from uncultured Ilumatobacteraceae bacterium, assembly GCA_964471865.1. Lineage (GTDB taxonomy): Bacteria > Actinomycetota > Acidimicrobiia > Acidimicrobiales > Ilumatobacteraceae > CAYMUC01. The sequence goes on along the minus strand of CAYYHU010000001.1, from coordinate 167,110 downwards.
CTCGCCCAACCGGGGTCGGGCGATTCGGGCGGGATGAACGTGTACGTGCGCGAACTCGTCTCGGCGCTGGCTCATGCGGGAGTGCAGTGCACGACCTACACGCGCCGATGGGCCCATGACCTTCCTGAGGTCGTCCACGTAGAACCCCATCACCGGGTCGTTCACATCGAGGCCGGACCCTATGACCTGGCCAAAGAGGATCTCCTCGAGGTGGTCGACGACTTCGCAGACGGCGTCGCCCGACATATACGCGCCGAGGGTGGGGTCGATGTCATCCATGCGAACTACTGGTTGTCGGGAATCGCTGGACATCGCCTCAAACACGAACTAGATCTGCCTCTGGTCATGACCTTTCACACCTTCGCTCGCGTCAAGGCCGAAGGTGGTGACCCCGAGCCGTTGCATCGAGAACAGACCGAACTGGGGATCTGGGGCTGCACCGACACGGTGTGTGTGTCCTGTACCGAAGAGGAGCGTCAGGTCCGCCGACTCCACGGTGATCCACCGGGTCGTATCGAAATCGTTCCCCCCGGAGTCGATCACGCGTTCTTCGCTCCCGGTGATCGGGCGGGGGCTCGGCGCGCTCTCGGCTGGGGTTCGGGCGCGGTGGTGTTGTTCGTCGGACGGATACAACCCCTCAAAGGTCTCGACGTTGCGGTAGGAGCCCTGGCCGAACTGCGACGCAACGACGCTCGACTCGTCGTCGTGGGCGGCGCCAGTGGTGTCGCTGGCGACGCCGAGGTCGAGCGGGTTCTGGCTCAAGCCGAAGCCCTCGGGGTGAGGGACCGTCTCGAGTTGGTGGCGCCTCAGCCGCATCATCTCCTGTCCACGTACTACCGCGCCAGCGATGTGGTGGTGGTGCCGAGTCGAAGTGAGAGCTTCGGCCTCGTCGCTCTCGAAGCGGCGGCGTGTGGCATTCCGGTCGTCGCAAGTGCAGTCGGTGGATTGTTGACCCTCGTGGATCACGGTCGAACCGGTTTCTTGGTCCCAGAACGAGATCCCGTCGAATTCGCCCGCGATATCGACCGACTGCTCGACGATCCCAACCTGGCGAACTCGATGGGTGCCGCTGGGGCTGAGCGAGCTCAGCGTTACACCTGGAGCCTGGCGGCGGCTCGGCTTCGTCGGGCCTATGCCGATCTGCGGGTGCGCTCGCGCGTCGAGTGCTCCTGAGAGGTTGCGATGGAACGACTCTTCGGCGACGGTGAACGTGAAATTCTCGCCCGCCGTCTCGATGAATGGTTGGCAGCCACGGCGGCTGAGAATCCGTCGGTGCAGGCTCTCGATCGGACCGGACAGTTGGGCGGTGGCGCCGAGGATGCCTTGCGGTGGTATCTGCGCCTCGGTGGCGTCGACAAAGAGATCACCACGATCTGGTTCGAACTCGGACAGCGCACCCTGCGTTATGAAACCTATGTGATGCCGTATCCAGAAGAGAACCATGCAGCACTCTTCGAGATGCTTCTGCGCCGCAACCAACATCTGGTGGGCGCGCATTACGCCCTCGGAATCGAAGACGCCGTGTTCCTACGCGGTGAGATCGGTCTCGGCTCGTTGAGCGCGGGAGAACTCGACCGCATCGTTGGAACCCTTTTCGCCGAGGTGGAACGCAGTTTCCGTTCGCTGTTGGCGATCGGGTTCGCATCGCGGTTCGCCACCTGACTTCCTGACCGAGCGGGCCTGGTGGCGAGGGCTGTAGCGATGGTCCGGGCGGGCGCGTACTCGCCAGGTACCGTGTTGACATGGTCGATCTCGTCCTGATCGGTGGCGGCAACATGGGAGCCGCGTTGCTCGGCGGACTGGTGGCGGCCGGGCGGTCACCAGCGTCGATGGCCGTGGTCGATGTCGATCGTCAGCGACTCGAGGGTTTGGCGGCCGCGCACAGTGGCCTGGCGGTGAGCACCGAGATCGGCGATGTCGCGGGGGCGGGGATCGTGCTGGCGGTGAAGCCGGCTCAGACCTGTGAGATGGCGTCACGGGCGGTGGCGGCCGGCGCCCGGAGAATCCTGTCGCTGGCGGCCGGGGTGCGCCTCGCCAGTCTCGAAGCGGCCTGTGGCGGCGACATCCCCGTGATCAGAGCGATGCCCAACACTCCGGCACTGGTGCGTCGAGGCGCGGCGGCCATTGCGCAGGGGACATCTGCCACCGATGACGACGTCGAGTGGGCCCGCTCGATCCTCGATGCGGTCGGAACGGTCGAGGTGGTCACCGAAGCTCATCTCGATGCGGTCACCGGAGTGACCGGTTCAGGACCGGCGTATCTGTTCCTCGTCGCTGAAGCGATGATCGATGCCGGGGTGGCACAGGGACTCACCAGGGATGTGGCGGCGCGCATGGTGCGCAGCCTCTTCGGCGGAGTCGGGGCCATGTTGTCGGTCGAGGACGCGAACCCCGCGACATTGAGGGCCATGGTGACCTCTCCGGGGGGCACGACAGCTGCCGGGCTGAGTGTGCTCGAGGACCGAGCGGTGCGGGCGGCATTTGCCGCCGCGGTGGCTGCTGCGACCCAGCGCAGCCGCGACCTCGGATAGCGCGAATCGACTCGGCGCTGCTGGAGGCCGACACCGGCTGAGGCCCGCGGCTGTGCGCTCGCCAGAGCCATACTCAGAAAAATCTGGTTGTGGCACTTTTCACGCCGGGACGACGCGGGTAAGGTGAGACACAGGTCACAAGACCACCGGTCACCGACACGGTGTCGTCCACCGGACGGAGATCGGGAGCCGCGCCCGCAAGGGCTGCGCCGACAGGGCCGGTGCCATCGGGGGGTTGGCACCGGCCCCGTCGCGTTCAGGCCGGACCCCGTCACGGCGAGCTGATCCCGATCGACCTCGAGCGTGAGACCACGGCGGAAACCTCTAGCGTCGGGGTTCATGGCACGGCGGTACGACACGGTCACGTTCCTGTCCGATCTCGGAACCACCGACGAACACGTGGGCGTGGTGCATGCGATGTTCGCCGAACTCGCACCCGGGGTACGGGTGGTGGATCTCACTCATGAGATCGCCCCCTTCGACGTCCGGGCCGGATCGTTGTCGCTCGCCCGCGCCGTTCCGTATCTCCCCGAAGGGGTCATCCTGGCCGCGGTGGATCCCGCCACCCCTGAGCCGCGCCCAGCGATCGCAGTCGAAGTGGGTGATGGCGCTGGGGTTTTCATCGGTCCCGACAATGGTCTGATCGCTCCAGGTGTGGCCTTGGCGGGTGGTGCGCAGCGCGCCGTAGCCCTGGCGATGGCGCCGGGTTCGGCTGGGACGTGCCGGGTGCGCGATCTGTTGGCGCCGGTGGCGGCCGCAGTATGCACCGGTGTCGATCTCGAGGAACTCGGGACACCGATCGATCCCGCCATGCTCCTGCCAGCCGTCGTGCCCTTACCGCGCTTCGAGGGGGACACGGTGGTGGCCGAGGTGTTGTGGGTCGACCGCTTCGGCAACTGTCAGTTGAATCTCGGACCTGAGGATCTCCAGAGCCGATGGAGCCTCGACATCGGATCGGTCTGGTCGCTTCGAACCATCGATCCCGCCGGCCAACCCCGAACGCGGGTCGCGACCTGGGTGGCGCAGCCGGCGGTCATCGCTGGCCCCGGTCTCGGATTGATGGCCGACGCCCACGGGATGATGGCAATCTGTGCGGATCGAAGCCCGGCGTCGGTGGAGATGGACCTCGCAGCGGGCGATTCGGTCGTTCTCACTCCGTCCTCGGAGTCATCTGGAGGGGCCGTGACGAGTCCGGTGACCCTGCGGACGAACCTCGGTGAGCGCCAGGGGTAGTGTGAGGGCGTGCGGCCTGCGACCACGCTCACTCTGGGACTCATCCTGGCGGCGATCATGATCGCGGGCATCGTGCAGTTGCTCGTGCTCTGAGAGCACGCAGCGGCGCGAGGGGGCGCGTCGGATGAACCTTGCCGAGATCATCGAGGGCCATGAGGCCCAGGCGCCGGCGTTGATCAGCCGGGGTCGAGTCACGTCGTATGGAGAGCTGCGCGATCAGGTCGCGATGGTGCGATCGGGATTGGTCGCCGCCGGAGTGAGTCCGGGTGATCGAGTAGTGATCGTCATCGGAAACCGGCGCCACTTCGTGCTGGCCTACCTCGCCGTCTTGGGCGCGGGGGCGGTGGCGGTTCCTTTGCATCCCACGAGCCCGGCCCCCGAGCTCGCCCGCCAAGCCACCGCCGTGGGAGCGGTGGCCGCGATCGTGGGGCAACTCGCAGAACACGCATGGCGATCCCTGAGGCGAAGTGACGTACCGGGATTGCGCTTCACCGTCTATGCCGAACCGGTGGATCCCGTGGGCGATGACGACCGGGCGACCGCATGGCCATCCTGGTCCCTGGCCACCCTCGAGGACCTCGTCGTCGCGCCCACTCCCATCGCTGAGCGGTCGGCGTCTGATCCGGCGGTGCTGATGTTCACCAGCGGTACCGCGGGCGCTCCCCGGGCCGCGGTGCTGACACACGGAAATCTTCGGGCGAACATCGACCAGAGCCGTTCCTCAGGCGATCCGCTGCGTCCCGGGGACGTCGTCTACGGGGTCTTGCCGTTGTCGCATATCTTCGGGCTCAACGTGGTGTTGGGGGCTGCTCTCGAGGCAGGTGCCACGGTGCTGTTGGTCCAACGCTTCGATCCGGCGGCGTTCATCGACTCGGTCCGGGAACGTTCCGTGACCGTGGTTCCAGGAGCACCGCCGTTGTGGTCGGCGCTCGCTCAGCAGCCCGGCGTGGACCCGAGTGATCTGGCCTCGATCCGACTCGCTCTCACCGGGGCGGCGCGCACTCCCACCGAGGTGATCGAAGCTCTACGACAGCGTTTCGGACTCGAACTCGCCGAGGGATACGGCCTGACCGAAGCTGCCCCCGTTGTGACCTCGAGTGTGGGAATCCCGATCCGACCGGGTTCGGTGGGCAAGGTGGTCAGCGGCGTCGAACTGCGCATCGTCGATGAGGACGGCAACGATGTTCTTCTGGGCGATGTCGGCGAACTCTGGGTGCGTGGGCCGAACGTGTTTCCCGGCTACCTCAACGATCCGGTCGCGACCGCGCGGGTTCTCGACGAGGACGGATGGCTTCACACCGGGGATCTCGGAACCGCTGATGACGATGGCTACGTCTATCTCGTGGACCGGGCCAAGGACATCGTGATCGTGTCGGGTTTCAACGTCTATCCCGCCGAGGTCGAAGAGGCCCTGCGCGAACATCCCCTCGTTCTCGACGCCGCGGTGATCGGAGTGCCTCATGCTCACACCGGTGAGGCGGTGCGGGCCTATGTGGTGTCGGTGGACGGGGCCGAGCTCGATGAGGATGCCCTCATCGCCCATGTTCAGCGCCGGCTGGCACGATACAAATGCCCGGACAAGGTGCTCGTCGTGGACGAACTTCCCCGGAACCTGAGCGGCAAGGTTCTGCGGCGCAATCTGGGGTGATCGGGATCACAGGATCAGACCCGAGAACGACTTTGTGAAATTCTGCACGAGCGCATAGCGTGACAATTCCATGGTCGAGCGCCCCCGCCGCCGGATCCCCGACGCCACCGTCGAGCGCCTCCCGGAGTACCTGCGCATCTTGTCAGCGGCTGCCGACGAGGGTGTGGATCACATCTCTTCGGATCGTCTCGCGGAACTCGCGGGGGTGAACGCGGCCAAGGTCCGTAAGGATCTGTCGTATCTGGGTAGTTACGGCACCCGTGGCGTGGGCTACGAAACGGCCTATCTCGTCTACCAGATCCGCCACGAACTCGGCCTCGATCACGACTGGCCCGTCGTCATCGTCGGAGCCGGAAATCTCGGCCAGGCCCTGGCTGGGCATGGTGGTTTCGGTGAACGGGGTTTCCCCGTGGTGGGCATCGTGGATGTCGATCCGGCCAAGGTCGGCTCGGTCATCGGGGGAGTTCGGGTACGCCACCTCGACGATCTCGCCCAGGTGGTGGGCTCGAAACAGGTATCCATCGGCGTCATCGCCACTCCGCCGACCGCTGCCCAAGAGGCTGCGGAACTGCTGGTGCGCGCCGGGGTGACGAGCATTCTGAATTTTGCTCCCGTGGTGTTGGCCGTGCCCACGGGCGTCTTCGTTCGGCGAGTAGATCTCGCCCTGGAACTGCAGGTCCTCAGCTACAACGAGCAGCGCCGAGTGATGACCACTCGCCGGCCGCTCGCGGTCGGTGAGCACTCGCTGCTGCCGAGGTCCTAGAGTGGCGTCGGTGTCGAACGGGAGTGAACGGTCGTGACGATCCTGGCGATCGGAGTGCAGCACACGACAGGTCCCCTCGAGGTCCTCGAGCGCCTGACGGTGAACGAGACCGACCTGCCCAAGTTGCTCCATGGCCTGGTGAGTCGCACCGATATTCGTGAGGCCGTCGTCGTCTCCACGTGCAACCGCACCGAGATCTACGCCGTGACCGAGCGGTTCCACGATGCCTATGCCGACGTTCGCGACGCCCTGTGCGAGGTCGGATCGCTGGCACCGGAGGATCTCCATCCTCATTTGTTCTCCCATCACGACACCGCAGCGATCTCTCATCTGTTCTCGGTGGCTGCGGGCCTCGACTCAGCGGTACTCGGTGAGTCCGAGATCCAAGGCCAACTTCGCCGAGCCTGGGACGCGGCCCGACAAGGCGGCGCTGCGGGCCCGGTTCTCAACGGCTTGTTCCGTCATGCTCTCGAAGTCGGCAAGCGGGTCCGCACCGAAACCGCTATCGGGCGGGGTACCGCGAGCGTGTCTCACGCCGCTGTCGAGATGGCCCAGGATCGCCTTGGTTCCCTCGATGGGGCGCAGGTGCTCGTCGTCGGGGCCGGCGAGGTGGGAGAGGGTGTGGTGACCGCCCTTGCGGGCGCCGGTGCCGGTTCGGTGACGGTGCTCAACCGGACGGTCGCTCGGGGCGAAGCGTTGGCCCGACGGGTCGGAGCGTCTACGGGATCTCTCGACGAACTCGAAGACCGTCTCGCTGTGAGCGATGTGGTGGTCACCTGCCTGGGTGCTGGTGCGACGACGATCACCGCTGACATGGTGGCCTCGGCCATGCAGGCTCGTGCGGGTCGGCCGGTGTTGATGGTGGATCTGGGTCTGCCTCGGGACGTGGACGCGGCGGTCGGTCTGTTGGAGGCGGTGACGCTGTTGGATCTCGACGATCTCCGCGACTGGGCGTCACGGGGCCTCGAAGCGCGCCGCGCCGAGATGGACCGAGTGTGGGAGATCGTGGTCGACGAACGCGAGCGGTACCAGGTGGACGCCACGGCCCGTCAGGCCGCTCCGCTGGTGAGTGCGCTTCGGGACCGGGCGGAGCGGATCCGAACCGAGGAGATCGATCGGTTCCGGTCGCGACTCGAGGGTCTCGATGAGGATCAACGAGACGCCGTGGAAGCCCTGACTCGTTCGATGCTCGCAAAACTGCTGCACGAACCCTCCGTGAGACTCAAGGCCGAGGCGGGAACGCCTCGGGGTGATCGTCACGCCGCCGCTGTGCGGGATCTCTTCGATCTCGACTGACGGGGTCGGCCATGAACCGACTCCGTCTCGCCACTCGGTCGAGCCCGCAGGCGAGGACTCAAAGCGAGGTCGTGGCCTCGGAATTGACGCATCGTCATCCTGATCTCGAGGTGGAACTCGTCTTTGTCGAGACCCTCGGTGATCGACGCACCGATGTGGCGCTTCACACTCTCGGTGGACAAGGGGTGTTCGTCAAAGAAGTCCAAGCCGCCGTTCTCGACGGCCGCGCCGATGTGGCCGTTCATTCCGCCAAAGACCTTCCCTCACTCCCGACCCCCGGCTTGGTCGTAGGAGCGTGGTGTGAGCGTCGCGATCCCCGTGACGCGCTCGTGGGTGTCGGACTCGACGCTCTTGGACCTGGCGCCGTGGTGGCCACCGGTTCGGTGCGGCGGCGGGCACAGCTGAGCGACCATCGGCCCGATCTCGAGTTCCGTGAACTCCGCGGCAACATCGCCACCCGGTTGTCGCGCGTGCCCGATGACGGAGCGATCGTCATGGCCGTCGCCGCGTTGGAGGTTCTCGGTCTGATCGACGACGTATCAGCCCGACACGGTCTCGAGATTCTCGATATCGACACGATGATCCCCATGGTGGGCCAGGGATGTGTGGCCGTCGAATGCCGTGTCGAGGACGAGATTGCGCAGGGGTATCTCGGTGGCCTCGACGACCCTGTGACCCGGTGGAGCATGGTCACGGAACGGGCGTTTCTGGCCGAACTCGGCTCGGGATGCAGCCTCCCGGTCGCGGCCCATGTCGCCGACGGACAGCTGTATGGCTATCTCGCTGATCCCGAACGCGGCATCAGCGTGCGCGATCGCATCCCACTCGTCGACATCGGTCTCGACGAGGCCTGTATGCGAGCGGGCCGCCTCGCCCAGGAACTGCAGGCGAGACTCGGGTGAGTAGCGGCCCTCTCGATGGTGTACGGGTGGCCGTCACCCGTCCTCGTGGACAGGCCGAGACGTGGTCCGAGGCGCTCAGCAACGCCGGAGCCGAGGTCGTGATCTGCCCGCTGACCGACATCGTCGACGTCCCCGGACTCGATGCCGAACTGAGTACCAGGCTGCGCTCGCTCACCGTCGAGGACCGTGTCGTGGTGACCTCTCCCAATGGTGCACGACGTCTTGGGGAGGCGCTCGAGCTCGTTGCCGCTGACGGCACGCCGTTCGTGACCCCGGTGGTCGTCGTCGGCGCAGCCACGGCGCAGCCTCTGGCCTCACGGGTACCGGAGAATCAGATCATCACTGCGACAGTGCCTCGGGGCGAGGGTGTCGTCGAGGCGCTCGGGTCGGGTTCGGGTCGGGTTCTGGTGTTGCGCGGGAATCTGGCCCGCTCCACCGTCACCGAAGCGCTGGGCCCGCGCGGTTGGATCGTGGAGGATCTCGTGGTCTACGAGACCCGTCCCCGAGATCTCGATGTCGACGAACGGAAGGCAGTGTTGGGTTGTGATGTGATCACCTTGGCCTCGGGATCGGCCGCTCGGGCATGGGCCGGGGCGCAGGGTCGAGATATCGGACCCGCAATCGTGGTCATCGGACCCGTCACTCACCAAGACGCCGTGGCCGCCGGACTGGCCGTGGCAGCCCAAGCCATCGACCCCAGCCCCACGGGACTCATCGATGCGATCGCGACGGTCGTGGGCGGCATCGAGGCCGAGTCGAGGGGGACACCTCCGGAGGCCGCGGACTCCGCGACCCGCAGTCCGCGACCGTCCAGGCCCGGAACCGACTCGTAACATCGCAGCATGGTTTTCCCCCAGCATCGTCCCCGCCGTCTTCGGCGGTCCCCGGCCTTACGGGATCTCGTCGCTCAGACCCGGCTCGGGGTCGAGGATCTCGTGGCGCCGTTGTTCGTGCGGGAAGGCCTCGACGAACCAGCACCGATCGCCTCGCTGCCAGGGGTGGTACAACACAGCCGGGAGTCATTGCGCCGGGAGGTGAGCGAACTCCGAGATCTCGGCGTTCGGGGAATCATCCTGTTCGGGATTCCCGCCCACAAGGACCCCCGGGGATCGGGAGCCTGGGATCCTCAGGGCGTCGTGCAACTCGCACTTGGTGACCTTCGGCGCGATATCGGAGACGACATGGTCCTGATGGCCGATCTCTGCGTGGACGAGTACACCAGTCATGGCCATTGCGGTGTGCTCGATGCTCAGGGTTCGGTCGACAACGACGCCACGCTCGAGTTGTATCGGGCGGCCGCGGTCGCCCAGGCCACCGCCGGGGCCACGGTGGTCGCGCCGAGCGGCATGATGGACGGGCAAGTCGGAGCGATTCGGGATGCCCTCGACACCTCCGGACACACCGATGTGGCGATCATGGCCTACTCGGCCAAGTATGCGTCGGCTCTCTATGGCCCGTTTCGTGAAGCCGTCGACGTCGAGATCGCGGATGGTGGTGACCGCCGTCAGTATCAACAGGATCATCGCAACGCCCGAGAGGCGGTCGTCGAGGTCGACGCCGATATCGCCCAGGGAGCTGACATCGTGATGGTCAAGCCCGCCCTTGCGTATCTCGACATCATCGCGACGGTCCGGTCGTTCACAGCGTTGCCGGTGGCGGCGTACCACGTCAGTGGGGAGTATGCGATGGTCAAGGCGGCGGCAAGAAACGGCTGGCTCGATGGGGACGCCGTGATGGCGGAACATCTTCATGCGATCAAACGGGCGGGTGCCGATGTCATCCTCACGTATGCGACGCGCTGGTTCGCCGAGGCGGTGAACTCATGAGCGGTCAGGTGGCACTGTGCGATCCGGTTCGCTGCGTCGAGGCCGGATGCGATCCCGTCGTGTGCACGGGTGCGGGGCTGGGTTCGAACGAGATCGCTTTCGCTCGAGCCGAGGCCGCGATTCCGGGTGGGGTGTCGTCCTCGATCCGAGCGTTTCGGGCCGTGGGCGGTCGTCCCTATGTGGTCGCTCGAGCTGAGGGCGCGCATATTTGGGATGTCGAGGGCCGCCGCCTCGTGGATCTCGTTCAGAGTTACGGGGCGGTCATCCTGGGACATGCCCATCCGGTCGTAACCCATGCTCTAGCTCGAGCGGCGAGTGCGGGGACCTCGTATGGGGCGCCCACGCCCCGGGAGACGAAGCTGGCCGAAACGATCGCGGCAGCGGTTCCGTCATGTGAACGGGTTCGACTGATGAATTCGGGCACCGAAGCAACCTCGACTGCGGTGCGTTTGGCTCGGGGGGCTACGGGCCGGGACCGTGTCGTCACCTTTGCCGGGAACTTCCACGGTGCCACCGACGCGTTGTTGGCGGCCGGGGGCTCAGGGGTGGCCACCCTTGGACTGCCCGGTACCGCAGGCGTTCCGGCTGGCGCGGTCGCGAACACCTTGGTCGTGCCCTACAACGTGGTGCCCCAACTCGACGACCAGGTGGCAGCGGTGATCGTGGAACCGGTTGCCGCCAACATGGGGGTGGTCGCTGCGGTACCGGGCTTTTTGGAGGGCTTGAGAGCCGAATGTGATCGGGTGGGGGCCGTGTTGATCTTCGATGAGGTCATCACCGGCTTTCGTCTGGGTCGCGGTGGCGCTCAGGCCCGCTGCGACGTTCGACCGGACCTCACATGTTTCGGCAAGGTCATCGGAGGCGGGTTACCGATCGGTGCGGTCGGGGGGCGGCGAGACCTCATGGAGACGTTGTCCCCCTTGGGACCCGTGTTCCATGCGGGAACACTGGCCGGCAATCCTTTGGCCACTGCTGCCGGGCTCGCCGTGCTCGATCAGCTCACCGACGACGTCTACATGGAACTGTCGGCGCGCGCCCGCCATCTGGGCGCCTCCCTACGTATGGCCTGTGAGTCCGTGGGGTTGGACTGGCAATTCCCCGTCGTGGGAACCCTGGTGGGGATGTATTGCGGGACCGGGCTGCCACGAAACTTCGACCAGGCGAAACAGACCGACGAGCAGGGGTATGCGGCCTGGTTCTGGGGCATGCTCGGCGCTGGTGTGGCCCAGGCTCCCGGGGCGTACGAGGCGATCTTCGTGGGTCTCGCCCATGACGATGCTGTCCTTGGCGAGATCGCCGAGGCCGCTCATCGCGCTGCGGCGGCGGTCATGGCCCGTCGGGAGAGCTGAGACCCATGCGCGAACTGCTCTCGCGGCGGTTCTGGGCGGCGGTTGGCGCCGTGATCGTGTTGAGTCTCGTCGTGGTCCTGGTCGGTTCGACGACGGCTCCGACGGCATCGTTGACACAAGGATCTCAAGCCACCCGCCGCGTCGATATCGGTGGAATCGTCATGGAGGCCGAACTCGAGGAGGACTGGGGTCTGCTGCGAGATCGAACGGTGGGAGTGGCACGTCTGGTTCTCGCGGATGGACGTCAGTACCTCATCGGCGATGACACGCCTGGTGTGCGGACCTGTGCTCGTGTGGATCGTCCCGGCGCGTGCGCACTCCTGGCTGATGTTCTCGGCGATGCGGTCATCTGGTTCGCTTTGGCCCCCGTCGAATCGGGAGGAGTCGTCACGCTGCCTGGCATCGTCGAGGTCCTCGATGCCGGACGCGAAGGCGGATTGTCGAATGGATGGGTGGTCCCCCTCGTCGATGTCGTGACCCGGGTCTGTTCCAGGGTGGAGACGAGTTCGTTTCGCGATTTCGTGGCCCGAATCGGCGCCCGATCGACATCCACCTACGACCTGGCGGTCCAGGAGATCTCGGCGATCACCTGCCTCGACGACTGACGCCATCGGCGCCGAAGTGCTCGATCAGGCTTCGGTGACGTTGCGAGCGGCGGCGAGTAGTGCCCGCTCGGCGGCGGCGAGGGGCTCGCCGGTCTGAGTGAGCCCGGTGGCGAGACGCAGTGCTCGCCGGGCCAGCGTCGGGGTGCGCACGCCAGTTGCGAGCACGGCATGCGCGACCCGGGGCCGCGAAGCTGCCCGCAGGAACAACCGTCCGAGGGAGAACAGGCTGCCGATGTGATCGTTCAATGCCCGGGGGTAGGCCTGCAGCATCGTCGGATCGTTATGGGTCAACGCCTGATGCAGGACTTGGGCGGCGGTGGCCGCGGAGTCCAATCCGAAGGACAATCGATCGGCATTGAAGGGATTCGCGGTTCCCGCCGCGTCGCCCACGACCACGAAGGTCGGCCCGGCGAGGGGCTCGACGGAAAGCCCGACGGGCAGTTGCAGGGTGACGAGATCCCCGCGGCGTTCACCCAGGAGCCAACTGTCGGCGAGGGCATCGGCACTTCGTTCGAGGAGTGCACTCAGATGGCGGCCCGAAGCTCCTCGGGATGTGGTCGGCATGCCGAGCCCGATTGCGACGGTCCCGTCACCGAGGGGGGCGACCCACCGGTGCGCCGCGAGATGTTCGCCGTCGACATCGGTGACGTCGGCTGCAGACTCGATCCAGGTGTCCTCATGGCGTTCGCTCTCCCAGTGTCCATGACACAACAAGGCCATGGGCCACTCGGGACGGCGCCGAGTGCCCAGGGCGCGCCCGAAGGGACTAGCAGCGCCATCGGCGACGACGAGATAGCGACCGCGTATGTCGATGCGATCGCCATTGGGCGTGCGGGCTTTCACCCCGCGTACGAAACCCCTCTCCACCAGCGCTTCGACGGCCTCGGTTCCGTAGCGGATCTCGGCGCCTGCATCTCGGGTGGCGGCTCGCAGCGCCCGCTCGATGGTGCGGCGTTGGGTGGCAGCGCTGTAAGGAATGCCGGGCTCGCCCGCTGGCCACGGCACTTCGAGAGTGCGGCGTCCCGAACACCACCGCACCCCTTGGTGGCGTTGCCATCGTCGTTCGCCGGGATCGATTCCCAGATCGGTCAGAGCCGCGAGCGCTCGAGGAGTCAGGACCTCGGTGACCAGTCCGGTGTCACCGGTTCGATCCCCTCGTTCGAGCACGACCACGCGATGGCCGTGATGGGCCAGACGCCGGGCTGTTGCGCATCCGGCGGGACTCGCGCCGACGACGACGACGTCATAGTCCGCGTCGGCGTTGCCAGGATCGGCCACCTGGTGGTGGGGACGCCCGGAGGCGCCCTCGTGATCTCGGGGGTCCGTCGTCACCGCGAGGCTCCTTGGACCCCGGACGGATCAGGTGGGCAGCAGGATCGAGGGGCGGGCGTCGGTTCCGACCCCGTCGAGCATGTCGAAGGTGGTCGACTCGGTTTCGAGCTCGATCCACTTCGGAGCGTCGGGGGCGCACCATTCCTCGTACTCAGACGCCCATTCCTCGCTGGTCGGATCGGCTCCAGCGAGCGTGTAGCGCTCATGGCAGACCACGGCGAGGATTTCGTATTCGGTCAGCTGGCCTCCAAAGGCCGGCATCGGAGCGCCGTTGTAGGCCAGGGGCTCATGCGCCCCGCCTTCACGGTTGGGATCACCGAAGCTTTCGATCTCCGCCGAGACGTACGCCTGTGAGCCGGCGTAGACGAAGTTGAGCATGTCTTCGATCCGGGGGAACGTCGCCAGTACCTCGCCCTGCCACAGCGGACGACCAGCGCCACCTTGACCGTTGACGGCATGACAGCTCGAGCATTGGTTGTAGATCACAGCACCAATACCGATGGGCCCTTCGACCACCTCTTCGGTCTCGGTCACCGACCGGAGGTACAAGAACGCCCACACCGGGAGCAGGCTCAGTGTGGCCATTGCCCAGAACGGGATCTTGCGCCGGGTCTTGGCCGCCACGACATAGGCGGGATCGGGCTTGGGGGGAGGAGCAGCCTCGGCCTTGGGGGCTGGTGCCGCAGCCTTGGGCGCCGGAGCGGACGCTTTGGCCGCTTCGACTGCTGCACCAGGTGCGGACTCGCTCGACGAGTCGCCACCACCCGCAGCGGCACGCCGCTCGCGGGAACGCTTGAGGAGGTGTTCGGGAATCTCGGTCACGACAGGCCTTTCAGGGCGCGGAAGGTCTCGTGGGTCACCGCTCCAACATAGACCCAAGACCCGCCGCGACCCGAATCAATCTCGAGGTGACCTCGCGCCGAGACCCCGTGGGGGATCGGGCCCCGATCGCAGATCTCGCAGTCACGATCGCACGATCAGGGGGAGACCCCGGTATGCCGTGATAGACCAAAGGGACATCCCCTGAATTCTCCCCCTGCTAGGCGACGCCCACCCGGTGATTCCGGTTCCCGCCGATGGTCACATCGACCCGGTTGGGACCTCTGGTGAGGCTCCGCACTAGCATCAGGAGAGACCCAGCACGACCCGACCACACCGAAGGGGTAGGGCCAAGAACGATCATGATGGCAATCGACATTCTCCGCTGGCCCGGTATGAACCAGGCTTTTCTCGTGAGCCTGATCGGCACGACCGCGCTGGCGCTCATAGCGATCCCCTATGGCAAGCGCCGCGACCCGTCCCGCAAGGCGACGTGGGGCGAGGCGATGCTGGGAGCGACCTACGTCTTTGGGTTGCTGTTCCTGGCCTTCGGCGTCGTGCCTCACCAGTGGATCGTGCACGCCGACAACGATCTCGCATGGCGTAAGGACAAGATCGTCTACGGACCCTTCGACCTGCTCCAGCCGGACACGATGGGGGGCAACTTCCCGATCATCATCTCGTATCAGGCGATTCGCGACATCATCGTCATCGTGATCCACGCCTTTTACATCGGGCTGATGATCTGGCTCTTTGCCTGGTGGCAAAAGCGTGCAGCTGCTGCGACCGCTGCCAAGGCGATCGAAACCTCGACCTACGGCCGGCCGTTGGTCAAGAAGGTGTAGAGAGGAGGCCCGAGCATGGCTCGTACCGACGCCAATCCGCCGATGATGCCGTTCACCGACCAGTACATGCTGGTCGAGGTCGACTCGGACTATCTCTCCAAGGCGGTCAAGCCCAAACAGTTCATCCACATCGACCAGACCGAGTGCATCATGTGCGAGGGCTGCGTCGACATCTGTCCGTGGAAGTGCATCCATATGGTCACCCCCGATGCGGTGGTGGACTCCCAGGGCACCGAGCAGCCGGGAATGGATCCTTCCGACAATGTGATGTTCATCATCGACGATGACATCTGTACCCGGTGCGCGCTCTGCGTGGACCGTTGCCCCACGGGGGTCATCATCCTGGGAAAGGCCGGTCAACCCTCCGTGACCGGCGATGCGCATCAGCGCACCAACAGCCACGGCTACGCCTACGGCATGCGGTTCTAGACGAGAACGGATCCGAACACACATGGCCAAGATCATCAACGAAAAGCCCCGACCGACCGCCAAGGAGCGCGTCGCGAAGGCCACCGAACAGGTTCAGGGCAGCCAGGCGTGGAGCTCGATCTTCAGACCTGGTTCGATCTTTCGTAAGGGCTACACCGACAGCCCCCGTAACCGGTCCTACGTGATCATGAACTCGGTGCTCTACCACCTTCATCCGGTGAAGGTGAAGCGCCACGCCGTCAAGGTCAGTTACACCTTGTGCTTGGGCGGATTGAGCTTCTTCTTGTTCATCCTGCTGACCGTCACGGGCATCTTTTTGATGTTCTTCTACCGGCCTACGACGGCCAACGCATGGCAGGACATCCAAAGCCTCGAGACGTCGGTGACCTTCGGGTTACTTGTGAGAAACATGCATCGATGGGGAGCCCACCTGATGGTGCTCGCCGTGTTCCTCCATATGGCCCGCGTCTTCTACCACGGGGCCTACAAGCCCCCTCGAGAGTTCAACTGGGTGATCGGGGTCGTGTTGTTGACCTTGACCCTGTTGTTGTCATTCACCGGGTACCTGCTGCCATGGGACCAGTTGGCCCTATGGGCGGTGGCCGTGGGAACGAACATGATGGGGTACAGCCCCATCGTGGGTGACCAGGTGCGTTTCGTGTTGCTCGGCGGCGTCGAGATCGGCGCCGAAACACTGCTGCGGTGGTACGTGCTTCACGTGTTGATGTTGCCCTTCGTGATCGTCATCTTCATGGCGATTCACTTCTGGCGAGTGCGTAAGGACGGTGGGATCTCGGGTCCGCTGTGATCCGAGTTCCCTACGGAAAGGAGTCGAAGCGATGACGGAGATCCCTGAGCACCTCCTCAAGCGGGCCCAAGCGGCTCGCGAAAAGGCTGCAGCCTCGTCCGGTGGTGGCGAGTCAGCACCGAGTTCTGAGGCCGCGAGCGACCCGCGTATCCCAGCCCATCTGCTGGAGCGCTCCAAGGCCGCCCGAGCCAAGGGCGAAGCACCTGCTGGAGCTGTGGCGGTGGCCGACAAGACCGCTGGCCTCGTCGCAGCTGCGGCGCCTGCTGCCGCTGGCGTGCCGGTGGGCGCGGGACCGGGTGGCCATACCCAGCGACTGCTCACCGTGGTGAAGTCCGGGTCCATCCAAGAGGTCAAAGCGACACCGGTCGACAAGGTGCACACCTGGCCACACTTGTTGGCAGTGGAGTTCGTCGCCGCTTTGTCGGTGCTGACCTTCCTCGTGGTGTTCTCAATCTTCGTGAACGCACCCCTGCTGGCTGCTGCTGACTTCAACCTGACGCCGAACCCCTCCAAAGCGCCGTGGTACTTCCTGGGGCTTCAGGAAATGCTCACCATGTTCCACCCGATGGTGGCGGGCGTGACGCTGCCTGGTGTCGGCCTGATTGCGCTCATCCTGGCGCCCTATCTCGACAGGAACCCGTCGAACAAGCCCGAGGACCGCAAGTTCATCATCTCCTTGATGACGGTGCACCTGATGTTCTGGGCCGTGCTGACCATGATCGGTTCGTTCTTCCGGGGTCCTGGATTCAACTTCGTGTTCCCCTGGCGGGACGGCATCTTCTTCGAGCTGTGAGGTCGACGACATGAATGCTGGAGCCATCATTGCCATTGCGATCGCTGCTCTCGTGGTGCTCGCAGCCGTGGCCTTTCTCACGGCCACTCGCCGTCAAGACGTCCGCGGTGCGGGCGCTCTGAGCCGGGAGACGCGTAGTCGCGACCGCGAGGATCGCGCCCGTCACGGCGAGTCCGAGTCCTCGAGCGTGCCGGCTGTGGAGCGCGAGGCCGCCGAAGTCCGTTCGGCTGCGTTGGTGCCTGCGGGTTCTGTGGCCCCCGCCCCCTGGTCGCCGCCGGATCCCGAAGCCATTGGTGTTTCTCGTCGCCAGTTCTTCAACCGGGCCTCCATCACCTTGATGACCGCCAGCCTGGGTGCCTTTGGTGCCGCCGTGCTCGCCTTCTTGTGGCGAGGCGCCGAGGGCGGATTCGGCTCGAAGGTCAACGCCGGCAAAGTGAACGACGTGATCAACAACATCCGCGCCAACGATGGGTTCTTCTACCTGGCTGAAGGGCGTGCCTGGTTGACTGAGTATCCGGCCTCGTCGCTGAGCGAGGCCCGGGTTCTGTATCCCGGTGGCGCTCTGCCGGGCATGGAAGCGGGCGTGATCGCGCTGTATCAGAAGTGCCCGCATCTCGGGTGCCGTATCCCCGAGTGCAAGACCTCGCAGTGGTTCGAGTGCCAGTGCCACGGTTCGCAGTACAACCGGGTGGGCGAAAAGAAGGCGGGTCCCGCTCCGCGCGGTATGGACATCTTTGCGACTCAGGTGTCGAGCACAGGCGATCTGGTCGTCGATACCGGCACGATCTTTGGTGGCATGCCCGTGGGTGTGAACACCACCGGCCAAGAAGCCGAGGGGCCCCACTGCACCAGTGGCGGGGGGCACTGAGACCATGGTCGCCAACGTCGCCACGAATGTCGGCATCATCATTGCCGCCGTTATCGCTCTCGGTTGGGCGATCTACGGCCTGAGCAACATCCGGTCGGGCAAGCGAGAAGTCGGCAGCGAGATCGAACTCGCGGCCAACCGCAAGCCGTACTACGACGATGAGACGCTCGAAGGCCGCAAGCTCGAGCGCACCCAGTTGCTCGGTGTCGCGTTCTTGGCCGTGATCACCATCGTGTTGCCGGTCTACTGGATCCTCGAGCCCGCACGTCAGTCCGGTGCTGTCGACAAGTGGGTCCACGAGTTCGAACGTCTCGGCGGAAACTTGTTCGCCACGACGGCTGATGGCGGTTTCAACTGCGCTGGATGCCATGGCGGTATGGCGGCCACCGGTGGCGTGGCTGAGTATCCCGTGACCGATCCCAACACGGGTGAGGTCAAGATCGTGAGTTGGAAGGCTCCTGCTCTCGACACGGTGATGTCGAAGTTCTCCGAGGACGAGGTGCGCTTCATCCTCGAATACGGACGTCCGTTCTCGCCGATGTCGCCCTGGGGTCTCGTCGGTGGTGGACCGATGAACGATCAACAGATCGAAACGCTCATCGCCTACATGTGGAGCATCCAGCAAGAGCGCGAGGGATGCATCGTGGCCGATGACGATCCCCGGTCTTGCGATGGTGGAGTACTCGCTGCTGACAAGAGCGCCGAGATCCAAAGCGAGGCCGAGCGCACCGTGGCCAACGGCACCTACGGGAGCCTCGGTGAAGCATTGTTCAACCTCGAGTTGGGTTCGGGTGCGTACAGCTGCGCTCGCTGCCACACCAAAGGGTGGAGCTACGGCGATCCTCAGGTGACCGGTGGTGGAGCCCTGGGTCCGAACCTCACGGGAGGGTCGGCTGTGCGCCAATTCCCCGATGCCGAGGATCTCGTGAACTTCTTGAAGGTGGGTTCGCAGTACGGCGTTCGGTACGGCGAACAAGGCCAGGGGTCAGGCAAGATGCCAGGCTTTGGCGCCGTGTTGACCGATGGCCAGATCCGCGCCATCACCGAGTACGTCCGGAGTCTGTGAGTCCATGGGTGTCGTAGCGAATCTCCTCGCCGTGGGGTGGGAACCCGAGTTACGCGGCTACCTCAGCGTGATCATCGGTGCCGTCGCTTTGGGTGGCAGCGTGTACCTGATCCTGGGGACCAACCTCGGAAGCCGTTTGGGCTTTCTCGTCTCGATGGCCGGGCTGTTCGGCTGGATGGCGCTCATGGGGGCCGTGTGGTGGACCTACGGCATCGGTCTCATGGGTCGACTTCCGAGTTGGGAGCCTGCCAACCCGATCACCTTGGTGCGGGGAGCTGAAGTCCTTCATCAAGCCGACATCTTGGACCGGCCTGTGAACACCGGTGGCGCCATGGGATCAGAGCTCGATGCTGTGGTCTCGGCGGCACTCGTGGACGACGGTTGGAAGCGGCTCGGAGATGCCGATCCGTCACGTGGCCAAGCGGTGGCTGCCGCCGAGGAGATCCTGGTCGTGGAGGCCGGAGAATTCGGTGCTGGCGAGTTCGTGCCGCTCAGCGTCTACGACCGTGGCGGAGATCGTTGGCCCAAGATCGGCGACACCCTCGACTTCTTGGCGTTCCGCCATACGCCGCATTACGCACTCGTCGAAGTAGCTCCGGTGATACCCCAGCGAGTGGAGCCCGGCCGGGCCCCGGCCCGACCGGTGGTTGATGAGACCCAGCCGCGCCGCTACGTGCTGATGATTCGCGATATGGGCACCCACCGCCAGCCCGCAGTGTTCATCACGCTGGGTTCGACGGGGATGTTCATTCTGTTGTGCTGGCTGATGCATCGTCGTGAACGCACTCTCGAAACCAACCTGCGGGGCGAACTCGTCGCCGCGAAGGAGTGACCGATGGGCCAGTACCTCCCCGTGGTCGTTCTGGCCGTCTTGGCGATCCTGTTTGCCGTCTTGAGCCTGGTTGCATCCCGACTGCTCGCCCCTCGGCGTCCCTCAGCGGCCAAAGAAGCTCCCTACGAGTGTGGGATCGTGCCCACCCGTGAGCTGCCCCAGCGGTTCCCGGTGAGCTTCTACCTGGTGGCAATGCTGTTCGTGATGTTCGATATCGAGATCATCTTCGTCTACCCGTACGCCATCGCTCGGGAAGAACTCGGGGTCTACGGCCTCGTGGCGTTGTTGATCTTTTCGGCTTTCATCTTCTTGTCCTTCGTCTACGAGGTGGCTCGCGGCGGACTCGATTGGGGGCCCATGCGGCGTCCCGTGGTCACATCGGGAGCCGTGTCGGCCGAGCGGACCTCGGCGACGACCATTCGTCGGGTGGGACTCGAAGGCCGTGAACCCGTGTCAGCGGGTGGACAATCGGGGACGGCAGCCTGATGGGTCTCGTCAGCGATATTCGTTCCGATGGACTGGGCGGTCTCGCCCACAACGTGATCACCGCTCGGGTCGAGGACCTCGTCAAATGGTCCCGGTCTCGATCATCGTGGCCCGCATCGTTCGGATTGGCGTGTTGTGCCATCGAGATGATGGCGACGGGTGCTGCGCACTACGACATCTCCCGCTTCGGCATGGAGGTCTTTCGGGCATCGCCGCGCCAAGCCGACATCATGATCGTCGCGGGACGCGTCAGTCAGAAGATGGCCCCGGTACTGCGCCAGGTCTACGACCAGATGATGGAGCCCAAGTGGGTCATCTCGATGGGCGTCTGCGCGTCGAGTGGTGGGATGTTCAACAACTACGCCATCGTCCAAGGTGTCGATCAGGTGGTGCCTGTCGACGTGTACGCACCGGGCTGTCCTCCCACGCCTGAAACCTTGATCCACGCCATCGAGACGTTGCATCAGTTGATCGAGGACGGCGAGATCATGCGTCGTCGTCAACACACCGGTGGTGGCGCCGAAATCCACGTCGAGGAGATCGCCGCGAGCGAAGCCAGCGTGCCAGTCGTGTTGGGGGTGCGCTGACATGAGCGAAGCGAGCAGCGAGGAGTCGATCGACAACGACGCCGAGGCGCCTTCGGGCGCCGAGATCGAGACGGTACATGGAGCGGTGGTGACCTGGTCTCGAGACCAGCGAGTGCTGCATCCCGACCGCTCCGAGTACATCGCGCTGATGAAAGCCCTCCTCGATGACGGCTACGGCATGTGTAGCGATCTCACCGCCGTCGACTACCTCTTGGTCGAAGGTCGAGAGCCGGCTCCCGGAGTCGTTGCCGAGCGCTTCGAAGTGGTGGTCAACCTGTTGTCGCTCACCACCCGCGAACGGATTCGCGTTCGGGTTCAGGTTCCCGAATCCGATCTCGTTCTGGCGAGCCTGTTCGATCTGTGGCCGGGTACCGAGGCCATGGAGCGAGAAGTGTTCGACATGTACGGGATTCGTTTCGATGGCCACCCCGATCTCACTCGGATTCTCATGCCCGAGGACTGGGACGGTCATCCATTGCGCAAGGACTACTCCATCGGACGGATTCCGGTGCAGTTCTCCGGAGATCACTCAGCCCGGGCAGGTGGCGTATGACGACGGTTCATCCCGATCCGACGGCTTTCGGCCTCGACGATGTGAGTCGTGCCAACGAGTTGCAGACCCATGAGGGGGGGCAGGAGCTCAAGCCTCGCAGCCAAGTGACCGCTGCGGAATTGATGCGCGAGGTCGGAGCCGTCTTGCGTATGAGCGAGGCCGACGCGGCTGCTCTCGCCCAACAGGTCGATGACACGCTCGCTGAGGCGGACCCTGATCAGACGATGATCATCAACATGGGTCCCCAGCACCCCAGCACCCACGGCGTGCTGCGCTTGATGCTCGAGTTGCAGGGCGAGACCGTCCTTCGCTGTAAGCCCATCATCGGCTACCTCCACACCGGGATGGAAAAGACCGGTGAGGATCTCAGCTTCCTCCAGGGTGGCACCAACGTCACCCGGATGGACTACCTCTCGCCACTGAACAACGAACTCGTGTTTTCGATGGCGGTCGAAAAGCTCCTCGGAATCGACGGAGATATTCCTGAGCGCGCCGTGTGGATGCGGATGCTGTTGTCCGAACTGAATCGGATGAGCAGCCACCTGTTGTTCATGGCCACCAACGGCATGGACCTCGGGGCCGTGTCGATGATGATCTACGGATGGCGCGAGCGCGAAGAGGTCCTGCGCTTTTTCCAAAAGGTCACCGGACTGCGGATGAATCACAACTTCATTCGCCCCGGCGGACTCGCAGCGGACCTGCCTCCAGGATGGCGCGACGATGTGTTGGCGCTGTTGGACGCTCTGCCTGAGCGCCTCGCCGAATACGACGTCTTGATGACGGAACAGCCGATCTGGCGAGAGCGACTCCAGGGCGTTGGAGTGATCACCGCCGATGAGGCCGTGGCGCTGGGGGCAACCGGACCCATTCTGCGCTCGACGGGCGTGGCCTGGGACCTTCGCCGGGATCAGCCGTATCTCCGGTACGACGAGGTCGACTTCGACGTCATCGTGGGGACCTACGGCGATGCCTTCGATCGCTATGCGATTCGTCTGAACGAGATCCGAGAGTCGATGCGGATCGTGCGCCAGATCCTCGATCGGATGCCCACTGGCGACTACCGGATCCAGGACAAAAAGGTCACTCCACCGCCGCGGGCTCGTATCGACGAGTCCATGGAGGCCTTGATCCACCATTTCAAGATCTTCACCGAGGGCTTCAAGGTCCCCGAGGGTGAGGTCTACGTGGCGATCGAATCCCCGCGGGGAGAGATCGGGTGCTACCTGGTGAGTGACGGCTCGTCGAAGCCGTACCGGATGCATATCCGGGCCCCATCGTTCGTGAACATCCAGACCCTGCCCCACATGATGCGGGGACGCTTGGTCGCCGATGCCGTGGCCGTGATCTCCTCGGTGGATCCGGTGCTGGGTGAGGTGGACCGTTGAGTCGAGAGGAACGCCCGACATGGCGCGTCTGAACGAAGCCAACGTCGCAGTGGCGAAGGAGATCATGGGCCGGTTCCCCCGGCCCAAATCTGCGTTGATTCCGTTGTTGCACCTGGCTCAGGAGCAGGACGGCTACGTCACCAACGACGCCATGGAGCATCTCGCCGAGTTGATCGGGATCACCCCGGCCGAGGTGTACGGCACGGCGAGTTTCTATGAGATGTTCAAGTTCCACCCGGTGGGGCGGTACTGCATCAATGTCTGCACGAACATCTCCTGCCAGCTTCTCGGGGGCTGGGAACTGCTGCACCACGCCGAGGAATCCCTCGGCATCAAAGCGGGTTCGACCACCCCGGATGGCCTGTTCACACTCGAAGACGTCGAGTGCATCGCGGCGTGCACCGAGGCTCCAGCCCTGCAGGTCAACTATCGCTATCGCTATCAGGTGAGCCTCGAGCAGTTCGACGAGTTGATCGCCGAGTTGCGCAGTGGCTCGCTCGATGCCGAGATCCCCCCGCACGGCACTCTGGCCCGGGTGCGTCAGCGCACCACCGACCGGTGGTCGAACGCCGGAGTCGAAGCCCAGGCCGCCGTGGACGCCCGCTGAGGAACGACATGACCGACACCCCCTCCTTCCACGTACCAGGCCTGGTCCCCACGGGACCCCGTCTGATCACCACCCGCTTCGACCTCGCGGACGGCCACACCCTCGACGGATATATCCGAACCGGGGGCTATCAGGCTCTGCGGCGAGCGGTCACCGAGATGACTCCTGAGCAGGTGCATGCCGAGGTCAAGGATTCCGAGATCCAGGGACGTGGGGGCGCGGGTTTCCCCGCCGGCGTGAAATGGGGCTTTCTTCCCGCCGATGTCCATCCCCGGTATCTCGTGATCAACGGCGACGAGAGCGAGCCCGGCACCTACAAGGACCGGCTCCTGATGGAACGGGATCCTCATCAGCTGATCGAGGGGATCGTCATCGCCTGCTACGCGATCGGTGCTCCGCACGCCTTCTTGTACGTACGCGGGGAAATGGCACTGGCTCAAGAACGACTCGCACAGGCACTCAACGATGCCTACGCGAACGGCTATGTCGGAACGGGAGTTTGCGGAACTGCGTTCTCCGTCGACATCACCCTCACTTGGGGAGCCGGCGCCTACATCGTGGGTGAGGAGACCGCTCTCATCGAGAGTCTCGAAGGAGAGCGCGGGATGCCGCGGCTCAAGCCGCCCTACTTCCCGGCCGCCAAAGGCTTGTATCAGCAGCCCACGATCGTGAACAACGTCGAGACTCTCTCGAACCTCCCTGCGATCATCGGTGATGGGGGGCGGACCTTCCAGGCCATCGGGGCCCCGACCTCGACAGGTATGCGGATGTTCGCCGTGAGCGGCCACGTCAACCATCCCGGAGTTTTCGAGGTTCCCAACGGAGTGACCACATTCCGCATGTTGTTCGACGCTCCCGAGTACTGCGGCGGCGTACGCGATGGTCGGCGGGTCAAGGCCTTCATCCCAGGGGGCGCGTCGGCGATGTGGTTCTTCGACGAGCATCTCGATCTCCCTTTGGACAAGCCCACAGTGGACAAGGCCGGTTCGATGCTGGGATCAGGCGCCATCGTGGTGATGGACGACACCACCGACATGGTCGCTGCCTGTTGGCGGGTCGTGCGCTTCTTTGCGCGTGAGTCCTGTGGCAAATGCACACCCTGTCGCGAGGGCACGACCTGGCTCGAGCGCATCCTGCGGCGCATTCTCGATGGCCAAGGTCGCCCGGAGGATCTCGACTTGTTGGTGCAGGTCTCTGAAAGCATCAGCCCGGGACTCGCCTGGCCGCCCCGCCAGACGACGATCTGTCCTCTGGGACCATCCGCGGTGTCGCCGATCGCGTCGGCGATCATTCGCTTCCGCAACGAGTTCGACCACTACATCCGTCACGGCCGACCCGTCGACGGGGTCGAGGGACTCCCGGGACATCATGGAGCCGTAGCGCATGTCTGATACCACCACCGAGGAGACCGCAACCGGAGACGACGGCGACGAGCCGACGCCGGTGGCCCCGCCCCGCGTGACGGTTCCCGTCACCATCGACGGACGCGCCCATGAGGCCGAACCCGGACAGTGGGTCATCGACGCCTGCCAGGACGCCGGGGCGTACGTTCCCCACTTCTGCTACCACCCGCGTATGTCGCCGGTGGGAATGTGCCGCCAGTGTCTCGTCGAAGTTGAAGGCCCGAGAGGCCCGATGATGGTCGTGTCCTGCATGACCCCGGTATCGGATGGTCAGGTGATCCGCACCGCGACCGACGGGGTGAAGCGGGCTCAAGAGGGCGTACTCGAGTTGCTCCTCGCCAATCACCCTTTGGACTGCCCCGTCTGTGACAAAGGTGGCGAATGTCCGCTTCAGGACCAGGCGTTTTCACATGGTCCCGGTGAGAGTCGATTCGTCGAGGAAAAGCGCCACTACGACAAGCCGATCCCGATCAGCGAACTGGTGCTTCTGGATCGCGAGCGGTGCATCCTGTGCGATCGCTGTACCCGTTTTGCCGACGAGGTGGCTGGCGACCCGCTGATCAGCTTCACCCAGCGGGGTAACGCCACCCAGGTGATGACCTTCCCGGATGAACCCTTCGCGTCGTACTTCTCGGGGAACACGGTGCAGATCTGCCCCGTGGGGGCGCTCACGGCGACGCCGTATCGCTTCAAGGCCCGTCCCTGGGATCTCGAAGAGACCGAGAGCACCTGCACCACTTGCTCGGTGGGCTGTCGCACCGTGGTGCAGTCGAGTCGTGACGAGGTCGTGCGCGTTCAAGGAGTCGACAGCGATCCGGTCAACTGGGGATGGTTGTGTGATCGCGGCCGGTTCAGTTTCGAATCCGCCGGCAGTGATGTTCGGGCACTGGCGCCGTTGGTGCGCGGAGCCGATGGTCTCAGCCCGGTGTCCTGGTCGCAGGCCTCCGCAGCAGCTGCCCGTTTGATCCGTGATGCCATCGACGAGTCGGGTCCGGGCTCGGTGGCGGTACTCGGGGGAGCACGCGGCACCAACGAGGACGCGTTCGTCTGGTCCCGTTTGGCCGCAGCCCTCGGTACGGACCTGGTCGACGCTCAACTCGGTGACGGCCTGCCGGCGTCGATTTTCGCTGAGCCCCAGGCCACGATCGATCAGGCAGCCGCCGCTCGCACGATCATCGTGTTGGGGCCCGATCTCAAAGAAGAACTACCGGTTCTGTACCTGCGGCTTCGTGATGCGGCGGAGAAGCGCCGCAGCCGGATCATCGAATTCTCGCCGCGGGCCACGGGTCTCAGTGGGGTCACCTGGACTCAGGTTCCGACCATGCCGGGGACTCAGGCCGAGACCGTGCGCGACACCTTGGCCCGGCACGAGATCGCTGAACAACTCGCATCGGGCGATGTCGTCATCGTGGCGGGGCGCTCGAATCTGGCAGAAGCCGCTGAGCACACCATGGCGGCAGTGACGGCCATTCGTGAGCTCGTCCCCCAGGCCCGAGTTCTTCCGGTGCTGCGGCGCGGCAACGTTCGTGGTGCGGTGCAGGCCGGAATGGTCGGGTCCCAAAACGGTCCGGCTCCGGTGCTCGAGCGTGCTGGAGCGGGCGGTGTGAGCTGTCTGATCCTGTTGGGTGCCGATCCGATCGCTGACGTCCCCGATGCCGATCTCGCGCGGCGAGCTCTGGCGGGTGCCCGGCGAGTGATCGCCATCGACACGCACCTGACCGCGTCCAGCTCGATCGCGGATGTCGTGTTACCGGCGGCTGGTCCGCACGAACGCTCCGGTACCACGACCAACCTGGAAGGTCGGGTCTCCCCGGTCGCTCAGCGCGTGACCCCCCGGGGTACCGCCCGTGCGGATTGGATGATCGCAGTCGAGATTGCCGAGCGGCTCGGGATCGACCTCGAGATGTCCACCATCGAGGACCTGAGGGCCCAGATGGCGGCTCAACTCGGAGCCTTCGGGAACGCCGTGGTGGAGGTCGCGAACGGCCGCGGTGCCACCGACGGAGTTCTCGGTGCGACAGCTCCGGTGGAGCGCACCGATGCTGCGGTCTTGCACGCGCCGGGTCGGAACGCGTATGACTTCCGCCTCGTGGTGTCGCGCACGTTGTATGACCGGGCGGTGGGGACGGTGACCTCTCCGCATCTCGAGCCTCTGGCTCGTAGCGCAGCGCTGCATGTCCATTCTCGGGATCTCGAGCGTCTCGGTGTTCGTGATGGTGATTCGGTGAACGTCGTGGGAGCTCGGACGTCGGTCGTGTTGCCCGTCGTGGCCGACGATGGCGTCATGCGTGGCTGTGTGTGGTCACCGTTCAATCAGACCGGTGCTGACATCCGCCTGCTCATCGACCTGACTGCGAGTGTCACCGACGTCCGGGTGGAGACCTTATGAGTCCGGTGATGTCGCTCGACCCGATGCTCGTGGGCGATATCGGCCTGCGGGTCGTGTTGATCGTGATCCTCAAGGTCGCAGTGGTCTTCGTGGTCGGACTTCTCGTCACCATGTTCATGGTGTGGTTCGAGCGGCGAACGATCGCCACCATGCAGAACCGGGTCGGTCCGAACAAAGCAGGTCCCTTCGGTTTGTTGCAGACCCTCGCCGATGGCACCAAGTTGTTCTTCAAAGAGGATCTCATCCCGGAGCGCTCGGACCGTTTGGTATTCCGGTTGGCTCCGTATCTGTCGCTCGTTCCCGCTTTTCTCGTGTTCGCCGTCATCCCCTTGGGCGGAGACTTCCGCGACGGGGGCGATGGTCTCGTCACCTGGTTCGGTGAGACGACCCGCGTGCAGTTGGCGGATCCCCCGGTGGGAATCCTGCTGGTGCTGGCACTGTCGTCGATCGCGGTGTACGGAATCATGCTCGCCGGATGGGCGTCAGGGTCCAAGTACCCGTTGTTGGGGTCGGTGCGAGCCTCGGCCCAGATGGTCAGCTATGAAGCTGCGCTGGGCCTGAGTCTCGCCAGCGTGCTCTTGGTGGCGGGAACCCTGTCGACCTCGGGGATGATCGGCGTGCAGGGATCGCTCGGCGACTGGCATCTCGTGTCCACGGGTTTCGTCCCGTTCATCATCTTCTTGATGGCGGCGACAGCCGAACTGAACCGTCCGCCCTTCGACCTCGTGGAGGCCGAACAGGAACTCGTGGGCGGCTTCAACACCGAGTACTCCTCGATTCGCTTCGCCTTGTTCTTCCTGGCCGAGTTCATGAACGTCGTCACGATGTCGGGAATCATGGTGACGCTGTTCCTGGGTGGTCCGCAGCCGTTGTCGATCAACGGAACGACGCTGGACATCCCCCTGATCCCCAACGACCTCGAGGGCACCGTGTGGTTCCTGCTCAAGGTCTTGGTGTTCTTGTACGTCTACGTCTGGTTCCGGGCCACGCTTCCCCGGTTCCGGTACGACCAGTTGATGGATCTCGGATGGAAGATCTTGATTCCGTCCTCGCTGGGGTGGTTCTTGTTGCTGGCCGCTCAGCGTGTCGGTCGCGATCAGGACTGGAACATCGTGGCGGTGACGGTGGTGTCACTCGTGGCACTGCTGGCCTGCTTCGGCCTCCTGGTGGCGGCGTTGAAGGTGGCAGCGACGCGTCGTGAACGAGAGGGGGCGATGTTCTGATGGGATACCTCGGAGGCTTCCTGGTCACGGTCCGTCAGGGCCGTCGGGTCACCACGGAATACAGCGGTGGTCGGGTATATCGCCGGCTCAAGGCTCGCGGTAAGGAATCCGATGCCAAGACCGTGAAGCGCGACGCGAAGATCGCCAAGCCCGAACGTCTTCATGGGCGTCACGTCCTCAATCGGTACGAGGACGGAATGGAGAAGTGCATCGGCTGCGAGTTGTGTGCCGGTGTCTGTCCGGCCAAGTGCATCTATGTGCGCGGGGCCGACAACGATCCCGATCAGCCGACGTCGCCGGGTGAGCGCTTCGGCTATGTGTACGAGATCAACTATCTCCGTTGCATCCACTGCGATCTGTGTGTCGAGGCGTGTCCGACCGAGGCGATCACCGAGACCAAGTTGTTCGAGTTCTCCTTCACGAATCGGCGCGACGCGATCTACACCAAGAACGAACTGCTCGTCGGTCTCGATGGGCGCCCGCAGCAGTTGCCCTGGGAGGACTGGCGCGACGGTGAGGACCTCAACACCAGTGGTTGGGTCCGCGCAACGGCGCCCTCAGGCGATGCCGACTTCGAAGGCATCGTGGGCTGGAGTGGGGAACTCGGCTACGGAGTGCGCGCACCCGAACCCGCACAAGACGTGCGCGACGGCCGCTCGCAGGAGGGCGGCCACTGATGGAGTTCTTCGTTTTCGTCTGTGCGGCGTTGATGATCCTTCTGGGTGCTCTCGGAGTGATCCTGCGTCCCAACCCGGTGCATGCGGCTTTGAGTCTCATCCTGACTCTGTTCGGTGTCGCCGTGCTGTTCGTCGTCCAAGAGGCCCATTTCCTCGCGGCCGTTCAGGTCATCGTCTACGCCGGGGCCATCGTGGTGTTGTTCTTGTTCGTGATCATGTTGCTCGGTGTCGACCGAGCCGAGGATCTGCGAACCGATCCGATCACGGTTCAGCGTCCCCTGGCGGTCGTCATGGGGATCGGTTTGTTGGTGTTTCTCGCCGGATCGATCGCTGCGTCCACCGACTCGCTCGGCCCGCGGGGCCCCGGCATCGCGACGGCTGCGATCACCGGTGACCCCGATACCGATGTGCGGGCTCTCGCCCGTTCGATCTTTTCGGATTACGTCGTCGCGTTCGAGGTGACGTCGGTGCTCTTGGTGATCGCCGTGGTCGGAACCGTGGTCCTCGCTCGGCGTACCAAGGAGGTCGCCTCATGAGCGCCGCGATGTTGGCGGCCCTCGAGCCGACCGTCACCTGGTATCTGCTTCTGGCTGCAGTGTTGTTCTCACTCGGTGCAGTCGGCGTTCTCGTGCGTCGCAATCCCCTGGTGATGTTGATGTGTGTCGAGTTGATGCTCAACGCCGTGAATCTGTCCTTTGTGGCGTTGGCGTATCGCCTTGGCGATCTCGACGGTCAGACAGTGGTGTTGTTCGTCATGGTCGTGGCCGCAGCCGAGGTCGTGGTCGGACTGGGAATCATCGTGGCGATCATGCGGCGCCGTCAGGGCGCCACCGCTGACGACCTCGCGGTATTGAAGGGCTGAGGGAGCGATCATGGCCGAACTCGTCTGGTTGATCCCTGCCCTGCCGCTGACAGGGTTCCTCATCATCCTCATCGCCGGGCGTCGCCTCGGCGAACCTCGCGCGGGGTGGATCGCCACACTCATGGTGGGGGCGTCCTTCCTCGTGACCGCCGGGGTGTTCTTCGATCTGCTCGGCCGTGACGAGGCCGATAGAGCAGAGATAGTCACCCTGTTCTCCTGGATCCCCGTGGGATCACTCCAGGTGGATCTCGCCTTCCTCGCCGATCCTTTGAGCATCACGATGGCGCTCTTCGTCACCGGTATCGGATCGCTCATCCACCTGTACGCCATCGGGTACATGCACGGAGACCCACGGTTTTCGAAGTTCTTCTTGTATCTGAACTTGTTCGCCACCTCGATGCTGGTTCTGGTGCTCGGCGAGAACCTGCTCGTCACCTTCCTCGGATGGGAAGGCGTGGGTGCGTGTTCGTACTTCTTGATCTCGTTCTGGCATGAACGCGACAGCGCCGCCACGGCTGGCAAGAAGGCCTTCGTCACCAACCGAGTCGGTGACTGGGGTGTCATGATGGCGATGTTCCTCGCCTTTGGAGCCGTTGGCACTCTCAGCTATCGCGGGATCAACGCTGCGGCTGAAGACGGGCTGTTGTCGGCGGCCACGGCCACGGCCATCGCCTTGATGCTCTTCATCGGTGCGGTGGGCAAGAGCGCCCAGTTCCCTCTGTATCTCTGGCTTCCCGACGCCATGGAAGGACCGACGCCGGTGTCGGCTCTCATCCACGCCGCCACGATGGTCACCGCCGGGGTGTTCTTGATGACCCGGGTGAATCCGGTGCTTGCGCATTCCTACGATTGGGCGCCCACCATCATCGTGATCGTCGGTGTCGCCACGGCCTTGTTCGCTGCATCGATCGCGATCGCTCAGAACGACATCAAAAAGGTCCTGGCCTACTCCACGGTCAGCCAGTTGGGCTTCATGTTCATCGCGGTGGGATCGGGCGCGTATGTGGCGGCGATCTTCCACATGGTGACCCACGCTTTCTTCAAGGCCTTGTTGTTCCTGGGGTCCGGTTCGGTGATTCACGGAATGCACCACGAACAAGACATGCGCCGCATGGGAGCCCTGCGGGTGCTCATGCCCGTCACCGCCATCACGTTCATCATCGGCTGGCTGGCGATCGCTGGAGTACCGCCGTTTGCCGGTTTCTGGTCCAAGGACGAGATCCTCGTGTACGCCTGGGACAAGGCCCCGGTGATCGGGGTCCTCGTTCTCGTCGCAGCGCTGATGACCGCGTATTACATGACCCGTCAGGTGATCCTGGTCTTCTTCGGAGAGGCCCGTTGGCACGATGCCGCCGAGGAGCATGGCGCCCATGGAGACCATCGCCCCCACGAGTCCCCGGCGATCATGCTCGCACCCCTCGTGGTTCTGGCCGGTTTGTCGATCGTGGGGGGCGGTTTGAATCTGCCCTTCACCAAGGATCTGCATTTCCTCGAGCGGTGGTTGCATCCCGTGGTGGAGGCCGGTGAGCGCAGCCTGTCCTCGGGAACCAAGGATCTCAAGGTCGTCCTCGCAGTCGTCTCGGCGGTCATCGCAATCATCGGTATTGCCGCTGCGATCGCGGTCTACTCGGCCAAGCGGTTCCGGGCTGTCGAACCCGCAGTCCTCGAACAGGGCTGGGGCTATGACAAAGCCGTCAGTGCGTTCATGGGTGGACCCGGGCGACAAGCCTTCGACGCCACGGCCTGGTTCGACTCCAAAGTCGTCGACGGCGCAGTCCGGGGATCGGGAACGGCGGTGCGCTCCACGGGCGGGTTCATCCGTCGAGCTCAAAGCGGCTTGGTGCGTACCTACGCGGCGATCGTCGGTCTGGGGGCGCTGGCCGTCCTCGCGTGGTTCTACCTGCGGGGGGTGCTGTGATGTTGGCGGCCGGATCATCGGTGTTGGGATTCCCGATCCTCACCTCGCTCATCATCGTTCCCGTCGTGGGCGCGGTGCTCGTTCTGGCGCTCAACGGTCGGCGACCCGATGCCGTGCGCTTCACCGCGTTGATCGCCTCGGTGATCACCGGTGGTCTTTCGGTGTGGTTGCTGACCTCGTTCGATACCGCCGATGACGGATTCCAGTTCGTGTCCAAACACACCTGGATCGATTCTTGGGGGATTTCCTGGCATCTGGGAGTCGACGGGATCTCGCTGTTCCTCGTCGTGTTGACCGGGGTGCTGTTCCCCCTCGTCATCGCCGGGGTGGATCCCCATCACGACGCCAAGCCCTATCTGGCCTGGTTGTTGTTCCTTCAGGCCGGAGTCATGGGCAGCTTCATGAGCCTGGATTTGTTCCTGTTCTTCGTGTTCTTCGAAATCGTCCTCGTCCCGATGTATTTCCTCATCGGCGGTTGGGGCTACGACGATCGGGTGAGAGCGGCGACGAAGTTCTTCCTGTACACCATGGCGGGCAGCGCCTTCATGCTCGTGGGCACCATCGCCACCGTGCTGTTGGCTCGCAACGACCTCGGCAAGGTCACCTTCGATCTCGTCGAACTCGCCGAAGGATCGAACTTCGCTGCGAGCACCGGTCGATGGCTGTTCTTCGCCTTCGCCGTCGCCTTTGCGGTGAAGGTGCCGGTGTTCCCGCTTCATACCTGGCTCCCCGATGCCCACACCCAGGCGCCGACCGCAGGTTCGGTGATCCTGGCGGGTGTGCTGTTGAAACTCGGGACCTATGGCTTGTTGCGCTTTGGGCTGTATCTGTTCCCCGAAGCCGCCGTATGGAGCCGACCCTTGTTCCTGACCTTGGGCGTGATCGGCATCCTCTACGGCGCCATCGTGGCCACGATGCAAAAAGACCTCAAGCGTCTCGTGGCCTATTCATCGGTCGCGCACTTGGGGTTCATCGTGTTGGGAACCTTTGCGATCACCTCCCAAGCGATCGGGGGTGGAGTGCTTCAGATGATCAACCACGGGGTGTCCACCGGAGCGCTGTTCCTCCTCGTGGGCATGATCTACGAGCGTCGCCACACCCGCCAGATCTCGGAACTTCGAGGCCTTCAACATGTGGCGCCGATCTTTGCGGGCGTGTTTACCCTGGTCATGTTGTCCTCGATCGGTGTTCCCGGTCTCAACGGATTCGTCGGGGAATTCCTGATTCTCATCGGGGCCTTCGCCTCGGCACGCTGGTGGGCCGTCGTGGCTGCAGTCGGCGTGATTCTGGCGGCGTTGTATCTGCTGTGGGCCTATCAGCGAGTCTTCCACGGTGAACCCGATGACGCGAACCGATCGTTCCCTGAGCTCAAGCTGCGC
Source organism: uncultured Ilumatobacteraceae bacterium (assembly GCA_964471865.1). GTDB lineage: Bacteria > Actinomycetota > Acidimicrobiia > Acidimicrobiales > Ilumatobacteraceae > CAYMUC01. The sequence goes on along the minus strand of CAYYHU010000001.1, from coordinate 133,696 downwards.
GAGGCGATGGTTCTCGCTCCCTTCGCTGTGGCGATCGTGTTCTGCGGTATCTATCCCAAGCCGATGTTGGACCGGATCCAGCCCAGCGTCGATCGTCTGGTCACCCACGTCGAGGCTCGAACCGATTTCATCGAACCCGAGCCGCTCGTGGTGGTTCCCGCCAACCCTGAGACCCATCACGAGACCGAGGACGGGGGGCACGAAGGATGAGCACGGTCCTCGCACAGACCTTCCAGGGACCCGAGGTCGCCTGGTTCTCACTGTCACCGCTGCTGGTGCTCGTCACTGGCGGCACTCTGTTGCTCGTCGTTGCCGCTCTGACACCCTCGTGGCCCCGAGGTCTGTATGCGCTCGTGAGCGCGGTGACCGCCGGTACTGCGGGCGCCATGTCGATGGTGTTGTGGGATGACGTCACCGATGAGGGCCCTCGCACGCTCGTGGGGGGTTCACTGGCCCTCGATCACTTCGCGTTGTTCTCCACGATCGCGATCTGTGTGGCGGTGCTGCTCGCCAGCCTCACCACCGACGATCATCTGCGTCGAGAAGGTGGCCAAGGCCCTGAGGTGTACGGCCTCTATCTGCTCGCCGCGGCGGGTGGTGTGGTCATGGTGGCGGCCACGGACCTCATCGTGGTCTTCCTCGGACTCGAGACCTTGTCGATCGCGATGTACGTGTTGGCCGCCTCGCATCGGACCCGCCTGGATTCCAAAGAGGCCGGACTCAAGTACTTCGTCCTCGGTGGTTTCTCATCGGCCTTCTTCCTCTACGGCGTCGCGATGATCTACGGGTCCACGGGATCGACCCGACTCGCCGAGATCACCGATGTCTTGGCGTCTGAGGTGACGGTGACCGGTGGCAGCGATGCGATGCTGCTCGCCGGTATCGCCTTGTTGCTCGTCGGACTCGGCTTCAAGGTCTCGGCGGTTCCGTTCCACGTGTGGACCCCTGACGTCTATCAGGGCGCACCGAGTCCGGTGACCGGCTTCATGGCCGCTGCCGGCAAGGTCGCGGCCTTCGCAGCACTGCTGCGCATTCTCATGACCTCGCTGGGGAGCCGGTTCGACGATTGGCGCCCGGTGATCTGGGCTCTGGCCGTCGCCACCCTCGTGGTCGGCTCGATTCTCGCCGCGGTCCAGACCGATCTGAAGCGGATGCTCGCCTACTCCTCGATCAGCCACGCCGGCTTCATCCTGGTGGGTGTCGAAGCCGCAGGTCACCTGACCGGAGACGATCCGGGCCGGGGAATCTCCTCGGCGTTGCTCTATACGATGCTCTATGGCGTGCTGGCCTCGGGAAGTTTCGCCGTGGTCGGTCTGGTGTCACGCCGTGGTGAGACCCTCACCGACGTGGGCTCGTTGCGGGGCTTGTCTCGGGAACGTCCCGCCTTGGCCGTGGCCTTCACGATCTTGTTGCTCGCCCAGGCTGGAGTCCCCCTCACCTCGGGGTTCATCGCCAAGTTCGGTGTCATCCAAGCGGCGGTCGGGGAGCGCAGTTACGCCGTGGCGATCGTGGCGATGCTCGCTGCGGTGGTCGCAGCCTTCGTCTACCTGCGGATCATGATCGCGATGTGGATCACCGAACCCGAGCCCGGCGATGCCGATCGGGAACCGGTGAGGGTTCCTCTCGCCACTGGTGTTGCGCTCGTAGCGGCGGTCGCGTTCACTCTCGTGGTCGGAATCATGCCGTCCTGGTTGATCGATGCGAGCCGTGAGGTCGTAGGACTCGCCACAGGGTGAGTGCCCGTCGCCGCAGTCGACGCCCCATCAGATCAGCGGCCAGGGATACAGACGCCCCGATCGATCGATCGGAAAACTCGACTGTTCGAGCAGCCATTGCGAGCGCTCGCTGATTGCTGCGACTTCGTCGTCGGACAACAAGGTCGCCACCTCGAGGGGTACTGCGTCGACGAGGGGTGCGATGCATGTGACGAGTTCGCTCGGAATGTCCTCGCCTCCGAAATCCCAGATGACGGTGCGAATTTTGAAGTCAGCAGCGAAGCAGAGTCCGTTGTCGATCGCCCAGATCCGGTCCTGGGCATCCAACAAGCAGTGCCCACCTTTGCGATCGGTGTTGTTGGCGATCAGATCGAACACTGCGATGGCGCGGAGTTGATCATGGAGATCGGGACGTTCGGCATGCAGGCTGAAGTAGTGCTCCTCGAAGCGGGCATCCACGAACCACTGCAGCGAACCCTCACCGAGAGGTCCATCGCGTAGGACCGTGGGGGGTACGACACCGAGGCCGGTGGCTCGCGACAGTCGGTAGGCGGCGACCTCGCGTCGATGCAGACCCGGTTCGAAGTCCCACAGCGGTCGCTCTCCGCGTACCGGTTTGTAGATACCCCGAGCCTCGAGCCCGGTCTGGCTGACCGTCACCAGGAACGTGGCGTTCGAACTCGTGGGCATCCGCCCGAGGATCTCGATGTCGCCACCGGCGAGCAATGCGAGCCGGGCCTCCTCGTCGACGTCCTCCGACTCGGCGTTCCCGGGGGTCAGTTCATCCGCGGACATGGATGGCCCTCGGGGTCGATGGGGCCCGAACAGAACGGACAACTCGGACGTCCCGCCGCCACGATCGTGTCGGCCTGTTCACAGAACGCCGCGATCTGAGCAGGTTGCAGCACCACCCGAACCGAACCGGCGACCCCCTCGAACTCTTCTTCGTCCTCGAGGATCATCTCGTCGAGTTGCAAGATGAAGGTTCCCGAGTCAGGGTCGATCGCCAGTCCGATCGGACCGAGAACGAAGGCCGCTTCCACCGGTTCGACCAGGGGCGGGGGTGTCGGAGTCCATGCGGGTGCGTCTACGGATGCGAGCAACGACCGCAGATGCTCCGCCATCGCGGCGACCTGCTGCTTTTCACATTTCACCGTGACGTGATGCTCATCGGAACGAATCTGGAGAAAGAACGTGCGGGCCCCGGGCCGACCCACCGTTCCCGTCGCGAAGGCGTCGGCGTGATCGAACTGGAAGAACACACTCATGACGGCGCCAACTCCGACAACGATCCCCCCGTCGAGTTCACCGTCAACGCGATCGGACCTCCCGATCCATACGCGAGAGCGGTCACCGAACAGGTGCTGATCACGATGCGCTGGAACAGATCCAGATGAGTGCCCACCGCATGAGCGATTGCCGCCTTGATGGGATCGGCATGAGACACACACACGATCGTGCCCCCCGGATGCTGCACCCGCAGACGATCGAGGGTTCCCACGATCCGATGCTGCATCTCCGAAAAGCTCTCGCCCCCCGGAAACCGGAACGTGGAGGGCGCCCGTTGCACCGTGGACCACTCGGGCAGTTTCATCAACTCAGCGAGTTCCCGTCCCGTCCAGTCACCGAAGTCGCATTCGAGCAGACCCCGTTCCCGTATGACCTTGTGTCCGAGAGCCTTGGCGATCGGCGCGGCGGTTTCTCGAGCCCGTTCCAGAGGCGAGGCGTACACCGCGTCCACCCGAGTGAGCTCCGCTAACCGCTCAGCAGCCCGCTGGGCCTGAGCGAGCCCGGTCTCGGCGAGATGCAATCCCGGAGCCCGACCGGGCAGAACCTTGCCCGTGGTCGGCGTCTGGCCAGGGCGTCCGCGCCGCCCGCCCGGGGGGGGCGGCCCCGTCGGCCGCCGCCGCCGCTGGGCGGAGGCGCCCGCCCCTCGGGGGTGGGGGGATCGGGATCGAGTCGCCATGTCCTGGGTGTCAACCTACTGTTCCGACGTGGCTTCTACGACACCGCAGCCGACCGGATCCGAAGGTCTCGACCAACTCGCCCGCGAGATCGCCCACTGTCGTCGATGTCAGCGCCTCGTCGACTGGCGAGAACAGGTGGCGCGTGAGCGTCGAGCCGCCTACCGCGATGAGGAGTATTGGGGTCGGCCCGTTCCCGGCTTCGGTGATCCTCAGGCGCCGCTGCTCGTTCTCGGGTTGGCTCCGGCCGCTCACGGAGCGAATCGCACAGGGAGGATCTTCACCGGCGATCGCTCCGGGGACTGGCTGTATCGGGCCCTTCATCGAGCCGGTCTGGCCAATCAGGCAACGTCGGTGTCGCGAGACGACGGTCTTGCCTTGAGCGGCGTCTGGGTGACCTCGGCGGTGCGCTGCGCTCCGCCCCAGAACCGACCCACACCCGAGGAGCGACTCGCCTGTACCCCGTTCTTGGTGCGCGAACTCGAACTCTTGAGCCACCTCCGCGCCGTGTTGTGTCTGGGTGCCTTCGCGTGGAACGCCCTGTGTGATCTCGTCGGGACGCGGCCTCGGCCCCGATTCGGCCATGGAGCCCAGGCCGAGGTGACCCTCGGAGAGGGTGACGCAGTTCGGCCCTTGCGTCTCGTGGGCTCGTTCCACCCGTCTCAGCAGAACACCTTCACGGGGCGCCTGACCGAGACGATGCTCGACGAGGCGGTCTCAGCTGCTCGCGGGGCTGCCGGACTCGCCTGAGGGCTCAGACGCCGCCGGTGGGGTGCCCTCAGCGGCGGCGGGTGCCGGCGCGTCGGCAGGCTTGGCGGCGGCTGCTTTCTTCTTGGGCGGCGGAACACCGATCGTGGGCGCCGGATCCACACCTTGGCCCCAGCGGCGCCGCGACACGATCGAGAGCATCCGCAACAGCTTCATCGCCGTCGCGTCCCCTTCGGCGGGCCGAGCGATCACCGAACCATCGGCGATCATCCGGTTCATGACCTCCTCACCGAGTTCGGTCCGCACCACACACAGCGTCCAGTCGTTGTCCTCACCGATCCCCCCGGTGGAGATGTCGGCATGTTCAGCGGAGAAATCAGGACACCGCTTGCATCCCTCCCGGGTCCAGGCGTGGCATTCCTTCAAATCGATCTCGTGGTAGGAGCCGTCCTTCATCCAGATCTGGAAGACGCCCTTGATGTTCATCTTCACCATCTGGTCCTTGGCGAGGCCGTACTTCGCCCAGAACAACTCTTCGAAGATCGCATCGTCGAAGGTCTTGGAACACAACAAACCCACGTTGAACAAGAAGGGCTTGGAGACCTTGCCGACCTTGCGGCTCCACATGATCGGCAGCACCGAGGTCTGACAGCTCATCCCGACCAGGGCGAGACGCGACAGTTTCTCCTCCTGGGCTTCTTTGAGAGCCAGGGTGTTCGCCGAATACGTGTACCGGCTGCCCGCAGACGCGAGAACCTCATCTTTGTTCCGGGCGATTCCGGGCCGGGCCTTCCAGGGATCCGATTCCTCGAGGAACGATGTGAGGGCCCCGTCGATGTAGTCGTGCTCGAGTAGCCAGATCAGCATGGCGCTGACGAAGCCACCGTCCTGACCCATCTTGTGCACCATCTCGTCGCTGGCACGCACCAAGAGCAACTGTCGAGCAACCCCGTACATCTCATCGGGTTCGCGGACTCGGCCGAAGAGATGCTCATCGGCTTGGGGTTCCCAGGCTCGGAAGCGAGGGCACGCCCGGGTGCAGGTCGTGCAGCCCTTTTCACCGTGCAGACAGTTCGACGGACCGAGTTCGTCTTCGAGGTGGAACGGCTTGTACTTGCCTTCCTCGTGCTCGTAGCCGATCACGTCATGAGGACATGAGATCACACATCCCGCACATCCCGTACACAACCCCGTCGTGATGACCTCGTCGTAGAGCTCTTTCCACTGCGCCGTCCAGCGCGTCGTGGCGGGGGCGGGTGTCTCAGTGACCGTCATATCGTCCAATCTACGCGCCGGTTGACGGTGACCAGGATCCGGACGCGACAGTGGCCGGGATGCCTGGGCATCCCGGCCACCGCCGCTCTCGTCACCCAGAGGTTCAGACGGCCTCTGGGCCCTCCTCGGCGGTGCGGATCCGGACGATGCGTTCGACATCGCTCACCCAGATCTTGCCGTCGCCGATCTTGCCCGTCTGAGCGGCACCAACGATGGCGTCGACCACGCGGTCGACATCGCCGTCAGCGACCACCAGTTCGAGGCGCACCTTGGGCACGAACTCGATCTGATATTCCGCTCCACGGTAGGTCTCGGTGTGCCCACCCTGACGGCCGAAGCCTCGGGCCTCGGTCACGGTCATCCCCTGGATGCCGATTCCCCGCAGGGCGTCCTTCACCTCATCGAGTTTGAAGGGCTTGATGATGGCGGTGATGCTCTTCATCGTTGGTCTCCTTGTCCGTGGCCCGCGGTCACTTGACCACGTCCGGGGCGTAGCCGCCCATACCGTGCTCGAGGATGTCGAGACCCTCGTGCTCCTCCTCGGCGGTGACCCGCAGACCGATGGTCTTCTTGATCACCGTGAAGAGGATGCCGGTGGTCACCGCCACGAAGGCGGCGATGATGAGCACCATCAGGATCTGCACGATCAGCTGCTCGATGCCTCCACCGTAGAACAAGCCGGCTTCGTCACGGCCCAAGAAGGCGTCGTCGTAGCGAGCGAAGAGGCCGATGGCGATGAGGCCCCAGGCACCGCAGATACCGTGAACGCTGACCGCACCCACCGGATCGTCGACCTTGGCCCGGTCGAGACCGAACACTGCGAACACCACGATGATGCCAGCGATCGCTCCGGTGACGAAGGCGCCGAACACGTTCATCGTTCCACAACCGGCGGTGATGCCGACCAGGCCGGCGAGCACGCCGTTACCCGACATGGCGACGTCGGGCTTGCCGGTCTTGATCCACACCGTGATCGTGGCCAACAGTCCACCGGCGGCACCGGCGACGAGGGTGTTGACCGCCACCCACATCACGAAGGTGTCAGCTGCGAGCTCGGATCCGGGGTTGAAGCCGAACCAGCCGAGCCACAGGATGAACACACCGATGATGGCAAGGGGGATGTTGTGACCCGGAATGGCCCGAGGCTTGCCGTCGGGGCCGTACTTGCCCAGGCGAGGACCGAGGATGATCGCACCCATGAGAGCGGCCACACCACCGGTCATGTGCACCACGCCGGATCCGGCGAAGTCGGTGTAGACCGCGTCGCCGATGTTGATCCGAGCGATGAGGCCACCGCCCCAGGTCCAGTGCACGATGATCGGGTAGATCAACGCCGTCATGACGGCGGAGAAGATCAGGTAGCTCACGAACTTCGTACGTTCCGCCATGGCTCCCGAGGCGATCGTCACGGCGGTTGCTGCGAAGACGACCTGGAAGAAGAAGAACGACGATGTCGTCAAGTTGCCGACTCCGCTCGAGCCGATGTCGAAGGGATTCAGTCCTGACAGGAAGAATCCGTCGGTTCCGATGAACCAGCCGTCACCGCCAAAGGCGAAGGCGTAGCCGACGGCCAGGAAGGCGATGACGCCCACCATCATGTCGGCGAGGTTCTTGGCCATGATGTTGACCACGTTCTTGGCCCGGGTCAGACCAGCCTCGAGCAGGGCGAAGCCGGCCTGCATGAAGAACACGAGGCAGCCAGCCACCAGGATCCACACGTTGTCGAGAACGGCCTGGACGTCGCCGCCCGTGGGTCCGTCCTGCGCGAATGCCGGTACGGCACCCGTCAGGGTCAGCGCTGCAGTCGCTGGAACTACAGCCCACCACCTTCGTCGCATTGTTCCTCCTTGGGGGGACCGGGCCCGAGAGCGTGGCCCGGATCGAGTGACATCTGTGATGTCGGGGCGACGCTGACCCGACGGAGGGGCACGGTAGGAAGCCCAGGTTTCCCGGTTGTCTTGTCAATGTTTCGAGTCTGTGGCGTGTTCGTCAGCGACGGCAGCGCCATGACCAGCGCTGACGCGCTCAGCCCAAGAGTTCACGGGCGTCATCGAGCGCTGAAGGGTCGAGCATCCACCCGCGACCCCTCACCGTCACAACCCGATCGGCGCCGAGGAGTCGCCGTACCACGACGAGCGCAGCATCGCAGCGACGTTGGCTTCGATCCGCCAGCCCGGCGAGGCGGGCGAGCTCTCGTCGGGTGACGACTCGACCCACATGATCGACGAGCACGGCCAAGACAGCTCGTTCGGCATCGGGGAGGCGCGCAGGACCTTGCGAGGCGTCACTCATGGCGAGGACGGTGCCGTGATGCTGTTGCCCGCCGGTTTTCGTCCTGTGAACGACGTGTGAACGTGGCGTTCACCCCGCCTGGGTCTGAGCCCTTCGCCCCGGGATGGACCCGTGAGCAGCGGAAACGTCAAACTACGGAGATGGACCTGACCTATCCCTCCGATGCCGAGTCGTTCCGAGCCGAGATCCGGGGTTGGCTCGAGGAGAATCTTCCGGATGGATGGTTCGACGATGACTTCGAGATGTCGCCTGAGGAGCGGTCGGCGTTCAACGCCCAGTGGCCATCCAAGCTCTATGAGGGGGGATGGATCTGCGCGACCTGGCCGACCGAATACGGCGGTAAGGGGTTGTCCACGATGCAAGGGGTCGTGCTCGCCGAGGAATTCGCTCGGGCCAAGGCCCCCATGCGCGCCGACTTCTTCGGAGACACCTTGGTGGGACCCACGTTGTTGCAGTGGGGGACCGAGGAGCAGAAACAACGATTCCTCCCCGACATCCTCAAGGGCCGGGTGCGGTGGTGTCAGGGATTCAGCGAACCGAACTCGGGCAGTGACCTCGCGTCGCTCAAGACCTCGGCGGTTCTCGACGGTGACGAATGGATCATCAATGGACAAAAGGTGTGGACCACGGGTGGTCACCATGCTGACTACTGCTTCTTGTTGACCCGGACCGATACCGACGCCCCCAAGCACAAAGGCATCACCTATCTCCTCGTGCCGATGCGCCAGCCCGGGGTCGAGGTGCGCGGCATCGTCCAACCCGATGGCACCGCCGAGTTCACCGAGGTGTTCTTCACCGATGCTCGGTGTCCGGCTGACAATGTCGTGGGCGGCGTCAACAACGGATGGAAGGTGGCCAACTCGACACTCGCGTTCGAACGCGGCATGTCGGCCACGACGGGCTATCGCCGCTTCGAAGAGGAGTACCGCTTGATGGTCGCGGCCGCGACGCGCAACGGAACTCTCGAGGATCCTCGGATTCGTCAGCGGTTGATGGAGTACTACACCAAGATCCAGATCCTGCGGATCAACGGTCTGCGGTCGTTGTCGGCGACGGTAGCCGGCCGCAAGGATCCAGCCGTTGCGGCACTCGGAGCCACCAACAAGATGTTCTGGTCCGAGATGCACAAGGCTGCGATGGAACTGGCTCTCGACATCCTGGGCCCCGAATCGATGCTGGTGGACGCCGGCGCAGGCGCGTCATGGCCGGGGACCGCACGCGAGCAACGCCGACCGGGATATCCGGTCAGCCCGATGATGTCGGCGTTCTTCTTCAGCCGGTCCGAGACCATCTGGGGTGGAACCAGCCAGATTCAGCGCAACATCGTCGGGGAACGCGTCCTCGGCCTCCCGAGGGAACCCCAGACGGGCTCCTGAGACCGGAACCGTCATGACCATGCCGGCTGCGGCCGGTGCCCATCCTCTCGAACCCCAGGTTGGCCAGCGCCTCGTCACGGGTCGCTTCTTCGTGGTCACCCTGGCCGTCGCGGTCTATTTCTTGGCCGTGGGGATGCAAAACCCGATCCTGTCGGTCTTCATCGAGGATGAACTCGCGGGCGGAGGAACCGAGATCGGTGCTCAGGCCGCAGTGTTCTCGATCGCCGCGATCCTCATCCGTCCCGTGATCGGGGCACTGGGAGATCGCCGAGGCCGGCGCTTTCTCATGGTGTCGGGAGCGCTGGTATCCACCGGCTCGGTGGCCGGTCTGGCGGTGACGGACCATCTGGTGTCACTGCTCGTGTTTCGGGCTCTCACCGGGATCGGGGAGGCGGCGATCTTCGTTGGCGGTGCCACATTGATCGCGGATCTCTCGCCACCGAACCGGCGGGCCGAAGGTGCGAGTTACTTCTCCGTCGCTGTGTTCAGCGGACTGGGTATCGGCCCGATCATCGGCGAAGCGATCCTCGGGGATGGCCGCTACGCCCGGACGTTCTCGACTGCGGCGCTGGTGTGTGCGACCGCGGCTGTCATCGCCTGGTCGGGGCCGCGACGAGATGTTCCAGTCGGGTCACCAGTCGATGACCAGAAACCCGCTCGGGCCGGTGACACCGAGGGCTCGTGGATCCGACGAATGGTGCATCCCGCCGCGGTGGCTCCGGGTTTGGTTCTCGCGTGTGGCATCGCGTCGGTGGTGACGTTCTTCGTGTTCGTGCCGACGTATGTGGATCAGGTGGGGTTGTCGGGATCGGCGTTGGTGTTTCTGCTCTATTCCACGATCAGTCTCGTACTGCGCATCGTGTTGGCGAAGGTCCCTGAACGCATCGGACTCGGCCGGGCTGCGACCTGGGCGTTGTCGCTGCTCGTCATCGGCGGGGTGGTGACGGTGATCAGGCCGAGTTCGCTCGCTCTGTATGCCGGCACCGTGGTGTTGTCGGTCGGCAACGCCTTGTTGTACCCGTCGCTGATGGCTGCTGCAGTCAGGGCGGTGAGTGAACGCGAACGCGCTCGGGTCCTCGCGGGGTTCACGATGTTCTTCGAGGTCGGTGCCGCCGCTGGAGGTCTGGCTCTGGGGCCCTTGGTCGCGGCCACCGACGAGCGGGCGGCATTCTTGGGCGGTGCCGTCTTCGCCGCTGTGGGGCTCGCCGTGTTGCGGCGGATCACCCTTCCGATGTTGGAACGGCGCGCTGAGCCTGCGGCGTCGGCTCCGAGTCCGCCTGAGCCTCAGAGGACTGACGCTCCAGAGCCGAAGAGGTCCGCAGGGGACGCTCCGGCATCATGACCATGAAGATCAGCGCGATCACCGCCAATGGGACCGCCCAGAGGAACACGGTGGTGATGCCGTCGGTCAAGACGTCGAGAGCGTCGGAGCGCACCTCATCGGGGAGGTCTCGGATCTCACGAGGCCGTTGCAGCAACTCGGGATCGATGCGGCCCGCGACCTGGGCGTTGAGAAGGGCTCCGTAACACGCGAGACCGATCGCGCCTCCCAACGACCGCAGGAACAGCACCAACGAAGATCCGGCTCCGAGATCCGACCACTCGACTGCGTTTTGGACCGCCACGGTGGTCGTGGGCATCACCGCACCGATACCGGCGCCGATGAGGACCATGGCTCCCATCGCCACGATCACCCATCCGGTGGTGCCCTGGAGAAGCGACAGGATCCCGAATCCGACCCCCATGGATGCAGCACCCGCGATCGGCCACACCTTGTAGCGGCCGGTGGCCGAAATCACCCGTCCGATCGCGGTCGCCGAGACCGCCACGGCCAGTGCCAAGGGAATCAGCAACAGTCCCGAACTGGTGGCGGAGACGCCGGTGACGGCCTGGAGGAACAAGGGCAAGAACGCGTTGGCGCCGTAGAGCATGGCGCCGGCGACCACCATGGCGGGCGCCACCGCCCGGACGACGTCGATACGAAAGAGTCGCAGCGGCACGATGGGCACCGGCGCTCGGCGTTCCCATCCCACGAAGCCGACTCCGAGGATCACGGCGGCCAGCATCAATCCGAGCGTCGCCGGAGCGGTCCAGCCGTATTCCTCGCTACTCCATGACAGCCCCATGAGCAGCGAGGAGGTCCCAGCGACGAGCAGGGTGGCGCCGAGGATGTCGACACGCTGAGATTGGCGGCTCCACGGCAGATGCAATGTGCGGTTGGTGACGATCAGCACGACGATGCCGATCGGGATGTTGATCCAAAAGATCCATCGCCAGGTCAACTGGTCGACGAAGAAGCCGCCCAGAAGCGGTCCGATGACGCTCGCCACCGTGAACGTGCTGGTGAAAATTCCCACATAGCGGCCGCGTTCTCGGGGCGCGACGACGTCACCCAGGATGACGAAGGCCATCGAGAACAGACCCCCACCGCCCACACCTTGAATGCCTCGGGCGAGAACCAACTGGGTCATGTCCTGAGCGAGACCACACGCGATCGAGCCGAGGATGAACACCACGATCGCGACTTGGAAGGTTCGGCGACGGCCGTAGATGTCGGAGATCTTTCCGAACAGCGGCGTCGCTGCCGTCGAGGTGAGCAGATAGGCGGTGCCGACCCAGGTGTAGGCCCGAAGGCCTCCGAGATCCCCCACGATCGTGGCGAGAGCGGTGTTGACGATCGTCGAATCCAACGCTGCGAGCGAGAGGCCACCAGCAGCCGCGAGGATCACGATGATCACCTGGCGTTGCGTCATGGAAGTGGCGGGGGGAGCCGACGTCACTCTTGCAGACTACAACTGATGGCGGGATTCGAGTTCTAGGATCCCGATGTGGCTCCTGTTCGCTCCGAGGCGCTCGCCAGCCCCCTGGGCCCGGTGATCGTCGTTGTCGATGACGACGCAATCGTCGAAGTCGCGATCGGTCCGGCCGCAAAGGCCGGGGGGCGCCATGGCAGTGGGGTGCCGACGAGGAGAACGCCCATCGGCGATGAGGCGTTGACCCAACTCGAGGAATACTTCGAGGGTCGGCGTCGCGACTTCGATCTGCCGGTCCGTCTCGTCGGAACACCGTTTCGCCGAGCGGCATGGGAGGCTTTGTGCACCATCCCCTTTGGCTCCACGATCTCGTATGGCGAACAGGCGACGCGCATGGGTCGCTCGGGTGCGGCGCGAGCCGTCGGAGGAGCCAATGGGGCCAATCCGGTTCCCATCGTCATTCCGTGTCATCGGGTGGTGGGGGCGGACGGGTCTCTCACCGGATACACCGGCGGTCTCCACATCAAGTCCTGGCTCCTCGACCATGAGCGCCGAGTCGCCGCGATCAGCTGATCAGCGACGTCGACGCGCCGCCTCGGCCTGTTCGCGTCGGGCGCGAGCCTCGGCTTGTTGTTGACGCTTGCGCTCTTTGCGCTGGGCTCGCAGCTGCTCGCGTTCGGGATCATCAGCTACCTGGGGGGCTGCCGGAGTCGCGGACATCTCGACGGGTGGCAAAGCGAACACCTCATCGGTCTTCAACATCCGGGTCAGGATCGGAGTCGCCTTCGCCTCGCCGGCAACCGCTGAGGCCAGCATGAAGCGCACCATGGGTACGCCATGAGTTTCGACCAGGTTCGGGAGCACGGCACGAAGTTGTTCTTCGGAGGGATTGTCCGACGCGTCACCCAGAGCCGTGACACAGTCCGCTAGGCAGCGATCGGTGATCACAAAGGCCAATTGTTCGAGGATCCCATTGATCCGACCACGCTGGGCGGCCGCCCGTAGAAACGTCACTCGTTCGTTCTCGGCGGTCGTCTCGGGCATCTCGGCGATCGATGCCACAGCGCTGGCGTGTTCGTCATCGAGGGCATCGAGCATGGCCGCCAGTTCCTCGTCCGAGGTGGCCTTGAGGGACCGGTCGAGGAGGGACAATGCGGCGAGGCGATTGCGGACCTGGTTCACGAGGACCACACGCTAACGGACACGACCCGCGACGCGGCCCCTGATCCCTCACGACCAGGCTCGGGCGGGGGTGTTGGTCCATGAAAGGTGCCGGTGGCGTCGTCGATCTGGTTGGATGCGGGCGTGTCGTCGATCCTGGCCGCCGCGGCCCTTGTCTTTCTCGCCGAACTCGGCGACAAGACCCAACTGGTGGCGCTCGGTTTCGGAGCTCGCTATCGCCTCGGTCCCGTACTCGTTGGGGTGGCGCTCGGCTACGGCGCAGTCAATCTGGTGTCGGTCGCCATCGGGGGCTTGGCCGGAGCTGCGCTGCCGACCCGGGCCGTATCGGCTGTGGGCGGTGTGGTGTTTCTCGGTTTCGCGGCATGGACCTGGTTCGCCGATGGAAGTGACGGCGACAGTGATGGCGAGTCGCAGTCCGATGCTTCCTCTGGTCGGGCCCGACCACCGAGCCTGATCTCGGTGGTCGGATCGGTTGCCATGGCGATGTTCATCGCCGAACTCGGCGACAAGACGATGATCGCCACCGCCACCCTCGCCGCACGCGGCGACGTCGTGTGGGTGTGGATCGGAGCCACCCTCGGAATCATCGCCGCCGGATCGCTGGGCGTCTTCCTTGGTCGAGCGCTCGGAACCCGACTACCGGAGCGAGCACTGCGACTGCTGTCGACCCTGCTGTTCGCAGGTTTCGGTGTGGCGTTGCTGGTGACCGCGGTTCGCTGAACCTCATCCGGTTCGCGGTTTCTGTCGCCGCTGGCTCGAGGGATGGGATCGATCTCGTCCGGGGATGGATGGCGGAACACTAGCCATGCGAGTGAAACATCGTTTGTCCACGCGCCGGAATCGAAATGACCACTCCGGAGGGGGGCTTCCTCCTGGCGGTTTCGACGGTCGTCGTCACCGATGCCGAAGTCTAAGTGGAGATCGACGGTGCGTGCGGTTCGTCATTCCGGTCCGATTCGGACCGGAATACTCTCGAATGGGATGCCCACCAGAGCTCTCAGATCTCGGGGAGCGGCTATCTATCCGGCAGCACCGTGGACGTCTGGTTGCTCTCTGAACCTCACTATCTGGGGTCCTGGAGCCCGGGTGCAGATCGACGATTCATCGGATCCGTCAGCGTGGGTGAGGCTTTCATCGGCTCGCATACCCTCCAGATCAACGGGACAAGTCCGGCTGGGAGGGTGCTGTCGGTGAACGTGGGAGTCGGCGTCCTCCCGGCGCGCATTCCGGATGTTGGCATCTTGCCGAGTGCCGGAGCGACACACGAGACGGTCATCCTGGTGGCGGGGGCGATGTTGGTCATCGGATTGTTCGTCAGACGCTCGCTGCGAGGTCGAGCGGTCTGAGCACTATCGGCTGGGCTTGGTCGCGGGACCTGATTGCGGTTCCGAGTTCGGTCGTGGGATGCATCCCCGGATGGCGCCCTTGATCCGGAGTAGTTGCACGGCGAGGGCACGGGCGTTCGTCGTTGGCACTGGTGATCCCGAGACACCCCTCGATCTTCGGGTGTCCGTGACAGTCGCAGGTGCTGATGTCGTCACGACGGAGCCGTGGCGAACCTCGCCGGCAGCGAGGCGAGTGCGTCGAGCCACCGTCTACCTGCGATCGTTCACACCTCGTGTGCACGCGGTGCCGTGAGTGCCCTCGGCAGGATTCGAACCTGCGCACACGGCTCCGGAGGCCGATGCTCTATCCCCTGAGCTACGAGGGCGGGCGTAGCGAATCTAGCGGTCCCGGCCACGGGCACCACCGTTCGCCAGGTCGGTGGGCCACAATGGGGCTCTCATGGCCGATCCCCTCACCGTCGTCACCCAGTTGCTCACTCCGGTGGTCGAGCGCGTCGCTGGCCATCCTGCGGACCCGGTGGTGCGTCCCAGTGATCGCGCCGATCTGCAGGTGAATGGCGCTCTGGCACTCGCCAAGACCTTGGGGCGTCCTCCCCGTGACGTCGCCGCCGAGCTGCTCGAGGCGGCCCGCCCGGTACTCGCCGGGATGATCGCTGATGCCGAGATCGCCGGGCCGGGCTTCATCAATCTGACCTTGGACCCCGGCTATCTCGGCTCGCTGGTCGCAGCGGTTGCCGCCGATGAACACCTCGGTGTGACCCGAGTCGATGGTGTCGATGCCGAGACCGTCGTCGTGGACTATTCAGCACCCAACGTCGCGAAAGAAATGCATGTCGGGCACCTGCGTTCCACGGTGATCGGCGACTGTCTCGTACGGGTAGTCGAAGCCCTCGGCCATCACGTCCTGCGTGAGAACCACATCGGTGACTGGGGAACTCCCTTTGGCATGTTGATCGAACACCTCACCGATCTCGGTGAAGACGCGGCGGCTGAGGAACTCGGCGTCGGGGACCTCGACGGCTTCTACAAATCGGCACGGCGCAAGTTCGACGAGAGCCCCGAGTTCGCGGAACGTGCCCGTCATCGCGTGGTCATGCTCCAAGGCGGCGACGCCGAGACCTTGCGGCTGTGGCGGCGTCTCGTGGCGGAGAGCGCCAACTATTTCGATGCCGTGTACCAACGCCTCGGGGTGCGTCTCGAACCTGGGGACATCGTCGGTGAGAGCGCCTACAACGACTTGTTACCGGAGGTCGTGGATCGTCTCGACGATGCCGGGCTTCTCGTGACGAGCGACGGAGCCGAAGTGGTGTTCCCGCCCGGTTTCACCAACCGTGACGGCGACCCACTTCCGTTGATCATTCGTAAGGGCGACGGGGGATACAACTACGCGAGTACGGATCTGGCCTGCGTCATCGACCGCGTCGAACGCCTCGGTGCCCAGCGCATCGTCTACGTCGTGGGCGCCCCCCAGGCTCAGCACCTCCAGATGGTCTTCGCCGTTGCGACCCAGGCGGGATGGTTGCCCGCCGAGGTCAGTGCCGAGCACGTCGCGTTCGGCAATGTGCTCGGACCCGATCGCAAGATGCTCAAGAGCCGCGCCGGTGACGCCGTCAAGTTGTCGGCACTCCTCGACGAGGCTGTCGAACGAGCCACCGCGGCGGTGAGTGAGAAGAACCCTGAGCTCGATCCCGAGACTCGGGCCATCGTCGCCCGGTCGGTGGGCATCGGCGCCGTGAAATACGCGGATCTGTCCAACGATCGAGTGAAGGACTACGTCTTCGACTGGGATCGGATGCTGTCCTTTGACGGCAATACCTCCCCCTATCTGCAGTACGCGCATGCCCGCATCTGTTCGATCTTTCGGCGCGCTGGCATCGAGCGGTCCGCGGTGCGGGGACGGGTCCCCGCACTCGACACCCCCGCCGAACGAACCTTGGCGTTGACCCTCGTCGGGTTCGACACGGCGGTCGCCGATACCGCCGAGCGTTCCACCCCTCATCGACTCTGCGGGTATCTCTACGACCTGGCCAGTGCGTTCACGACGTTCTATGAACAATGTCCCGTCTTGAAAGCCGATGGGGAGGCTCAGCGCGAGGATCGGTTGGCGCTGTGCGACGCGACTGCATCGGTGCTCGAGCGCGGTCTCGGACTCCTCGGCATCGATGCCCCGGAACGAATGTGATCTCACCGTGACCACGACTGCGCTTCCCCGACACCTGTTGCCGGATTCGGCAGAGATCGGTGCCGACGGCTGGATGCATATCGGTGGGTGTTCCCTCGCCGAGATCGCTTCGGTTCATGGCACCCCGGTGTTCGTCTACGACGAAGAACATCTTCGCTCTCGGTGCCGCGAAGCCGTAGCGGCTTTCGGCCCCGACAATGTCATCTACGCCACCAAGGCGTTCTTGTGCGGAGCCATGGCCCGCCTCGCTCATGACGAAGGCCTACTGCTCGACGTGGCGACCGGGGGAGAGATGGTGACGGCGTTGCGGGCTGGGGTACCGGCTGAGCGGCTCGTCGTTCATGGCAACAACAAGAGCCTGGAGGAGTTGCGCATCGCCCTGGCCGCCGGTGTTCGTCACATCGTCGTGGACTCCTTCGACGAACTCGACCGGATCGAGGCTCTCCATCGCGAGGGTTTGGCCGCTCCTCGAGTCCAGATCCGAGTCACACCCGGGGTCGAGGCCCACACTCACGAATACATCGCCACGGGCCAAGACGATTCGAAATTCGGCTTCAATCTGGCCCGGGGTGATGCGCTCACGGCCGTGAATCGAGCCGAGGCCTCATCGGCCATGACGCTCGTAGGCGTTCACTGCCATATCGGGTCCAACGTGTTGCGCGTCGACAGCTTCGCCCGGGCCGCCGAGGTCATGGCCGGCTTTGCGGCTCCTCTGAGCCTTCCCGAACTGACCTTGGGTGGCGGCCTCGGCGTGGCCTATGTGACGGGAGAAGAGGCTCCCTCGATCACGGCGTGGGGAACGATCCTCAGCGATGCCTGCGCCGCCCTCGGGATCACGTCGCGTCTGTTGGTGGAGCCCGGTCGCTCGCTCGTGGCCTCGGCCGCGGTCACGCTGTACACGGTGGGCACGATCAAACACATCGAAGGCGTTCGAACCTATGTGGCGGTGGACGGCGGTATGAGCGACAACCCCCGCCCGGTGCTCTACGGAAGCGGTTACGAAGCGTTCCTGCCGCGGGCACCCGATGCCGAACGTCCCCGTCGCGTGCGTCTGGTCGGCAAGCACTGCGAGAGTGGCGATGTGTTGATCCATGACGCGGCCGTCCCCACCGATCTCGGTGTCGGCGATGTCATCGCGGTCCCGGTAACCGGGGCCTATGGCCATTCGATGGGATCCAACTACAACAAGGTTCCGCGGCCTCCGGTGGTGTTCGTTCGCCACGGTGAGGCTCGAGTCGTGGTGCGTCGCGAAACCATGGACGATCTCCTTCGCTGCGATCTCGACGTCGACGTGGCCTAGCCTCAAGCGCCGTGGAAGCCTCCCTCCCCACCGTGGTGCGTCTCGGACTGTTGGGTTGCGGCACCGTGGGTGCCGCACTCGTCGAGCTCATCGGGAACCAACGAGAGGCGATCGCAACTCGTACGGGTATCCGCCTCGAGGTCACCAAGATCGCGGTGCGCGATGTGTCGCGTTCTCGAGGCCTCGATCTGGCGGCATCGGTGTACACCACGGACGCAGCCTCGGTGGTGACTGACCCCGAGGTGGATCTCGTGATCGAAGTCATGGGCGGGATCGAGCCGGCTCGAGACTTGATCATGACGGCTCTCGCGGCCGGAAAGCCCGTGGTGACGGCGAACAAGGAACTCCTGGCCGCCTCGGGTCCCGAGATCTATCGCGCCGGTGATGCAGCCGGAGTCGATGTGTTGTTCGAAGCGGCCGTGGCCGGGGGAATTCCCGTCGTGCGGGCGATTCGGGAAAGCCTGCGAGGTGAACCCGTCCATCGGGTCATGGGCATCATCAACGGCACCACCAACTTCATCCTGTCGAAGATGACCGATGAAGGAGCCGACTACGCCGACGTCCTCGCCGAGGCTCAACGCCTCGGCTTTGCCGAAAGCGATCCGACTGCGGATGTCGAGGGCTACGACGCCGGTGCGAAAGCGGCGATCCTGGCCTCGCTGGCTTTCGGAGTCGAGGTGGTTGCCGGCGACGTCTATCACGAGGGGATCTCCTCGCTGACTGCATCCGAGATCGCTACTGCCGGCCGGCTCGGCTACGTCGTCAAACTGCTCGGTATCGCCGAACGGGATCCCGACACCGGGGACGTCGCCGTTCGAGTCCACCCCGCCATGGTGCCGGTGGATCATCCACTCGCCAGTGTGCGCGGCAGCTACAACGCCGTCTTCATCGAGGGTGACGCGGTGGGTTCGTTGATGCTCTACGGACGCGGCGCCGGTGGCGAACCGACCGCGAGTGCGGTCCTGGGCGACGTGATCGACGCGGCCCAGCACCGGGTCCGAGGAACCCATGAGAGCGTCGGAGTTCTCGGAACAGCTCGGATTCGGGGCATCGAAGAGACCTCCGCGGAATACCTGCTGAGCCTGGAGGTCGCAGATGAACCCGGTGTGCTTCATGCGGTCACCGGGATCTTTGCTGATCACGGGGTGTCGATTCGGGCCGCTGAACAAGAAGGCATCGGCTCAGATGCCCGCTTGGTGTTCATCACCCATGTCGCTTCGGAATCGGCGATGCAACAGACCGTGGAGGCGTTGCGGCGTCTCGAGGTCGTACACGCCGTGAGTGGCCTGTTGCGAGTGATCGGGAACTGAGGGCTCGAGATGCGGTATGTATCCACCCGGGGCTCGGCTCCCGAACTCGGATTCGCCGACGTGCTCCTGGCTGGTCTGGCAAGCGACGGTGGTCTGTACGTCCCCGAGACCTGGCCACCTCTGGGTGAGCTTCCCGTCACGGGCGACTACGCCACCTTGGCAGCCGCGGTGATGGCGCCCTATGTCATGGGAGACGGCGCTCAGGGAATCGCCCCGGAGGTTCTCGATGCCATGTGTCGGGACGCCTACGCGACATTTCGACATCCTGCGACCACGCCCCTGGTCCAGATCGGTCCCGATCAATGGGTCCTCGAGCTGTTCCATGGTCCCACGCTGGCGTTCAAGGATGTGGCGTTGCAGCTCGTGGGTCGGATGTTCGATCACGTGCTCGAAACTCGTGGCGACCGCGTCACCATCGTGGGGGCGACGTCGGGAGATACCGGGTCGGCAGCCATCGATGGCGTCAAAGGATGTGACCGGGTCGACATCGTGATCCTGTACCCCGCCGGTCGCGTCAGTGAGGTCCAGCGTCGCCAGATGACCACCGTGGACGCCCCCAACGTCCACGCTGTCGCCGTCGAGGGCACCTTCGATGACTGCCAGGACCTCGTGAAGGCGATGTTCAACGATTCGCAGTTTCGCGAGCGTCACCGTTTGTCTGCCGTGAACTCGATCAACTGGGCCCGAGTCATGGCCCAGGTCGTCTACTACGTGGTGGCAGCCCGGGCGCTGGGGGATCGCCGGCTGTCGTTCAGCGTTCCGACGGGCAACTTCGGCAACGTGCTCGCCGGGTGGATCGCGAAGGAGATGGGGGTCCCCATCGACACGCTGGTGGTCGGTTCGAACACCAATGACATCTTGACCCGGTTCTTCGAAACCCGCTCGATGGACGCCTCGGGGGTCGTGGCGACGTTGTCACCCTCGATGGACATCCAGGTGTCGTCGAACTTCGAACGACTGCTGTTCGAGATGAACGGTCGAGACGGCGGATTGACGGCGGAACAGATGCATCGTTTTCGGGCCAGTGGTTCGTTGGCGGTCGAGGCCGATCAGTACGCCACCTGGTTGGCGCCGGTGTTTCGGGCGGGCCGCCTCGACGATGAGGGCACACTCGCCGAGATCGCCCGGGTCCATGGTGAATGCGGCATGCTCATCGATCCCCACACTGCGGTCGGGACCGCCGTGGCTCGGCACCATGCACGCGACGGGATTCCGATGGTCACACTCGCCACGGCTCATCCGGCCAAGTTCCCCGATGCCGTCGAGCGCGCCACCGGCCGCCGTCCCGATCTTCCCGAGCATCTCGCAGATCTCTTCGAGCGTCCTGAGCGAACGCGGACCCTCCCCAATGATCTCGGGGCGGTGCAGGCATTCGTGCGAGACGTTGCACGAAGCGTTCACGGTCGGTAGCGTTCGCGGTGTCCGGTCATCCGGACCCTCTGGGAGTCGCCGCCGATGATTTCTGTCGGTGACAGGCTCGACGAGCCCCCCGGTTCGCCACGGCGGACGTCTTCATCACCGAGTGATGGAGTGTCGGTGGTACGGGGTGCGCGAGAGGAGAACCCCTACCGGCTGTGGGGCCGCCGGGACCCGATGTCCACGAACCCCCCGCCGCGTCGTACGCACGAAAGAAGGTACCCGTGACCGCGGAGGCCCTCGAGAAGTCGGTGCTCGAGTCCAAGGACCGTGAGCAGTTGTTGGCGATCGCCCAGGCGCTGGGCATGAAGTCGCTGTCGCGTGCCAAGAAGGCCGATCTGATCGACAAGATCCTCGAACAGACCGGAGCTTCGGCTCCGGCGGCGACTGCGTCGGTCGCGCCGGCTCCGGCGGCCGATCGAGCCGAGGTGGCCACCCCACCGTCGGCTACAGAGACCCCCAACCGTGGAAGTGAACGTCGTTCGCGTCCCAGTCGCGACGCATCACCGGCTCCGGCCGCTCCCGCTTCTGATGACGTACCCCTCGTTGGACCCGACGGGGAACCATTGGCCGAATGGGAGATCGAACTCGCTCGCCAAGGAGTCAGCACGGACACCTCGAGCGAGGAAGCAGGGACCTCCCAGGAGGCCCC
Source organism: uncultured Ilumatobacteraceae bacterium (assembly GCA_964471865.1). Lineage (GTDB taxonomy): Bacteria > Actinomycetota > Acidimicrobiia > Acidimicrobiales > Ilumatobacteraceae > CAYMUC01. The sequence continues at coordinate 112,225 of CAYYHU010000001.1, read as the reverse complement.
GACTGCGGCTCCTCGAGCCCGCGAGGATCGTTCAGGCGGGCGTGACGGGGACCGTCGCGACTCGGAACGTCGCGATCGGCGTGACCATCAGGGACCCCGCAACGACCAGGGTCCCCGACCGAATGGACCCCGCCAGGGTTCCGATGACGCTGATGGTGATGGACGCTCGAAGCGTCGGCGTCGGCGCCGTAAGGGGCGCGGGGACGAAGGTCCCCAGGGCGCGGATCGCGATCTGCTCGAGGGTACGGAGCGTTTCGGTGAGCCCGAATCGAGCGGACCCGTCGAGGTGTCGGGCTATCTCGACCTACGCGATGAGGGATACGGCTTCGTGCGGGTGCGTGGCTACTTGTCGAGTCGGGACGACGTTTATGTCTCGGTGAAGCTGACGCGCCAGCTGGGTCTGCGCAAGGGAGACCACATCAGCGGTCTTGCCAAGCCGGCCGGACGTAACGAAAAAAATGGGGCGCTGCTCGAGGTGCACACGGTCAATGGCCGTGCGCCCGAAACCGCCAAGAACCGTCCCAAGTTCGAGGACCTCACCCCGCTGTTCCCGGATGAGAAGTTGCGACTCGAGTCGGGTTCGGATCCCACGAACATGACCGCTCGGATCATCGATCTGATCGCGCCCATCGGTAAGGGGCAGCGTGGTCTGATCGTGTCGCCTCCCAAGGCGGGCAAGACGACGATCATGAAGACCATCGCGACCTGTATCGAGCGCAACAATCCCGAGGTCCACCTCATCGTGTTGCTCATCGATGAGCGGCCCGAGGAAGTGACCGATATGCGCCGCACCGTCAAGGGTGAGGTCATCGCGTCCACGTTCGATCGTCCCAGCGATGAGCACACCCATGTCGCTGAACTCGCGATCGAGAAGGCCAAGCGCATGGTCGAAATCGGTGAGGACGTCGTGGTCATCCTCGATGGCATCACTCGACTGTCGCGGGCCTACAACCTCGCCGCCCCGGCCAGTGGCCGCATCATGTCGGGTGGTATCGACGCGGGAGCGCTGTATCCGCCCAAGAAGTTCTTCGGTGCGGCTCGCAACGTGGAAGAGGGCGGAAGCCTCACGATCTTGGCCACGGCTCTCGTCGAGACCAACAGCCGCATGGACGAGGCGATCTTCGAAGAATTCAAAGGCACCGGCAACATGGAGCTTCGCCTCGACCGCCGCGTCTCGGAACGCCGGATCTTCCCGGCTATCGACGTCGATGCCTCCAGCACCCGTCACGAAGAACTGCTCTTCGATCGCAAACAGCTCCAGTTGGTCTGGAAGTTGCGTCGGGTGCTGTCGGGCCTGGCCGCTGACGGCAACGCAGCCCCGGGTCTCGAGTTGCTGATGGATCGCCTCAAGTCGTTCCGCAACAACGACGAGTTCCTCAACGAGATCGCCAAGCAGCCCAGCATGTGACGTCACCGGCTCCTCGCCGGTACACTCAAGCGCTCGCCCGGAGGTAGCTACGCCATGAAGTCCGACATCCATCCCACCTATGTCGACACGAACGTCGTGTGCTCGTGTGGCAACACGTTCACGACTCGTTCGACCAAGGGTGGCGAACTTCGTCTCGAACTGTGCAACGAATGCCACCCGTTCTTCACCGGTAAGCAGAAGCTGGTCGACACCGGTGGCCGGGTCGAGCGCTTCAACCGCCGCTACGGCAGCCGTAAGGCCAAGGGCTGAGACCCTCAGCTCGGAACGCGTGGACGACGACCGCCGAGCCCGGTTGCTCGGCGGGGTGCTGAGCGGAGTTCTTGAACGTCATCTCGGACAACGTCCCCCGGCACCTGGTGAATCCATGGGCCGGGGCGTCGCCACGGTTGTCGACGACACGGCGTGGGTGCTCGTCGACGAGCGCCACGACTCTGCCCTCGGGCCTGCTCTGGCCTGGGCACTACGGCGTGATGTCCACCGAGTCGCTCTCATCACGAGCGGACCCTCGGGAGTCCTGGCCCGACGGGCGCAGCAGTGGCACGGTGACGTGTCCGTACAGGTCTGGCACCTCGACGGCACCGGCATCACCCCCGCTCAACCCGATGCCCACCTGGGCGTGGTCGAACCCCTGCCCGAGCATCTCGAACTCGCGCCGTTGATCGCGCAGTCCGGTGCCGAGGTCGTCGTCGAACATGGGATCGTGGCCGGAGAGGTCGCGGGTCTCGAGGTGTGCCGAGTCGTGACGGACCCGACGACCGAGGTGGTGCGAGTCGAAGTCGGTGTGGGCGCCCACGATCGCGAGGCCTTTGCCATGTTGCATGGTGACGTTCCCGTCGCCCAGGCCTTGTCTGAGGTCGTCGCCACGGTCGCGCAGCAGCGGCGCCCAGGCGCTGCGCCTCATCCCCTGAATCGCCTCGCGCGTGAACGCCTCGTGCGTTCTGTGCTTCTCGCTGATCCGGGTCTGGTCGGAGCCCAGGATCTCGCAGTCGCCCCACCCCCGGTGGTGAGAACCTCGCTCAAGGATGCGGTGCCGTGTGTGGCAGTGGGGCGTGACCGTCGCGGTGACGCCCTCGTCGTGGTGTGTTCCACGGGAATCGACCTCGACGTCGTGCCCTTTGGCGTCGATGCTCGAGCGTCTCTGGATCCGTCAGCGCATCTCGTCATCGCCGTCGAGGAGCGAGACGATCATCCCGTGCAGCGCCGCCTCGTCGCCGCCGTCAGTCCTCCCGGTGAGATCCGTACGGTGACCACGGGGGTGTGAAGCGGACCTCGGTGCACTTCGTCGTCGAAGTCGGTCGCGCTCGCAACTCGACGATGACGTCAGGTTCGTAACCAGGTGATGACCTGATCTTCGATCACTCGATGGGCGGTGAGCGGATCGACATCGGCCGGGAAGAGAAACCACTGATACCCCACGCCGCGCAATTGGGCGATGAGCACGCTGGCCACACCATCCGCGACGAGATCACGGCGGATCGATCCGTCGGCTTGACCCGCACGAAGGGTTGTGTGGAGCCGCTGTTCCAACCGCATGAGGGATCGCCGAAAGCGGCTGTGGAGCGGGGCCATGGGGCCCGCGGCATCGGCGATGAGTCGCTCGAGCACCATACGCGACTGCGGATCCTCCTGCATCGAATCCCGGCTGGCGCGGATGAAGTCCACGATGCGATCCAAGCCGTTCGTCGTTGGCGTGGCCGACACATCGAGAACGGCATCCCATCGAGCTCCTGCGCGGCGGGCCACCTCCCAGGCGAGACGTTCCTTGGAGCCGAACCGTCGGGTGACGATCCCGCGGCTGTAGCCCGCCGCCTCACCGATGGCCGCAACCGTGGTAGCGGCGTATCCGCGTTCGATGAAGAGTCGGGTGGCAGCGACGAGCACCTCGGCCTGGGACCGATTGGAGCGTTCCTGGAGAGGTCGGGGGACGAGATCTGGTGTCGGGATACGGCCACAGTACTGGCGGTGGCGGCGAAACGTTGACGTCTGACAACGTTTTGTCTAGGGTACGCACGTGGGGGAATTCGATGGACGCGTGGCCCTCGTGACCGGGGGATCCACCGGAATCGGCGCTGCCGTCGCGCAGGCCTTGGCCACTCGGGGTGCCCATGTGGTGATCGCAGCACGACGTCCCGAGGCCGCAGAGGCAACGCTGGAACGCCTGGCCGCGGTCGGATACCCCGGCCGCTTCATCGCCACGGATGTGACCTCGGGTGAGCAGGTCGACGCCTTGATCTCAGAGACACTGACGGTGACGGGACGCCTCGACATCGCTGTGAACTCTGCGGGGGTCTTCGATCGGCACCGGCCGTTCCACGACTACACCGATCAGGAATGGGATCAGATGATCGCCACGAACCTCACCGGCGTGTTCCGGTGTATGCGAGCCGAGGCCGCAGTGATGCATCCAAGCGGCGGGTCGATCGTGAACATCGCGTCCACCGTGGCGCATCGGGGCAGCCATAGAGCAAGCCCGGGATATGTCGCTGCCAAACACGCCGTTCTCGGTCTCACCCGCCAAGCCGCGGTCGAGTACGCCTCGACCGCGTTGCGGATCAATGCGGTGTCACCGGGTCCGACGCTGACCGAGATGGCGGCACCACTCGTAGCCGCAGGGCCTGATGCCGTTCGCACGGCGCTCGCGGATCTGAATCCGCGCGCCACGTTCATCGGTCCCGACGAGGTGGCGGCGGCAGTGGTGTATCTCTGCTCGGATGCCGCCATCAGCGTGAACGGCATCGATCTCGTCCTCGACGGCGGACAACTCGCCTCGATGTGAACCCCATGTCCATGCCCGTGCCCACATCTACCCATCCCACGAATACCCATCCCACGACTACCCATGGAGGCTGCGATGCCTGTCGTTGAACCCCGCCCGACCCTGGTTCATGGACCGGCTCCGGTCCCACCGGGACGGATCACCGCCGAGCGCTACGTCTCCACCGCCTGGCTCGACTCCGAAGCCGAGCGACTCTGGAACCGCGTCTGGTTCTTCGCGTGTCTCGAACGCGATGTGACGAGTCCGGGTGACTTCGTCGTGGTCGATGTCGGCCGCGAATCGATCATCGTGTCGTGCTCATCCGAGGGTGCGATCACCGCCATGTTCAACGTGTGTCAGCACCGCGGGGCGCGCATCGTCACGGGATCCGGACATACCGAGATGTTCACGTGTCCCTATCACGGCTGGCGTTACCGCACCGATGGGCGCCTGGTCGTCGTGCCGGATCATCAACGGTTCTCCGGGGGGGTGGATCGGCATCAGTGTTCGTTGCGCAGGCTGCGAGTCGATGTTCTCGCCGGTTTGGTCTGGGTCACGATGGATCCCGAGTTGCCCGAGCTGCGGGACTGGTTGGGCGGAGTGGCCGAGCGACTCGAGCCGTACCAGGTCGAATCGATGGAACTCACCGGTGATCAGACCGTCCATCTGGACTGCAACTGGAAGGCGGTCTACGACAACTTCGGTGAGCTGTATCACGTCGAACACATCCACCCTCAGCACCAAGAGATCTTTGATTGTCCCACGGCCCAGATCGAACTGTTCACCAACGGCCACACCGGGGTGGTCATCGACGGGCACACGGTGAACACCAAACTGCCGATACCCGACGAACCCACGATGTATCACGCGATGGCGCTGAAACGTCTGGGTGCTGATCCCGAGGAGTATCGCGGTCGGGTGCTCGACATCCGGCGTGATGTCCAAAAGCTCAAACGTGAGCGGGGCGCATCGATCGGGTACGACTACGACGCGATGACCGATGAACGTCTCACCGACATCGAGCAGTACAACGTGTTTCCCAACACGATGATCACCGTCCAACCCGATGACGCGCTCGTGGCTCGTGCCCGGCCCCATCCCACGGATCCGAACCGGTGTCTCTGGGACAAGTTCACCTTCGTTCGTCGGCCCGATCCCGCCGTGGCGGCAGCAGCTGGGGTCCCCTACGAAGGCCGTCACGACCGAGCCGAGGTGACGGCCCGGCCCGAACACGACGAGTTCGACCACCAAGACATCATCGAGGGCCGCAAGACCATGGCGATCACCATCGATCAAGACATCCACTACATCCGCGATATCCAAGCCGGAATGCATTCACGAGGCTTCGATGCGGCGGTGTTGTCCGATGAGGAGGTCCGCATCCAGCACTACCACGACTGGATGGATCATGTGATGGGGGTTCGCTGATATGGCGACAGCATCCAACAGGGGTACGTCATGACCGACCACAGTCGTGAACTCGCAGCTCGCGAGGCCATACGCGAGGTCGTGCATCGGTACTGCCGAGGGGTGGATCGCCTCGATCCTGAATCGATGCGATCGGCCTACTGGCCCGATGCGATCGACGATCATGGCGTCTTCGTCGGCAATGCCTGGGAGTTCGTCGAGCATTGCATGGTCTCGCATCTCAAATGGCGCGCCACGATGCACTGCGTGATGAACCATGCCATCGAAGTCGACGAGGGTGGTGACACGGCTCGTGGCGAGGTCTACAACGTCACCTATCTGTTCGGTCACGACGGCTCCACGATCGACACCTGGTACGGGCGCTATCTCGACCGCTACGAATGCCGTGAGGGTGAGTGGCGTATCGCTCATCGCGTCTGTGTCCATGAAGGCACCCGCAGCGAGACCATCACCCCGATGGCCATGGCCACCGAACGATTCCGTCAGGGCGATGCGGACCGGCCCAACGGTTCGGTCCCCTTGGGTCCGGGGGTGTGAGCATGCTGTGGGGTCCCGTTCGTCAGTTGGCCTTCGTCGTGGACGACATCACAACCTCGGCGCTCCACTGGGTGTCCTCCCAAGGTGCCGGGCCGTTCTTCGTCTATGACGTCGATCTTCCCGATACCTGGTATCGCGGGACCACGACGCGGATGTGGGCCCGTATGGCATTGGGGCAACTGGCTGATCAGCAGATCGAGTTGATCCAACCACTCGACGATGCCGCCAGTGTCTACCGGGAATATCTCGATGGTGGTGGGCGAGGTCTTCACCACATCTGCTACTGGCATGACGTCGATGCGGCCAGCGACCATCTTCGTCTCGAGGGGTATGAGATGGTCCAACACGGCCGTACCGGCGGTGGTCAGCAGTTCGCCTATCTGGCAGGTCCGGACGGAACTCCCTATGTCGAACTCGTCGATCCCACTGCGGGCGAAGGCGCGATGGCGGCCTTCTTCGACCATGTGGCCGCCGCGTCCCGGGGATGGGACGGATCCGATCCGGTTCGGCATCGCTGATCGAACCGAGACGCACGCCGGTGACGAACCGAGCCGGCTCGGCAGTCTCATCAGCCCAGTAACGTCGTCGACGTGTCCGACGCCATGATCCTCGACTCGCTTCGACGTCGTATGGCGGCGATGCATTCGCTCTACCGCGATGCCGCCGCCACGATGGATCTCGACCATGTGAACCATGTCCGCGAACCGGGAGACCTCCCGATCGCGTTCTCCTGGTTCCACATTCTCAACATGATGGACGCCTCCTTCATGCTGCTCACCGGTCACATGCCGATCTGGGATGCCCAGTGGCAAGAACGCGTCGGTCTCGCCGTTGATGATCACGGCAAACACCGCACCCATGCCGAGATGTCGCATCAACGCATCGGAGATCTCGACGCGCTCATCTCTTATCAGGACGCCGTGTTTTCGCGCACCGAGTCCTGGCTGGCCGAGATCGGACCCGAGGAACTGGCCCGCATCGTGATCACCCGACCGTTCCCACCCCAGATCGCGTCGACGTTCTCGGCGCGCGTGGCGGGCGAGGAGGGGATCACCGTTCTCGACGGGGTCGAGTGTTGGCTCTACCAGCACGGCCTTCGGCATATGGGCGAGATCGAATATGTGCGCGGAACCCTCGGCCTGGGGGGAATGACGTCATGATCCCCAGGGGGTCATGACGCTTCGTCACCCCGGTCGGCCACGGTCACCAGTCGCCGACGAGGTCGCGGCGCCCAGCTTGTGACGATGCGGCGGCGTGGAGGAACAGCGCCCTCGACATGAGCGTTGGATCACCAGCCGCCCGGGCGCGATACGTGGCGGCTCGCGCCGTGTGCACCTCGGAGGAATCGGGCGCCGCCATGGCTGCGTACTCGACGAGGTGACATGCCAGACGGACATCGTCATCGGTTCCCGATCCGAGAAGTTCCCCCACCCGTTCGAGGACCCGGCCGACACCTCCGGCGAGTTGCACCCATTCCTGGGCTCGTTGGGCGCGGGGAGCCGGCAACAGCGTGTCGGCTTCACCATCCCACCATCCCCCATAGCGCCGCCACACGTTGCGCACCAGGAACTGCGGGTGGTCGTAGACCGGTCGCAGATAGGGCAGTTCGCGCAGATGCTCGGGAATCTCGACGCTGTGAAGAACCGTGTCGAGACTCGCGCCGGTATTCATCAACTCGATGGTCTGGGATTCGATCGCATCCAGGAGATCAGCGGTGTCGGTCAGAGCTCTCACGATGCGCTCGGTGCCAAAGATCGGCATACCGTGACCGGCCAACATCACCTCGGGTCGTAATGCGGCCATGCGGCGGAGCGAATCCGCCCAGTCCGAGACGTAACGCTGGACCTTCTGGGGGTTGCCGGCATTGGGCACCGCCCAGATGAACAGGTCACCCGGGTGCAAGAAGCGGCGTTCGGGAACCCAGGTCCACGTCGCATCATCGGTTTCACCTCGAGCATGGAACAACTCGAAAGTCAGGTCCCCCTGGCGGTATGTCATGTGCTCTTTGAACGTGACATCGGGGTATCGGTAGTCGGTGGGCCAGGTGAAGTCCTTCAACCGGGCCGCCGCCTCGGGTCCAGCAGCGGCCGCCTGTTCGCCGAACTGGCGAGCATTGATCTTGGCGTTCCATCCATTGGTGGCCACATAGCGATCGAAGTGGGCGGGAAGTTCCTCATGGCTGAACACCACCGGACGTTCCCAACCGCGGTCTGCGGCTTCGGCGTCGAAACGCAGGGTTCCGAACACATGATCCACATGGTGATGCGAATACACCGCTCCGGCGAGTCGATCCTCGGGACGCCAGGACCGCACCGTGTCATAGACCAGATCGGTGTCGAAGAAACCCCCGGTGTCGAGCATGACGAGACCGTCGCCGGTGTCGACAGCATTGACCGTGGCAACACTCTTGAGCACCAGGACACCATCGCGAACCTCTTCATGCACCGGACCCGTCGCCGGTCGGCGCACCGGATGATGAGCCAGGTCGGCGAGATCCAGCTCACCTTCCCAAAAACGTTCGGCCAGATCTGTGATGTCTCCCACGCCGGTCCCCACCTCTCCTCGACGGCCCCGACATTGTGGCCCACCGGTGCCACCACCACCGAGATTGCGACGTCGACGCCGCTGGGGACGTGGCGTCAGCCCGAGGCAGCCGGGGTGTCAGCGGTAATGTCTCGGCGATGGAGGCGGGGCTGCGAAACGAGTTGTCTCGTCTGCTCGGAGCCCACGTGGTGGCCTGGAAGCCCCTCGGTGGTGGCGACGTATCCACCACGATGCGCGTGGTGCTCGACAGCGGTCGACCGGTGGTGGCCAAGACCCATCCGGCGCCCACCCCCGGGATGTTCACCACCGAGGCCGCGAGTCTCGACTGGTTACGGGCCAGCGACACCGTTCATGTTCCCGAGGTACTCGCCGTGCAGGACGGTGGCGCGCCCGGAGGGCCGGGTCCCACGGCTCTCATCGTGGTGTCGTTCGTGGAGAACACCGGGTGGGGAGTCGCCGATGAGGAAACCTTCGGCCGCCAACTCTCGGAGCTGCATCGCAGCGGAGCCCCCTGTTTCGGTCGCATCGATCGCCGACCCACCACGAGTCGTTCTCTTCCCAACGATCCGGCCGAGACCTGGACCGAGTTCTTCGCTCAGGCGCGTCTGCGACCATTGGTGCGTCTCGCCTATGCGGCGGAAGCATTGGACGTGACGGTGCTTCGACGCATCGAGGCCATTGCTGATCGTCTCGATCGGTTCGCAGCGGGGAACCAGCCGCCGTCACGTCTTCACGGTGACTTGTGGGCCGGCAACCGCCTCGTCGATGCGGCCGGGCGAAGCTGGCTCATTGATCCCGCCGCCCATGGTGGTCATCGCGAATTCGATCTCGCGATGATGCGGTTGTTCGGCGGGTTCGCATCTCGAGCGTTCGATGCCTACCGCGAGGCCTGGCCTCTCGCGGATGGTTGGGAGGAACGAGTTCCGCTGCATCAACTCGCCCCGTTGATGTCGCATGCGATCAAGTTCGGTGGGCACTATCGACAAGCCACCGCCGATGCGGTGGCGACGCTGATCTGATAGCGGTCCGAAGTTTTCCTCGGGCGGGAGCGAACCTCGGGCTCAGCCGGCGCGGGATCCCAGCAGATCGGCAACGAGATGGCGCTCGCCGAGTGCGGACCGGGCGACATCGATGAAGGCGGCAGCGATCCGGTCGCCATGAACACTGGCTGCGAGTCCGGGCCACGCGTTGGCTTCGAGGACGACGGGACCATCCACGTGTTCGATCACGTCGATACCCCCCACACTCAGCCCCAGTGCCATAGCGGCGGCCCGCGCGACGTCGACGACGGCGGGAACGGCCCGCTCGGGATGGATCACATCGGTGACGATGCCGCCGGCGCGGTTCGTCACGAAGGTGCCCTCGGGGGCGTGGCGGCGGGTGAGCGCCACGACCTCACCGCCCGCGATCACGACCCGGTAATCACATCCCGCCGATGCGGCCAGGGGCTGCACCACGTGATGGTCGGTCATGCCGTCGACGAGCGGGACCAGTTCGCTCAGCGCGATCTGGGCCTCCTCGGAGTCCTCGTACCCACAGACCCCCCGAGCCTTGGAAGCGCGTGCCGGCTTGGCCACGAGAGCCTGTGAACCCCAGGACTCACCCAGATGGACCCCGGGGCCCGGTGCCAGTCCGATGGTGGGAAGAACCGGCACCCCGGCGGCTGCCAGGCGGCGTGTGGTGACCAGTTTGTCGGCGCAGGCATCGGCGGCTGCAATCCCGGGCACCACGAGGGTTCTGTCTCGATCCCAGATCTCGAGGACCTGGCGCAGAATCGGCCAGGGACGGTTCACGCCGCGAGGAAACACGACGTCGGGCCGCCGCTCGACGCCATCCACCAGGACGCGTTCACCATGGTGGTCGACGTACAGACCGATTCGTGACGGCGCCACGAGTTCGGCGGTGAAACCGGCGCGACGAGCGGCGTCGAGCAACGCCCGATGATCCTCGACGAGGCGATCGGGATAGCCGATCACGACCAGATCCATGAGCGCATCATCTCAGCGCTGATCGAGTCATGCCTCACCGGCCGACCCGAATCCGGGGGGACCTTCGACCGTGGGGGTGCGCGTCACCGGCCGATATCGACAGAGGTATGCGTACTGCGATCCTGTCGACATACCCACCACGCTCGTGTGGACTGGCCACGTTCGCGGCCGATCTGCGAGCGTCTCTTCTCGAAGCACCGGGTGTGGATGCTGTCGATGTCGTCGCCATCACCGATGGCGAGACCCACGTCTATCCATCCCCCGTGGTGACCACCGTGGCGGCCGATGTGCGCGCGGACTATCGCCGCAGTGCTCGGTTGCTCGGTCGTCTCGGATGCGACATCGTCATCATCGAGCACGAGTTCGGGATTTTCGGCGGGGCTGATGGCGAGTATGTCTTGACCTTCGCGACCGAGTTGTCGATTCCGTACGTCGTGTGCCTTCACACGGTGCTCGGCACTCCGACTCCCACCCAGCATCACGTCCAACGAGAACTCTGTCGTTCCGCGGCCGCGGTCATGGTGTTCACCGAGACCGCTCGCGATCTCGTCGTCGGTTCGGGCATCGCAGATCCTGATCGGGTTCATGTCGTGGCCCATGGCGCCCCTCGGGCGATCACCGAGGTCGCTCATCGGCGGCGCTCACTGGTGGAGATACCCCTGGGGGGTCGACCGGGTCGGGGTCCCACCACGACCCGCGGTCGTTTCGTGGTGTCCTCGTTCGGTCTGCTCTCTCCGGGTAAGGGTCTCGAAACCGCCATCGACGCCATGGCCTCGGTGGTGACAGATCATCCCGAAGTGGTCCTCGTCATCGCCGGTCGTACCCATCCCGAGGTGGCGCGTCGCGACGGTGAGTCGTATCGGCTCGGGCTGCAACGACGAGTGGAGGAGCTCGGGATCACTGATCACATCGTGTTCGACGACCGATTTCTGACCGTGGAGGAACTGGCCGAACTCCTCGGTGCCACCGATGTCTTCGTCACGGCCTACGCCGAACGCGAACAGATCGTGTCGGGAGCGTTGACCTTCGCGGTGGCGGCGGGATGTCCTGTGATCTCCACCCCGTACCGATACGCCGAAGATCTGTTGTCCACGGGGGCTGGAGTTCTCGTGCCCTTCGGTGACGCTCAGGCGCTCAGCGACGCGATCTCGCGCCTGGTCCGTCACCGCGAGGAACGAGATGCAGCGCGGGAGGAGGCCCGGCGGGTCGGCGCCTCGCTGTCATGGCCCGAGGTGGGACTCGCCACCGCCCGGGTGTGTGAGGCCGCCGCGAGTCGGACCAACGGTCCCGTTCCACTCGAGATCGAGGAGCCGATGTTGCCGCCGCTGCGCCTCGATCATCTCGAGGTTCTCGTGGACGATGTCGGCATCGTCCAGCATGCGGTCGGCTCGGTTCCGGATCGTTCGACGGGTTACTGCGTCGATGATGTCGCCCGATTGCTGCCGATCGCGTGGCGTCTCGGGCGTCGCGTCCATGGAGGTCCGTGGAACGGGATCGCGATGCGAGCACTGGCGTTCTTGACTCATGCTGCTGACACGCCTCAGCGGTGCGGCATGCACAACCTGATGTCGTATGAACGCACCTGGCTCGATCATCCCCATCATGGCGACCATGTCGGTCGTGCGATCTGGGCGCTCGGGGACGTGCTCCCCGAGGACCTGCCTGCAGGGCTGGCATTTGCGGCTCGCCGTCTGATGGACGACCTGTGCGAAGACCTGTTGGGGGTCACGTCATCACCGCGTACCGCGGCTTTCGCCCTGCTCGGTCTGACCCGGCCTGTGTCGAGCACCGTGGTGCCCTCGGCACTGGGTCCGTGGCGCAGTCTCGTCGAGGTCCTGTGTCAGTGTCTGCTCGATCACCACCGCGAGCATCGACGCGACTCGGCTGATTCCCAGGGTGAATGGAACTGGTTCGAAGACCATCTCGCCTACGACAACGCCCGTATCCCCCAAGCCGTCATCGCGGCTGGGCACGTCCTGCGCGATCCCGACATCGTCGAGGTGGGGCTGTCGACGCTGGCCTGGTGGGGTGATCGGTGCGGTCTCGCCGATGGTTTGTGTCGGCTGTCGGGGAACGCCGGATGGAGACGAGGTGATCCCTTTCCCGGACTCGGTGACGAACAGGCCCTCGACGCGACGGCTCTGGTGGCGGCGGAACTCGACGCGTTGGTCGTGACCGGGGATCCTCGCCACGCCCATCGCGCCTTGACGGCGTTCTCCTGGTTCACCGGGGGTAACCGTCTGGGACGCCCGGTGTATGACGCCACCACCGGTGGATGTGGGGATGGTCTCGCCGCGGATCACGTGAACGCGAACCAGGGTGCCGAATCGCTGCTCGCGTATCTCGAAGCCCGTCTGGCTCTCGAAGCGGCGGGAATGGCGTCCACGGTGCGGCGCCGATCCCGGATCGCAGCGGGGGCCCGGTCGTGACCGATGTCTTCACACGGGACGAGGCCAACCCGATCCTCACGGCGGCGCAGTGGCCGGTGCGCGTCAACACGGTGTTCAACGCGGCTGTCGCTCACGACGGTCAGGACACGGTGCTCATCTGTCGAGTGGAGGACACGAGGGGAATTTCGCATCTGTGGGCGGCTCGCTCTCGCGATGGACGAACCCAGTGGCGCGTCGATGACACCGCGATGCTGAGCCCTCGAGCGGGGATCGAAGACGAGCAATGGGGTTTCGAGGATCCCCGCGTGGTTTTCGCTCCCGAACTCGGTCGGTGGCTGCTCACCTGTACGGCGTACGGTCCGCCCGGACCGGCGGTCTTCCTGGCCGAAACGGATCTCGTCACCGTCGAACCCCGGGGACTGGTGATGCCCCCCGAGGACAAGAATGCGGTCGTGCTACCCCGTCGTATCGACGGATGGTGGGTGATGTTGCACCGGCCCTCGCGAGGCCACAACGGGCACACTCCGGGTATCTGGATGTCGAAGTCGCGAGATCTGGTGGGCTGGACCGCCACCACACCGGTGATGCACCCCCGGGACGGGGCCTGGTGGGATGCCTCGCGAATCGGAATCGGCCCTCCGCCGATCGAAACGGACCAGGGGTGGCTCCTTCTGTATCACGGGGTGAAGGTGACGGTGTCGGGGTCGCTCTACCGCGTCGGGGTCGCTCTACTCGATCTCGAGCGTCCCGAGATCGTCACCGCCCGCGCCTCGTCGTGGGTTCTGAGCCCCGAAGCCGAGTACGAACGCGTCGGCGACGTTCCCAACGTGGTCTTTCCCTGCGGACTGCTTCACGATCCGGCGACCGATGAGATTCGGCTGTACTACGGAGCCGCCGACACCTTCATGGCCATGGCCACCGCCCGGGTCAGCGATCTGATGGAGCGGCTCGAACCGGTCACGCCCCGACGTTGACGGGCGAGAGGGTGTCGAGGGGGATGAGTCCTCAACGGCGATACGCGACCACGACCGGAGCGTGATCCGACCAGCGCTGGTCATACGCCGGTGCCCGATCGACCCAGGCATGCGTCGCGCGTGCGGCCAGTTCGGGCGATGCGATCTGGTAATCGATCCGCCACCCGGCGTCGGTGTCGAAGGCTCGGCCTCGATAGGACCACCACGAGTACGGTCCCGGGTCGTCACCGTGAAGCGTTCGCACGACATCGACCCAACCGTCCTGGTCGAACCACCGGTCGAAAAAGGCCCGTTCCTCGGGCAGGAAGCCGGCGCTGGTCAGATTGCCTTTCCAGTTCTTGAGGTCCACGTTTCGATGCGCGACGTTGAGATCGCCGGTCACGAGAACATGCCGGCCGCTGTCGCGAAGCTCGTTCATCCGCGTCGTCATCGCCTCGAGAAACGCGAGTTTCTCGGCCATGCGTTCCGGGGACTCGGCGTCACCGGTGTGGACATAGACCGACACGATGGTGAGCCCGGCATCGAGTCCGGCGTCGACCTCGGCTTCGATCCATCGCCCGGTGGCGGCATAGTCCTGGGTGTCTTGCCAGGTGGTGACCGGTCCCAAGGGCTCGCGACCCATGATGGCGACCCCGGCTCGGCCTTTGGCCGAACACTCGTCGTGCACGACATGCCAGGAATCGCCCACGAGATCGTCCACCATTGCATCGGGAGCTCGGACCTCCTGCAGGGTGACCACATCGGGACGACGGTCCTCGAGCCACTGAGTCATGCCTTTGCGGACCGCAGCGCGGATTCCATTGACGTTGACGGTCGCGACGACGAAAGGGGTCGAGGGGGTGGAAGGCATGGGAGGATCCAACCACACGTCGAAGCGAACAGGCCAAGCCCGATGGGCCGCTGGACCACCACCGATATCGGCCGAGCTCTGCACCTGCGTCGGATGAGGGTGTGAGGCGAGTGTCGACTTGCCAGACTGGACCCGTGCGGTCGTGGAGTCGGCGTCGATGGGGTGTAGCGCTGGGCGCGAGTGTCGCGGTCGCCCTGGCGGTCGGGATCCCGACCGATGTGATTCCCAACCCCGTGTTCGGCCGTCCGGTGGCGGTGACCTGGTGGTCGGTTCCGGTCCTCATCGCTACCGCCGTCCTCGCAGGGCTGCTGGCCGCTACCTATGTTCGTGAACGCGGCAGCGAGATCACCCTCGATGGACCCGGTCGTCTCGGCGGCGTCGGAGGAGTGTTGTCGTTCTTCGCCGTGGGCTGTCCGGTCTGCAACAAACTCGTGGTCATCGCCCTGGGAACCACCGGAGCCCAGCAATGGTTCGCGCCCGTCCAGCCCGTTCTCGCCGTGGCGTCGCTGATCGTGCTCACCGCAGCGCTGGTCCGGCGTCTGCGCCGCGAACGAGCCTGCGCGTGGAGTCCTGGCTCAGAAGGCGTGGCGGCGAGTGAAACCGCCGTCGACGACGACGTTCTCACCCGTCACCCATGACGCGGCGGGACTGGCGAGGAACGTGACGACCCGAGCGACCTCATCGGGGTGTCCCAAGCGTCCCGAGGGTTGATGGGCCACGTTCTCGGCGTAGTACTCGGGGAGTCGGCGTTGGATGTAGTCCCAGGATCCTCCCTCGATGAAAATCGGCCCCGGTGACACCGTGTTGGCGCGGATCCCTTCGGGGGCGTACTCCATCGCCAACTGACTGATGTAGTTCACCAAGGCCGCTTTCATCGCGCCGTAACTGAACCCGCCGCCGGGAAATCCGTGGTACTCGACCGCGGTGATCGTTCCGATCTGCACGATGCTGGCCGCATCGGAGTCCTTCAGATACGGGAACGCGGCATCGATCAACGCCACACTCGACAAGACGTCGACATCGAAGTTGCGTCGCCAGCCTTCGGGTGAGCGAGGGGTGCCACCGAGAGCTGAGACGTTGGAGACGACGATGTCGAGCCCGCCCCAGGCCTGAGCGGTGGTTGCGACCCAGGCCGCCAGAGCATCGTGATCTGCAGCATCGACCACCGCGGTCTCACATCGGTCACCGAGTTCGGAGCGCGCAGTCTCGAGAGAGTCGGCGTTACGCCCACAGATGGCGACCTTCGCGCCCTCGGCGATCAAGGACTCCGCCACGGCCCGCCCGATACCTCGCGATCCTCCCGTGACGATGGCTCGCCGTTCGGTCAATCCCAGATCCATCGTTGCTCCTCGTCTCGTGTCATCAGTGTCGCGTGTCAGCAGTGGCGGGTCGTGAACGGCATGGTGTCGCAGGCGCGAGCCCATTCAGGCGTTGCTGGCGGTACGTGTTCGGTTCGTCCTCGCTCGGGTCGAGCAGGCGCCGTGGCGGCGCTCAGATGATGTTCAACTCGTCGAGGAACGTCTCGGCCACCGCCCTATCTCCCGTGACCGTAGCGAGTTCCCGCCACGGGCGCCGACAGGTTCCCCAGATCACGAAATCGTGGCCGTCGGTGGTCACCGCGGCTGCAGCCTCACCGTCCTCGACGACATGGATCTCGTCACCACGAGGATCGAGAACCCAACTGCCGCCTCCGGGTCCGGTGATCTCGAGACGTATCGGTGCTCGAAGATGGCTGACGAGTCCCGGTTGCATCTGGGGGAGTCCCGCCAACATCCATCCGATCGTCGGGCCGAGATCCGCAGCGGTGGGTGCGTCCAGATCCCGGGTGAAGGGTCCCAGTGGGCCAAGGAGGTCGACGCGGAGATGGCAGTACCCGTCGAACGCGAACGCATCCGCCAATTGATGCATCGGATACTCCCCGAGATCCGCGAGAGGGATCCGCGTCGACGCGAGAGGCTCCTGTTGCATCGAGGCCAGCACCTCGATCGCGGCTGGTGCGTACTGCAGGTACTCCTCGAGCACCTGCTCGTGGGTCCAGTCGGCCCGGGCGTCCACGAGAAGATCCATCATGCGTTCCGCTGGCAGCAGAATCGGTTCGGGCGGGGGCGGCGATGGGTCGACGGTCTCTTTGTAATTCGAACCGATATGGGCGACCAGATCGCGCACCGTCCATCCCGAACAGCCCGAGGGGCGACTCCAGTCGTTCTCGCTCAGATCGACCAGGATCGCAGTGGTGGCCGCAACCGCTCGGCGAAGCCCGTCCACAGCAGCTTGTGACATGCGTCTCACGGTACCCCAGCCGCCGCCGGCCCGCTCGATCCCGAGCGCCGAGGCGAACCGGGCGTCGTCGGCGTTCAGGCGGCGCGAGGAGCGGTGTGCTCAGTCCAGTGGTGGCCATCCCACCAGCGGGCCCGACGCGGCGAGGACGGATCGGGGTACCACCCCGCCGGGGGAGCCGCGGCGGGACCGGTGGGAGCGTCGAGAGGTGCACTGGGCGCGGCGAGCGCTCCGGTCCAGGAACCGAGTTGGGTCGCATGGGCCGCCGATGTCATGGCGTCACGGCGCCCCGCGGGAGCATCTGTTGCTGTCGTCGGGGTGGCCGCAGGCGGTTCGCTCGGGGCGAGGCCTTCCATGCGCCGCAGGAGATCGATGCGTTCGGTCAGCGGCGGATGGGTCTCGAACATCGCATTGAACCGGGCGCCGCGATGACCCTTTTCGGTGTCATCGGGCGACTCGATCCAGAGATGGGACGTGGCATGCGAGGTGCGACGAACGACGGTGACGTCGGTATGAAGCTTTTCGAGGGCTCGGCGCAGTCCGGTGGGGTAACGGGTGAGTTCCACAGCCGTGGCATCGGCGAGACGTTCCCGAGATCGACTCACCGCAGACTTGAGCAGTGCTGCCGCGAGCGGGGCGAGCACCACCACGAAGATGAAGCCGACGATCGCCAGGACCGCAAAGGCTCCTCCGCTCTGGTTCGACGAGGACCGCCGGCGTCCCCCGTTCATACCGCCGATCAGCAGAAGCCGAAAGAACAGGTCCGCGATGATCGCGATCGCCCCGGCGGTGGCGACGGCCACCGTCATGACCCGGATGTCGAGATTGCGAACATGGGCCATTTCATGGGCGATGACCCCGGTGAGTTCGGTGCGGTCCATCTTGGCGAGCAGTCCTGTGGTCGCTGCGATCGCGGCGTTGTCGGGGTCTCGACCCGTCGCGAACGCGTTCGGGGCCGGATCATCCACTACATAGACCCGCGGTTTGGGGACCCCGGCTGCGATCGCCATCTCCTCGACGACGTTGTGGAGTTGGCGGAATTCTTCGGGATCGGCGGGTCGGGCGCCCGTGGCGCGTAACGCCAGGGTGTCGCTCGATCGATACGAGACGAAGGAGGTGATCCCGGCGAGAACGATGGCGATCAGCGCCGCGAACAGTCCTCCGAACGCGACGATCGCGACGATCGAGGCCACGATTGCGAGCAGCAGGAACGATCCCAGGACCAGAGCCCAGGTCGCGCGGCGGTTTCGGGCTTGGAGAGATCGGAAATCGGTAGTGCTCACGATGGTCTCTTCACGTCAGGTTTCGCCCGGAGGTGACCACACGATGTCGTCACGCCGGTCGGATGGAGCCACACGTCTGAGCCGGATTGGGTTCAGGACGCGCCCCGCTACGGTAGCGTCGCTGGTCGTGGAGGCGACGTGCGCCCACTGAAGCGAGTGCCCGGCGATCGGGTGCATTGGCCGATCGATCGTCCGGTCAATCTCGGCGAGACCCTGCGGGTTCGGTGGTGGGTGCCTGCTGGCACGACACCAGACCACTGCGCTTCGTGGCTCGAACGTTGCGAACGAGTCGCTGCCGATGACGCGTCACGAGTCACAGCGAGGATCGATCTCCCGGTACTCGACGTCGCTGGAGGAGTCGACGATGAACTCGAGGTCCTGGTCTCGATCCCTGTGGACGCCGTACCGACCATCGATGTCGACGGAGCGAAAGTGACGTGGGCCCTCAGCCTGCGACGACCCGATGCCCCTGTCACCGTCATCGCCGTGACGGTCGCGGCAGTGCTGAGTCCACGCGTGTACGAGGTCGGCTGATGAGCACCGTCGAGATCGTGTCGCCCTTGGTCGAATGCGCGGATGCGTTCGAGGGGTCGGGCCCGCCGGGGGCGACGGTCCGTTTGGTTCTGTCCATCACTGGTGAGCGACCCCGCGAGATCCCCATGGCATCGGTGCGCATCGACGACGGGGGAGAGTTCGAACTTCCCGTTCCCGATGGCGGGCCCGTGACCTGTCTGGGCGATCGCATCGGATTCGCATGGTCGCTTCGTTGCGACGACTCGAACGAGAGCTATCCCGTCGTCGTACTGCCTCGGGGCGGACTTGCGATGTGGATGCGAGCTCAGTCGCCGGCGTCGGACTGAGACCCCGGCGGGGGCGGAGGCGGCGGCGGAAGCGGTGACGACCCGCCCGATGGCGGCGGTGTCGGTGCGCCCGAGGGCATCTCGGTGGCGGGCACTCCAGAGCGCCGGGATCGCAGCACGAGGCCACCGCCGATCGCAGCTGCGACCACCAGCACGATGATCACCACGATCAGTCCGGTGGAACCCCCGCTCGAACCTCCGCTGCCGCTTCCCTCCCAGCGAGCCGTCATCCGCGCCACACCGCCCTGGGCGAACTCGGCATCAGGGGTGAGACGCCAGGTGGCCTGGGACCCGTCTGTCGAGGTGGCATTGTGCTCGACGAGCTCGCCCGGAGCGCTGACCACGAACCGCACATCCAGCAGCTGGTCCATTGCCATGTCGAAACCGGGGGGCAGTCCCTCATCGGCACCGGCGAACAACTCGTCGACTTCACCCAAGGTGATCTCGACGCGGGTTCCTTGGGCGTCCTGGGTGATGTTGAAGGACGTCTCGGGGTCCTCATCGTCGTTGAGTTCGGCCAGGGGGACATCGGTGATGGTGCAGCGCACTCCCCGGAACGCGCCGTCCTCGACCTCGCTGACCGTGGGTTCATTGAGAGTGTCGGGCAGATTGAGTTCACATGGATCGTCACCCTCGAGAAGCTCACGCACCAGGTCCTCGCCCGTGAGACCCGACAACTGATCAGCAGCCTCTTCGCCGCCCAGTTCGGTGGCGAACTCGTTGACGGTGTCGACATCGACGAGGAACGTCAGCGCGAGATCAGCGGTTCCGTCCTCGGAGATCTCGATCGTGGTGTCCACCCGGAAACATCCCGTCACGACGGCCACCATGGCAATGGCCCCGGCGAGAAGGCCCAGGCGGTGAAGAGAGAACCGACGAAGCATCACATCACGGTAGCGGTCGGTGACCCCTGCGCGACCTTCGGATGGTGACCTAGGGCACGTCCTGGACTAGTTTTTGCGAAGTTCGTCGGTCCAAGTCGAAGGAGCACACGATGGGGATCCTGGAAGGAAAGGTTGCCTGCGTCACCGGCGGGTCGCGGGGAATCGGGTTGGGCATCGCCAAGGCATTCCTCGACGAGGGCGCCAAAGTGGTGATCAACGGTCGCGACCGGGCCAAGGCCGAACGGTCACTCGCCGAGATCGGCGCCGGTGACAACGCCCACATCATCACCGGCAGTGTGATGGAGCGCGAGGTGTGCGAGGCCATCGTCGACGGCACCGTCGAGCACTTCGGTCGTATCGACATCGTGGTCGCCAACGCCGGTGGGGCTGCGAATCACGCTCCGGTCGCCCAGTTGACCGATGAGGCGATGGGCGATGCCTTGACGTGGAACTTCTGGCACACCTTCTGGACGATGCGCCGGGCGTTCCACTACATGATTCCCCAAGGGTCGGGACGCTTCATGTCGGTGTCCTCACTCGAAGGCAAGGTCGGCAAGCCGGGCATCGCCACGTATGTGTCCTCCAAGCATGCGATCAACGGACTCACCAAGTCCGCCGCGCAGGAGGTGGGCACGATGGGGATCACGGTGAACGCACTGTGCCCAGGGGCCATCGAGACCGATGTGATGATGGCCGACGGCCCGAGCGCCGCCGAGGCGATGGGCATCACCTATGAGGGTCTGCTCGACATGTTCGCCCAGGAATCGGCGATCAAGCGACTGATGACCGTCGAGGACGTCGCAGCGGTTGCGGTCCTGTTGGCTTCGGATGCCGGCGCCGGCATCACCGGTTCACTTCTTTCGATCGATGGCGGAACCGCTCCCTACTGACGGGGCGGTTGCGCAGAGACACACCCAGAACGACACCACCGAAGGGGAACACGATGGGCAAGTTGGACGGCAAGGTCGCCTGTATCACGGGCAGCACTCGCAGCATCGGGCGAGCGATGGCAGACGCGTTTCTCGCCGAAGGTGCCAAGGTGGTCGTCAACGGACGTGACGCCGCCAAAGGCCAGGAATGTGTCGCCGAGATGGGAGGAGGCGACAACGTCGTCTTCTTCGCAGGTGACGCCGCCAAGCAGGCCGATGTCGAGGGCCTGATCGATTTCACGATCGAGCACTTCGGGCAGCTCGACATCTGCTGTCTGAACTCGGGGGGAGTCCTCAACACAGCTCCGGTGTTCCAGATGACCGATGAGGAATGGAACCTCGAGATCGACTGGAACCTGAACCACGTGTTCTGGGGCATGCGCCGATCGCTGCAGCACATGATTCCTCGCGGAACGGGCCGCATCATGGTGACGTCCTCGGTGGAGGGCAAGTTGGGTAAACCGGGAATCCCGGGTTACGCCGCGACCAAGCACGCAGTCAACGGTCTCGTGAAAGCGGCTGCCCATGAGGTCGGCACGCTCGGCATCACGGTCAATGCTTTGTTGCCAGGTCTCATCGAAACCGACATCGTGCGCGCTACGGGCCCCGATTCCGCCATTGCGATGGGTCTCGAGAACTATGACGCCCTGATCGAGATGTTCGCATCGGAATCCGCGATCAAGCGCCCCAACTACGTCGAAGAGGTCGCGGCGGTTGCGGTGTTGTTGGCCTCCGAGGCCGGTCGCAACATGACCGGATGCATGTTCCCCATCGACGGCGGGACGATGCCGTACTGATCGCTCACGCGATCACGCCCGGCATCACATGATCGACGATGGCTGACTCCGAGTACGTCGACAGCTACGAGGACGTCTCGACCTTTGCGCTCGCAGGCGAGCGTGAAGCGACGCTGCTCGACACCCAGACCGAATGTTGTTTCATGTGGACCACCTCGGCGGGCGATCCCGTCGGGGTGATCATGAATTTCGTCTACGCCCGGGATCGGTTCTGGGTGACGTGCACCCGGCAACGCAAGCGCGTCCCCGCGGTTCTCGCTCGTCCCCGAGTCGCCGTGGCCGTGACCTCGCGGGGAACCAACATCGGAATCAGCCAGGCCGTGACCTACAAGGGCACCGCGATCGTCCACGATGACGATGAGGTCAAGACCTGGATGTATGCGGCGTTGGCGGCTCGGGTTCGTCCTGGAGATCCGGACAAACAGGCGGCCTTCGTCCACCATCTCGACACTCCCGGGCGCGTCGTCATCGAGATCGTCCCCGACACCCGGATCGGGTTCGACTCCGAGGCGATGTTTGCGAACTCGCCCGCAGGGGCGAGCACGACGCGGGTCAGTCGCTGATCGTCCAGGTTCCCTGCGAGCGCAAGAGACTCGCGAGGTCGCCGGGCCCCTTGCGCTCGGCCACCTCGACGAGACGCCGTTCGACATCGCCTCCGTAGTCAGGACGGTTCACCGCCCGGAACACTCCAAAGGGGGTCGGGGAGTGATCGTCATGGCTCAGCCGAGCCAGCGCGAAGGCCAGGCTTGGATCCGAGCGATGGGCATCGTGGACGAGGAGACGGTCCTCTCCGATCTCGGCGACGTCGACGATGGCCAGAGCCCCGTCGGGGTTCATCACCACACCCCGTGATCCATCTGGGCCGAAGCGGATCGGTTGGCCATGGTGGAGATCGATGAGCATGTCTTCACGAGCGGACCGGCTCGTCACTCCATCGAAAGCACCGTCATTGAACACGTTGCAGTTCTGGTAGATCTCCACGAAGGCCGCGCCTCGGTGGTCATGGGCGGCTCGGAAGATCTCCATCATGTGGCGCCGGTCCATATCGTGAGTTCGAGCCACGAAAGAAGCTTCCGCACCCAACGCCACGGCGAGCGGATTGAACGGATGATCGAGTGAACCCGTGGGTGTCGACTTGGTGACCTTGCCGCTTTCCGATGTCGGGGAGTACTGACCCTTGGTGAGACCGTAGATCCGGTTGTTGAACAACAGAATCGTCAGGTTCACGTTGCGCCGCAGGGCGTGCAAGAGGTGGTTGCCTCCGATCGACAGGGCGTCACCGTCACCGGTGATCACCCAGACATCGAGATCTGGACGCGCGATGGCGACTCCAGTGGCAATGGCCGGGGCGCGGCCGTGGATGCCGTGGATCCCGTAGGTGTTCATGTAATACGGGAACCGACTCGAGCAACCGATCCCCGAGACGAACACGGTTCGCTCCGGGGTCACACCGAGATCGGGCATGAGTTGCTGGACGGCTTGGAGGATGCCGTAATCGCCGCATCCGGGGCACCACCGGACTTCTTGATCGCTCGACCAGTCCTTCTTGGTGGTGAGAGGAACGATGGTGTCGGTCATATCAGCGGACCTCCTCGAGGGCAGCGGTGATCACGTCGTCGAGTTCTTGGGTGGTGAAGGGCAGACCCTGCACTTTGCTGACCGGGCGGGCGTCCACGAGGTACTCGGCGCGCACGATCCGGCACAACTGCCCGAGGTTCAACTCGGGGACCAGCACGCGGCGGTAGCGCCGCAGCAGGTCACCGAGATCCTGGGGTAACGGATTGAGGTGGCGCAGATGGATCCATGCCACCTGGTCGCCGCGTCGGCGCACTCGCTGGACCGCGGAGTCGATCGCCGCCCAGGTCGAACCCCAGCCGAGAACGCACACGTCGGCGTCGGGATCGCCTGCCACCTCGGTGGGTCCGTAGCTCGCGGCGATTCCCGCGACCTTGGCATCACGAAGGTGGACCATCTTTTCGTGGTTGGCCGGGTCATAGGAGATGTTCCCGGTGCCATCGGCCTTCTCGAGACCCCCGACGCGGTGCATCAGGCCTGGGGTTCCCGGGATCGCCCAGGGGCGCGCCAGAGTCTCGGGATCTCTCGAGTACGGATGGAACCGGGGGGTTCCGTCCTCGTCGACATGATTGAAGTCCTCAGCGAAAGTCACCGGAATCGGCGCCAGTGCATCCACATCGGGTAGTCGCCAGGGTTCGGATCCGTTCGCGATGTAGCCGTCAGAGAGCAGGATCACCGGAGTCCGATAGGTGAGCGCGATCCGGGCGGCCTCGATGGCAGCGTCGAAACAGTCCGCAGGGCTTCGGGTCGCCACGATGGGAACCGGGGCTTCACCGTGACGGCCATACATCGCGATGTTGAGGTCGGCCGCCTCGGTCTTGGTCGGAAGTCCTGTCGAGGGGCCGCCGCGTTGGATGTCCACCAGCAGCAGTGGCAACTCGATCGAGATCGCCAAGCTGAGGGCCTCGCTCTTGAGCGCGACCCCCGGACCACTGGTGGTGGTGACTGCGAGGTGACCGGCGAAGGCGGCGCCGAGAGCCACCGCGATCGCAGCGATCTCGTCTTCGGCCTGCACCGTGCGGACCCCGAAGTTCATGTGTTTGGACAACTCATGAAGGATGTCGGAGGCCGGGGTGATCGGATAGGACCCCAATGTGACAGGTAGATGCGACAGTTGACCCGCAGCGACCAGACCCCACGCGAGGGCCAGGTTGCCACTTATCGTGGTGTACTCGCCGGGGGGCATATGCGCCGGTTCGACAGCGATACGGCGACGGGCGAAGGCCTCGGTGGTTTCGCCGAAGTTGTAGCCGGCTCGCAATGCCGTCCGGTTCGCAGCGATGACCAGGTCCTTACCGGCGAACTGCTTGTCGATCCATTCTTCGGTCGCTTCGAGGGGTCGGCTGTACATCCACGACACCAGACCGAGAGCGAAGAGGTTCTTCGAGCGATCGGCGTCTCGGGGCTTCACCCCGAGAGGGAGTACCGCATCTTTGGTGAGTGAGGTCATGGGAACCTCGAGCACCTGGTACCCATCGAGAGTCCCATCGGTGAGGGGATTGTCCCGGTAGCCGGCCTTGGTGAGATCCCGTTCGTCGAAGGTGTCGGTGTTGACGATCACCGTTCCCCCGGCCACGAGGCGATGGAGATCGGCTCGCAACGCGGCGGGGTTCATCGCCACGAGAACGCTGGGCGCGTCCCCTGGGGTGGTGATGTCATGGTCAGCGATCTGAACCTGGAAACTCGACACCCCGTGGACCGTTCCCGCAGGCGCCCGGATCTCGGCGGGAAAATCGGGAAACGTCGCCAAGTCGTTACCCATCTGAGCGCTGATCGCAGTGAACCTCCCCCCGGTCAACTGCATGCCATCTCCCGAATCGCCTGCGAATCGGATGACGACGGCTCCGTTGGGCTCGGCGTCCCCTCCCCCATGAGCGGATGCCGTGCGTTCAGCCACGTCGGTCACTGCTGCCTCCCCCGGGGAGCGACGACGTTGGGCCCCCTTGGCCACAGCACCGTAGCGCATCTGACGTGACCATTGTCACGGGTCCCCGGCAGGTGTGATGTCTCGGCAATAGCGTGAGGCGCGTGGGGGCCTGTCGCGCCAACCGGGTGCTCGTGGCGCTGGGAATCGTCATCGTGATCGCGAGTGGATGCTCAGCCGCGGATTCTCAGAGGGATTCGACCGCGCGCGCAGAGCCGCCGACGAGTACGACGAGCAGCACCGCGTCCGCCTCGCCCGGCGCGATGGAGCCGGCTGCGCCGTCCTTCGAGTCGCCGACATCGGGGGAACTCGCGGCCCGTTTCGCCACGGGCACGGTGACCGTCGACGGTCGAGTGTCGCATCCGGTATGGGTGGCCGATACCGACGCTCGGCGATCCCGAGGTCTCATGGAGGTCACCGACACCGGTCTCGAAGGTCGCCAGGGGATGGTGTTCACGTTCCCATCCGAGACCGCTGGAGGGTTCTGGATGCGCAACACTCGGATCCCTCTCGACATCGTGTTCGTCGCGACCGACGGATCCGTGGTGGCGATCGAGTCGATGGTTCCCTGTCCCGACTCTGCGCCGCGGTGTCCGATCACCCGGCCGGGTTCGCCGTATCGCTGGGCCCTCGAAGTCCCAGCTGGCCGACTCGACGCCCTGAGCATCGACCTCGGATCGCGCTTGGTGATCAGTTCCGCCGCTGGATCATCGTGACCCCGTCCCCGATCGGCACGATCACGCTCATCAAGCGCTCGTCTCGCGTGACGCGGTCATTGAAGGTGCGCATGGCGACGGTGTCGACATCGTCCACGGTGGGATCGAGGACTCGACGGGACCACAAGGTGTTGTCGACGAGAACCACCCCGTGAGGTGTC
This sequence comes from uncultured Ilumatobacteraceae bacterium, assembly GCA_964471865.1. GTDB lineage: Bacteria > Actinomycetota > Acidimicrobiia > Acidimicrobiales > Ilumatobacteraceae > CAYMUC01. The sequence continues at coordinate 85,924 of CAYYHU010000001.1, read as the reverse complement.
AGTCGATCGAGAACGGCATCGAGGTAGTTCGGATAGTTCGGCTTGTCGGCATCGATGAACACCAGATCGAAACGCAGGCTCGGATCCAGCGTGGCCAGGGTGTCCAGGGCGGGGCCCAGTCGTAGTTCGATACGGTCGTCGACTCCGGCCGCCGCCCAGTGCTCCTGGGCGATCGAGGTCCACTCGGCACTGACATCACAACAGATGAGTCGGCCCTGTGGGGCCAGACCCCTGGCGATGGCCAAAGCGGAGTAGCCCGTGAATGTTCCGATCTCGAGGGCATGGCGCGCACCGATGGCCCGCGTCAACATCTCGAACCACACCGCCTGGTCGTTGCCGATCTGCATGACACTCGCGCCACCGGTGCGTTGTTGGGTCGTGGCGATGAGTTTCTGCTGAACCGCATCGGGTTCCGGGCGAGCGTGTTCGGCGAGATAGCCGAGAAGTTCAGCGTCGAGAGCTTGGGGTCGGTCACCGGCCATGGGGCCACCGTAGGAGATCTCACGGCCGGTGACACGACGCCACCGATTCAGGCGCTGGGGGGAAGTTCGCCTGAACCCGGGGTGATCGAAATGCGACGGGGTTGTGCCTCAGGGGCTCGGGGGATCGCGATCCGCAACCGACCATCGACATGGCGAGCGGTGATGCGCTCGGTGTCGAGTGCTGCTCCGAGAGTGATCCGATGCTGCCAGGTGACGGTGTCTGTGTCCTCATGATGATCCACCGCAATGCTCAACACCCGTTCGGTCACATCGATCGTGATGGCGCTCTCGGGAACTCCTGGCACATCGACGGCGATCTCGTAGCCGTCCTCGATCTGACGGGTGCGGACCACGGGATCGCGGGGCGCAGGTGAAGTGGTATCGATCCAATTGGCCGTGAGCTCACGGAACATGCGATCGACGGTGTCGTGACGCCACATCGAGGGGCGAGTGATGCTGGAACGAATGACGGTCATCGGTTCTCCTCGGGTCGGCTACCGGTTGCCACCGGTATGCATCAATGTGCTGAGCGCCAAGATACAGAAAACCTGAGTCGTCACAACTCAACATCGGGAAATTTCTGACTCCTACCTGACCAGTAGCCTGATCCGGTGCTCGAACGCCTCGCTCCTCTCGCCGATGAGTTGGCAGAACTCGAGGCGCGACTCGCTGATCCGGCTGTGGCATCTGATCCCGAACAGCTGCGCCGGGTGACGCGCCGATACAAAGAGATCGGACCTCTCGTCGAGGCTTTGGGCATGCTTCGAGCACGTCTCGACGACGCTGCCCAGGCACGAGCGCTCGCCAACGAGGCCACCGATGCGTCCGAACGCGAGCAATGGCGCATCGAGGCTCATGAAGCCGAGAGTGATATCGAGGCTCTCGAAGGTCGGATTCGCGAACTGCTGATTCCCCGTGATCCTCATGACGGGCGCCCCGTCATCGTGGAGATCCGCGGCGCCGAGGGTGGTGAGGAAGCGAATCTGTTCGCCCGCGATCTCTATGAGATGTATCGCAGTTTCGCCGCCTCGCGGGGTCTGGATCTCGAGGTCCTGTCGCTCGACCCAAGCGACCTCGGAGGCGTGAATCAGGTGACCTTCGTCGTGCGCGGGGATGAGGCCTGGTCGGCGTTCAAGTACGAAGGTGGACCCCATCGCGTGCAACGGGTTCCCGTCACCGAGAGCCAGGGACGCATCCACACCTCCTCCGCCACCGTCACGGTGCTCCCCGAGGTCGATGAGGTCGAATACGTGATCGACGAACGCGATCTCGACATCGACGTGTTCCGGGCCTCAGGGCCTGGCGGTCAGGGCGTCAACACCACCGATTCCGCCGTGCGGATCACCCATAGGCCCTCGGGGTTGGTGGTCTCGATGCAGGATCAGCGCAGCCAGTTGCAGAACCGGATCAAAGCCATGCAGGTGCTGCGCGCTCGACTGGCCAAGCGTCAGCGCGATGAAGCCGAAGCGGCATCGTCGGCGGCTCGGCGAGCCCAGACGGGTTCGGGGGGCCGCAGTGAGAAGATCCGGACCTACAACGTGAAGGAAAATCGGGTGACCGATCACCGAATCGGGCTGACGATCTACCGCTTGAGCGATGTCCTCGCCGGCGCTCTCGATCTGGTCGTCGGCCCTCTCGCGGCTGATGAACGCGCTCGTCAGATGGAGGAGTCCGCGACGTGACCGCCGCTGACGAGGCCTCCACCTGGCGACGTCTGTGGCAGGACACCACCGAGGTCGTGGGGTCTCGAGCTGAGGCCCGGTGGTTATGCGAGCGAGCCTGCGGTCTCGACGGCGAGGAATTCCTCGACGGGCTCGACGAGCAGCCCACGGTGCGCATGGTGACACATCTCGATGCCATGGTGGCTCGGTACCGCAGCGGCGAGCCGTTGGCGTATGTGTTGGGTCGATGGTCGTTTCGCCATCTCGACGTCATGGTCGACCCCCGAGTCCTGATCCCGCGTCCCGAGACAGAACTGCTCGTGGACGTGGTGCTCGAGCGGTTGGAGTCTCATTCCCAGGACCGCGGCATCGCCCGGGTCGTGGACCTCGGAACCGGTTCGGGGGTGATCGGGCTCGCGATAGCTCAGGAAACCTGGCCTCGGGGAGTCGAGGTGGTGCTGACAGACGCATCCCGCGACGCTCTCGACGTGGCGCGAGCCAACCTCGCCGGGCTCGGACGAGCCGGCTCACGCGTCGAGATCCATGAGGGCTCATGGTTCGATGCTGTGCCCGGGGGATATCGCGGCGCGATCGATGTCGTGGTGTCCAATCCGCCCTACATCGCGTCCGCGGACCCCGAGGTGGACGCGTCCGTGCTCGATCACGAACCTCATGGCGCGCTGTTCGCCGGGTCCAGTGGCTTCGAAGATCTGGACCAGATCATCATCAATGCCCGGACCTGGTTGCGCACCTCGGGGTGGTTGATCCTCGAGATCGGCTACACCCAGGGCCCAGCCGTCGCTGAGACCCTTCGCTCCCAGGGGTACGCCCAGGTGGAGATTCGTCGCGATCTCGCAGGCCGCGATCGCATCGCGGTGGCGCAGTGGGTCAGCTGAGTTGATCCCGGCGATCTCGCCTCAGCCGAAGCGAGCCGCGATCTGACCCAACAACTCGTGTTCGTCCTCGGCGAGATCGTGATCGGCGAGCGCCACATCTCGCGCCGCGGCGAACAGCGAGGATCTCAACACCTGCGACGTGATGCGATCCGAGATGTCATCGAGAAGCTCCTCGATCCCCTCCGAGGTGCCCAGCGCCGAGCGCACTTTGCCAACGGCCTCGCCGAGGTGCTGATCGAAGGAGAAGGTCTCCGATTCGAAACCCTGATCCACCGTGATCGCTCGGATCTCGTCGAGTTCGTCACCGGAAATCCGACCGTCCACGAGGATCACGAGGAGCAACAGCTCCACCGCCGCTTCGTGTTCGCGATCCGCGGTCGCGGCCACGGGGAGGCGTTGGAAGATCTCAGCGAGACGGTCGCGCACGACAGGGACCGTAGTCCGTGGCGCACTGGGACCCAGTCGTGGTCCCGATACGCCGAGGTGGCGGGCGAGAAATCGCCATTGATGCACCAGCAGGTTCTCAGCGACGACCTCTTGAGGCGTCATATGCGTCACTCCTGACAACGGCAGAACCTCATGGGAGCGGCCGGCTGCGAGCAGCCAGGATGACAAGGCCAGGGTGTGAGCGGCCACGACGTTGTCGTCGGCGAGACCGTGGATCAGCAGCAGTGGTCGCTCGAGGGATCCCGCGAGGCGTTCGAGCGAGGATCGGTCATAGGCGGCCGGGTCCTCATCGGGATGTCCGAGATAGCGCTCGGTGTAATGCGTGTCGTACCACCGCCACTGCGTGACGGGGGCCCCGGCGACACCGGCGTGGAACACATCGGGTCGTGCCATGACCGCGAGTGCGGCGAGGAAGCCACCAAAGCTCCAACCCCGGATACCGACTCGGCTCAGATCGAGGAAGGGATGATCGCGGGCGGCGAGTTCGAGGCCGCGAATCTGATCCTCGAGGACGGGAGCGGCGAGATCTCCCTTGACGGCCCGTTCCCACGCCGATCCGCGTCCGGGCGTTCCCCGTCCGTCGACGACGACGACGGCGAAACCGTTCTCGGCGAACCATTGAGATCCCAGATGGGCTGATCGTGCCGAGACGACGCGTTGGGCGTGAGGGCCACCGTAGGGATCCATCAGGACGGGAAGGGGACCGCCGTCATGCCAGGACGGGGTCAAGACGGCCACCGCGGGATCCTCGCGACGCCGGTTGAGGATCCGGAACCGGGGGGTGAGATCGGGGATCTCGGCGAAGGATCGGATCTCGGGGCCATCCAGAACGGCGGTGCGAGCACCATGCGTTGTCGGGGTGGCACTGCGAACCACCGTGACGACACCGCCAGCTGTGGTGGCCACGGTGGCCTGATGAACCCCTGGGTCGTCGATGATCACCGAGGTGCCGGTTTCGACGTCGTAGCGCCAGATCCCCTGTCGTGACGGTTCGGTGAGGGGATTGGCATGGAACACGCACCACGACGGTCCCACGGCCGCCACCGATCGCACTTGGAGATCGGGTGGGCTCACGGGGGCTCCATCGACGAGCAGGCGTCTCGCTCCCTCCCGGTCGGCGACGGTGACGAGGCGGCCATCTTCGAAGCATGCGGGCACACCGGTGACCAACTCGACCCAGTCCTCGTCGTGGTCCTCCCATCTCGTGGTGACGGCCCCGGTGGATGCGTCGGCTTCCATCACTGCGAGGCGGCGTTGGTCACGTGACTGGACGGTGATCAGCAGGGTCTGCGCGTCGATCCAGGACACCGAGGCGAGATACGGCCATGTCTCATGGTCGAGATCCACCTGGACGGTGGCCGATCCATCCTGGGGGCCCGGGTCGTCCACGTCGAGAACGTGCAGAGTGACCCTTGCATTCGCCCGACCCGCCGCCGGGTATCGATGCGCTACGGGTTCCCGTTCGGGTCGAGCGGGGTCAGCGATCCACCACACGGGCACCTCGGCGGTGTCCACCCGGCACAGCGCCAGACGCCGGCCATCAGGGGACCACCACAGACCTCGGTGGCGTCGCATCTCCTCAGCGGCGATGAACTCGGCGGCTCCCCAACTCAGCGTCGAGGCGTCCTCGGGCGCGTCGACGAGAACCTGATGAGAACCGTCGAGTCCGCTGAGGTGGACACCAGAACCCGAGACGTATGCGATCCGGGTTCCGGTCGGGTCGGGGCGAGGATCGAACACCGGACCCGGTGTCGACAGGATCCGAGCCGATGCTGCGGGGACGTTGGCCACGACGAGGGAGCCGCCCAGAGCCAACGCCACGAGGTCCCCGGTGGAGTCGGTGGCGAATCCGACGACTCCTCCGGCGGCTTCACGCGCCCGCTCTCGTCGAGCTCGTTCGAGCGCCGGGAGTTCTTCGGATCCCGCCGCGTCGAGATGGGCTGGGTCGACGATCAGGGTCTCGACGCCGGTGGTGAGATCGAGCGACCACAGGCGGTTGGTCGGGTCGTCGCCCGCGGTCGAGCGTGCAAAGAGGACATGGCGTCCGGAGCCGGCGATCTGGACGGTGCGGGGTTCACCGAGAGTGAAGCGTTGAGTGGCGGCGAATCGCCGAGGAAATCGCGATCCCTCCGGCGTCGAACGCGTCATGACACCAACACGGTGCCCGAGGGGTCGAGGGTGACGTCCCGTCCCACCCACTCGCCCTGGCACATCGCTACAGCCACGTCGGTATCCTCGGCGACCCCCCATGCCCGACGCCCGTCAGCGAGCAGGCATGCAGCCAGAGCACGCTCGGGATCTCCGTCGCGGGTGTGCATCACCGTGTAGGCCTCGATGGTGGCGGAACCGGCAGCCTCGCTCACGCCTGCGAGATCCCGCCGGGGCAGAGCGTCGATCTCGTCTTGGGGGTGATCGTGACGGAATCCGGTGGGACTGGGGTTCGTGGAGTACACCCCGAACGCATGCTTGGTCGCGTAGCCGCCATTGGCCCACACCAAGGCGCGGTTTCCGAGTCCTTCGCGCAGCTCGCGCACCACGGTCGCGATTGCGTGCATCACGTAGTTGTTCCACGGACCGCCGGCAAAGGGCAGACCTCCGGTGCGGGTGAGTGTCGAGGTGAGATCCAAACCCAGGGATCGAGCACCCAACTGCACCGCGGAGGGGAAGCATGAGTAGAGATCCACGAGATCGACCCCGTCGATATCGGTCCCTGCCAACTCGAGGGCGCGGCGTCCTCCGATCTCGATCGCCGGAGTCTTGGTGAAGGACCACCGGTTCGACACGAAGGGATGTTCATGACAGTCGGTTCCCGAGTGGACGAAAATCCAGCGGTCCTGGGGGATCCCGAGGGCACGGGCGCGTTCCGCCGAGCACATCACCAAAGCCGCTGCCATGTCGACATCGCTGTTGGAGTTCATGTACTTCGGATAGGGGAACCCGATCATTCGATTCGACGGTCCCGTGGTGCGAATGTCCTCGGCCGAGAGCGGCGTGGTGACCCAGGCATAGGGATTACGGGATGCGACCTCGCTGAAACGGGCCCACAACTCGCTGATGCGGACCTGGTGTTCCTCGACGCTTTCACCGGCTTCGGCCCGCAACGCTGTTTCGAACATCGGATAGATCTGTACGGGCATGACGATGCCGCGTTCGCGTTCCTCGGCATGGTTCATCACGAGGTCTTCGCCCAGGATCTCGTCGGGGGCGACGTCTTCGTCCACCGCCGGCCAGGGCAGCCACGCCTTGGTTCGTCGGGCCCGTTGACGAGTTCGGAACGCTTCACCCCCTGTGAGCACGGCGAGATCGAGGTCTCCGGCCTGGATCTGAGCGGCAGTGGCATTCACCAAGGTCTGGGGACTGTTGCCCCCGTTGGTCGTCAGACCGGTGCGTCCCACAGACAGGCCTGCCCGCTCGGCGACGAATCGGGCCGGATCTCGGTAGCGCCACGACAGCAGGCTCACGACTCGCAGGACGGGAACATCCGTGAGATCGGGGACGCCGGCGTCAGCCAGAGCTCCCCGCACGGCTTGGGCCATCAACTCGGCAGGTTCGAGGGCGTCGTCCAAGTCATGGGCACGGTGCAGGAACTGCCCGGCACCAACGAGGACGGGAGAGCGCGGATCGACAGGCACGAGGCGCAGGTTAGGACGCCCCTACACTCGGGAGCGATGTCACGCATCGCCATCGGCTCCGATCACGCAGGCTTCGAGCTCAAGACCCACCTCGTTGCCCTGCTGTCCGCCCAGGGTCACGAGGTCGTGGATTGCGGCACCGATTCCACCGAGAGCGTGGATTACCCCCCGATCTGTGCGGGTGTGGGCCGACTCGTTCGCGACGGCGATGCCGATATGGGCATCGTCCTCGGCGGCAGCGGTCAAGGTGAACAACTTGCTGCCAACAAGGTACGCGGCGTGCGCGCGGCGCTGTGCAACGACCTCTACACCGCTCGTATGGCTCGGGCTCACAACGACGCCAACGTGTTGTCGATGGGCGCTCGAGTCGTCGGGGTGGGGTTGGCCGAGGAGATCGTGGCACTCTTTGTGTCCACCCCCTTCGACGGAGGTCGACACGCCCGCCGAGTGGCGCAGTTGGCCGAGATCGAGGCGACCGAAGCCGGAGGACGCTGAAGAATGCCGTGGCCGTCAGATCTTGAACCTGATACCGAGGTCTTCGACCTCATCGACCGCGAGGTCGAACGCCAATGCAGCGGTATCCAGTTGATCGCGAGTGAGAACTTCACTTCGCCCGCGGTGATGCGAGCGACTGGCTCGGTTCTGACCAACAAATACTCCGAGGGCTACCCGGGCAAGCGGTACTACGGCGGCAATATCCACGTCGACGACATCGAGGCGTTGGCGATCTCTCGGGTCAAGGCGCTCTTTGGCGCCGACCATGCCAATGTCCAGCCTCATAGCGGTGCGAGCGCCAACATGGCGGTGTATCTCGGGCTCTTGGATCCCGGTGACACGGTGCTCGGCCTCGGACTCGACCACGGTGGTCACCTGACGCATGGATCCCCGGTGAACGCGAGCGGCATCCTGTATCGCTTCGTGCCCTACGGTGTGGCGGCCTCGGATCAGCGCATCGATATGGATCAGGTGCGCGACCTCGCGCTCGAGCATCGTCCCAAGCTCATCGTCGCGGGTACGACGAGCTATCCGCGGCGTCTCGATCCCGAACCGTTCCGTGGCATCGCCGATGAGGTCGGTGCGTACCTGATGTTCGATGTGGCCCATATCGCTGGTCTCATCGCGGGTGGAGCCCATCCCAATCCGGTGCCCTACGCCGATGTCGTGACCTTCACGACTCACAAGACGCTGCGAGGACCGCGCGGTGGATGCATCTTGTCGACCGCCGAGTTGGCCTCGCGTATCGACAAGGCCGTGTTTCCGGGAAGTCAGGGTGGACCGCTCGAACACGTCGTCGCCGGGAAGGCCATCGCCTTTCGGGAAGCGATGCATCCATCGTTCAAGGAGTACGCCCACCAGATCGTCACGAACGCGTCGGTGCTGGCCGCAGCCTTGGCCTCAGAGGGTTTCACTCTCGTCTCCGGAGGAACCGACAACCACTTGATGGTCGTGGACCTGCGCTCCTTCGACGCCGAGCTCACCGGTAAGGAATCCCAGGCCGTCTTGGACCTCGCCGGTATCACGCTCAACAAGAACGCCATTCCCGATGATCCCCGCAGCCCGTTCGTCACCTCCGGGGTGCGCATCGGTACGCCATCGGTGACCACCCAGGGCATGACTGAGACCGAGATGCCTCTCATCGCCGATCTCATTGCGCGGACCCTGCGTCATCGCCACGACGACGCGGCGATCGCGGCACTGCGTGACGAGGTCGCAGCCTTGTGCGGTCGGTTCCCGGCCTATCCCGTGAAGCCGTGATCTGACGTGCCCGACACCGCTGGCTACCTCGTGATCGGGGCCTGCGCAGCGGTCGTCACCTTCGTCACCACGCCGTTGGTGGCCCGATGGTGTCGGATTCGGGGGTGGATGGCCGCCCCGGATCCACGGCGGGTTCATCTCACCCCCACACCCGAGGTCGGCGGTCTCGCCATGGTGGCGGGCTTTCTCGCCGCTTTGGGTCTCGCGTGGGGATGGGGACGTTTCGACGTTCTCTTCGAACGCAACTCGGAACTTCTCGGGGTGGCTTTGGCCGGGGTGGCGATGGCAGGAGTCGGCTTTGTGGACGACATCCGCGATCTCTCCGCCCCGGCGAAGATCACCAGCACCGTCGTCGTGGGGATCCTGCTCGTGTGGTTCGGCGTCACGATGTTCTATTTCCGGGTTCCCTTCCTCGACGTGGTGTATCTGTCGAGTGACTGGACCCCGTTGGTCACGGTGCTCTGGTTGATCGGCATGTCCCAGGCCGTCAACCTGATCGACGGACTCGACGGGCTCGCGGCCGGAATCGTGGCAATCGCAGCGGCGAGCTTCTTCGTCTACAGCCGCCGACTCGACGAACTCGATCTGTTGACCCAACCCAATATCGGTCCCCTCGTGGCCATCATCACGTTGGGCGTGTGCGTGGGCTTTCTGCCCCACAACTTCAACCCGGCGAAAATCTTCATGGGTGATACCGGGGCGTTGTTCCTCGGGCTCTTGCTCGCAGTGTCCACCAGTGTCGTGGGAGGGCGTGCGGATCCCGATACCCAGCAGTTCGTCGGGCAGACCTACTTCTTCTTGGCGCCGTTGTTCATCCCCTTGCTGATTCTGGGCGTGCCGATCTTCGATCTGATCTTCGCGATCGTGCGTCGAGCGACGCGCCGACAGGCCGTATCGGTGGCAGACAAGGGCCATCTTCATCACCGTCTGATCGCATTGGGCCACGGCCAGCGTCGCAGCGTGTTGATCCTGTGGTTGTGGACCGCGTTGTTGTCGGCGTTCGTTCTCTATCCAGCCTTCACCGAAACGGGCGGCAACCTTCTCGTGTTCGGTCTCGGTGCCTTGGCCCTGGCGCTGTACACGGTGTTGCATCCCGAGGTGCGACGACAGGTTCCGTCGGACTCGTGACGTCCGGGCATCCGTCTCACCGGATTGATGGCGCTGGGTTTTGCCTCCCTGGGTGTGGGTCTTCTAGATTGCGAAGGCATTCACAAGCAGCAACGCCGCTGCTTCTTGCACCTCACCGCTGTGACCGAGCCTCCCCGCCGCCGCTACGCACCCCGGACCGATGATGGTCTTGCCCAGGGCATGGAGTCCGTGGGCACCCTCGTGGTTTTCTTGGGACTGGGCTGGCTGATCGACCGTTGGCTGGGAACTCAGCCGGTGTTCATGATCGCCATGGTGGTTCTCGCCGTGGTCGGACTCGGAGCCAAGATCTACGGCACGTACACCACCAGGATGAAAGAACTCGAGGCCCAGCGTCTCGATTCGCAGTCCGGTGGCTACCGACCCGGGAGTGCTTCGTGACCATGGCGACACCCACGACGAGCCCCTTTGCGACCCGCCTCGAGGGCCCGGCTCCCGAAGCCGGAATCTCCAAAGACCTCGTACGGCGCGGTCTGATGGTGGCGCCAGTCGTGATCGCGATCTCCGGAGTGATCTGGGGTCTCAATGGAGCGATCAGCTGTGCATATGGTTTCGCTCTCGTTCTCGTGAACTTCGCGGTGTCGGCGGTGCTCGTATCGAGTACCGCTCGCATCTCGCTCGGGCTGATGATGGGGGCTGCGCTGTTCGGCTACCTCATCCGCCTGTCATTGATCTTCCTCGCTGTCTACCTGGTACGCGACGCTGGCTGGGTCGAGCTCGTTCCGCTCGGCATAACGCTGATCGCTGCGCATCTAGGCCTGCTGGCGTGGGAGTTCCGGTACGTGTCCGCCACGCTCGCCTTTCCGGGTTTGAAGCCCTCCGACGATTCCCCGAGGTCCACGTCGTGATCGCACTGAAGTTCCCGCCCATCAACGAAGTCCTCCGTTGGCGCGACATCTTCCCGTCGTTCAACAAGATCGCGTTGATCGCCGTCCTCGCCGTGGTCATCACGACGCTGGTCTTCTGGCTGGCGAATCGAAAAGACCCTCTCAAGGCGCCTACGGGTGTGCGTAACTTCGCCGAGGTCACCGTCGAGTTCATCGAAAACGGCGTGATCATGCAGACCATGGGTCGCTCGGGGCTCAAGTGGACCCCGTTCCTGTTGACACTGTTCTGCTTCATCTATCTGTGCAACCTGCCCGGAATCATCCCGATCTTCCAGATGCCGGCCACGGCGCGTATGGCGATTCCGATGTTCTTGTCGCTGTTGGTGTGGCTCGTGTTCCACGGCGCCGGCATCAAGGCCCAAGGTGTTGGCCATTACTTCAAGAACATGGTCATCCCGCCTGGCGTTCCCGGCGCCCTGCTGCCGATCGTGGCGCTGATCGAGTTCGTCTCGACGGTGCTGGTGCGGCCCTTCTCTCTGGCCGTTCGTCTCTTCGCCAACATGCTGGCCGGGCACATCCTGCTCGTGACCTTTGCCGTGTTGACCCACGCCCTCGTCACCGCCGAGGACGTTCCGTTGATCCCCGTCGGTGTCCTGCCCTTCGCCATGTTGACCTTCCTCACCGGATTCGAGGTCCTCGTGGCGTTCCTGCAGGCCTACATCTTCGTGATCCTCACCGCCGTCTACATCGGTGGCGCTGAGCATCCCGAGCACTGATCCGGTCGCCGACCGGTTCATTCCCTTCTCCCCAACCAGAGCACAACAGGAGAACCACCCATGGAAGCGATTGCCCGCCTCGCCGCTCAGGCGATTGAACCCGCAGACCTGAAGAACATCGAGGCCGCCGGGTCCGCCGGGTATGCCTACGGCCTGGCCACCCTCGGCCCGGGTCTCGGCATCGGCTATCTCGTTGGCCAGTCCGTTCAGGCCATGGCCCGTCAGCCCGAGGCTGCCGGCATGGTCCGTACCACGATGTTCTTGGGCATCGCCTTCACCGAGGCGCTCGCCCTGATCGGCTTCGTGGTCTTCATTCTGCTGAAGTTCGCCTGATCCGTCCCGTGTCGTCCACCGTCTCTGCGAAGGAGCCGTCATGCCGAGCGTGACTCTCATGGCGTCCCGGATCGTCGAGGTTCTCGTCAGCGCTGAAGAAGGCGTTGACGAGGTCGTCGATCTCGGACCCAACCCGATCGCACCCGAACTCAAGGAACTGCTGTGGGGAGGCGGCTCCTTCTTGGTGCTGCTGATCATCATGAAGTTCCTGTTCCCGGTGCTGCGCAAGGGCATGCAGGATCGATACGACAAGATCCACGGTGACCTCGAGGCGTCGGAGTCCATGACGGTCGAGGCGCGAGCCGATGTCGCGGCATACCAGGCCCAGATCGGCGAGATCCGCCGACAGGCCGGGGCTCGCCTCGATCAGGTCCGCGCCACGCTCGAAACGGAGCGTCAAGCCCGACTTGCCGAAGTCAACGCCGAGTATGCGGTCCATCGACGCAATGCCCGTGAAGCCGCAGAGTCGGCTCGTCGAGCCGTGCGAGACGATATGGAGATCGCCGTGCGCGACGTGACCACGAGCGCTGTGGAGATGATCCTGAACAAGCCTGCGGACCGGTCCACGGTCGAGCGGTCCGTGGCCCAAGCCATGGGAGCGGAGGTGGCTCGATGAGAATCGTGACCGCACTTCTCGCGGCCGAGGATCCGTCGCAGTCGATCTCGCCGATCCTGCCCGAGACCAAAGAGATCATCTGGGGCGGTCTCGCCTTCTTGATCATCCTTGGGTTGTTGATCAAGTTCGCGGGCCCTCCGATCAAGAAGGGTCTGGCCGACCGCACGGCCCGAATCCAAGGTGAACTCGATCGTTCCTCGCAGGCTCGGGCTCAGGCCGAGGCCGAAGCCGCTGAGATCCGTAGCGCTCTCGGCGATGTCGAGGCCGAACGCGAACGACTCCTCGCTGAGGCCGGTGCCGAAGCCGAGGCCCTGCTCGTGGAAGGTCGGGCTCGCCTCGAAGAGGAGGTCATCGACCTGCGCACCAAGTACGCCATGGAGCTCCAGTCGGCTGGTGGACGCCTCAACGAAGAAGTCATGGCCGAGGTCGGAGTGGTCTCGGTGGCGGCGATCGAGACGGCCGTTCGGGCCTCGCTCGACGACGCCACACAGCAGCGCCTGATCGAAGAGTTCATCACGAAGGTGGGTGCGTCACGATGAGCGACGAACGTATCGAAGGGTACGCCCGAGCTCTGTTCGAGGTGGCCCGCGTCGAGGGGACCCTCGACGAGGTCGAGGACGAGCTGTTCCGCTTCGCACGCTCGTTCGAATCGAATCGGAGCCTGCGCTCGACGCTCATGGACGATGAGATCCCCGTCGAGCGCCGTCTGGCGGTGATCTCGGATCTCCTCGAGGGCAAAGCCACGCCGACCACGGTGCAGTTGATCTCCATGGTCGTGGGATCCGGGCGGGGTAAGGACCTGCCCAAGATCGTCGATCGCCTCGTGGCTCGGGCCGCGGGCTCCAAGCAACTCGAGGTTGCCGAAGTCCGCACGGCTGTGGCGCTCACGCCTGATCAGACCACCCGCCTGGCCGCGGCGCTCACCAACGCCACCGGCAAGCAGCTCAACCTCAAAGTCGTCGTCGACCCCTCCGTGCTCGGGGGTGTCATCGCCACCGTTGGCGATGACGTGATCGACGGCAGTGTCCGTACTCGTCTCGAACAGCTCAAGAGCCGGCTGTAGTCGCCGGTTCCAAGAACGGAGCATTCCCACATGGCAGAGCTGACCATCTCCGCAAGCGACATCGCCGCTGCGATCAAGAAGAACCTCGAAGGATTCGAGGTCTCCCTCGAAGCCCGTACCGTCGGGCGGGTCTCCAACGTCGGTGACGGCATCGCGACCGTGTCGGGACTTCCCGACTGCGCGGTGAACGAGCTCCTCGAGTTCGAGGACGGCACCGTCGGACTGGCCCTGAACCTCGATGAAGGTTCGATCGGAGCCGTCGTTCTCGGTGAGGCCGAAGGCATCGAAGAGGGCCAGACCGTGCGGGCGACGGGACGAATCCTGTCGATTCCCGTCGGCGACGCCCTGTTGGGCCGGGTCGTGAACGCGCTGGGTGAGCCCATCGATGGGCGAGGCCCGATCGCGGGTGCGCAGTTGCGCCGCCTCGAGATCCAGGCGCCGGGCATCATGGGTCGCAAGCCCGTGCACGAGCCGCTTCAGACCGGGATCAAGGCCATCGACGCGATGACTCCCATCGGCCGGGGACAGCGCGAACTGATCATTGGTGATCGTAAGACCGGTAAGACCACCGTGGCGATCGACACGATCCTGAACCAGCGTGGTCTCGGCGTGAAGTGCATCTACGTCGCCATTGGTCAGAAGGGTTCGACGGTCGCTCAGACCGTGGAGACGCTGCGCCAGTACGGCGCGATGGAGTACACCGTCGTGGTGGCGGCTCCGGCGTCGGATCCGGCCCCCTTCAAATACCTCGCTCCTTACGGTGGCTGCGCCATGGGTCAGCACTGGATGGAAAACGGCGAGCACGCCCTGGTGGTGTACGACGACTTGTCCAAGCAGGCCGAGGCGTATCGTCAGCTGTCGCTGTTGCTGCGTCGTCCTCCGGGCCGTGAGGCGTATCCGGGCGACGTGTTTTATCTCCACAGCCGTCTGCTCGAGCGGGCTGCGAAGTTGTCCGACGATCGCGGCGCTGGATCGTTGACCGCACTTCCGGTCATCGAGACCAAGGGTGGCGACGTGTCGGCCTTCATCCCGACCAACGTGATCTCCATCACCGACGGTCAGGTGTATCTCCAGGACGCGTTGTTCAAGTCCGGTGTTCGTCCGGCTGTCGACGTGGGCATTTCGGTGTCTCGCGTGGGCGGCGCCGCTCAGATCAAGGCGATGAAGAGCGTGTCGGGAACGTTGAAGTTGGATCTGGCTCAGTTCCGTGAACTCGAAGCCTTCGCCACCTTCGGATCCGAACTCGACGCCGTGTCCAAGGCTCAGCTCGAGCGGGGCTACCGTCTGGTGGAACTGCTCAAGCAGCCGCTGAACTCGCCGATGCCCGTCGAGGAGCAGGTCGTGTCGATCTTTGCTGGCACCAAGGGCTACCTCGACGATCTGCCGGTGGCAGACGTGCGGCGCTTCGAGACCGAATTGCTCGAGTACATGCGCACGATGCAGTCCGCGATGCTCGCCACGATTCGCACCGATCCCAAGGCCGATGTGCCCTCGGGACTCGGTGACGCCATCGCCGAGTTCAAGTCGCGGTTCCTCGCCGCCGAGGCCGAGCGTCGGGCTGCGGATCCCACCGCCACCGACGCCGCTGAGGTCGGAGAGGCGCAGAGCACCAAGACGCTGGCGACGGAGTAATCGCGTCATGGCAGGAGGTCAGGAACGCATTCTGCGGGGCCGCATCCGGTCCGTGCAGGCCACCAAGAAGATCACGCGCGCCATGGAGCTCATTGCGGCGTCGCGCATCGTCAAGGCCCAGCAGCGCGTTGCCGCCGCGGTGCCCTACAGCGAACAGATCACCGAGGTGGTGCGAGACCTGGCAGCCGCCGGAGCTGGCCGTGAGTCGCCGATGCTGCAGGGCCGCGATGAGGTGAAGCGGACGTGTTACGTCGTGATCACCGCGGACCGCGGCCTGTGCGGTGGGTACAACTCGGGAGTGGTGCGAGCCGCCGAAGGCGAAATCAAAGCCGATGTGCTCGCCGGCAAGGACTATGCGATCGTGCCCGTGGGGCGCAAAGCCGAGTCCTACTTCAAGTTCCGGGGCTACACCCTCGATCAGGCCTTTGGCGGCTTCTCGGATGCTCCGACCTATGCGGCTGCCAAGGAGATCGGCCAGCGAGCCGTGGAGTTGTTCACCTCGGGTCAGGTGGACCGAGTGGAACTCGTCTACACCCGGTTCATCTCCGCTGGTAGCCAAGAGGTCGTGTTGCGGCCTTTGGTGCCTCTTGGCGTCGATGTGCTCGAAGGCGGCGACGGACGTCCCGGTACCGACGGTGCGTCCGCCGAGTACGAGTTCGAACCCGATCCCTCCACCATCCTCGAAACACTGGTCCCTCGATATGTCGAGGCCCGTGTCTATGCAGCGTTGCTCAATGCTGCAGCCAGTGAGCATGCGTTCCGTCAGCGGGCCATGAAGTCCGCAACCGACAACGCCGAAGAGCTCATCAAGAACTTGACCCGCATCATGAACCGGGCCCGTCAGGACTCGATCACCACCGAGATCATGGAGATCGTCGGTGGTGCCGAGGCGCTGGCGTCGGACGCGTCGGCGGCCCGCACGATCTTCGTGGATTTCGAATCCGACCTCGAGCGACTCTGAGCAGGAGAGACCCCGCCATGACCATGACCGAGAACGAATCCGGTACTGAGGCCGCCAGCACCGACGGGCGCGTCGTCGCCATCGCCGGCCCGGTGGTCGACGTCGAATTCCCCCGCGGCGCACTGCCGCAGTTGAACACGGCGCTCGAGTTCACCGTGACCGTGGAAGGCACCGATACCGCGGTGCTCGCCGAAGTCGCCCAGCAGCTCGGCGACAACCGTGTCCGCGCGGTCTGTCTCAAGCCGACCGACGGTCTTCGCCGTGGAACCCCGGTGCGTAACACCGGCCGGGGTATCACCGTCCCCGTGGGTGACGTCACCCTGGGCCACGTCTGGAACGTGTGGGGCGAGGTGCTCGACGATGATCCCGCCAAGTTCGCCGATATCGAGC
This sequence comes from uncultured Ilumatobacteraceae bacterium, assembly GCA_964471865.1. Lineage (GTDB taxonomy): Bacteria > Actinomycetota > Acidimicrobiia > Acidimicrobiales > Ilumatobacteraceae > CAYMUC01. The sequence goes on along the minus strand of CAYYHU010000001.1, from coordinate 69,307 downwards.
GCTGGGAGATCCACCGTGACGCCCCGGCCTTCGATGCTCTCGAGCCGTCCAAGCGCATGTTCGAGACCGGCATCAAGGTCATCGACCTGCTGACCCCGTATCTGGCCGGCGGCAAGATCGGTCTGTTCGGCGGCGCCGGTGTGGGCAAGACGGTGCTCATCACCGAGATGATCAACCGAGTGGCCTCCAAGCACGGTGGTGTGTCGGTGTTCGCAGGCGTGGGTGAGCGCACCCGTGAGGGCACCGACCTGCGTCTCGAGATGGAAGAGTCCGGCGTGTTCGAGAAGGCCGCACTGGTCTTTGGTCAGATGGACGAACCCCCGGGTGTGCGTCTGCGCGTGGCGCTGTCGGCTCTGACCATGGCGGAGTATTTCCGCGACGTCCAGAACCAGGACGTGCTGTTGTTCATCGACAACATCTTCCGCTTCGTGCAGGCCGGTTCGGAGGTGTCCACCCTGCTCGGTCGTATGCCCTCGGCGGTGGGTTACCAGCCGACGCTCGCGGATGAGATGGGCCAGCTCCAAGAGCGGATCACCTCGACTCGCGGTCGTTCGATCACCTCGCTGCAGGCCGTGTACGTGCCCGCTGACGACTACACCGACCCGGCGCCGTTCACGACCTTCACCTTCCTCGACGCGACGACGGAACTGTCTCGTCAGATCGCGTCGCTGGGCATCTACCCGGCCGTGGACCCCTTGGCCTCGACCTCGACGATCCTGTCGCCCGAGGTCGTCGGTGATCGCCACTACGGCGTGGCCCGCCAGGTGCAGGAGATCCTCCAGCGCTACAAAGAACTCCAAGACATCATCGCCATCCTCGGTCTCGACGAGTTGTCCGAAGAGGACCGCCTCACGGTGTCTCGTGCCCGCAAGGTTCAGCGGTTCCTCTCTCAGCCCTTCTACGTGGCTGAGGTCTTCACCGGCGTGCCTGGTGAGTACGTGCCGGTCAATGAGACCGTGGAGAGCTTCGAAGCGATCGTGCGTGGTGAACTCGACACGATTCCCGAGCAGGCGTTCTTGAACGTCGGCGGCGTGGAGCAGGTGCTCGCCAAGGCCAAGGCCCTTCAGGAGGGCACTGACTGATGGCCATGAAGGTCGAGGTGGTGTCGCCCGAGAAGGTGATCTTCTCGGGCGAGGCGACCCAGGTGGCGACGCGCACCCTGGGTGGTGGCGAGATCGCGTTCCTCGAAGGTCATGCCCCCTTCCTCGGCGCCCTGGCGGTCTGTCATACCAAGGTGTGGCTGACCGACGGCAAGGTGCTCGACGTCGCCGTACACGGCGGCTTCGTGGAGGTCGGACCCACCGGGGTGTCGATCCTGTCTGATGAGGCCGAACTCGGAGTCGATGTCGACGTCGCCCGGGCGCAGGAAGCCAAAGAACGAGCCGAAGAGTTGTTGCGGCACGAACACGATGCCGAGGCGGTCGGGGCTCTTTCGCGGGCCCATGCCCGGTTGTCAGCGGCGGGTGGTCTCAGCGGCCTCCGCTGAGGCATATCCGTAGTCGGGACGCCATCATGGCGTCCATGGCCTCCTCGTATCCCTTTCGATCCGCCCTTGTCACCGGTGCATCGAGTGGCATCGGTGCGTCCATGGCGCAGATGTTGCTCGCCGATGGCGTCGAGACGATCCTGGTCGCCCGTCGAGGCGACCGCCTCGCTGAGATCCTCGATGGTCGTCCGGGTGAGGTCCTCGAAGCCGATCTGACGACACCCGCAGGGGTCGGTGCCGTCGCTGAGCGCATCTCCGACACCTCGCGTTCCATCGATCTCGTGGTGAACAACGCCGGATTCGGGACCTCGGGATGGTTCTGGGATCTCGATCCGGATCGCCTTGCCCGTGAGATCGAACTGAACGTCACCGCGCTCACCCGACTCAGCCACGCCGCGATCGCAGCGATGGTGCCCCGAGGTCGAGGTCATCTCCTCAACGTGTCGAGTGTGGCGTCGTTCCAGCCGGGGCCCAAGTTGGCCGTCTACTCGGCCACGAAGGCCTATGTCACCAGTCTGACCCAGGCTCTGCACGAAGAGGTCCGAGGAACCGGAGTGAAAGTCACCGCGCTGTGCCCGGGTCTCACCCGCACCGAGTTCCAATCGGTGTCCAACACCGAAGGCTACGAAACCCAGTTTCCCAAAGTCGCTTGGACCGATGTCGACGATGTGGCTCGCCAAGGACTTGCCGATGCCGCTCGCGGCCGGGCGGTGTCGGTTCCCGGAGCTCTCTACAAGATGCTCACCTCGATGAGTCAGGTCACTCCCGGTGTGGTGTCTCGTCGTATCAGTGGATTGGCGATGAAGACTCGCCGCTGAACATCCGAGCCGGGAACCTGGGTGCGCGGCCTGTCATCTGTCAGATTCCCCGATGTGGCAGGTCCGTCTGGGTTGCGCTCACAGCGCGATGACCACACCGTTATCGGCGCGTACCTCGACCTGATCGCCGGTGGTGAACATCGCCAGTGCCCCTCGAGCGTTGGTGATCGAGGGAATGGCGCGTTCGCGCAACAGAATCGACCCGTGTGAGAGATCGCCTCCCGTCTCCACGACCACGGCGGCCACGAGCGCGAAGGTGGCAATCCATCCTGCGTCGACGGACCGGGCGATGAGCACGGTGGTCGCCGGGTCGAAACCATCAGGAAGCGATGTTGCGGGTTCCTGGAGCACCCAAGCACGCCCATGGACACGGCCCGCACCCAGCGACAGGCCCTGGCAGCGCTGGCTGCTCACACTGATCGGGTTCCAGTCCTCGGGATCGGTGAAGCGAGCCACGACTGCTGGAGGGCTCAACTGTGCCCATCGCGACCGCTCCTCGTGGCGTCTGGCCCACAGGCTCTCTTCGGGGCTCCAGCCGGAGTCCAACCTTCGAACCTCGGCGGCCGTCAGGTCGAACAGGTCCTCAGGGGTTCGTAGTTGTCCTCGCTCCACCGCCAACCTCGCCATCTCGAGGCCGCGATCCCTCAACGTGGCGAAACCCTTCATGGCCTCATGGCGCAGACGTTCCCGAGCAGCGAGGGGCGCTCGTGCCAGCCACCACACCGGAAGCGTCACCCACCAGCGCCAGTTTCGCCTTGGCAGCGACGGCACCGACGTGGTGCCGACAGATCCGATGAGAGCGGGATCATCCCGGTAGCGAGGTCGAGCCAGATCGCTTTCGTAGATTCCCCGATGACCAAAGGTCGCCAGGAAGTCGTCATGAGCAGGTGATCCAGGTCCGCCACTCGCCGCAGCATCGCGAGCCTCCGCGAGGCGCGAGGTCACCGATCGGTGTCGAACTGCGTGGGCGGTGAGCGTGCCGCAGCGGCGCAGGATCGCCAGAGGTGGTCCGATGGCCGAGGACAACGGGAACATCCCCGTCACCAAGGCGGTGTACGCGTCGCGAACCTGCTCGACCCAGTTCGTCCAGGTCTCTGCCGGCGGCATCCCGGCGGCTGCGCAGTGGCGCTCCCGGCGCCGGGATGTGGCCACCGCAGTGATCTGGGCGGTTCCGAGACGCACCAGAGCAGGCGAGCGCCTCAGCATGCGCAGGGGATTGGCCCCTCGGTCCACGCTGGGCGGTCCCCCGATGGAGTCGGCCACGAGCCGGGTCGGAAGCCCCAGATGTCGAAGCATGTCTTCGAGGAGACTCAGATTGATGAAGGGTCGTCCCCCGACCACGGTGAGGAAGTCACGGGTGGCGGGCAAGCGAGGATCCGCACGGCGATACCAGGCGAAGAGATCCGGGCCGGCTTCGGCGATCACACTGGTCATGAACGTCGAGGGCAGCGGCGGGAGGATCTCGGCATGGTTCGCGATGGTCAGCATTTCGTCACGCCGGGTCGGCGCAGTGATCGCTCGAAGCTGGATCAGCCAACAGGTCTGGCCGTCATCGGCCCATTCCACGTCCCAGGGTTCGTCACCGAACAGGGAACGAATTCGACGCAGGAGCCGAGCCAGACGTCGGGGCCACCCCGACGGAGCCTTCTCCAGACGCGCCAGGAGCATCCGCTCACCGGCGACCGTTCCTGATACGAGCCCGTCGGCGAGACCGTCGGTGACGTTGACGAGATCGTCATAGGTTCCGGGTTCGCTGAATGCGACCCCACTGTGACGAGCCTGCACCATCTCCATGACGAGAACATCACGTCGAAGCCCGGGTTCGAGCCCGTCGCGGGTCGCGGAGTCACGAACCTCAGCGATCGCGCCGACCACGTCCTCGGTGGCGACGTCGAGGCGGGTGAGATAGGAACCGGCCCGGCTCGACGTGGAGGTGTCCTCGGTGGAGAACGCCGAACGAACTGCGACCCGATGATCCGGTCCCGCAGATCCGAAGACGGTCGCCAGCGTCGACGCGTCGAGATCGACCCCGTCGGTCAGGACGAATCCGCGAGGCACAGCCAGACCATGACGTGCTGCTCGATCCACCAGCGCGGCTTTGGGACCGACTCCGGCATCGGCGACCGCTCCCGATCCGAGGGGGATCACTCCTTCATGAGCCTGAGGCTGCTCAGCGCGCCACGAGACGCGCAGCGAGCGCATCGATCTCCTCGGCATACGAGTCCGGATCCTCGATCATCGGAAAATGATCCCAACCCTCGCGTACGACCACCTCGGCGCCGGGCACCTTGGTCAGGACCCGATCGGCCTGACCCGAGCGCAGCACCCGATCCTGGGACCCCCACAACACGATGACGGGGACATCGGTGACGGGTGTGAGGCGCTCGAACCATGACGCGTGGATGATGTCGAACATCTGGCCAAAGGCCCGGCATCCCCGATATCCCTCGAAGAACGTGTCGAGGGTCGCCCGAGGGGCGCCGGTGGGAAAGAACAGGCGACGCCACACCGGTCGCAGCAGGCGCGCGGCGATCGCTCGGCGCACGAGTTCGCGCACCGGTCGGGTCGACATGATGCGAGGGAACAGCCTGGTGTCGAGATCGGCCGCCACGGGCGCATGAAGGATGAGCCCGGCGATGGCGTCAGGGTGACGGCTGGCCAGATCGAGAGCGAAGGAACCTCCGATCCCGTGTCCGAGAAGAACCACGGGACCGTCCACGGAACCGAGGAGCCGGTGAACATGGTCGGCGTAGTCGGCGACCGAGCGCAGCGAGGGATCCACAGGACGATGCCCGAACCCGGGCAGGGTGGGAGTGATCCAGGTCGATCGCGTCCCGTGTTCCCGCACCCGCGCAAAGCGTTCACCGCCGCCACCGTTGCCGTGGATCGCCACGATCACAGGGGCGGCGAGGGATCCGGAGGCGCCATCGGAGATGGAGACATCACTGTTCATAAGAACCTCGGATCATGGCCGCCAACTCGTCGAGATCGGGATGGTCACCGGCGTGTTCGCCTCGGAATTTACCCACGATGTTTCCGCGGTCGATCGCGAACACCGTGGGAAGAGTCCAGGGATCGCCGACCTTGCGGCCGATGCGATGGCCTTGGCGGGTGGCGCGCAGACCACAGACCCAGGCTTGGGGCCCGAACATCTCTTTGAGTCCGCCTCGTTCGACCTCGAACTCCCGGTACAGGTCACCATCGGGATCTGCGATCGCGACGGCATCAGAAAAGAGACGCTCGAAGAACATCGGGCCTTGTTCGACGGTCCCCTGGTACACGAACACCACGGCGGGATACTCGGGATCTCGGTGCACGGCGTCGGCGAACTCGTCGACGAGTTGGCGATAGAACAGTCAACCGTAGTGTCGTAGGAACACGAGCAGCGTCGCCCGCTGGTCCACGAGCTCGCCGAGGCGAGTGGGAGCGAGCCGGTACCCCTCGACGCGATGATCACGTTGGGTCGGCGTGAGCGGGCGCGAGGACACCATCCCAGTCGTAGTCGTGACGATGACACGACGTCGATTCCTGCTGGCTCGAGGTGACCGATGACCCCGTGGTCGAGTTCGATCTCGGTCAGTCGTAGTCGACGGAAGCGAATTCGCGGAGTTTGTCCAAACGGTGCCGAGCTTCGACGAGACGGACCGTTCCCGACCGACCCCGCGTGACGAGGCTTTGGGTCGTGGCGCCGTTGGGGCCAAAGCGCACCCCGTGGAGAAGTTCGCCATCGGTGATCCCGGTGGCTGCGAAGAAACAGTCATCGCTGCGCACGAGATCCTCGGTGGTCAGCACGGCATCGAGGTCGTAGCCCTGTTCGATCGCGGCGGCGCGTTCGGTTTCGTCTCGGGGCCACAGCCGGCCCTGGATCTCTCCACCCATCGAACGCAAGGCCACTGCGGCGGTGACACCTTCAGGCGTCCCACCGATACCGAAGAGCACATCGACACCGGCCTCGGGCCAGGATGTCGCGATCGCTCCGAAGATGTCGCCATCAGAGATCAGCCGAATCCGAGCGCCTGAGGCGCGAACCTCGGCGATCAGCTCGCCATGGCGGGGCCGGTCGAGGATGACTGCGGTCAGGTCGCGCACACTGCACCGTTTCGCCTTCGCGATCCAGCGCAGATTCTGAGACGGACTCGCAGTGATGTCGATCGATCCGGCGGCCTCGGGGCCCACGGCCATCTTCTCCATGTAGACGCAGGGGCCCGGATTGAACATCGAGCCGCGTTCGGCAACCGCGATCACCGAGAGGGCATTGCCACGGCCCTGGGCGGTCAGGGTCGTTCCGTCGATGGGATCCACGGCGATATCGGTCAGCGGTGGGGTGCCGTCACCGATTCGTTCGCCGTTGTAGAGCATGGGGGCATCGTCTTTCTCGCCCTCGCCGATCACCACGATTCCGTCCATGGGCACCGTGGACAACACGGTGCGCATTGCGTCGACCGCCGCGCCGTCCGCTCCGATCTTGTCGCCACGGCCGACCCAACGGGCCGCCGCGAGTGCAGCGGATTCGGTCACCCGAACGAGTTCGAGGGCGAGGTTGCGGTCCGGACGCTGAGCCATGGCCGAAGGGTACCGTGTGGGGGTGATCTCTCCCGAGCGGCTCGCCGCAGGTCGTGACCTCACCGAACCCCGCCTGTCGCCTTCGGGTACCCATATCGTGTTCGCCGTCACCGGGGCGGGAGATCCTCATCTCGCGGTCGTCCCCGTCGACGGCGGTCCTGAACGCCGCCTGACGACCTCTCCGGTACCGCGTCCGGGACGCGGCAGTGGTGGAGGATGTTTCGACTGGACCCCCACCGGTGATGCCGTGGTGTACCTCGCGGCGGGTGGAGAGATCTGGCGGCAGCCATTTCCTGGAGGTGAACCCCGCCGGATCGGCGTGGTCGAGGCCCAAGAATCCGTGAGCGGTGTCGCCGTCTCGCCCGATGGTCACCATGTGCTCGTCGTGGCCGATACCGAGCGGGTCGTCGGAGTCCACATGGTCACTGGTGCTCAGCATCGCATCGACGATGGTCGCCACGATTTCGTGATCGATGCTCGATGGTCGTCCGACCAGACCGCTGTCGTCTGGCAGGCCTGGTCGGTTCCGGCGATGCCCTGGGATGGTTCCGTCGCGATGATCGCAAGGATCGATCCGGCGACGACTGCGGTTCTCGATCGGGAGCAACGAACCCCCACAGCCAGTCTTCAACAGCCCCGGCTCGATGCCCTCGGGCGCATGTGGTGTGTCGAGGACGCGTCCGGGTGGCTGAACCTGACCTGCGACTCGGTCGCAGTACTGGCCGAGAACCATGAACACGCTGGCCCCACCTGGGGGCCGGGGCAACGGTCCTATGACGTTCGTGTCGACGATGCCGGCGATGCCGAGGTGGCCATCGCTCGCAATGAGGCGGGTTTCGGTCGGCTGGTGTTCGTGGCTCGTGATGGTGCGATCACCGAGCTCGGTCGGGGCGTCCACGCTCAGATCACCCTGGGAGCTGAAACGGTGGTCGCTCTTCGCAGCGGGGCGCGTACCCCGACCCAGATCGTGGCCTATGACCGCGGCACCCTCGAGCGTCGCGTCCTCGCCGTGGGGCCCGTGTCGGGTTGGGAGAACGAACCCGCTCTGGTCGAACCCTCTCTGATCGAGGTCACCGCCCGCGACGGCGCGACCGTGCACGCTCGGCTCTACCAGGCTCCTGCGAGCACCGGACGTCTCATCGTCTGGGTGCATGGTGGACCCACCGATCAGTGGACCGTCGACTTTCGGCCCCGTTTCGCGATGTGGCTCGAGCGGGGATACGACATCGTCGTACCCGATCACCGAGGCTCCACCGGACATGGACGCGCCTATCAGCAGGCCATGAACGGTCGCTGGGGGGACCTCGATGTGGCCGATACTGCCGATGTCGTGGCGCATCTTCACGCGAGTGGACCCTGGACACCGGCCACGACAGTGGCGATGGGGTCCTCAGCGGGTGGGTTCACGGTGTTGTGGTTGGGGGCTCGCCATCCGGATCGACTCGCCGCGGTCGTCGCGTTGTATCCCGTGACCGACCTCGTCGACCTCCGGCGTCGCAGCCATCGTTTCGAACGACACAGCACCGACACCCTCGTCGCTCCACTCGACAGCGCCCAGGATCTGCTCGTGGCCCGATCACTCGGGTCAGCGGTCCCTGCCCTGACCGGTGTTCCTCTGCTCGTGTTGCACGGAGATCAGGATCCCGTCGTTCCCGTGGAGCAAAGTCGCGACCTCGTAGCAGCGGTGAACGCGGCGGGGGGATCGGTCGTCTATCACGAGTATCCCGACGAGGGGCACGGCTTTCGGCGGATCGAGAATCAGATCGATGAAGCGCGTCGGGTTGCCGCGTTTTGTGAGTCGGTGCTCAGCGCGTCCAGGTGAGTGAGGTCGGTCTCTCATCGTGGAGACGATGAGGTGAGATGCGTCCCGGGGGGCTGAGAGCGCGGGCGAGTAGCGTTGGGGCGTGTCCACCAGCGAGCCGCCCCGCATCGATCCGCTCGAGGAGAGCGCCGAATGGGATCCGACCGATCCTGACTGCGACAAGGTGCTCTATGACCTGTCGGACTGGAGCATCGATCAACAGGCCGAGGTCTCCGCGATGTTCGCCGAGCTCGGAGTCCCCCATGCTTGGGAGGGTTTCGAGATCGCGATACCGCCCGAGTTCGAAACCCGGGTCGATGAGGCTTTCGATGCTCTCGAGGTCCGTCTCGGACGGCGCGAGCGGGATGGATCCGCGGAGCTCGGAGACGAGGACGAGGCCACCGAGTACGACCTGTCGGAATGGACGCCGGCTCAGCGTGACACCTTGGTGCGAGCCGTTACCGATGCTGGGGTCCCACACCGTCTCGAAGGCGACGTGCTCGTGGTGGCCACCGATGCCGAGGATGTCGTGGACGAACTGCTCGATGCCGTCGAATCCGGCGACGTGATGCTGCTCGACGACGAGGACGGAGTCGAGCCCGAGTTGTCGATGGCCGACATCTACACCTTGGCTGATCGTCTGGTTCGAGAACCCTCGGATCAGCGCGGACAGAGCCTTCTCGGGGTCGCGGTGGGTCTCGATCCCGAGCGGCCGCCCTTTGGGGTGTCGCTGGGAACCTGGCGCGCCGTCATCGCGGCGTGTACCGGGGTTGGTGACGCGCTCGAGACCGGCGACGAGATCGGTGTGGTCGAAGCCGCTGAACACCTCCGAGGTCTGGTGCGACCCTTCGTATGAGGTGCCGGTAGCGTCGCATCGATGCTGCTGGCCGAACTCGAGGTGTGGCACACCCGTCCCCGGGCCCCGACGCGTCGGGTCGCTCTCGGCGGGGTGCACCTTCCCGTGGACCCGGCTCCGGGTTTCGGAGGGCTGCTCCTGGGCGCGGTGATGGCCGCCCACGCGCGTCACGTCGACGACGATCTCATCCCTGATGTTCACCGACTCCTCGACCAGGTACAACGGGCCGAACGAGTCGTGCAACCCCGGTTGCGTCACCGCTACCAGGTGGATCGTCACGGTTTGGCCTGCAGCGTGCATCGACTCATGGGTGAGGGCGATGAGATGCGCTTCGAGTTCGACACTCAAGGCACCCCCTTACAGCAGGTGCTCGGAGCCGCCTACGCCCTCGAGCGGCTCGATCCGGCGTTGCGGCGGGCCCTAGCCCCTGCGTTGCGTAAGGCGATGCGGTGGCAGGGACCCCTGGGGGCGTCGTTCATCGCCCATCTCGCCGGCGCGGGCATGGTCAATCTGGCCTCGCTGGCTGATCCCCGGGCGTGGGCGCTCGAGATCCTCGGATTCCCCCAAGGGACGGTACGTCCCGGTCGGCGCGAGGTGATGACCCAGTTCCGTGAGAAGGTGCGCAGTGTGCACCCCGATCACGGAGGAGCCCGCGAGGGTGCAGCCACGCGCATCGGCGAATTGGGCGAGGCCCGCCGAATCCTTCTCGAGACGTGATGGCGCCAGCACCACCCCAGGTCGTGCTGTTTCCGGGGGCGGGAACCTCAGCTGAACATCCCAGCCTGGTGGTTCTCGACACCGCGATCTCAGCGGTGGGAGCCGCGGTGGCTCGTGTCGATTTTCCGTACCGCCGAGCCGGGCGTCGGGCGCCTGATCGGGCCCCGGTTCTCGTGGCAGCCGTGCGCGATGCGGTGGCCACACATCGCCGGGTGGGCTCCGATGGAGTGGCGACCCCGGTCATCGTGGGCGGTCGTTCCATGGGCGGACGCATGGCATCGATCGCCGTCGCGGGACCCGGTCCGGGAGCGGTGGACGCCGAGCCGCCCCTCGAGGTCAGCGGTCTGATCCTGGTGTCGTATCCGCTTCATCCACCGGGTCGGCCCGAACGGCTTCGAGTCGAACATCTGCCCCGACTGAGAGTTCCCACGTTGCTGGTTCAGGGGACGCGCGATCCCTTCGGCACCGCTCAGGACTGTCGTAGCTATTTCGAGACGAGCGAGACCTCAGTGACCGTGGTGCCGATCGAGGGAGGCCGACACGATCTCGGTCGTCACCATGACGAGGTGGCCGAGGTCGTCGCAGAGTGGGTGGCGGCGCTGCTCGCCGGCCGCTGAGTGGTGCTCAGACCAGACGTCCCTGACGAGCGGCGTGCAGGAACGCGCCGGGTCGGCTCGGTGCCACCAGGATCGCCTCGGGTCGTTCCATGACGGGGTCCTGACCGGATCGCGGGCGAGGGACCATCGGCACGACACCTGACATGGTGATCTCGATGGCATGGCCCCAGGTGACACCGGTGAGATCGCGTGCGGTGGTCGTTGCGGGTGCGAGTGCCACCCGGGCGATGTCATGGCGACGAATCAGAACTGTCTCGGCCATCACCACGGGATCGTGAACGACGAGACCGGCGGGAACCACGACGATCCATCGGCGACTGAAGCGATGGAAACTGAGCCCGAGAATCGGGGTGGCCACAGCGGCGAGAAGACACAGAAGGATCCCGGCGATCCAGTGGCGTTCGGCCAGCAGCACAGGTCCGCTCATCCAGGAACCAACCGCGATGATCCATGCGAGCACCATGGGGGCGACAAAGGCCACCGGGGGTCGCAGAGTGAAGCGATATTCGGCCCCGTATGCCGAGGCCTGGACCGATCTCGTGGCGATATCGGGGCTCGCGACCAGCAGTACACCCAGCGCGCTCACCCCGAGAAAGGATCCGGTCCAGGCTCCGGGTTCGACGATGGTGGCCACGATCGCCGCTGCCAGTGATGCGGTGATCACGACGCGAGACACCGTGAGTGCCAGGGTGCCCAGAACCATGAGCGCCACAGCCGCGACACCCCACCAGGTCCAGGCCAGGATCCCCAGGGTCCAGCGCGTGGCCACGGTTGCATCAGCGCTGGCATCTCCGAGCGCCGTGCCTCCGAGGATGGCCACTGCCAACCAGGTACTGCGCAACAACCACAGGCTCACCGGAGTCCGTATGCGGCCTTGCGTGGTCGAGGAGTTCGATGGCGCCGAGGCATCTGGCGGTGTCATCTCGGGGGTGGTGGACACCTCCCCAGCCTGCCTGGCCAATCACCCTGACGACGATTCGTGGATCAGCGCTACGGAGTGGTACGACAAGGGAGAGAGGAGAACGCGGAACGTGAAGTTGGACCTCGTCGCTGGTGCGAGCATGGGTGTGGGCAGTCTGCCGCACCGTGACGCCGTGCGTGCTGGCGAGTTCGCGCTCCACGCCACTGCGATTCCCACGATCCCGTCTCTACCGCATCGTTCGCCGGCCGAGGGCATGATCGCTCAAGCCGTGGTCGGGATCGACGGAATCGGCTTGGGACAGTACGGCAGTTTGCGGGTGGATCTCGACGCGTTGGATCCCGAGGCGCCGGTGATCACCGATCTGCGCCATGACGCCTTCATGGGGCTGCGCACGTTTCTCGACCTGATGGCTCCCAATCCGCCCAAGACGGTCAAATGGCAGTTCACCGGTCCGGTGACCCTCGGTACGGCTTTGCTGCGGGCGGGAGCGCCCGCTCGGCTCGCTTTCCCCGTCGCAGTGAGAGCGGTCAAACGTCATGTTCTGGCAATCCTCGAAGAAGTCGCCCGCCGGTTGCCCGGCGTCGACCAGATCGTCGTCATCGACGAACCCGATCTCGCTTCGGTGTCCGAACCGGGCTTCGCGCTCGCTCCCGATCTCGCTGTGGATCTGATCTCGGCGGCGCTCGCTGTCGTGGAACCCGTGGCGTTGGCGGGGGTCCACTGCTGTCATGACGTCGATATCGCCACCCTGCTCGCGGCCGGACCCGACCTGATCTCGGTGCCCGTCGGCCCGTCTTTGGCCTCGGGCGCGGGATATCTGGCGCCGTTTCTCGACCGAGGTGGCACGATCGCATGGGGGGCGGTGGCCACCGACGGGCCGATTCCGTCCTCAGTGGAGCGGCCCTGGCGTCGACTCGCCGAGTTGTGGTGCGGTCTGGTCAACGCGGGATGCGATCCGGCAGCTCTGCGGACCCAAAGCCTGATCACACCGGCGTGTGGTCTCGGCCTCCACAGCGTGGCGGTGGCCGAGCGAGTCTTCGATCTCGTGGATCAGATTTCGGCTCGGGTCGGCGATCAGGCCGCGGCGACGCGGATCACCTTCGGGGCCTGAGGTCACCATGGCGAACCCCGCCGGCTCCGGCGCCGATGAGACCTCGACGGTGTCATCCTCGTCGCCCGATGGCGAGACATCGACCATCGAATCCTCATCTCATGGTGACGAGATAGCGCGTCGGCTCGTCGAGTTGCGAGATCTCGTCGCGCGCCACAACCGGCTCTATCACCAACTCGACGCCCCCGAGATCCCCGATGCGGAGTTCGACCTCCTCGTGCGGGAATTGCGCGACCTCGAAGCCGCGAATCCCGATCTCGTCGAGGCGGGCTCTCCCGCAGACCAGGTTGGAGGAGCTCCGAGCGGGCTGTTCGCTCCGGTGGTGCATCGCCAACCGATGATGAGCCTCGACAACGCCATGGACGCCGATGAGTTGCGCGCATGGGGTCAGCGGGTGCTTCGAGGTCTGGATCTCGAGGAGTCCTCGTCGCCACGGGTTCGGTATGTCTGTGAACTCAAGATCGATGGGCTGGCCATGAGCCTGCGCTTCGAACAGGGCCGGTTCGTGCAGGCGGCGACACGCGGGGACGGACGAGTCGGCGAGGACGTCACGGCGAATGTGGCGACCCTTGCTGATGTTCCCGAGATGTTGCCGACCCCGCCGGGTGGACGTCTTCCCGACGTCCTCGAGGTTCGGGGTGAGGTCTATCTGCCGGTGGACTCCTTCAACCGCCTCCGGGCCGCGAAGGAAGAGGAGAATCGCCAACGGGTCGCTCAGGGACGCCGGGCCGAACCGGTTCCGGTGAATCCTCGCAATGCCGGAGCCGGGAGCCTGCGCCAGAAAGACCCCCGAGTCACTGCTGCGCGGGGTCTGGCCTTGTGGTGTTATCAACTCGGTGAGGTCGATGGCCTGAACGAACTCGACAGTCATCACGCGACGTTGGAGCTCATTGCGTCCTATGGCCTACCGGTGAATCCCGAGATCCGCGTTCTCGACTCCATCGATGAGGTCCTCGAGTTCTGCAGGTCCTGGGAGCAACGTCGTCATGATCTCGGGTACGAGATCGACGGGGTCGTGGTCAAGGTGGACGATCTGGCGCAACGGCGTCGTCTCGGCTTCACATCGCGGGCGCCCCGGTGGGCGATCGCGTACAAGTTCCCTCCCGAGGAGCGCACCACTCGGTTGCGCGATATCCAGGTGTCGATCGGACGCACCGGTCGAGCAACACCCTTCGCGGTGCTCGAGCCGGTGTTCGTGGGCGGGTCCACGGTGTCGATGGCGACGTTGCACAACGAGGATCAAGTGCGGGTCAAAGACGTCCGACCTGGCGACACCGTGATCGTGCGTAAGGCCGGTGACGTCATCCCTGAGGTCGTCGGGCCAGTGATCAGTGAACGGCCCGAGGGCACCGAACCCTGGCAGTTCCCTCGAGTCTGTCCGTGTCCGCTCGAATCGACGTTGGTGCGAGCCGACGGGGAAGCCGACACTCGCTGCGTCGAGCCTGGATGCCCTTTCCAGCGCGATCAGCGCATCATCTGGTGGGCGAGCCGCCCGGCGATGGACATCGAAGGGCTCGGGGAACGAACCGTGTTCGCGCTGTCGGACCGGGGGCTCGTCTCGGATCCCGCCGATCTCTATCGACTCAGCGTCGAGGATGTCTTGACCCTGGAGGGTTTCGGCGAGATCTCGGCGCGCAATCTGGTGCGAGCCATCGACGCGTCTCGGAATCGCCCACTTCCCAAAGTGCTGACCGCCTTGGGGATCAAACACCTCGGACCCGCGGCCTCTGAGGCCCTCGCTGTGGCGTTCGGATCACTCGACGCGATCATGGCGGCGAGTGCCGAGGATCTCGCCGCCGTCGATGGGGTCGGACCGGTGATCGCCGAGTCCATTCGGCGTTGGTTCGCCGACGAGGATCACCGGCGCATGATCGAGACGTTGCGTGGCGCCGGAGTGGCTTTCGACAACCTCGAGGGACTCACCGCATCGGCTTCGCTCCCTCAGGTCCTGACCGGCAAAGGTGTCGTGGTGACGGGCACGCTCGAAGGTTTCAGTCGGGATGAGGCCGAAAAGGCCATCAAACAGCGAGGTGGTACGAGCCCGGGAAGTGTCTCGAAGAAGACCTTCGCGGTCGTCGTCGGAGCCGAACCTGGCGCCTCGAAACTCACCAAGGCCGAAAGCCTCGCCATACCGGTGATCGATGAGGCCGGGTTCCGGATTCTTCTCGAGACCGGCGAACTTCCCCCTCGCTAAGCCGCAGCGACTCGGTGACGAGGCGGCGGTGTCGCTGAGGCTGTGATCAGGCCACTCGGAACGACCACGAATACTGCCGGGATCGTTCCCGACTCTCGACGCTACGCCAATAGATCACCGTGACCTCATGGAGACCCTCCACGAACTCTTCGATGGGGGCACCATCGACGGGTTGGAACGCGATCGTGGCGTTACCGGGGTCGTAGATGGCAACCGGAGGCAGAACGACTTGCTCGCCGGGTTCAGGTGCTCGTCCATCCGGACCCGTCAACTGGTCGATCCGCACGGTGGGCAACTCGATGCCATCGACGACGAGAACCGCCTCGTAGCCGGTCACGAGGTCGACAAAGATCCGTGTCTGGCGCAGGACGCGGTCCCCGGACCCTGGATCGATCGACTCGATCGCGTCCGGAAGCTGCTGGGCATCACGGCCCGTGACCGCAGCGGAGAACCCGAATCCGATCATCACCAGACATGCCGCGATCGCAAGGCTGATGAACGCGAGTCGGGAATCGACCCGGCGGCGGGTTCGAGAACTGGCCATGAGTCCATTCTCACCCCAACCACCCCGAGATCGCACCTCGTGGTCCGCAGCGACCTTCCCCCGGGCCGGTTGGTGCCAGTACCGACGTGGGGCCCGCTGCCCCGGGGGCGCACGGACGCGCTAGGTTCGCTCCGCCATGCCCGAAGCCACCCCTGACGAGGTGCCCTGGTCTCAGACCGTGCTCGAGCGGCTGCCCGGAGCCGTGCTCTCGGGTCGTTTTCGCGTCCTGTCCGAGGTCGGCCATGACGAGGATTCGGTACGTCTCGTGGGTTCGGTCGTCGCCGATGGTTCCCCGGTGGCGATCGATGTGATCGATCTGAGCGAAGTCCTCGACAGCCTCCCCGGTCAGGTGAGCGGATTCATCGACGAGGTCGAGGCCGCGGCCGCCGCAGCGGCGGTACGTCATGGCGACGTGTTGACCCCTCGAGGGTGGGGCTGGCTCGATGCGACCGCGAAGGAAACGACCCGGGGAACTCAAGCCCGGCGTCTATGGGTGGCCACCGAACTGCGAGCGGGCGGCACTCTGCGCCAGATTCTGGACCGGGGTCGTCGACTGAGCCCCTCTCAGGCGGTGGTGCTCGGGTTCCATCTCGCCCGCGGGCTCGCCGCGCTGCACGATCGGGGTGTCGTCCATGGTGGGCTGACCCCCGACACCGTCCGTTTCGGTACCGACGGTCGAGTCAGCCTCGCGGGAGCGGGATGGTCGGCGGTGGTGTCCAATGCGGTGTGGTCCCATTCCGAGCTCGTCGGCGTCGAACGCGCCCGATACGGCGCTCCCGAATTCCTCGAGAATCCTCAGGCCACGGCAGCTGGCGACGTCTACGCGCTGTGCATGGTGCTCGTGGAAGCGGTCACGGGAACCGTGCCGTTATCGGGAGCGAGTGCGTCAGCGACGATGGCGGCGAGGTCAGGTCATCTCCTGCCGGTCTCGGCGGATCTCGGGGCTCTGGCCCCGGTTCTCGAGCGCGCCGGGCGGCCTGAACCGAGCGAACGACCAAGCGCCGCGGCGTTCGCCGAGGCTCTCGTGCGCTGTGCCGAGGGTATGGCGCGTCCGGAGCGCTTGCCCATCGTCACCGACGACTCGGCCGGGCTCGAGCGACCCTCTCTCATCGATGCCGCCCCAGATCCTGATTTCGCGTCCGAGACGCCTCCTGAGGACGCTGAGGCCCGAGCGGCGAGTTCGGATCTCGAGACCTGGGCGCATTCGGTCCCCGCTGCCGAGACCCCCACGAGAACCACGCCTGAGGCGCCCCCGGTCCCCGAGGTCGCCACGTCCGCACCCGACGAGGTCGAACATCGTTCGCGCGCCACCGGGCGACCCGGCTCGCGTCGGCGGTTGGTGCTCGGAGGTCTCGGCGGACTCGTGATCCTCGCTGTTCTCTCGGTGGTGGTCGTGCGAGCCTTCGCCACTCCGAGCCATACCGTTCCTGAACTGGTGGGCGTTCCCGGTCCCGAGGTGGCCAACCTCATCGGCGAGTTCGGATGGGAACTCGAGGTGGTGCGCGAACGTAGTGACGACGTCGGTGACGGCGAGGTCATTCGGACCGATCCGCCTGCGGGGGTCGATCTCGACGAAGGTCAACCTTTCGTCGTGGTGATCTCGGAGGGTCCGACTCTGTCGCAGCTTCCCGATGTCTTGGGCATCGACGGCGACGAGGCGGTCGCCGCGTTACGTGCGGTGGGTCTGCGCGCCGTGGTGACCGCGGCTCGCCATGACGAGGAGGTTCCCCCAGGAGCCGTTCTGGCCTGGTTCGTCACCGATCAACCGGCTTTGGTGGCCGGAGCCGAGGTGGTCAAAGGGACCGAGGTGACACTCGAGACCTCGTTGGGTCCCGCTCCCCGAGAGGTTCCCGATGTGGTTCTCGTCGATGCCGAGACCGCAGTGGAGACCCTGAGCGGTCTCGGCCTCGTCGCGGAGTTGGCCGAGGACTTCAGCGATGAGGTACCCATCGGCGACGTCGCTGCTCAGAGTCCGCTGCCCGGAGAACTCATGGATCGCGGGAGCGAGGTCTTGGTCGTGGTCTCCAAGGGGCCTGATGTCGTCACCGTTCCCGAGGTACTGGGTCTCGATCATGAGGCCCTTCTCGAAGCCCTCGCCGATGCCGATCTGGTGGTGGGTACCGTCACCGGCGATACCGAGAGACGCCTGTTGGGTCTGTCGGTGGAGGGGACCGCAGTCGGGGTCGGGGAGCAGGTGCCGCGATCCTCGGTGGTGGACCTCGTCTACGAGTTCCCCCTGTGAGGGTCCGAGCGCGGGCTGCGAGCCACGCCGTACTCGGGGGTAGCGTGCCGGTATGAGCATGTTGGAAGGCCGGGTGGCGATCATTACGGGCGCAGGCCGCGGTCTGGGACGGGAGCACGCTCTGTTGTTCGCCGATCTCGGGGCGCGCATCGTGGTCAACGATCGAGGAGCGGGCAACGACGGATCCGGCGAGGATCAGACCCCGGCCGAAGAGGTCGTTTCTGAGATCCGCTCTCGGGGTGGAGAAGCGGTTCTCAACACCGACGACGTCAGCGACTTCACGGGTGCCCGTCAGATGATCGCTGCGGCGGTGGATGCCTTCGGCGATCTCGACATCCTCGTCAACAATGCGGGAATCCTGCGTGACCGGCTGTTGGTCAACATGACCGAGGAGGAATGGGACTCCGTCGTCGCGGTCCATCTCAAAGGTCATTTCGCGCCGACTCGGTGGGCGGCCGACTACTGGCGTTCCCAACACAAAGCCGGGCACACGAAGCGTCGCAATCTGGTGCACACCTCCTCGACCTCGGGGCTTTTCGCCAACCCGGGTCAGGCCAACTATGGCGCCGCGAAGAGCGGCGTGGCGACGTTGTCTCAGATCGCGGCCAAAGAGCTCGAGCGCTACGGCGTCGTGTCGAACTGCATCGCGCCAGCGGCTCGGACCCGGTTGACTCTGGCCACCCCCGGACTCGGGGAGTTGATCGCCGCGCCCGATGACGAGGAGATCTTCGATCCCTGGGATCCCGCGAACGTGTCGCCTCTGGTGGCGTATCTCGCGAGCGACCGCTGCCGATTCAACGGAGAGACCTTCTACGTTCAGGGCGGCACCGTGACCAGGTTCCAGAGTTGGGCCTTTGGCGACACCGTGGAGTCGTCGCAGCGTTGGGACGTCGAGTCGCTCGCGAGCGAACTCGAGCGCCTGGCCATCGAGGATCCATGAGCCCGGGGCGCGAGCCTCTCGAGGCGGCGCCCGGCCAACCCGATGATCCCCAGACCCTCACCGTGGGGTACGGGGGCGTCGACGAAGTCGCCTACGCATCATGGGCGGCCGTCATCCGTCACCGACTTGCGCGCCGAGTTCGGGTCGATCGTCGTATCGCCACCTTGGTGGTGCTGTTGTCGGGGCTCTTCACCGTCACCTTCACCATCACGTTGCTCGCGGTCTCGCTCTCGGGGATCGCTGAGGATCTCGACACATCGCTCGGAGTGGTGACCTGGGCGATCACGGGCCCGATGCTGGCATTCGGAGTGGTGGGTCCGGCCTACGGGAAACTGGGAGACCTCCACGGCCACAAGCGGGTCTTCCTGTTCGGTCTCGCCGGCGCTGGACTCTTCGCCGGGTTGACAGCGCTCGCGTGGAACGGGGCCTCGATGGTGACCTTCCGGCTGATCTCAGCCGCGGCGGGAGCCGCGACGGGTCCCTCGACGGTTGCGTTCATCACACGGCTGTATCCCGCTACCGAACGGGTGCGGCCCTTGGGATGGTGGACGTTCGTGAACGCCGGAGGTCCAGTGCTCGGGGTGGTCGCGGGGGCCCCTCTCGTGGAAGCTTTCGGATGGCGTGCGATCTTCGCGGTACAGGCGCCGTTGTGTCTTGTCGGCGTCGTCATGGCGTGGATCCTGCTTCCCGACACGGCTCGACGTCCCAAAGTGCGTTTCGACCTGGCAGGTTCGCTCACCCTCGGCGGAGCCGCAGTGGGAATCCTCGCCGCAGTGAGCCAAGGTCCCCAATGGGGATGGACGTCGCCGCGGACTCTGGCTCTGGGGGGCGCAGGACTGGTTCTCGCGTTCAGCTTCGTGAGAGTCGAACGTCGGGCTGTGGAACCCCTCATGCCTGTGGCCTGGTTGCGCACTCGCAACGTCGCGCTCCCGATCGCCACGCAGAGCCTGGCCAACTTCGCCTACATGGGAGGTTTCCTCCTGGCGCCGTTGTTGCTCGACGAGGCGCTCGGGTATCGAACCTCGACGATCGGTTTGGTCGTGATCGCTCGGCCGTTGGCCTTCGCCCTGGTCGCCACGGTGGCGGGAACCATCACGGTGCGCGTCGGTGAACGGGCGGCGGCGCTGGTGGGAACGCTGGCGGTCGTCGCGTCCATGGTCACCTTCGCAACGGTGCGCGCCGACACCACGATGATCTGGGTTCTGGTGGCCCTGGCACTCTCGGGTCTCGGCTTTGGAGTCTCGGGACCGGCGCTCACCTCGCTCGTGGCCTCGGCGGTGGACGAGAGAGAACTCGGAGTCGCGGGAGCACTTCAGCAGTTGATGTCCCAGATGGGGGCCGTGGCGGGGACCGTGGTGCTCACCACGGTTCAACGCGCCTCGACAGCACCGCCATCGGAGTCGTTCGTCGCGGCCTTTCTCGTGGGTGCCGCCGTGTCAGCGGTGGCCGTGGTCGCGGCCGCCAATCTGCGTCCGCTCAGGCGGTGATCGAGCGGATCTCCTCGGCGATGGCCCGGGCGATGTCGTCTTGGGGCATGGCGGTCTGCATCGCCATCATCTTCATCATGTCGCCTTGGACCTTGACGCGTCCGGCCATGAACGCCTGCATCGCGGCCGCCTGATCTTGTTCGACCAGGATCTTGAGAGCGGTTTCGTAATCCGTGGTCACGGTGACATCGGCGTTGCTCAGTTCACCGAGTTCCATCACGACTCGTCCCGTCGAGGTGTCGGTGAAGGCCCGTACGATCCCGTCGCCGAAGGGGACGTCGGTGATCACCTGGTTCATGCGGATCGCCACGGTGACCTCGGCGGCTTGATCTTCGTACTTGGCCCGGATCGCGCGGGCCGCTTCCATCCAGGCATCGGACAGGAACGGATGGGACATGGATGCCTCCGGTTGCTGGCGTACGGCGTCACGCTACCGGTTCCGCGACCCGGCCCCGATCGCTGGTACCGATCCCGGGGTCTCGCTCATCGGGCGCATTCGTCGCTGGGGGGTTCACGCTGGCACGATGGAGCCAATGGCACGAGTCCTGGTCACCGAAGAGATTGCTGAAGGCGGCTTGGCCCGTCTCGCCGAGGCCGGCCACGAGGTCGACATCCGCCTCGGGTTGTCCCCTGAAGAACTGCGTACGGCGATCGTGGGCGCCGACGCATTGATCATCCGCAGCGCCACCATGGTCGACGCGGACCTGCTCGCCTCCGCGGACCGCTTGATGGTCGTGGGGCGGGCCGGCATCGGTCTCGACAACGTCGACGTCGCTGCGGCCACGGCGCGTGGCGTGATGGTCGTCAACGCTCCCCAGTCCAACATCGTGTCGGCTGCCGAACACACCATGGCGCTGATCTTGGCGCTCGCTCGTAACGTCCCTCAGGCCCATACCGCCCTGGTCGCAGGTCGCTGGGAACGGTCCCGATGGGAGGGTGTCGAGCTTGCCGACAAGACCCTCGGGGTGGTTGGGCTCGGCCGGATCGGCAAGCTCGTGGCGCAACGGGCGGCAGGTTTCGGTATGCGACTCATCGCCTATGACCCCTTCGTGGCTCCCGACAAGGGCCGTCAGATGGGAGTCGAGATGATGTCGCTCGAGGAGGTCGTGGCCGAGGCGGATTTCTTGACCGTTCACCTACCCAAGACCAAAGAGACCACCGGAATCATCGGCGCCGAACTGTTGGCCCGGGCGAAGCCGTCGCTGCGAATCGTCAACGTCGCCCGAGGCGGGATCGTGGACGAGGCCGCGCTCGATGCGGCCCTGCGAGCCGGCACGGTAGCGGGTGCGGCCCTCGATGTGTTCGCCACCGAGCCCACCACCGAGTCACCGCTGTTCGAGCTGGATTCGGTGGTCGTGACCCCCCATCTGGGCGCCTCGACGCGTGAAGCCCAGGACAAGGCGGGTGACGTGATCGCCGACATGGTGTTGTTGGCCCTCGCAGGAGATTTCGTTCCCTTCGCCGTCAACGTGGACGCATCGGGCTCGAGTGAGACTCTGCGACCGTTTCTTCCGATCGGGGAGCAACTCGGCCGGCTCTTCGCCACCCTGCTCGGCTCGGCACCCTCGGTTCTCGAGATCTGTGCCGAAGGCGATATCGGAGGTGAGGACACTCGGCTGCTCAGCCTGAGCGTCATGAAGGGATTCTTCGCAGCGACCAGTGACGAACCGGTCAGCTACGTCAATGCGCCCCAGCGTGCGGCGGATCGGGGAGTGGAGATCCGCGAGGTGAACACGACCACCTCCACCGATTTCGTGAACGTGGTGACCGTGCGCGGCGGCGGCCATGCGATCGCGGGAACTCTCACGGGCCGGCGATCCGAACCTCGCATCGTCATGGTGGACGATCACTCCTTCGACGTGCCGCCCGCTCCCGAGATGCTCGTGGTTCGCAACGACGACCGCCCCGGGGTCATCGGTGTGGTCGGCACGCTGCTCGGCGACGCCGGAGTCAACATCGCTGATATGGACGTCGGCAAGTCGACAACCGAGGGCACCGCGATGATGTTGATCGCTCCGACGGCTCCCGTTCCCGAACCGGTGATCGCCGCGTTGCGGAACGCACCGGGAATCATCAGCGTTCACGTACTGCGCGGCTGATCGCGTCCCGGGTGGCGAGGGCCTCGGCTCGAGCCGCCACATCGAAATCCTCGCCTGCGGACGCATACAGCACCGCCCGAGACGAGTTGATCACCAGCCCGCGTCCCGCGGCGTCACACCCCGCAGCGACCGCGGCGTCGATGTCACCCCCTTGGGCTCCGACTCCGGGTACGAGCAGGGGAAGGTCTCCCACCACGGCCCGAACCCGGGCCAGTTCAGCGGGATAGGTGGCGCCGACCACGAGACCGCAATCCCCGTACCGGGACCAGTCCTCAGCGACCCGGCGAGCGACATGGAGAAACAGGGGATCGCCGTCCACGACGAGGTTCTGGAGGTCGTCTCCACCCGGATTCGACGTGCGACACAAGATGAACACCCCGCGATCGGACCCCTCGAGATATGGGGTGATCGAATCGGTGCCGAGGTACGGGTTCACCGTGACCGCATGGGCTCGGTAGCGCTCGAAGGCTTCGGTCGCGTACTTCTCGGCCGTGGATCCGATATCTCCACGTTTGGCGTCCAGGATCAGCACCACATCGGGATGTTCACTGCGGATATGAGCGCAGAGGTCCTCGAGTGCCGATTCGGCGCCGAGCGCGGCGAAATGGGCGATCTGGGGTTTGAACGCGCACACCAGATCGGCGGTGGCGTCCACGATGCGACGACAGAACTCGAAGGTCGCTTGGGGATCGTCACGCCACCGGTGAGGGAAACGAGCGGGATCCGGATCGAGCCCGACGCACAGCATCGACCCCGAACGTTCCCAGGCCTCGGTCAGCCTGGTGAGCAGATCAGCCCTCGATGCTGATGGCAGCCGTCGGACACAGATCCGCGGCCTGTTCGAGCTTCTCGCGCAATTCCTCGCCCGGCTCCTCGGTGAGCAGGTAGAGGTAGCCGTCGCTGCGGACCTCGAAGACCTCGGGGCAGACCTGCATGCAGGCTCCCGTCGAGGCACATACGTCGTAGTTCACGTTCACCTTCATGGCCGACTCCTCTCGCGTTCGGACCCGGCGCGCTGGTGCGCCAGACCGGACTCGACCGTAGTCGGCTCAGGCCCGTTGATGGCGTTCGAACGCCGACAACACGGCGCGCAGCGATGCCGTCGTGGTGTTGGGATCGCTGCCCACGCCCCACCGCAGGTTCTGATCGTCGCCGACGGTTTCGACATAGGCGACCGCAGTGGCCTCACTGCCTTGACCCATTGCGTGTTCGGCGTAATCGACGACGTCGAGGTCGACACCCATCTCGGTGCGAAGACCTTGGACGAACGCGTCGATGGGACCGTTGCCCGCCCCCGAGATGGTGTGATGCTGTCCGTCGAGGACCACCTGAGCGACGAGTTTGGTGCTGCCAGCGACGGTGTCGGTGGTCGATTCATGGCTGAGCAGCCGGGCCCGGGGTTCCGCGGGCAGGTACTCGGCCTGGAAGGCCTCCCACATGACCCCGGGAGAGATCTCGGTGCCGGTGTCCTCGGTGATGTGCTGGATGGTCTTGGAGAACTCGATCTGCAGTCGCCGCGGCAGATCGAAACCGTGTTCGGCCTTCATCACATAGGCCACGCCGCCCTTACCGCTTTGGCTGTTGACCCGAATGACGGCTTCGTAGGTGCGCCCGACATGTTTGGGGTCGATCGGGAGATAGGGAACGCCCCAGGTCTCGTAGTCGCCCCCATTGGCGGCCGCCTTGTCGTCGAGAGCGGCGAAACCCTTCTTGATCGCGTCCTGATGGCTCCCCGAGAAGGCGGTGTAGACGAGATCGCCCACATACGGATGGCGAGGGTGAACTGGCAGTCGGTTGCAGTACTCCGCAGTGCGGCGCAACGCGTCGATATCGGTGATGTCGAGACGCGGATCGACCCCGTTCATGAACAGGTTCATGGCCAGGTTCACGATGTCGACGTTGCCGGTGCGTTCACCGTTGCCGAACAGCGTGCCTTCGACCCGATCGGCCCCGGCCATCACCCCGAACTCGGCCGCCGCCACCGCGCAGCCGCGATCGTTATGAGGGTGCAGGGACACCACGACGCTGTCCCGGTCGCGGATATGGCGACAGAACCATTCGATGACATCGCCATAGACATTGGGCGAATAGCACTCCACCGTCGCGGGGAGGTTCAAGATGATCGGCCGCTCGGGTGTCGGTTCGATCACGTCCATCACCGCATGACAGACCTCGAGCGCGAACTCGGGTTCGGTCAGAGTGAAGCTTTCTGGTGAGTACTCGTAGCGGATCTCGGTGTCACCGACGATGTCTCGTTCGAGTTTGCGGCACAACTTGGCGCCCTCGACGGCGATGTCTTTGATGCCTTCTTGGTCGAGGTTGAACACGACCTCGCGCTGGAGCGGATTGGTCGAGTTGTAGAAGTGCACGATCGCTCGACGCGCCCCACGCAGACCCTCATAGGTCCGTTCGATCAATTCGGGTCGACACTGCACGAGCACTTGGATCGTGACGTCATCGGGAATCAAGTCCTCCTCGATGATCATGCGCAGGAAGTCGAAATCCGGTTGGCTGGCCGAGGGAAAACCCACCTCGATCTCTTTGAAGCCCATCTTGACGAGCTCGATGAACATCCGCCGTTTGCGCTCGGGGTCCATGGGGTCGATCAGGGCTTGGTTGCCGTCGCGCAGATCCACCGAACACCACAAGGGCGCAGTCTCGATCACCCGGTTCGGCCAGGTCCGATCGGTGAGCACGAGAGGGACGAAGGGCGCGTACTTCTCGAAGGGCATCTTCTTCGGGGTGACGGGCGACGGGGCCATCTCGGGTTTCTCCTGGTGAGTTCGATCGGATCCTAAAAAACGAAGAAACCTCCTGGCCCGAGGGCGCAGGAGGTTCGGCGACGGCGATATGCGGCCGACGCCGTTACGTAAGGAGGAGGCCGATCAGAGCGGACATCGCTTTGGACCATACCCGGTGGGACCGGTCCTGGCAACGTCACCCCGGATCGGGAACGCTCGAAGCATCGAAATCCCCGCGATCAGATGCTGATGCTGGCCGTGACCACGACGTCATCGCGCCGGGACATGGCCAGAGATGTCGGTTCGATCTCAGCGCCGCTGCGAGCCCAGTCCTCGACGAGACCCTCGGTGAGCACCTCGATCCAGGGATAGGCGAGACCTTTGCGCCCAGCGGTCTGGCGACCGTCGAGGGACAGAGTCGTAGCCGCGTGACCATGGTCGACAACGGGTTCGGACAGCATCGACATGGACACTCCTGATCACGTTTCGGGACGCGGGATCGCGCCAGGCGGCGGGACCGTAGCCGGGGGTGGCGATCGACGTCGACTGGTTGAGTGGCCAGTCGTGGTGTCTGAACGATCAGCCGATCCGATCGATTCGTGACTCAGGTTGCTTCCGGGTCCAGATGGGTGTCTGAGCTCAGTTCACCTGTCGGTCCCGGCCCGCCCAATAGGGCTCGCGCAGTTTGAACTTCTGCAACTTTCCCGTCGCCGTGCGGGCGAGTTCGGACCGGAACTCGACTCGTTTGGGGCATTTGTATCCGGCGAGTCGTTCCTTGGTGTAGGCGATGAGCGCCGACTCATCGAGGGAGGACCCCGGCGTGGTGACCACGAGAGCGGTCACCAGTTCTCCCCATCGCTCGTCGGGGATTCCGATGACGGCCACCTCAGCGACCTCGGGATGGCCAAAGATCACATCTTCGACTTCGATCGAGGACACGTTCTCGCCCCCGGAGATGATCACGTCTTTCTTGCGGTCCGAGATCGTCAGGTATCCCTCGGCATCGAGATGTCCGCCGTCACCGGTGTGGAACCAGTCGCCACCGTCGGGATCGTCACTCGCGGGATGGATCGCATCAGCGGTGGCCTCGGGTTGATCCCAGTACCCCTCCATCACCACGTTGGATCGCGCCAGGACCTCACCATCGGCGCTGATGCGAACCTCGACACCGAGTGCGGGGGCCCCGGCGCGGCTCAACCCTCGAGCCCGGTCCCAGGAATCGAGATCGTCGGTCTCGGCGCGCCCCCGGTTGATCGTGAGCAACGGTGAGGTCTCGGTGAGGCCGTAGATCTGGATGAACTCCCAGCCCAATTCGGTCTCGATCCGTTCGATGGTGCTCGTGGGGGGAGGAGCGCCAGCGACGACCATACGGACCCGATCGCGACCGGGAATCGGCCCGGACCACGTCGAGGCTGCGTCGAGGATGGCATTGGCGACTGCAGGGGCGCCGCACAGCATCGTGACGCCATGGCTGTCGATGCGTCGGAGAATCTCGGCACCATCGACCTTGCGAAGCACGATGTGGCGTCCACCCATGGCCGTCACGGCATAGACCATTCCCCATCCGTTGCAGTGGAACATCGGCAAAGTGTGGAGATACACGTCGCGGTCGTCGATGCCCAGATGCCATCCGAAGGTGGCCGCGTTGAGCCAGAGATTGCGATGGGTGAGCTGAACCCCTTTGGGGCGCGCCGTGGTGCCGCTCGTGTAGTTGATCGTCGCAGTCGCCGTCTCGTCGCCGTTCCACGCCCGCGGTTCGCGGCCCGGGGCTAGGAGAACCTGGTCGGCTTCGTCACCGATGACGAGACGGTGCTCGGCGGTCACGTTCGCGAGCTGCTCGTCGAGTTCGGGATCGATGAGCAGCATGCGAGCACCGGAATGCTCCACGATGTAGGAGACCTCGGCCGCCGAGAGGCGAAAGTTGATCGGAACCAGGATGCGTCCCCACGCGGACACCCCGTAGAACGAGGTCAAGAGTCGGGACGCGTTGTGACTGACCACCGCGATACGTTCCCCGACTCCGAGTCCCAACGCGTCGAGCCCTGCAGCCTGGGCGGCAGCCCGGTCGGCGATCTCGGACCAGGTGAGTGAGCCCCATGAGGCTGCGGGCTGATCGGGTTCGTCCACGATCCCGATCCGGTCGGGATAGAGGAGCCGGGCCCGTTGGAGATGGTCGGCGATGGTCAACGGAACCTGCATGGCCTCACGCTAGACCGCTGCAAACCCCTGTCTGGCCAGGTCACGGCGGTACGCTGGCCTGGACATGACTGAACCCTCCCCTCGACGCGGCGCCCCCCGTTCGCGACGTCGCCGTCCTCGTCCCGACTCGGACGCATCGGGCACCAACGCCCCCTCGGGCCCTCGGACCCCTCTCACGACCACGTCGACTGCGGTCGCAGTCGAACCTCCGACCGGATTCGCTGACCTCGGTGTTCCCGAAGAAGTCGACGTGGCGATCGCGGCTGCGGGTTTCGCGGCTCCTTTCGCGATCCAGACCGAAGCGATTCCCGTTGCGCTCAGCGGCCGGGACCTCTGTGGCGGCGCTCGAACCGGATCGGGCAAGACACTCGCATTCGGAATTCCGATGCTGGTGCGAACCGAGGCCGGATCGGTTCCTCGGCGTCCGCGCTCTCTGGTATTGGTGCCCACTCGTGAACTCGCCATCCAGGTGGCCGAGGTGCTCGAACCCATCGCCACGGGGTGCGGTCGACGCATTCTGGCCGTCTACGGCGGGGCCTCGCGTGACGACCAGATTCGTCACCTCGCCCACGGTGTCGACATCGTGGTCGCCACCCCACTTCGACTCATCGATCTGATCAAGGCCGAGGAACTCAGCCTCGACGACATCGCCGTGGTCGTCCTCGACGAAGCAGACCGGATGGCCGATGAGGGTTTCACTCCTCAGGTCGAATGGATCCTGCGTCATGTGACCGGACCCCATCAGACGATGCTGTTTTCCGCGACCCTCGATGGCCAAGTCGCCCACATCGTCAAGCGCTATCTGAACGATCCCGCCGAGGTCGCGATCGACGCGCCGAATCAGACCGTGGGCACGATGCATCATCTGTTTCTCGGGGTGCATCACATGGACAAGGCCCGGGTCGCAGCGGCTCTGGCATCAGGTGCGGCGCGCACCGTGGTGTTCTGCGATACGAAACGGCTCTGCGACAAAGTCGCCGCATCGCTCAAGGAGCTCGGGGTTCAAGCCGAGGCGATCCATGGCGATTTGCCCCAGGCCGCGCGTGAACGGGCCCTGGGTCGTTTCGCGCGAGGTGAACTCGCCGTACTCGTGGCCACCGATGTCGCAGCTCGGGGTATCGATGTGGATGACATCGGCATCGTCATCCATTACGAGCCGGTGCTCGACCACAAGAACTATCTGCATCGCTCCGGGCGCACCGCCCGGGCGGGACGCGATGGATGGGCCGTCACCTTGGCGGAATACAACCAGCACACGACCTGTCGGATCCTGCAGCGAGCGTTACGGCTCGACCCGCATGATCCCATTCAGGTGTTTTCCAACAACCCTGGTCTGCGGGACCTGTCGAGTTTTCTGACCGAGACGGCCTGAGACGTCGTGGCCGGCGCCGGGGCCGACCACGAGCGCTGATCCCGTCAACTGAGCCAGGCCGGGCGACGGGACTCGTAGTCGGTGATCGCGTCGGCATGCGACATCGTGATCCCGATGTCGTCGAGGCCTTCGAGGAACCGGTGCTGGGTGGCGGGGTCCATCGGGAACTCGGCCGTGATACCCGCTGCGGGCACCTCGACGGTGAGCCGTTCGACGTCCACGATGATCGTGGTCTGGGCATCGTTGTCGATCGCAGCCCAGATCTGGGAGACGACGTCATCGGGAAGCACCACGGGAACGAGTCCGTTCTTGGTGCAGTTGTTGCGGAAGATGTCGCTGAAAGACGGAGCGATCACCGCATCGAATCCGTACTGCTGCAGTGCCCATACGGCATGTTCCCGGCTCGAGCCCACCCCAAAGGCCGGTCCGGCCACCAAGATGTTGGCCCCCTGATACCGGGCATCGTTGAGTACGAAGGACCGGTCATCGCGCCAGGTCGAGAACAGGCCGGCTTCGAATCCGGTGCGTTCGACCCGCTTGAGCCATTCGGCCGGGATGATCTGATCGGTGTCGACGTCACTGCGCCGCAGCGGAACTCCGCGGCCTTCGAGAACTCGGACTGCTTTCATGGTGGTCTCCAGTCGTTCGAGCCCGTCAGCGGGCGGGGAGGTCGTCGGGGGTGGCGAAGGTTCCGGCGACCGCAGTTGCGGCGGCCACGGCGGGAGAGACCAGATGGGTGCGGCCCCCGCGGCCTTGGCGGCCTTCGAAGTTGCGGTTCGAGGTGCTGGCCGAGCGCTCCCCGGGGGCCAACTTGTCGGGATTCATGGCCAGACACATCGAGCAGCCCGGTTCACGCCAGTCCGCTCCAGCGGCTCGAAAGATCTCCGGAAGACCCTCGGCCTCGGCCTGAGCCTTGACCGCATGGCTGCCAGGGACGACCATCACCCGGGGCACGGTGACGCTGCGGCCCCGCATGACCTCGGCGGCGGCTCGCAGGTCCTCGATCCGACTGTTGGTGCAACTGCCGATGAACACGGTGTCCACGGCCACGTCGCGCATCTTGGTCCCGGCAGTGAGACCCATGTACTCGAGCGCCCGCGCCACGGTTTCACGCGTCGTGGGATCGCTGTAGTCCTCGGGTGAGGGCACCGAGCCATCGATGCTGGTCACCTGGGCAGGGTTGGTGCCCCAACTCACCTGGGGAGCGATATCGGCGGCGTCGATGACGACATCGGTGTCGAACACGGCACCCTCATCGGTCACCAGAGTGCGCCAGTCGGCCACCGCGGCCTCCCACTGGGCGCCCGACGGGGCGTGGGGGCGGCCCTGCAGATACTCGAAGGTCGTGTCATCGGGAGCGATCAGCCCGGCCTTGGCTCCGGCTTCGATGCTCATGTTGCAGACCGTCATCCGGCCCTCCATCGACAGCGCGCGAATTGCCGAGCCCCGGTATTCGATGACATGACCGATACCACCGCCGGTGCCGATGACTCCGATGATGTGCAAGATCACGTCCTTGGCGGTCACGCCGGGGCGCAGCGTGCCCTCCACTGTGACGCTCATCCACTTGGGACGGGACTGAGGCAACGTCTGGGTAGCGAGGACGTGTTCGACCTCACTGGTACCGATACCGAAGGCCAAGGCCCCAAAGGCGCCATGGGTGGCGGTGTGGCTGTCGCCGCACACGATGGTCATGCCCGGAAGGGTGCGGCCCTGTTCGGGGCCGATCACATGGACGATGCCCTGACCCGGGTCGCCCATCGGGAAGTTCGTGATCCCGAACTCGGAGGTGTTGGTGCGCAGCACCTCGACCTGGCGTGCCGAGATCGGATCGGCGATCGGCTGATCGATATCGGCGGTAGGCACATTGTGGTCTTCGGTCGCGACTGTGAGATCGGGCCGACGGACCGTACGTCCCGTCAGCCGCAGACCGTCAAAGGCCTGAGGACTCGTGACCTCGTGGACGAGGTGCAAGTCGATGTAGAGCAGATCCGGTTGGCCGGGTTCCTGATGGACCACATGGCGGTCCCAGATCTTCTGAGCGAGCGTGGTGGGGTGAGTCATGACGTTCCTCGGACCTCGGTGATGTGAGACGTTCATCCGGTCCACCACTCGAGTCGGGTCGGTTTGCGCCCAGCCGGTCTCGGCTGTCGCCGCGCCGTCGTGTCGCGGCGACATGAGAGCCTGCCTCGAGTGACTTCCCACTATCTGAGATAGTCTTCCTATCTGATGGACAGCGTATCGGGGATCGGAGTACTCGACAAGGCCATGGCTCTGCTCGACGCCGTGGCGGCGAGCCCGGCATCGCTCGCTGATCTCCAGACTCGAACCGGGCTTCCGCGCGCGACGGCCCATCGTTTGGCCACCGCATTGGAAACCCATGGTTGGCTTCGGCGCGACCCCAGTGGCCGGTACACCTTGGGTCCCGAACTCGTCGTCTTGGGCCGAGCGGCGGCCGCTCGTCATCCCTGGATGGATCGGGCCCGAGGGGTTCTCGTCGACCTCGCGCGCACCACGGGTGAGAGTGTGCAGTTCTTCGAGGCCGAAGGGGACCATCATCGACGCTGTCTCATCTCGGTTCAGTCCGACCACGGTCTGCGCTGGATCCTGCCCGAAGGGGCGCTGTTGCCCATCGCTGTGGGATCGGCCGGCCATGTCCTCAGCGGCGGGGTCACCGATCGTCGAGGTTGGATCGACAGTGTCGAGGAACGCGAGGTCGGGGTGGCCTCGGTGAGCGCCGGGGTTCGCGATCCCGGGGGTCAGATCTGTGGAGCAGTCAGTGTCTCAGGTCCTCTGGAACGGCTCACGCGGCGTCCCGGTCAGCGTTTCGGCGAGGCCGTCGTCGCTGCGGCTCGGGCGCTCGAGGAGATCATCGCATCATCGTGATCGAGCCTGGTTGTGACTATCGGGATCGAGGTGCCGGGCCCTGTGCTGTGAATCCCACATCGGGTCATGGCCTCTGAGAACGACTGCGATCACCCTGCCGATCCCGCTGGACGAGCCCTCGCTCTGGTTCGAGCCTTCGACCGCCGTCTCGATCATCGACACGATCCCGATCGTCCGGATCCGTTCTTCGCCGACGCCTCGCTGTACGGGCTCGACGTACGCGATCCCGAGGGGCTCGTCACCGGTGACGAGGGCGCGTTTCGCCAGTGCTTCATCGCGGCCGCACCGTACGTCTACGACCTCTTGGAAGGCGCCTCGGCCGCTCTGGCTCGTCTCTATGACGCCGCCGCGGTGGTGACCACGGGATGGTCGGCACCCACCGACGATCTGTCGGGAATGGCCCCGCGTTGGCATCCGCAACGACGTCGCGTGCGTCTGGTGGTGGTCGTCGACGACGGCGGACTCGCCTCGGCGCTGCGCTTCGCTGATGATCCTGATCAGGTGGCGTGGACCACGAGCGGTCGGGGGCCGCTCGGAGATGCCCTGAGCGGGGTGTGGTCGGGGGGCGCGAACAGTCGTAGCCTGACCATGTGACCACTCAGGCATGGGCCGAGGAGGTGCGAGCGCTCGCCAAGGAGCGCGATGCCGTGATCCTCGCTCACAACTATCAACTTCCCGAGATCCAAGACGTCGCTGATCATGTCGGCGACTCTCTCGGTTTGAGCCGGATCGCTGCGGGTGTCGACGCGTCCACGATCGTGTTCTGCGGCGTCCATTTCATGGCCGAGACCGCGAAGATCCTGAGCCCTGACAAGACCGTTCTGATCCCCGATGCGCGCGCCGGATGCTCCCTCGCCGAGTCGATCACCGCCGAGCAGCTGCGAGCGTGGAAAGCCCAGCATCCCGGTGCGGTCGTGGTGAGTTACGTCAACACGACCGCCGCGGTCAAAGCCGAAACCGATATCTGTTGCACCTCGGCCAACGCCGTCGACGTGGTCGCATCGATCCCGACCGAGACCGAGGTGTTGTTCTGCCCGGACCAGTTCCTCGGTGCCCATGTGCAACGCGAACTCGGACGCGAGAACTTCCATATCTGGATGGGTGAATGCCATGTGCACGCCGGGATCAACGGCGCGGACCTTCGTGAACAGGTCGAAGCCGATCCTTCGGCCGAGTTGTTCATCCACCCCGAATGTGGATGCGCGACCAGTGCGATGTATCTCGCTGGTGCGGGTGTGGTGCCGGCGGAACGCACCAAGATCCTCTCCACCTCGGGAATGGTGAGTGCCGCGGCGACCACCACGGCGTCACATGTGCTCGTGGCGACCGAGACTGGGATGTTGCATCAGTTGCGTCGCGCCAACCCCTTGGTGCTGTTCGAGCCGGTGAACCGGGCAGCGGTGTGTAAGTACATGAAGATGATCACCCCGGACCGACTCCTTCTCAGCCTGCGCGATGGCGTCGACGAGGTGGATGTCGATCCGGAGATCGCCGCCGCGGCGCTGGCATCGGTCGAGCGCATGATCGCCATCGGCACCCCGTCGCCGACCGGGGAGTGAACCGTGGCTCTTCCCGGGGTGCTCGCAGCGCCTCGGTCGACGTGGGAACGCACCACTGAGGTCGCGATCCTCGGCTCGGGCGCGGCGGGTCTCGCCGCCGCGATCGCCGCGCGGCCCGCTCGCGATGTGTTGATCATCACCAAAGACACTCTCGATGCCGGATCGACGGCCTGGGCCCAAGGCGGTCTCGCAGCGGTTCTCGACCCATCGGACTCACTCGAGGAACATGTGGCCGACACTCTTGCCGCAGGGGCCGGGTTATGCGATGAGGCCGCGGTCCGGCGCCTCGTGGCGGCGGCTCCCGGCTCGATCCGAGCGCTCATGGGTCTGGGGGCCGAATTCGATCCCGCCGAGGATGGCAGTCCGGCTCTGACCCGCGAGGGCGGCCATTCCCATCGGCGCATCGTCCATGCCGGTGGCGACCAAAGTGGTGCTGAGGTCCAGCGCACTCTCGACGAGGCCGCTCTCGCTGCGGGTGCCCAGGTGCTCGAGCAGGCCTTCGCGTTGGATCTGTTGATCGGGGTCGATCCCCAGGGGCGTCGGGCGGTGGCGGGAGTTCGTGTCGGAATGCTCGACGATGCCGGAACCGTGCGCTCGGTGGGCATCGTGCGCGCTCGGGCGGTGATCGTCGCCACCGGAGGCTATGGACAGGTCTTCGCGTCGACCTCGAACCCTCCGGCGGTGACCGGTGACGGGTTGGCGTTGGCACTTCGGGCCGGTGTCGAAGTGCGAGATCTCGAGTTCGTGCAGTTCCATCCCACGGTGTTGTGGCAGGGACCCGAGGCTCGCGGCCAACAAGCGCTCATCAGCGAAGCGGTTCGCGGCGAAGGAGCGGTGCTCTACGACGGTCTGGGGCGCCGGGTGATGGCAGGAGTTCATCCACTCGAGGACCTTGCGCCGCGCGATGTGGTCGCGGCCGCGATCAGTCGATGTCTGCAGCGAGCTCCCGGCGGTATCGGTGACCACGTGTTTCTCGACGCATCCCCGATCGGAGAGCGGTTCCCGGAGCGGTTCCCGTCGATCACCGCAGCCTGCCGGCGTCTGGGGATCGACCCTGTGCACGACCGGATTCCTGTCGCCCCAGCCGCTCATTACGCCTGTGGGGGGATCGCGGCTGATCTCGACGGCACGACCTCGCTCGCGGGTCTGTTCGCAGTCGGGGAGGTCTCGGCCACCGGAGTCCACGGAGCGAACCGTCTGGCTTCGAACTCACTCACCGAAGGGGTCGTGTCGGGAACCCTGGTCGGAACGCAGTTGGCGGACCGGCTTCCAGGACCGGTGACGATCGACCTCGGTGAGGACGGCCGCTCCTGGTTCGATCCGGTGGACGGCCCGCTGATGAATCCGGCTTGGCGTCTCGAAGTCCGCTCGGCGATGTCGAGCCATGTCGGGGTGCTGCGTGACGCCGAGGGGCTCGAGTCGGCGGCGGATCGCCTCGCATCGCTGGCATCGATGTCGTCACAGGCCGTGACCGGTTCGCGCCGCGCATGGGAGGCGACCAATGTGCTCACCGTGGCCTCTGGAGTCGTGGCGGCGGCCAGGGTTCGTACCGAGAGCCGAGGGTGTCATCGCCGCTCGGACTGGACCGAACCGCGAGCCGAATGGGTGCGACACCTCGACGTCTCATTGGTCGACGGGGACATGGTCGTCACCGGAGCACCCGATGATGCGGCGGTGATGTCATGAGTGCGGACTCGTCGTCACCGGATTCGATGCCGCTTCATCCTCTCAGCGCCAACACCCGTCAGGCTCTGGTCGAGTCGGGTCTGGACCCGGACGCGATCGCCGATCTCGTCACTCGAGCGATCGAGGAGGATCTCGCCGGGGGAATCGATGTCACTTCGGTGGCCACCGTTCCCGCCGAACAGATCAGCGATGCCCGCTTCACCGTGCGCGCCCCCGGAGTCCTCGCCGGTCTCGATGTCGCAGTCGCAGTTCTCGAAACGGTGTGTGGACCGGCTCTGGTCGCACTCGAGCGCTTCGCTCGTGACGGGGACCGAGTCGATGCCGGCCAGGAGGTCTTGGGGGTGGTGGCGCCGACGCGTTTCATGTTGACCGCCGAGCGCACTGCGTTGAACCTGTTGTGTCACCTGTCGGGGGTGGCGACGTTGACTCGGCGGTGGGCTGACGAACTCGTCGGTACGACAGCGGTGGTGCGCGATACGCGCAAGACGACTCCCGGCTTACGAGCCCTCGAGAAGATGGCGGTGCGTTGCGGGGGTGGAGTGAACCATCGCATGGCCCTGTCGGATGCCGCGTTGGTCAAGGACAATCATGTTGCGGCTGCCGGTGGGGTGGCCGCCGCTTTTGCCCTGGTTCGCGGGCTCGCCGCTGATCTCCCTGTCGAGATCGAAGTCGACGATCTGGCGGGTCTCGACGAGGCTCTCGCGGCTGGTGCCGATCTCGTCCTTCTCGACAACTTCGATGCGGGGATGATGCGCGACGCGGTCGCGATGCGCGACCGCCAGGCGCCCGGAGCCCGCCTCGAGGCATCTGGTGGCCTGAGTCTCGGCGATGCGCGTTCGGTGGGTGAGACCGGTGTCGATTTCATCGCCGTGGGCGAATTGACCCATTCGGCGAGGGTTTTGGACATCGGCCTCGATCTCGTCGCCGTCGTGACCGACTCCGACGTGTGAACGTACCGCGCTGCGGGGATGTCAACTCGCTGTGGTGATGGTGTCGTCACCCGTCGCGCTGATCACACGACGTCAGAATCACCACACCGCTTGGACGTCGACGACCAAGATCACGTCGGTCGCAGGGGGAAGCCCGAGATCCTCGTTGCCGTCGAGACCGAAAGCCTGGGCAAAGGGGATCACGATGATGCGTCGGCCCCCTTGGCGGGCTCCGAGCAGACCGTCATACAGCCCGGGGACCAAAAGTCCCTCGACCATCTCCACCCGTACCGGTCCAGAACCGTCCCAGGTGCTGTCGAGCAGCTCGCCGGTATCTCCGCGGTGGACCAGTAACTGCACCAATCCCGAGGAACCCTCCGCCAACGCCTCGCCGTCGCCGGTGACGACATCGATGACTTCGAGCTCGCTCGCTCCGTCCGAGAGCGGAACCTCGACTGCGGGAGCATCGGCGGGATCGGCAGCGGGGACCACGGCCCGCACATCGATCACGAACGACAATGCGTCTCCAGGCTGGATGGGCGCGCCGGGGCTTTCATCGCCATAGGCGAGGGACGCCGGAATGTCGATCTGGATGCGGGAACCTTCGCGGGCGCCTTGGAGGCCTTCTTCCCATCCGGCGATCACACCACCAGCACCGAGAACGAGCATGAACTGTTGATCGTTCTCCCACGAGTTGTCGAACTCTTGGCCGTTGATCGTGCGCGCGCCGACATAGTCGACGACGAGGATGTCGCCGTTCTCGGCTCCTTGGCCCTCACCGGGAACGATCTCGGTGACGACGAGTTCTCCGGGGACCTGGTCGGGGACGCTGACCACTGGCCGACTCGAGGTGTCGAGGGGGTCGGCCGCGGCGACGGGTTCAGCGGCGGCAACCGTGGTGGGGGCTGGTGCCGTGGTGGTGGAGGCGGCGTCATCGTCACCACAGGCGGCAGCCGACGTGAGCAGGATGCCCACGGCCACTGCTGCGACCCTTCGACGCTGACGAGTCCGGGAAAGATGGCGAGGGGGGAGCACCGTGGCACCCTAGCGGCGGGCGCGATCTGCAGCCCACGCGGCCTCGGCCTCCCCAAGGGGGGTGGAGGGTGGGGCCTGCATGAAGGGCCAGATCTCTTCGCTGATCCGGCGATAGTTGCCCCGGGCTCGCAACTGTCCCAACAACGCGTAGAGCCCCAGATTGATCCGCTGGATGAACACGAAAGCCCGGGGAACGGTGGCATAGGGAGCGATCGGGCTCGAACGGTCGAAGGTGTGACGCACGATCCGACTCGCGTACTCCGGGGTCCAGGCCATCTCGGCGTCGGTGCGGACCGGTTCGTAGAAATGAGAGAAGTACTCGCCCACGGCTTCGGTCGTCACCGGAGCATTCCGACGCAACAGCCCGGCGGTCTCGACGACCTCGCGGAACCGACCGGCATCGCGCTCCACCACCGCTGAGCGCACCATTGCCAAGAACACCTCCATCTCGCTCGGCGCGAAATGTTTGACGAGTCCGAAATCGAGCAGGGTCAGTCGGCCGTCGCGGTGGAACACATAGTTGCCGGGATGGGGATCGCCATTGAATGCCGCCAACCCGTACAGGCTGCGAAAGACGAATCGGAACAAGGCTTCAGCGGCTCGGTCACGTTCGGGTTGATCCCACTCGAGCACCTCGGACCAGGAGTGGCCCACGACGAGTTCGCTCGTGAGCACTCGGTTCGTGGAGAACTCGTCCAACACCTCGGGCACGTGAAGGAACGGGTGGTCCTGGTAGTTCTCAGCGAAGACGAGTTGGTTCGCAGCTTCGCGTCGGTAGTCGAGTTCCTCGACGATGCGTTCTTTGATCTCGGCGACCATCTCGCTCGGATCGAGACCGGGAAAGCCTTTGGCGAGGACGAAACCCAGCAGATCGGCATTCGCCAGATCGGCTTCGATGGCCTCGGCCACGCCGGGGTACTGGACCTTGACCGCTACCGCGCGGTGGTCCCCTGTGGTCGGGTCGGCCACGATGGCGCGGTGGACCTGGCCGATGGACGCCGCCGCGATCGGGTCGGGATCCCAGGCGATGAAGAGGTCCTCGGGGTGGGCGCCGAGTTCGGCTCGGATCACCCCGGCTGCGAGGTCGGCACTCATGGGCGGAGCATTCGATTGCAACTCTGCGAGCGCGGCGCGCAAGGGCTCGGGAAGGCCATCGTCGAGATAACTCGCCATCTGCCCGATCTTCATGAGCGCGCCTTTGAGCTGTCCCAGACGATCGGCGATCTGAGCCGCCGTGCGCAGTTCCCGTTCGCGATCGATGTCGACGCGTCGCTCGGCCGAGGCGAACACCTTGCGAGCCGCCGAGCCGGCATGTCCGAGTCCGATCCGAGCTCCCAGACCCGCCAGGCGAGCGTTGCGCGACCAGCGGCCCGACTTCACATACGGAGTGGTCATGTCAGATCGGGGATCGCCCGGTGGACTCATGTGCGCGCCGGACTCCCGCGACGATGGCGTCCGCGAGGGGTTCAGCCAACGTCACCGCGGCGTCGTGCTGGCCGGCCAGGGTATGAATCTGCGCTCCTGAGATCGCCATGGCCAGTCGATGCTGGCGCACCGGGGCCACGACCGGATCCTCGGTCGTGATCACCACGCTGGTGGGAACGTCGATTTCATGAAGCCAGTGCGAGGCGCTGAAGGTTCCCAAGGCCCCACCAGCCTCGAGCACCATGCGCCAATCGTGACGGGCGGCCTCGGCCATCGCCCAGGCGCCCCAGCGGTCGGCTCGGCGGCGTAGGAACGTCTGCTCGGTCACCCATTGGCGCGTGGCGGCCGGCGCCAGTCGGGACAGAGCTCCCAGGCCTCCGAGTCCGAGGAACGGCATGCGTTCACTGGGCCGATCCGCGAATCGGTCGGCCGTTGCGCACAACACGAGCCCCGAGACCACTGAAGCGTGACGACGCCAGGTGAGCATCGCGATCGGGCCGCCCATCGAATACCCCACCGGAACGAAGCTCGAGATTCCGAGCTCCGCGGCCAGACAGGCCACGTCATCTGCGCAGTCGGCGAGACGGAACGGTCGTCGACTTCTCAGACCTCGGCCATGGCCGCGGTGGTCGAGAGCGATGACGCGCATATGACGTCCGAGCCGCTCGTAGAGAGCGAAGAAGTTGAGATCCGCCGTGGCGGTCCATCCGTGCAACAGGATCGCCACCGCCGCATCGGGAGACGGTCCGGGGAGCTCGCGTATGAAGGTGGTGCCCCGACCAGGAAGATGCACCTCGCGTCCTTCGGGAAGCGGGGGGACGAGGTTTTCGGGCGGGACAGTGTCCACGGTGGCGCGATCGGCCATACGAGTCCGATCAGGGCAACTCGACGCTCACGACCTCGACCTCGAGGGAGGCTCCGGTGGGCGTGACGTAGCTGACGACATCGCCGACCGCAGCGCCAAGGAGGGCCTGACCGAGCGCGGATTGAGGACTCATCAACTCGTGCTCGGCGTGGCGTTCTTCCATCGAGGCGAGCAGATACGTCTGGGCGTCGTCTTCATCGTCGCCGACGAACAAGATCGTCACCACGCTTCCGGGCTTGACCGTTCCGTCGTCCACCACGTCCACGATCTCGCAGTTCTCGAGAATCGCCTCGAGATGGCGGATTCGGCCTTCCATATGGCCTTGTTCGTCTTTGGCTGCGTGATAGTCGCCGTTTTCGGACAGGTCCCCGAGTTCTCGTGCCCGTTCGATCTTTGCGGCGACCTCGATGCGGCCGCGAGTCGTGAGGTCCTCGTACTCGGCCACCAGGCGCCCATGGGCCTCAGCGGAGAGATGGTGGATCTGGGGCATGGACGTCAGGGTACCGGGGGGCCGCGTTCCTGGCTCGACGCAGCGCCGCAGTAGCGTCAACGGCTATGTCCAGCCCTAACGCCTCGTCTGCTCGTCCTCATCGTCTTGCGGTCATCGGAGGTGACGGAATCGGACCCGAGGTGACCACCGAAGCGCTCAAGGTGATGCGCGCGGCTGGAGTCGCGCTCGACACCACCGAGTTCGATCTGGGAGGGGCTCGGTATCTGCGCGATGGCGAGATCCTGTCGGATGCGACCTTGAACGAGTTGCGTCATTTCGATGCGATTCTGCTCGGGGCGGTCGGAACTCCTGAGGTCCCCCCCGGCGTGATCGAACGCGGGCTGTTGCTCAAGATGCGCTTCGAGTTGGATCTGTACGTGAACCAGCGCCCGTTCGTGGGAACGGCTCCTGGTCATGATCGGCCTCATGATTTCGTGGTGATCCGCGAGAACACCGAAGGGCCCTATGTCGGCGAGGGTGGGGTGTTGCGCAAGGGCACACCCCACGAGGTCGCAACCCAGGGCAGTGTCAACACCCGGATGGGAGCGGAGCGGGCGATTCGCTACGCGTTCGAACTCGCGCAATCCCGTGGTGGTGCCAAGCATGTGACCTTGGTGCACAAGACGAACGTGTTGACCTTCGCGGGGGACCTGTGGCAACGGGCGTTCGACGCAGTCGCGGCGGAGTATCCCGACGTGGCCACGGCCTACAACCACGTGGATGCGGCCTGCATCTATTTCGTCCAGGATCCTCACCGCTACGACGTGATCGTCACCGACAACCTCTTTGGCGACATTCTCACCGACCTCGGTGGTGCCGTGTCGGGCGGAATCGGGTTGGCGTCGAGCGCGAATCTGAATCCGGCACGCACGGGGCCGTCGATGTTCGAACCGGTGCATGGTTCGGCCCCCGACATCGTGGGTACGGGCAAGGCGAATCCGACCGCGGCGGTGTTGTCAGCGGCGTTGATGCTCGATTTCTTGGGTGAGTCCGCGGCTGCTGATCGGGTTCGTCGAGCCTGTGCGGATCCGGTGGCGGGGACCACGAGCGAGGTCGGTGACGTCCTTGCGGCCCGCGTTGCAGGCGACGCGCCTGTCGCTGACTGACTAGCGTGCGTCGCTGATCGCGCATTCGCGCACGATCCACATCTACCTACGGTTCCAAGGGGACACAGACATGCCCATCACGCCCACGCCCAAGATCTGGATGAACGGTGAACTGGTCGACTGGGACCAGGCCCAGGTGCATGTACTGACCCACACCCTGCATTACGGGACCGGAGTTTTCGAAGGTATCCGGGCATATGAGACCGCGGAGGGTCCCGCGGTGTTCCGGTTGCGCGAGCACATGGTCCGGCTCCACAACTCGGCGCGCATCATGGGGATGGAGATTCCCTACAGCGTCGAGGAGTTGATGGAAGCGACCCGGGAGACCGTGCGCTCCACAGGACTGTCCTCGTGCTACATCCGTCCTCTCGCGTACTACGGCTACGGCGAGATGGGCCTCAACACTCTGCCGTGCCGAGTGGACGTCTCCATCGCCTGCTGGCCGTGGGGGGCGTATCTCGGTGATGACGCCGTCGACAAGGGCGTGCGGATGAAGATCTCTTCCTGGACTCGCCACGAGCACAACACGATGCCTCCGGCTGCCAAGACGGTGGGGAACTATGTGAACTCGTCGTTGGCCAAGGTCGAAGCGCTGCGGGCCGGGTACGACGAGGCGATCATGCTCGCTCCCAATGGCCTCGTGGCCGAATGCACAGGGGAGAACATCTTCTGTGTGCGCAATGGGATCATCCTCACGCCTCCCTTGTCCGCAGGAGCGCTCGAGGGGATCACTCAGAACTCGGTCATGACGATCGCCCGGGATCTCGGTTTCGACGTCCGTGTCGACAATCTCGCTCGAAGTGACCTCTACATCGCCGAGGAGATGTTCGTGTGCGGAACCGCAGCCGAGGTGTCCTCGGTGAATTCGGTCGACGATCGGGCCATCCCGTGCCCCGGCCCGATGACCAAAGCCATCGCTGAGACGTATGCGCGCGCCGTTCGAGGCCAGGACGAGCGGTATCGCGCCTGGTGCGACGTCGTGTGATCACGTCTGAGTCGCATCTGGTGAGGGTCGAACCCGGAATCGGGAGCTGACCCCTCACCACTGACGCGGCGGCGCCCCGGCCGACGGTGTCGGTCTCAGGTACCTTCACGACGTCGGCCGGGGCCGCAGTTGGATCGTGGCCCCGATGTGGTGACCATCGCAGCGTTCTGATCCTGGGATCCGCTTCTGACGAAGATCGTGGGGCTACCCTCGAACACGGTCAGTTCCCTCGCCCGTCGGGTTTCATCCCGGCGGGCGAGTCGCTTGTGGAGCAGCGTTCTCCCCCATGGTGCGGGACGGCGCCCCGGTCGGTGCTCGGGATGATTCACCCCTGGCACCTCGCGGGGCCGCCGGCCCGGGCGTTCGCCGAAGCTCTCGCCCGGCGAAGGATCACCACCGATCGACCGTTCTCGGTCCTTCGTTCCCGAAGTTCCGTTCCACTCGATCAGTTCCCTGGCGCCTCGGGATTGCTCCCGGTGCTCCAGTCGCTGGTGGTGATGCACCCCTTCGCCCTGATGGTCGACCTCTCCTCAGCGTGTAGGACGGTCCATCCCGCACACCTCGTGAGCCGTCGGCCCGGACATCCGCCAGAGGCGTCTGTCCCCGAGGACGCGTTCCCGTTCGGCGACTCGATCCACCGTTTCCGGTGCTCGAGTTCTCCGGTCGGGATCCGAGTCACGGCGTTCGCTCTCGTGAGAGAACGTTCCCCGTACCTCGGTCCCAAAGTCTGAATCAGACCCTGAGCCGTTTCCTCGCCCCGGTTCCTACCCTCGCCCCCCGGTCGAGCGCCGTTTCCGTCGCTGTCTCGGTGGCCGGTGATGTTCTCCGGTGACACCATGGTGGAGTCTGCAAAAGACCAGGTCAAGGGCTTTTTCTAAAGTCACAGGGTTGTCCACGGACTTTTTCGACCTGTCCACAGATACGCCTTGCACGTCCACCGATCTCGATCACTTGTCCACGCGAAATCCACCGGTTGTGCACAGGCTTTCGGGTTGACGTCCACCGTCGCGACCGGCAGACTTCGGGGCGTGACTCTTCGTTGCGACGTGGTGATCATTATCGACTAGCGCATGTGGACTCCCACATGCGCTTGAAGCCGCCTTCGGGCGGCTTTGTCATTTCTCCGGGAAAGGTTCAAACGATGAACACCCAGACTCCAGCCCAACTCGAACCCGTCGAGGTGTTCGATACGACCCTGCGCGACGGCATGCAGGTCGAAGGGGTGTCGGCGACCGTCGAGGACAAGTTGCGGATCGCTGAACAACTCGACCGTCTCGGCGTGCACTACATCGAGGGGGGCTGGCCGGGGGCCAACCCGAAAGACATCGAGTTCTTCCGTCGCGCCGTCACCGAGTTGGATCTGTCGGTGTCCACCCTCGTGGCGTTCGGGTCGACCCGGCGCCCCCGGGGCAAAGTCGACGAGGACACCACCCTTCGACACCTCGTTGATGCCGGGACGTCGGCGGTATGCATCGTGGCGAAATGCTCGGAGTACCAGGTGCTCGAAGCGCTTCAGACCACCCTCGACGAAGGGGTGGCGATGATCGCCGATTCGGTGCGTTTCCTCACCGAACACGATCGGCGGGTCCTGGTAGACCTCGAGCATTTCTTCGACGGTTTCAAGACCAACCCTGAGTATTCGATGCGCGCTGTCGAGGCCGCAGTCCTGGCGGGAGCCACCCATCTCGTTCTGTGTGACACCAACGGCGGCAGCCTCCCCCATGAGGTCGAACACATCGTGGGCGAGGTTCATCGCCATGTCGGATCCGATGCGGTGATCGGAATCCACTGCCATGACGACACCGGATGTGCCGTGGCGAACTCGATGGCGGCGGTGCGCGCCGGGGCGCGTCACGTCCAGGGAACCCTCAATGGCCTGGGTGAGCGCACCGGCAACACGAACCTGACCACCGTCATCCCGAACCTGCAGCTCAAACTCGGGCATCCCTGTCTGCCCGACGGTCGGATCGCGAATCTCACGGCGGTGAGCCATCACGTCGCGGAGTTGTTGAACCGTCCCCTCAACCCCCAAGCTCCCTATGTCGGATCCTCCGCGTTCGCTCACAAAGCGGGTCTTCATGTGAGTGCCATCGCTCGCGCCAAGGACGCATATGAACACGTGAATCCCGAACTCGTCGGCAACGGCACCCGCTTCGTGGTCAGCGAAATGGCGGGACGCGCCACGATCCAGATGAAGGCCGAGGAACTCGGGTTGTCGATGGATGGTCCAGCGGTCAATCAGGTGATCGACGACCTCAAACGTCTCGAACACGAGGGGTATCACTTCGAAGCCGCCGATGCATCCCTCGAGCTACTGATGCGTCGGGCCGCAGGTTTCGAACAGCCCTGGTTCCGTGTCGAGAGCATGCGGGTGATCACCGATGAAACCCCGGGAGAGACCTTCACGACCGAGGCCACCGTCAAGGTCTGGGTGGGCGATCAACGTCGGGTCACCACCGCCGAGGGCAACGGTCCGATCAACGCGATCGACCAGGCTCTGCGAGCCGCGTTGGTAGACGACCTGCCCCAACTCGCTCGGATCCATCTGACCGACTACAAGGTCCGCATCCTCGACGGAGCCACCGCGACCGGGGCTGTGACCCGGGTCCTGCTCGATGCCACCGATGGTGAGCAGACCTGGACGACCATCGGTGTCAGCCCCAACATCATCGAGGCCTCCTGGCGGGCGCTCGAGGAGTCGATCGTGTTCGGT
Organism: uncultured Ilumatobacteraceae bacterium; assembly: GCA_964471865.1. Classification (GTDB taxonomy): domain Bacteria; phylum Actinomycetota; class Acidimicrobiia; order Acidimicrobiales; family Ilumatobacteraceae; genus CAYMUC01. The sequence continues at coordinate 24,919 of CAYYHU010000001.1, read as the reverse complement.
CTGCTCCACGCCCCCGTCAGCGGCTAAGAAAGGGACTGTTATGGCCGCACCCCGCTTCGCCCCCGTCGCCCCTGCAGTACCCGTACGCGGGTATCGCTCACCCGATCACGTTCCGAGCCGTTGGGAACCTCAGCGCCCCGCTGAGATCCAGGGCCGTCAACCGTTGTCGGCGGGGCTGGGTCATCCCGGTCCCGATCAGGGGTATGCACTGCACCTCGCCGAACGGCTGCGGCCTCAGGTCGTCGCAACGGCTGGGGAGTCCGTGGATGATGCTCTGCGGGGCGCGTTGACCATCGCGTTGCGCCGAGCCGCGTTGTATGGCCGGGCCCCGGTCATCCACGATCTTCGGCTGGCGCTGACGATCTGGGGGTGGTTGGAGGCTGATCCGCCCGCCGATCTCCTCGAGCGTCGCCGTGAGCTCTTCGAGGGGGTGGCCAATGTGGTGCATCACTATTCCGAGGGGCGCCGACTGGCCGATCTCGTTCCCGAAGCCACACTGCGTCTCACACCTGACGATGTCGCGAGCCGTTGGCGAAGCGACTGGCGAGCCCTGACGGGCGCGTGACCAGCCCCGACGTCGTTCGTCGGCGACTCGCTGATGCCGCTCATGCCAACCGGCGCGTCGCGCCCTTCGCGGGCGACGTCGTGGACATTCTCGGCCCCTTGTTACCGGAACGTCCCGATCTTCGGGTTCACCACGTCGAGGAGTTCATGCGGGTGCTCCTTCCAGGAGGCGCACGTCATCGTCTCGGTTTCGTGGCGCTGACGAATTCCGGGGTGGCGGTGGGGTGGCGTCACGGTTGGCGCCGTCGCCAGATCGGACGTCTTCTCGTGGCCCCTGATGATGCCCTCGAAGTCGAATGGGATGAGCGCGGACTGCATGTGGAGACCGACGACGGCGCCATGGTCCTCGAATGGATGCCGGGTAGCACCGAGCGCGACGAGGTCGAGAAAGCGTTCTGGCATACCGCGCCTCTGGGATGACTCGATGAGGGGACCGACGCAGTGACGACGGAGTTTCGGCAATGGTGAGCATCACGGTGCCGACACCTGAGCAGTGGGACGAGTTGCGCGCTGTCGATGCCCGAGCGTTCGGAATCGGCGCGGTTCCCGAGGACGCCGAGCGCCAACGGGCGATGTTCGAACTCGACCGGCTTCGCGTGGCCATGGACGGTTCCACCATCGTCGGGGTTGCGGGCTCGTACGCCATGGAACTGACCGTTCCCGGGGCGATCCAGGTTCCGATGGGGGGTGTGACCTGGGTCGGTGTCGAATCCACCCATCGCCGTTCGGGTGTGGCCCGTCGACTGCTCGAGGCCGTCCACGAGGATTCCAGGCTGCGAGGTGAGTCGGTACAGGGACTGTGGGCGAGCGAGGCGGGGATCTACGGCCGCTTCGGCTACTCCCCAGCGACGCGCCGGCGGTCGGTGGTGGTGGACCGTCGCGGTCTCGGCAGGCTCGATACCCGACGCGGCGATGACGGCTGCGAACTTCGGGTGCTCACCGGCCCCGCCCGTCAGGATCATCTCGCTGCGACCTGGCAGCGGTGGGCTCATGCGCGATCTGGAGAGGTGTCGCGCTCGGATGCATGGTGGCATCGTGAACTCGCCCGCTGGGACCGCAACCCGTCCGACAGCGCGCCCGCGGTCACTGTTGGGTGCCGCGACGGCTATGTCGTCTATCGGATCACTCCGCGCTGGGATGTCCCGTCGGGATCGGGCCGACCGGGTCATCGTCTCGAGGTGATCGAGTTCGTCGCTGTCGATCCCCCGGCGCGACGAGCCTTGTGGGCGCATCTGCTCGACATGGATCTTGTCGCCGAGATCCATCTGGGCGATCTCCTCGACGAGGATCCGATGCCGCTGATGATCGACGATGCCCGTCGGGTCCACACCCAGGGCATCCTCGATGGATTGTGGCTTCGAGTCCTCGATCCCGTCGTGGCCCTCGGCTCTCGCCGATACGCGACCGTGGACCGACTTGTGGTGGCGGTCGGTGAGAGGCGGTTCCACCTCGAAACGACGCCGGATGCGGTCCACTGCGAGGAACTTGCGAGCCAGGGGAATGATTCGGTGGACATCGACATCGATCCGGTCCTGTTGGGCGCTTGGCTCATCGGGCCTGTCGATCTTCCTCGCTGGTTGGCAGCTGGGCAGATCCGCGTTCGCGATGCGGCCACGCGCGACCGTCTCGCAGCATTGGTCGCATCGCTACACCCACCGGTGTGCACGACTCATTTCTGAACGCGACCCTGCTGCTTCACGAGCGAGTTCTCTCCTGACGCCGACGGTGTCTGGGGGTCGGACCTAAGGTCGAGGGATGGACTTCGACATCCCCTCTGACATCCAGTCCACCCTCGACGCGCTCGACGCGTTCATCGAGGCCGAGATCAAGCCCCTCGAGAACGACAACGACAACATCCGCTTCTTCGATCATCGCCGCGAATGGGCGCGCACCGATTTCGACAATGGTGGCGTGCCGCGCGAGGACTGGGAGGAGTTGTTGCGCGAGATGCGTCGGCGCGCCGACGCCGCAGGGTTCCTGCGTCTGGCGTTACCCGCAGAGTACGGCGGGCGGGACGCGTCGAACCTGGAGATGGCGATCATCCGTGAGCACCTCGCCACCAAGGGTCTCGGTCTGCACAACGACCTTCAGAACGAATCGTCGATCGTTGGCAACTTCCCCACGGTGCTGATGATGCGGGACTTCGGAACCGAGGAGCAGAAAGCCGAGTGGATGCCCGGTTTCCTCGATGGCACGAAGCGTCTCGCGTTCGGTCTGACCGAACCGAACCATGGATCCGATGCGACCTATCTCGAGACCACCGCGGTTCGCGATGGCGATGAATGGATCATCAACGGAGCCAAGCGGTGGAACTCGGGTCTTCATCATGCGACCCACGACATCATCTTCGCTCGCACCTCAGGAGAGCCCGGTAAGCCGCTGGGGATCACGGCGTTCCTCGTGCCCACGAACAGCCCGGGCTTCACCGTCGAATTCTTCTGGTGGACCTTCAACATGCCCACCGATCACGCCGAGGTCACCCTCAAGGACGTCCGGGTGCCCCAGAGCGCCGTATTCGGTCGTGTCGATCACGGTCTCGATCTTGCTCAGCACTTCGTCCATGAGAACCGCATCCGTCAGGCGGCCTCGTCATTGGGCGCCGCGCAGTTCTGCATCAACGAAGCCGTCGCGTACTCGAATCAACGCATCACCTGGGGCAAGCGACTCTCCACCAATCAGGCGATCCAGTTCCCCCTGATCGAACTGCACACCGAGGCGGCGATGTTGCGCCAGTTGATCCGTCAAACCGCATGGTTGATGGATCAGCGCGGTCACATGGAGGTCACCCATATGGTCGCGATGTGCAACTACCGAGCCAACCGTCTCGCCTGCGATGCCGCTGATCGGGCGATGCAGACCTGTGGCGGTGTCGGCTACAGCCGTCACATGCCTTTCGAGCACATCTATCGCCACCACCGTCGCTACCGGATCACCGAGGGTTCAGAAGAGATCCAGATGCGCAAGGTCGGTAGCCATCTGTTCGGCTTCACGTCGCTGCCCGATCGACGCTGATCGCGCCGCACTCGGCCCCATACGCAGCCAGGGTTCGTCGAGGCTGCGCGCGTTAGCGTGGTCGATATGAGCGCCTCCTCGCCCACGCCCGAGACCCCAGTCGACGTCAAGCCGCGGAGCCGTGACGTCACCGATGGCATTCAAAAGGCAGCCTCACGCGCCATGTTGCGCGCCGTCGGCCTGACCGATGACGACTGGGACAAGCCCCAGATCGGCATTGCGTCCTCCTGGAACGAGATCACGCCCTGCAACCTGTCGATCCGCCGTCTGGCCGCCGCCGCGAAAGAGGGTGTGCGCGCCGCTGGCGGCGTCGGGCTCGAGTTCGGCACGATCACGGTGTCGGATGGCATCTCGATGGGCCATGAAGGCATGCGCGCCTCACTGGTGAGCCGTGAGGTCATCTGTGATTCGGTCGAAGCGGTGATGCATGCCGAACGTCTCGACGGCCTCGTGGCCACGGGCGGCTGCGACAAGAGCATGCCGGGCATGATGATGGCGATTGCTCGACTGAATCTTCCCGCTGTGTTCGTCTACAACGGCTCGACCCTGCCGGGCTATCTCAACGGCAAGGCTCTCGACATCACCAGCGTGTTCGAAGCGATCGGAGCCTGCGCGACCGGTGCGATCACCCCCGAGGAACTCACCGCCATCGAGCGCAACGCCTGTCCCGGTGAGGGGGCCTGTGGGGGCATGTTCACGGCGAACACCATGAGCTCGATCGGTGAAGCGCTCGGATTGTCATTGCCTGGATCCGCATCGGCCCCCGCAGTCGATCGTCGTCGCGAAGACGACGCCCGCCGAGCGGGCGAAGCCGTGGTCGCCATGTTGCGTACGGGTCTGCGCCCGAGTGACATCCTCACGCCCAAGGCTTTCGAGAACGCGATCGCGTTGTTCAACGCCCTGGGAGGTTCCACCAACGCCGTCTTGCACCTGCTCGCTATCGCGAACGAGGCCGGAGTGGCGTTGGAGCTCGAGGACTTCAACCGGATCGCGGCGAAGGTTCCTCATATCGCTGACATGAAGCCCGGTGGGAAGTTCCACATGACCGACCTCGATCGGATCGGTGGGGTCCCGGTGGTCATGAAGCATCTTCTCGACGCGGGGCTGCTCCACGGCGACGTCATGACCTGTACCGGAAAGACCCTGGCGGAGAACCTCGACGAGATCGATCCTCCCGGTCCGGACGGAACGGTGGTGTATCCGTTGTCCTCGCCGATCAACGCCGAAGGCGGCGTCTTGGTGCTCCGCGGATCGCTGGCGCCATCGGGATCGGTGGTGAAAGTCGCCGGTCTGACCGCAGATCAGCGATTCTTCGAGGGCGACGCCCGAGTGTTCGATGGTGAGGACGGAGCGATGGCGGCAGTCATGGCCGGTGAGATCCAGCCCAACACCGTGATCGTCATTCGGTACGAGGGCCCCAAGGGTGGCCCGGGTATGCGTGAAATGCTGGCCATCACCGGAGCCCTCAAGGGCGCCGGTCGAGGCGCCGATTGCGCCTTGATCACCGATGGCCGCTTCTCCGGTGGCACCTGGGGCTTCTGTATCGGTCACGTCGCTCCTGAGGCGGTGGACGGTGGTCCGATCGCATTCGTGCGCGATGGCGACCGAATCCGGATCGATGTCGCCAATCACGCTCTCGATCTGCTCGTCGACGAGGACGAACTGGCCCGTCGGCGTGAGGGGTGGGCCCCGAATCCGCCCCGGTACACCTCGGGCGTTCTGGGCAAGTACGCCCGACTCGCTCAGGGAGCCGACAAGGGCGCGATCACGAACCTGGTGTGATCGACGCTCGTCGGGCGGACCATCCGGTCCAGGCGGCTCGCCAACCGATCAGCAGGGTCGCGAGGGCCACGGCGGCCACGATCACGAACGCGGTCGCCGTGCCATCGTCGAAGACGAATCGCCGTAGCACCATGCCCATGGTGAGGGTGATAGCCCACAAAGCCACTGCGATCTGAGCATCGGTGGGGCGACGCCACAGTCGAAGGGCGATCCAGCCGAGTCCGAGCGCAATGAGATAGGGCGCTGCGGTTCCCACGACTCCGGAGGCGTCCACGCTCTCGGCATGATTGCGGCGACCGAGGGATACGAATGCCACGACCGCCACGAGATCGACGATGGCGGCGATGCCGGGGTGGAGACCGGAACGGACACGGGATGAGCTCACCGAGACCATGGTTTCCAGGCTAGGGGGATCTCAGGCCAGGCGTTCGATCCTCACCACGGCGTTGTAGTCGGGCACCTTCGAGCGAGGGTCACGGGCGGTGGGATCGATGAGGGCGTTGCCTTCAGGCCAGTGGACCTGAACGCTGCGCGCCGCCAGCGCCACCAACTTGGCGCGCCCGTCGAAGGTGCCGTGGTCACTGCGCAACCGGAGCCGGTCCCCGTCGCGCACACCCAGCTCGGCGGCATCGCGGTGGTCGATATACACCGCGTCGCGAGAGGCGCCCGTCAGCGGGTCGGTGGAGGAGAACAGCATCGTGTTGAACTGGCGGCCCCGGCGGTTCGAACAAAAGAACTCCCCGGGTCCGAGCTCTTGGGGCCGAACATCCACGGCGCTGAAACGGCCGCGCCCCGATGGTGTCGGAAAGTCGCCGCCGGCGCATAGGTGGCGTCCGCCGTATTGGACCGCATCACCGGTGGCCGACAGATGTTCGATACCCGCATAGCGCGGTACGACCTCGGCGATCTCACGACGTAGCTCGGCGTTGGTGGGCCAGTCGAAGGCCGAGGTGAGATCCGGACGCGTCAGCCGAGCGATCTCGGAAAACACCCGCCATTCGCTGCGCGCCTCACCGGGGGGATCGATCACCTGAGGACTGAACGCGATCTGGCGTTCGGTGGTGGTCGAGGTGCCGCCACCCTCTTGTTCGTAGCGGGTGGCCATCGGCAACAGGATCACGTCCTCACCCTCGACGAACATCTGGGGACTGAGCACGATGTCGGAATGAACCCGCAGTGGGACCCGGGACAGAGCGCGAGCGACCCCGGCGGCATCGGGGAGAACCTCCAACAGGTTCGAACCATCGCACCAGAGCACGTCGAGGTCCCCAGCCCCGGCGGCTTCGACGATTTCGGGGGCGGTGAGCCCTGGCGTTGCCGGCACCTCGAACCCCCATCGGTCACCGAGATCCCGGGCCGTGGCCTCATCGATCGTCACTCCTCCGGGGAATGCCGTGGCGTAGGCCCCCATCTCGGCGCCTCCTTGCACGCCGGAGTGGCCGCGAATCGGCATGAGCCCTGCACCGTCGCGTCCGACGTTGCCGCAAGCGAGCCCCAGATTGACGATCGCCTGAACCCCTTCGACGCCATGGGTGTGCTGAGTGATGCCCATGCTCCAGATGAGAATCGCTCCTCGCGCGGAGCCATAGAGGTCGACGAATGCGTCGATGGTGGCGAGATCCACACCACAGACGGTGACGAGATCGTCCAGGTCGAGCGAGTCGAGAAGTGCGATCAGGTCCTCGAAACCTTCGGTGTGGGCCTCGATGAAGTCCCGATCGACGAGATCGCGTTCGAGGAGCCGCTTGAGAATCGCGTTGGCGAGCGCCACGTCACCTTCGGGACGTACCGGGAGATGAAGATCGCACAACTTCGTTCCGAAGAGGGCAGATTCGAGATTCGACGGCACCCAGTACCGCTCGAGGCCCGGTTCGAGATACGGGTTGATCACCACGACTTTCGCCCCTCGCTGCTTGGCGAGGTACAGGTACTTGGTGAACACCGGCTGGTTGTTGGCGACGTTGGCTCCCCACAGCACCACGAGATCGGTTTCGAGGACATCTGCGAGGCTGCAGGTCGCAGCGGCTTCACCGATCGTGGCCTTGAGCCCCACTGTCGAGGGTGCATGGCAGGTGCGAGCGGCCGAATCGATCGACGCGATACCCAAGGCCCTCGCCGCCTTCCCGGCGGTGTAATAGACCTCGTTGGTGAGACCACGACTGGTCAGGTACCACGCGCAGCGATCCCCACCCGCCTCGGCAGTCCGTGTAGCGATCGTGTCGAGGGCCTCATCCCAGGTGATCCGGGTGAACCCGGCCTCGCCACGGCGTCGCCGCATCGGATACGCGAGACGTCCCATCTCGCGCAGATCCTTCGCACTCAGATGAGACAGCCACGAGACATCGGACAACACGTTGTGATCGAAGGGCTCCGCGACGTTGGTCTCGAGCAACTTCAATCGGGTCGTGCACAGATGCACCCCGTCCAGCGTCCAGTCATGAAGACCGGCCACGCCCAGAGCACAGCCATCACAGACCCCTTGGGTGAGGATCTTGAGGGCTTTGGCCGGCGCGTGGCGCACACCGAGAGCGACCTTGACCATGTCGCCGTAATGATTCGGTTTTTGCTGTCCGATCCCGTTGGGGCTCAGGCCCACCCAGGACGATGGGTTCCAACCTCGACGCGCCATGACGCGAGCGCGAGGGCTCAGGCCTCGTCGTAGTACTCGCGGCCGAGATGGGTGATCTGGTCCTCACCCATCATCCAGCGCAGCGTGTTCTTCAACTTCGAGAGCTGGATGAACAGATCGTGTTCGGGATACAGACCGGGAGCGACCTGAGGGCTCTTGTAGTAGAAGCTCAGCCATTCCTGGATACCGCCGAGCCCGGCTCGATGAGCGAGGTCGGAGAACAGCACCAAGTCGAGGGCGAGGGGAGCGGCCAGGATCGAATCTCGACACAAGAAGTCGACCTTGATCTGCATCGGATACCCCAACCATCCGAAGATGTCGATGTTGTCCCAGCCCTCTTTGTTGTCGCCTCGGGGCGGGTAGTAGTTGATCCGCACCTTGTGGAACACGTTGCCGTACAACTCGGGGAAGCGATCGGGCTGCAGGATGTGTTCGAGGACACCGAGCTTGGACTCTTCTTTGGTCTTGAAGCTCTCGGGATCGTCGAGGACCTCCCCGTCCCGGTTGCCGAGGATGTTGGTCGAGTACCAGCCGGACAGCCCGAGCATGCGGGCCTTGATCATCGGGGCGAGGACGGTCTTGACGAGGGTCTGACCGGTCTTGAAGTCCTTACCGCTGATCGGCACCCCCCGTTCGGTGGCGAGCTGGCGCAACACCGGGGTGTCCACGCACAGATTCGGTGCTCCATTCGCGAAGGGGACGCCTTCGAGAATGGCGGCATAGGCGTAGAGCATCGACGGCGCGATCGAAGGATCATCTGCGTCGATGGCCTTTTCGAAGGATTCGAGATCGAGGTGGGCGGGGCCGGGCTCGATGAACACCTCGGTGGATGCCGCCCAGATCATGACGACCCGTTCGACCTTCTTCTCCTCACGGAACCGGTTGATATCGGCGCGGATCGCTTCGAGCATCGCTCGCTTGGACACCGTTCCCAGAACGTTGTCGGCATCGATGTTCTTCACGTACCGGCGGTCGAAGGCTGCAGGCATCGGGCGAACATCCCGCAGTGCGTCCGCGATCGCCTCGATGTGCTTGGGGCCTTCGAGCACTCCGGCGCGGGTCGCAGCGACATAGGCGTCGTCGGGGAACGGATCCCAGGCGCCAAAGACGAGATCGTCCAGGGGGGTGAGAGGAACGAAGTCCCTGATCGCCGGATTGCGGCCCTCAGTGCGCTTGCCGAGTCGGATCGTGTCGAGTTGGGCAAGCGATCCGATCGGGGCGGCAAGACCGCGCTTCGCGAGCTCGACCCCGGCGATGAGTGTCGAAGACACGGCGCCGAGACCGACGACGAGCACGCCGAGGCGGCCGTCAGCGGGTGCGATCTGGGGAGTCGGAGTGGTCATGAGTTCTCCTGCGGGCGCCCGGTTGGGCACACCCATCGTTGTCGTAGCTCCACGGAGGGAGGGCGCGCAACAGGCTACGCCCTACTCCCACGTCGTACCATCGATGCTGTGAGCACCACCTCTGACCCCGCCGCAGCCCGGACCCCCTCGGGAGCGATCCTGATGGACGGCAACGCGCTCCGAGATCGCATCGTGGCCCGTTTGCGCACCGAGATCGAGGCTGCAGGTTCGCCGCCGGTGTGTCTGGCGACAGTGCTCGTCGGTGATGACGGTCCCTCCCAGGTGTATGTGCGCAACAAGCATCGTCAAGCCGAGAAAGCGGGGATGATCTCGCGTAACGAGACCCTTCCCGCCACCGCATCCCAAGCCCAGGTCGAAGACCTCGTGGCGGGTCTGGCCGCCGATGCGGGAGTGCACGGGATCCTGGTGCAGAGTCCACTTCCCGGTGGCCTCGATTTCGACGCGGTCCTGGCGCATGTCCCGGCGGACAAAGACGTCGACGGGCTCACCGAGGTCTCACTGGGCCGTCTCGTTCGAGGGACTCCCGGGCTGGTGCCCTGCACCCCGCTCGGCGTTCTTCGACTGCTCGAGCATCATGCGATCCCTACTGCAGGCCGGCGCGCCGTGGTGATCGGGCGCTCGAGCCTGGTGGGGTTGCCCGCAGCATTGCTCCTGGCCCGAAAGGGGATCGATGCGACGGTGACTCTGGCGCACAGTCGCAGTGGTGACCTCGTGGAGATCTGCCGCTCGGCCGACATCATCGTGGCCGCCGCGGGGCAGGCGCGGATGATCACCGCCGATCATGTGTCAGCGGGGGCGACCGTCATCGATGTCGGTATTTCGCGTTCCGAGGCCGGGATCGTGGGTGACGTCGACTTCGATGCCGTCGAGAAGGTGGCGGGGGCGATCACGCCCATGCCGGGAGGCACCGGACCCATGACCATCGCCTGTCTGCTCGAAAACACCCTCACTGCCGCCCGGCTCCAAGGCGTGATGTGATCCCGGAGTGATCAACGACGCCATGACGGAGTGCCTACTGGCGTGATCGGAACGTTTCTCTGAGCTCGTAGCGGCGACTCGGCCCCCATCCTGGTTGCGGTCCGTGCGGGGGCGTGGCACACTTCGGAGGTGATGTCCACGTCGCCCGAACTCGTAGGTATCTGAACCGGCGCACCGGATCTGCATCCCTGTGCGCCCCCGGCCTCCCGCAAGGGAGGTCGCTTCGTTTTTCCGCCCCGTCCCCATCCCGCCGTACGCTTCCGCCCCAAGGAGCCATGTCATGAAGATCACCGGTGCCCAGGCGCTCATCCGAGCTTTGGAAATGGAGCAGGTCGACGTCGTGTTCGGCCTGCCTGGCGGCTGCATCCTCCCCGCCTACGATCCGCTGCTCGATTCCTCGATCCGTCACATCCTCGTGCGCCACGAACAGGGTGCGGGTCATATGGCCGAGGGGTATGCCCATGTGACGGGCCGCCCCGGAGTCGCCATGGTCACGAGCGGTCCGGCCGCCACCAACATGGTCACGCCGCTGATGGATGCCTACATGGATTCGATTCCGATGGTGTGCATCACCGGCCAGGTCGGAACCGCGGCGATTGGAACCGATGCCTTCCAGGAATGCGACACCGTCGGAATCACGCGGTCGGCGACCAAGCACAACGAGCTCGTCATGACGCCCGAGGAACTGCCCCTCGCGATTCGTCAGGCCTTCCACATAGCGACGACTGGCCGTCCGGGTCCGGTGCTCGTGGATGTGCCCAAGGACATCTTGCAAGCCTCGATGGAATGGCATTGGCCCACCGACGCCGAGGTCTACGACTCCCTGCCGGGATATCGGCCCACGACCAAGGGTCATCCCCGCATGATCAAAGAAGCGGCTCGGATGATCCTCGCGGCGGAGCGTCCTGTGCTCTACGTCGGCGGAGGCATCCTCAAGGCTCGCGCCGCCGAGGCGTTACGCGAACTCGCCGAGATGACCCAGATCCACGTCGTCACCACGCTGATGGCTCGAGGCGCGTTCCCCGACAATCATCCACTGTGTCTGGGAATGCCGGGCATGCATGGCAATGCCACCGCCGTGACCGCGCTTCAGAAGTCGGATCTCTTGATCACGCTCGGGGCTCGCTTCGACGACCGCATCACCGGCAAGGTCTCGAGTTTCGCCCCTGAGGCCAAGGTCATCCACGTCGACATCGATCCGGCCGAGCAAGGCAAGGTTCGTCGACCCGACGTTCCCATCGTGGGCGATTGTCGACTCGTCATCGAGGAGATCATCATCGCGTTGCGGGACCTGATGGCCTCGGGGGCCACCCAGGCCGACACCTCGGCGTGGCGGAGTCGGATCAGCGGATGGCAGGAACAGTTCCCCTACAGCTACGAACCCTCCGAACCCGGCGAGGCGCTCAAGCCCCAGTTCTGTCTCGAGGTTCTTCGGGACTCGGCTCCTGAGGGAACGATCCTGGTGTCAGGCGTGGGCCAGCATCAGATGTGGTCCTCGCAGTATTGGCATTTCAACGAGCCCTATACCTGGGTGAACTCGGGTGGGCTTGGAACCATGGGGTTCTCGGTTCCTGCTGCGATCGGCGCCAAAGTCGGTAAGCCCGGCTCGACGGTGTGGGCGATCGACGGGGACGGGTGTTTCCAGATGACCGCTCAGGAACTGGTCACGGCCGCCACCGAGCGGATTCCGATCAAGGTCGGGATCCTCAACAACTCCTATCTCGGCATGGTGCGCCAGTGGCAGGAGATGTTCTACGAGGAGCGCTACTCCGAGGTCTATCTCTCACCGGATCTACCCGACTTCGTCAAGTGGGCCGAAGCGATGGGCTGTGTGGGTATCCGCGTCGAAAGTCCCGAGGAGGCCCAGGCCGCCGTGGACAAGGCCAACTCGATCGATGATCGACCCGTGGTGGTCGAGTTCCGCGTGGACGCCGGGGAGAAGGTGTTCCCGATGGTCCCTGCGGGCCAGAGCAACGACGACATCATTCTCCCGGCCTCCCAAGCCCATCGGAAGGACGCGCTGCGATGACCGCGATCGTGCCGGCCCCGCTCACGAATCCGCCGCATCACATCTTGTCGGTGCTCGTGCAGAACCGGCCCGGCGTTCTCGCCCGGGTCGCGTCGCTGTTCGCTCGGCGCGGCTTCAACATCTTCAGTCTGGCGGTCGCTCCGACCGAGGATCCGGCCCAGTCGCGCATCACCATCGTGGTGGACGTCGCCTCGACGCCGCTCGAGCAGATCACGAAACAGTTGTTCAAGTTGATCGACGTCGTGAAGATCTCCGAGTTGGACCCTCGCCGGTCGGTGGAGCGGGAACTGTTGCTCGCCACCCTGTCGGTCTCCGCGGAGTCACGCGGTCAGATCGTCGAGTTGACCAATATCTTCGAAGGCAAGATCCTCGCGGTCGGAACCGACGCGATCACGGTGTCCTTGGACGGTCACCCTGACAAACTCGACGACTTCGAGGATCTCCTCCGAGCCCATTCGATCATCGAACTGCAGCGCACCGGCCGGGTCGCGCTGCCGCGTCTCGAACGCGATACCCGCACCCGGACCACCACCAGAAAGGCAAGTTGATGGCAGCGAACGTGTACTACGAGGCCGATGCAGATCCCTCGTTGATCCGCAACAAGAAGGTGGCCATCATCGGCTACGGATCCCAGGGTCATGCGCATGCGCTGAACCTCAAGGACTCCGGTGTCGACGTGGTGGTCGGTCTGCGCGAGGGATCCTCCTCGGCGGCCAAGGCCGCCTCCCAGGGTCTGCGGGTCATGTCGATCGACGATGCCTCGGCCTATGCCGACGTCATCATGATCCTGGCTCCCGACACCGAGCAGAAGCGGATCTTCGACGAGCACATCGCTCCTCATATGACCCCGGGCAAGGCCATTGCGTTCGCTCATGGCTTCAACGTTCGCTTCGGACGGATCGCGGCTCCCGAGGGTTGTGACGTGATCATGATCGCCCCCAAGGGTCCCGGCCATCTGGTACGGCGCACCTATACCGAGGGCGGCGGAGTCCCCGCTCTCATCGCGGTCGCTGCCGATGCCACCGGCCAGGCCAAGGCGGTGGCCATGTCGTATGCCGATGCGATCGGTGGCACCCGCGCCGGTGTGATCGAGACCACCTTCCCCGAGGAGACCGAAACCGATCTCTTCGGTGAGCAGGTCGTGTTGTGTGGTGGCCTCACCGCGCTCGTCCAGGCCGGATTCGAAACGCTGGTCGAAGCCGGATACGCGCCTGAGATGGCCTATTTCGAATGTCTCCACGAGGTGAAGCTGATCGTCGACCTCATGTACGAGGAAGGGATCGCGGGTATGCGGTATTCGATTTCGGACACCGCCGAATACGGGGATCTCACCCGTGGCCCTCGCATCATCACCGACGCCACCAAAGCGGAGATGCGCGCCATCCTCGGCGAGATCCAGTCGGGTCAGTTCGCTGATGAGTGGATCGCGGAGAGCGAATCCGGTCGCGCCAACTACAAGCGGCTCCAGGAACAGGGCAAGGCGCATCCGATCGAAGACGTCGGGGGCCGCCTTCGTTCGATGATGCCCTGGATCTCGGCGGGCAAGACCAAAGTCGCCGACGCATCGGGCGGCTGATCTGACCGAATCCGTATCCCACGAATCCGCCCCCGAGCCTGCGGCCGGGGGCGGATTGTGGTCTCGGCGCCATGGTGCTGTGACCTTGGCGAACCTGACGGTGGTCGCGCTTGCCGCGTTCGACGGTCTCGGGGTGGTGGCGGCACTTCCCGATGTCGCTGAGGATCTCGGCGCTGTCGCTTGGCTGCCCTGGGTGGTGACCGCGTATCTGGGTACCTCGGCCATAGCGGTGGTCGTGGCGGGTCCGGTCATCGATGCGATCGGGGTGCGACGCACCTTTCGGGTGACAGGGCTCTGGTTCCTCATCACCAGTGCCGCAGCCGCGGTGGCTCCGACGATGCCGGCACTCGTCGTCGCACGCGCCCTGCAGGGTCTGGGAGGCGGTCTCGTCATCGCCGTGGCTCTGGCCTCGGTCGGTCTGGCCTATCCGGCGTCGTTGCGGCCCCGAGCATTTGCGGCCAACTCGATGGTGTGGGGGCTCATGGGTTTCGGGGGTCCAGCCATCGCCGGGCTCGTGTTGTCGGTGGCGACGTGGCGATGGGTGTTCGCGATCCAGTTGCCTCTCACCGCAGTCGCGATCCTCGCGGGATGGTCGTCGTTGCCCTCCACCCGGTCTCGTCCCCAACGCATCAGAATCGACGCGATCGGTGTCGGTTGGTGGGCGCTGCTGGTTGCGGCCTCGCTGGTCGCGGTCTCTGAGATCGCTCGTCGATGGCCTGCGGTCATCATCGCGGGAATCGTGGCCGTCATCGCCGTGGTGGCGTCATGGCGCCGAGCCGGACGTATCGCTGATCCAGTCGTGAGGCGTTCACATCTTCGGGATTCGCCGTTGGTGTGGATCCATGTCACCACGGCTGCGGTGCTCGTCGCCGGACTCGCGGCTGACAACTACCTCCCGCTCTATGTCCGTATCGCTCGCGATCGCTCCGAGGCCTTCGCGGCGTTCTCGTTGGTGTTCTTGACGGTGGGATGGACCGTGGGGGCGTTCGTGTTCAGTCGTAACGCGTCGCGGTGGGGTGAGGCGCGCGCCGCGGTGATCGGGACCTCGTTGATGCCCGTGGCGGCCGCCTTGGCGGGCCTCGGCATCGCGTTCGACGGGCCTTTAGTGGGGATTTTCACGGCGTTTGGTCTCATGGGAGTCGCGATCGGACTGACTTCCACAGCCGGGCTGACCCTCATGCAGTCGGTCAGCGCCCCCGAGGAGATGGGACGGGTGACGAGCACGCATCAGTTCGTGCGCACGGTGGCGATCACGTTCTCGGTAGCAATCGGAGGTGCCATCCTCCTTGGCGTCGTGGGAGCCCAGATCGGCGATGTGGAGGCGGTGCGCGAGGCCTTGTCGGAGGGATCGAGCGAGTCCGCCGCGACGCTCGATGCTGAAACCGGTGACGCGATCGGTGACGGTCTGGGCGTCGTGACCGGATTCTCGGTGATCGTCGGAGTGATCGCGGCGATCGCGGCTCGCCGTCTGCGTCGGGCCGGTGGCGTGGTCGCATCGGCAGTGGGGTCGGCGAGTCGGAGTTGAGAGTCCGAGCCTCGACTTCACCTTCGGCTCTAATTCCCGACTTGACTGGTCAACTTTCGTCTCGTAGCGTCTCGGCTCGCACCGTCACCAGGAGGACCTGTCGCCATGAGCCAGTCACAGTGGGGTTTCGAAACCCGTCAGATCCATGTCGGAGGAGAGCCTGATCCGACCACGGGGGCGCGGGCGGTTCCGATCTACCAGACGACGAGTTTCGAGTTCCGTGATGCCGAGCATGCGGCCAACCTCTTCGCTCTCGCCGAGGTCGGCAACATCTACACCCGGATCATGAATCCGACCCAGGCCGCTCTCGAAGCCCGGGTCAACGCTCTCGAAGGGGGATGCACGACAGCGATCGGTCTTCCGGGCACTCTGGCGGTGGCCTCGGGGCAGGCGGCTGAAACCCTCGCGATCCTGACCCTCGCCGAGGCTGGCGATCATGTCGTGGCGTCCCCGTCTCTCTACGGCGGGACCTACAACCTCTTCCATCACACCTTGCCCAAGATGGGTATCGAGGTCACCTTCGTCGAGGATCCCCATGATCTGGATCAGTGGGCTCGGGCGGTGCGCGACACCACCAAGGCCTTCTATGGCGAAGTCCTACCGAACCCGAACAACGACGTTCTCGACATCGAAGGGGTCGCCGGGGTGGCCCATGCCCACGGTGTGCCCTTGATCGTGGACAACACGGTGCCCACGCCGTATCTGATTCGGCCCCTCGAATGGGGAGCCGACATCGTGGTGCACAGCCTGACGAAGTTCATGGGGGGCCATGGGACCTCGATCGCAGGTGCGATCGTGGATGGTGGCACGTTCGACTTTTCGGCCTCGGGCCGGTTCCCGAACTTCACCGAACCCGATCCGAGTTATCACGGGCTCGCATACTGGCCGGCTCTGGGTGCGGGGTCCTACATCCTCAAGGCTCGGGTGCAGATGTTGCGAGACCTCGGGATGGCGATCTCGCCCTTCAACGCGTTCATGATCCTGCAGGGCATCGAGACCTTGTCGTTGCGGATGGAACGTCATTTCCAGAACGCCCAACGCGTCGCGGAATATCTCGCTGGCCATGATCAGGTGCGATCGGTGAACTATGCCGGACTCGCGACGAGTCCGTATCACGAGCGCGCCACCCGCTACGGCGGCGGTCGCGGTTATGGCTCGATTCTGGCCTTCGAGATCGACGGTGGTCTCGAGGTCGGTCAGCGCTTCGTCGGAGGGCTCGAGCTGCACAGTCACGTCGCCAACATCGGCGATGTCCGCAGCCTGGTGATCCATCCAGCGAGCACCACCCACAGCCAGTTGACCCCCGAGGAGCAGAGCGCTTCAGGTGTCTCACCCGGGCTCATCCGCTTGAGTGTCGGACTCGAATCGATCGAGGACATCCTCGCCGATCTCGACGCCGGTTTCGCGGCTGCTCGAAGCGCCTGAGTCTCTCAGGACCCCATCTCGTCGCGACACTCGTCGTCGCCATCGTCATGGCCGTTGTCGCGCTCGTCGGCATCGCCCTCGAACTTGGAGGTCGGCTTCGACTCGTCGGGGTTCGTCGGGCGCTGTTCGGCGAGAAAGGCTTCGAAGGCCGCAGCGAGATCGTCGCCCGAGGGGAGCGAGGCCTCGGTCCGACGGTCGTAATCGGCTTCGAGCATGCGCACGAATGCCACCGCTTGAGGATCCTCGGCGACCGCTGCGTCATGGAGTTCGCGCCACCGCGCGATCTCCCCATCGAGACGGGCGGCATCGGTGGGTACCGCGAGCACGTGTTCGAGGTGGCGTAGTAGCGCCGCTGAGGCTTGGGGCTGGGCCGCCCCGATCAGATAATGCGGAACCGGGGCACGCAGCGACACCCCGGGGATCCCCGCGGCATCGAGGCGTTCCTGGAGAACCCCGACCACGCCGGTAGGGCCCTGATACCGCGGAGGTGACAATCCCAGACGGCGGGCGAGATCCTCATGGGTCGTCGACGCAACGACCTGAGGGACCCGGGTGTGGGGTACGGCATCGGCAACGGCTCCCAACGTGACGACCAACTCACAGTCGGTGCGCCGGGCGATTTCGACGAGGCAGTCCACGAAGAGCCCCCATCGCAGATGCGGTTCCACGCCGACGATGATGACGAGGTCGTGAGCTGCTCCCGCGAAGCGCACGATGTCGACGCCATTGCTCGGCCAGAGGATCTCGCGTTCACCATTGGCGTCGAGCTGGGTCTGGGGTCGCTGCTGGGTGAAATCGAAGAACGGATCGGGATCGATCTCGGCCACGCGCACACTGGGTCGTCCCGATACGAGGCGATCCAAAGCCCCCGTAGCGGCCTCGGCGACGTCGAAGAGCCCTTCGAGCGCGAGCACCATCACCGGGCGATTCACCGGACCGATCGCGTCCCAGGCTCCCGACAGCACGTCCGCCACCTGCACGGGTCCACCCTAGCGGTGAGCTTCTTGGCCCCATCGGGACGGTCGATGCGAGATCACGACCGGGTGGTTCCGGCGGGATCAGCCCCGAAGATGATCGATGACGCGATCGAGACAGACGATGAGCGCCGCGATGTCATCGGGTTCCACCGCTGGGAAGGTTCCGATACGCAACTGGTTGCGCCCCAGTTTCCTGTAGCTCTCGGTGTCCACGATGCCGTGATCGCGCAGCAGCGCCGACACGGCCGTGGCCGAAACGCCGCCCTGATCGGGTTCGAGGAGATCGATCGTCGCGACGACATGGGAACGCTTGGCCGGATCGCTGACAAAGGGGCTTGCCAGCGGATGAGCCTCGGCCCAGTCGTAGAGCTGTCCCGAGGAGGTCGCGCATCGGGTGGCGCACCAGTCGAGGCCCCCGTGTTCGAGCATCCAGCGGATCTGGGAGTCGAGCAGATGAAGCGTGGCGAGCGCAGGGGTGTTGTAGGTCTGGTTCTGACGCGAGTTGCTCAAGGCGATCGACAGATCCAGCGAGGCCGGGATCCACCGACCCGAGGCCGAGATCTTCTCGATGCGTTGCACCGCCGCGGGTGAGCAGGCGGCGATGAAGAGCCCACCATCGCTCGCGAAGCATTTCTGAGGGGCGAAGTAGTACACGTCGATCTCGGAGGGGTCAAAGCGCAGACCGCCGGCAGCCGAGGTCGCGTCCACCACCACGAGTGCATCCTCGCGAGCGCCGCTCGGGCGCACGAGGGGCATCATCACTCCCGTGGAGGTCTCGTTGTGGGTGTACGCGTACACATCGACCTCGGGTTCGGCCACGGCGTAGGGATGATCGCCGTAGGGGGCCTCGAGCACGACCGGATCGCGAAGTTGAGGCGCAGCGGTGGCGGCCTCGGCGAACTTCGAGGAGAACTCACCGAACACCAGGTGTTCACTGCAGTGCTCGATCAGTCCGAAACAGGCCACGTCCCAAAACACTGTCGAACCGCCGTTGCCGAGCACGATCTCCCAGTCCGCAGGGAGACCGAACAGGGACTGGAGCCCTTCGCGTACCGAACCGACCACCGACTTCACACGGTTCTGGCGATGTGAGGTCCCCAGATAGGTGCTGGCATCGGCCGCGAGAGCACTGATCTGTTCGGGCCGAACCTTGGATGGGCCACATCCGAAGCGTCCATCACTCGGGAGGATCTCGGCGGGGAGCAGGTCCGATGGCGTAGGGGAGGTGGGGTTCACTGTGACAGCATGTCACCCATGTCGACCGCCCCCCAACGTCGTGTCTCCGCCCGCCTCGCCGCGATCGCCGAATCGGCCACTTTGGCCGTGGATGCCAAGGCCAAAGCGCTCAAGGCCCAAGGAGAGAACGTCATCGGTTTCGGGGCGGGCGAACCCGATTTCCCAACCCCTGAACACATCGTCGAGGCCGCCGTCGCGGCCTGTCGGGACCCCAAGAATCATCGCTACACCCCAGCGGCCGGGTTGCCCGAGTTGCGCGATGCGATCGCGGCGAAAACTCTGCGCGATTCGGGTTGGGAGTGTCAGGGATCTCAGGTCCTTGTGACCAATGGGGGTAAGCACGCGGTGTACACGGCGTTCGCCGTGCTGTGCGATCCCGGCGACGAGGTGATCTGTCCGGCCCCGTACTGGACGACCTATCCCGAGGCGATCACCTTGGCCGGCGGCGTACCGGTGGTCATCGACACCGATGAAGAGACCGGCTTTCGGGTGACGGTGGAACAACTCGAGGCCGCTTGGACGCCGCGCACCAAAGTGTTGCTGTTCGTCTCGCCCGACAATCCGTCGGGTTCGGTGTACCCGCCTGAGGAGGTCGCAGCGATCGGTCGCTGGGCCGTGGAGCGGGGCGTCTGGGTGATCACCGATGAGATCTACGAACACCTCACCTACGGCCCGCATCGTTTCGCGTCCATGCCGACGCTGGTCCCCGATCTCGCCGAGCAGTGCATCGTGGTCAACGGCGTCGCCAAGACCTACGCGATGACAGGATGGCGCGTCGGTTGGATGATCGGACCCGCCGATGTCACCAAAGCGGCGATCAACTTCCAAAGTCATGCCACCTCGAACGTATCCAATGTGGCCCAACGCGCCGCGCTCGCCGCGGTGGCGGGCGATCTCACCGCGGTCGAGATGATGCGCAGTGCCTTCGAACGTCGAGGACGGCTCATGCACGAGATGCTGTCCGCGATTCCGGGAGTGAGTTGTCTCGAGCCTCAGGGAGCCTTCTACTGCTATCCCAACGTGTCGGGCCTCTTGGGTCGTCCACTCGCCGGCCACAGCGCGTCGACATCGCTCGAACTGGCCGATCTGGTGCTGTCAGAAGCCAAAGTCGCGTTCGTTCCCGGTGAGGCCTTCGGAACCCCGGGCTATGCCCGGTTCTCCTTCGCGTTGGGGGATGAGGACCTCGTCGAAGGCATCAACCGTCTCGCCGATCTGGTCGCCCGGTCGTGACGATCGCAACGTCTGAGGATCGACACCGATGACCGGTTCGCCCTTCGATGCGATCGGAGGCGATGACGCGTCCCTGGAACGCCTCGGACGTCGCCGGGGCGTGAAATGGCAGCGCACACCGGGGGCCATCGCGGCGTGGGTGGCCGATATGGACGTGCCTCCGGCGGGCATCATCAGGCGGCGTCTTCACGAACTCATCGGACGTGGCGATGTCGGGTATCCGCACTGGCCGCCCCCTCGGGGATCGACACCGGTTCGTGATGCCTTCATCGAGCGGGCTCGGGATCGTTGGGGATGGGAGATCGGCGATCGCACCGAGATCGTCGAATTGTGCGATGTCGTCCAAGGGATCCAGTTGGTGCTCTATCTCGCCACCGAACCCGGTGACGGGGTCATCGTGCACACCCCCACGTATCCGCCGATGCTGGACGCGATCGACCAAGCGGGATGTCACCGCATCGATCTCCCGGCCCGATTCTCGGGATCGGGAACCGATCGGCAGGTGAGTTTCGATCTCGACGAACTCGAGAGCCGTCTCGACGGGGCCCGGGCCCGGGTGTTGTTGTTGTGCCATCCCCACAATCCGACGGGTCGGGTCTTCGACCGCGACGAACTGACAGCGCTCGCGGATCTCGCTCGACGCCATGACCTCGTGATCATCTCCGATGAGATCCATGCCGACCTCACCTATGCGCCCCGGTCCCATACACCCATGGCCGCTCTCGATGCCGATGCGGCCCAGCGCACGGTCACGTTGAACAGTCCCTCCAAGACGTTCAATCTGGCGGGACTTCGCTACGCCGTGGCCCATATCGGACCGGGGTGGTTGCGGGAACGCCTCGCTCGGCTTCCCGATCACCTGCTCGGAGCGGCGAACCTCGCCGGGGTCACCGGAGCGCTCACCGCCTGGACCGAACCCGAAGCCCAGGACTGGGCCGATGCGGTGCTGGTCCATCTCGATGCTCAGCGCCATCACCTCGCCGATCTCCTCGCGACCCATCTCCCCGAGGTCGGTTACTCGATTCCCGAGGCCACGTACTTGGGGTGGTTGGATTGTCGCGCTCTGGATCTCGGACCGGATCCCAGTGAGTACTGGCGGCGCGAGGAACGCGGCCGGTCTCGAGTCGATCTGTCTCCGGGTCCCGATTTCGGACCTGGCGGTGACGGATTCGTTCGGTTGAACTTTGCGACCTCGGCGGCGATGTTGGAACGCATCGTGACGGCCATGGCTCACCGCTGAGCAGGTCGAGTCGTCACACCCACCACAGTGTGTGATGGCCGGCGAGGCCGGCTGCGACGATCATGACGAGCCCTTCGGCCACCTGCTCGGACGCTCCCAGGACGTCACCGGAGATCCCCTGGATCTTGCGCACGGCCAGGATGCCCGTCGCCGTGATCGCCACGAGGGCGCCGAGAGCCAACGGCGCCACCCACCACCCCACACAGGTCCCGGCCAGGATCACGGCCCCCAGCGCCGCGGTGAGTCCTCGCCGAGGCGTCGTGGACTGTCCGTAGTCGGCGCCGAGACCGTCATGGCGCGCCAGGGGCGCACTGGCCATGAGGACCACGGCGGCACCTCGTGCCAGCACGTGGGCAGCGACGACGACTCCGAGAAGAGTCCAGGGATCCTCGAGCGCCGCCAACGCGGCGACGCGGACCAGAATCGACGCGGTGATGGCGGCCACCCCGTAGGTCCCGTGTCGGGAGTCCTTCATGATCTCGAGGCGCCGCTCGACGGTCTGGCCGCCTCCGAACGCGTCAGCGATGTCGCCGAGGCCGTCTTCGTGAAACGCTCCCGTGATCATCAACGAGGCCGTGACCGCCATCGCGGCTCCCAACAGGGGCGTCGTCGCCCATGCGGTCAACGCCCCCACACCTCCAGCGAGAAGACCGATCACGGCACCCGCGACGGGAAACCACACGGGAAGGCGTTCCATCTCGGGCGCGGAGCGCAAACGGATCGGGATTCGAGTGAGGAACTGCACGGTGGCGAGCAGACCCCAGGGAGGCCAACCCGCTCGGGGCGACGGGAAGGTCATGAGAACCATTCCCCGAACGTGGGAACCTCCACCACGGCTGCGGTGGCCATCGCGACGAGGGGAACCGCAGCCATCGCTCCGGACCCCTCGCCCAGCCGAAGACCGAGATCGAGAAGCGGTTCGAGTCCGAGTCGTTCGAGGAGACGGCGGTGACCGGCTTCGGCGGAGACATGACCGGCGAGACAATGCGCGAGCGCGTCCGAGTCCAGAGCGCACAGCACCGCAGCGGCAGCGGAAACCACGAAACCGTCGAGCAGCACCGGTATCGAGCGCTGGCGGGCTGCGGTGATGGCCGCGGCCATGGCGGCGAGTTCGGCACCTCCGAGCTCGCGCAGGATCTCCAAGGGGTCCTCGAGGTCTCGGCAGCGGGTGAGGCCTGCGGTCACGGCGGCTCGTTTGCGCGCCAGTCCCTCGTCATCGACTCCGGTGCCCCGTCCCACCCAGAGCTCGACTCGGTGTTCGGGATCGAGCGCGGTACAGATCGCGGCGGCCGGAGTCGTGTTGCCGATACCCATCTCACCGATGACGACGAGATCGGCGTCGAGATCGTCGATGGCTCGGCGGCCAGCCTCGATGGCTTCGTCGAAACGTTCAGGGGTCAGTGCGGGTTCATGGCGGAGATCCCCAGTGGGGCGACCGACCCCGACGTCCACGACGCGCATGTCGACCCCGGCGATTCGCGCGAGCGCATTGACCGTGGAACGAGCCTGAGAGAACGCCTCCATCATCGCCGCGGTCACCGTGGTCGGATACGCACTGACCTCACCCGATACCGCGACGCCATGATCGGCCGCGAACACCACCCCGACCGCTCGCCGAACCCCAGGGTCGGCGCGCCGCTGCCATCTCGCCATGTGCACCGCGACGTCATCGAGTCGAGCGAACGCTCCCGTCGGTCGCAGAACCTCCCGGGCGCGTACTGCGACGGCGGCGGCCGCTGCCTCGTCGCCGGCGCGGAGATGTTCGAGGGCATCGCGCCACCAGATCGTCATCGGGCGGGTCACGACTCACTCGCGTCGGGAATCGGAGCCATCTCGACTGGAGCGGGACTCGCCTCGGTGAGCAGGGCGAGGGGATCAGCTAGAGCCATGGCACGTCCGGCGACGAGCAGCAGAGTGTGATCGGCCGTCGCCGCGACCCGTTGATTCAGCCGGCCGAGTTCGTCCCGATAGCGGCGCCCGAGGTCGGTGTCGGGGATCAGTCCCATACCGACCTCATTGGAGACCACGACGCTGGGTGCCTGTCGCTCGCCACGCGCCGCGAGGACCTCCACGAACGCGTCCACAGCGAGGTGTCGCTGGTCGTCATCGTGATGATGGTGGAACAGATTGCCCATCCATACGGTGAGACAGTCCACGATGATGAGGGTGTCATCATCGATCGTCGCCATCGTCGCGGCCAGATCGAGGGGTACCTCATGCGTCGGCCAGGGTGGTCGCTCGGCGCGATGGGCGGCGATCCTCGCGGCCAGATCGGCATCGAAGGGTTCAGCCGTGGCGAGTACGACCACGGGGCCGCAATGTCGGCGACCGAGTTCGACCGCCAGGCGGCTCTTCCCGCTGCGGGCACCACCGACGAGGAAGGTGAGCATCAGTAGTCGAGACCGCGCATGGCGGCGATACCCGATCGGTAGGCGTGTTTGATCTCGCGCATCTCCGTCACCGTGTCGGCGATATCGATGAGCGCCTCGGGAGCATCGCGTCCGGTGATCACGATGTTCACATGCGAGGGTCGAGCGCGGATCGCCGCCACTACCTCATCGGTGTCGATCCAACCCCAGGTGCACAGATACGTCACTTCGTCCAACAGCACCAGGCGGTGATCCCCTGCGGCGATGAGTCCGGCCGCGGTGTCCCAGGCCTGCTGGGCGAGACCTCGATCATGGTCGAGGTTCTCCGAATCCCAGGTGAAGCCCTCTCCCAGGGCGTACCAGTCAGCCCCCAACTGGCGCCCGAGGGTCTCCTCGCCGACTTTCCAGTCGCCGCTTTTGATGAACTGCACGACCGCCACCGGCCACTGAGCGGCCAAGCCACGAAGCATCATGCCGAATCCGGCGGTGCTCTTGCCCTTGCCGTCACCGGTGTTGAGAACCACCAGCGACGGCGCCCGCCGTAGCGAGTCCGGTCGGGGATCCTGGGTCGGGGGGTCGTCCAGGTCGGAACCCTCAGGTGTCTCGTCGGCTGCCATGTGGCTTGGGAGTGTAGGTGCGGTGCGCTATGGTCACCTCGCTCGATGTCCAGCGAAGTCCGGTGAAATCCCGGCACTGTCCCGCAACGGTGAAGCCCCTTCGAGGGGACGAGTCCGGTCGCCTGGCTCGAGCGCGATGACCAACCCTCGAGGCAAGGGCGGATCGCACCGGGCTCGTCCCGACGCTTCCAACTTTGTCCTCCCGAACCGGTGGGACGAGATCCCACCGGGAAACCGGAGGATCTTCATGAACCGGCTCACCCGTCGTAGCGCCGCACTCTTTGCGGCTGGATTGATCAGCGTCGCAGCGTGTAGCGATGACTCCAGTGTCGACTCGACCACCGCGGGACCGTCTCGCATCGTGTC